>DHVE01000068.1 GCA_002412495.1 Betaproteobacteria bacterium UBA5216
CGTCGTCGGTGCTGAGGCCTTTGCCAAAGGTCAGATACTCGTGTGCGTTCAGTGCGAACGCGAGCAGCCGCATCATCATGCGTTCGTCGGTCTCGGACGGGTGGCGCGCGAGGGTGAGCGCGTGGCTTTGGTAATAGTTGCGATCGGTGTCTGAAATCTGCACCGATGCCTTGAAGATGGTTGCCTTGAGCGCCATGGATTATCGGCGCTCAAGGCGAAACATGCGAACGCGGACCCGTGAATTAATTCGTGGCAAAGCAGTACAACAAGCCGGCGCCGCCGGAGCCGGCCAGATTTTCCTGGCTGCAACCCCGTGACGGGTGCGACGAGTTCCACGAACGGGAGGGCTCGTCGGGCTTCAGGCCAAAGCGGTCATGGTGCCCGACCAGCGCGGCGCCCGCGCCGCTCTTTGTCCAGTTGCCGCAGGTGGTGTCTTCCGTCGCGGTGGATGCTTTGCCGTCCGGCGTGGATCCGGTGAGGATGTCGTGCGTGTTGGGCCGGTCGAAGCGGCCATTGACCGTCTTGCCTTTTTCGTCCACCGCGACCAGACGGTTGATGTTGTTGATGTTGTGCAGCTCATCGACGTTGCGCGCGATCAGGCGGCCGTCATAGCTGTACCACGGGCCTTTGCCGATGCGGTCACGCGCATTGACCGAGGATGAACCCGTGGTGCTCAAATACGCGCGCCAGGTGCGCTTGCCCGCGCCTGCCGCAGTAGCCAGCGATTGACAATGCGCATCGGCGCCCGCGATGCCGCCCAGATCAGCGCCCTTGCCGAGGCCTTTGCTGGTGATAAAAAACGACATGTCCGGCGAAGGCTGCTGCGCCGCTTGCTGCGCCAGCGCGCTAGCAGTGATGCCCAGCGACAGCGCCGCGACTGCGGTGGCTACGGTTTTCGCTACGGTTACTTTTTTCATGAATCCTCCTTGGAGTTTGTTATTGCAGCAAAGGCTGGCTTCTTAGGCGCTCTTAATCAACTGGGGCGCGCCGCGGTTAATCCGCCATCGACCACCAGACGGGTGGCCGTAATATAGCGCGCTTCGTCCGAAGCGAGAAACAGTATCGCGTTGGCGGAATCCCACGCGTCACCCATGCGCCCAATGGGCACGGCCGCATGACGCCGCGCCACCAGATCGGACGCTTCCTTGGGGCCGAGCTGTTTCATCAGGCGCGCTTCGACCAGTGGTGTGTGCATGGTGCCCAGCACCACCATATTGCAGCGGATGCCTTTTTTGACATAGGCCATGGCAACCGATTGCGTAAAGCCCATCAGACCGGATTTGGTCGTGGCATAGCCCACCTGCACGCGCCCGTCGACCTGTTGCGAAAATCCGGCCACCGACGACACGTTGACGATGGCGCCGCTGCCCTGTTTTTCCATCACGGGCAGCACATATTTGCAGCCGAGAAACGCGGTCTTCAAATTGTGATCAAGTTGCGTGTCCCACACTTCCTCACTCATTGCCACCGGATCGCCGGGCGCGGAGCCACCCACGTTGTTGACCAGAATATCGATGCGGCCGAACTTTGCCACGCAGGCATCGACCATGGCGCTGACTTCCGCCGCGACCGTCATGTTGCAGGCATGCGCCACGCACTCGCCGCCTTCCTTTTCGATGATGGCGCGCGTGTCTTCCACGGCAGCGAGGTTGAGGTCGGTGCCGAATACCTTGGCGCCCTGCCGCGCGAACAGCACGGCAGTGGCCTTGCCGTTGCCATAACCTGGGCCGACAGTGCCCGCGCCGGCGATTAAGGCGATTTTTCCGGTGAGATCAAGCATGATTTTAAAATTTGAAGAATTTCGGTTAGACCAACACGAACCCCGTGACTCTCGCCTGCGCGGGATGGACGGGGTAACTTGTTTATATTGCCTTGCGCCCGGCCTTCAACTGTTTGGCGATGAAGTCTTTCACCATGTTTTGCGCGCGCGTGGTCGCGGCACTCGGCTCGGCGACCCATTCATGCGTCGAGCCTTCGTATAACTCATACTGGCATTCGCCGCCCGCGGCACGATAGCTGACGGAAAATTTTTCCTGTATCGGCGGAATCACATTGTCGTCCAAACCGCCTTGCATGATAAGCAGCGGCGGCAACTCGACTTTTCCCTTGCGGTCGAGCATCTCCTGCGGATTGCCTTCGTGTATGCTTTCCCACGGATTAAAAAACGTGGTGCTATTTTTAATCATGTGATCGCGCTTCATTTTCTCGGCCTGCTTGAAGCGCGCAAACGGATCGCTGATCGGTGAGCGCGTCGCCACATACGCTACGCGCGTGGTGATGCCGGGCGCGCCGGGCAGGGGTAGCGCGTTGTAGCGCGGGTCATTCGGGCGCATGCCCAGCAACTGTGCCACATGGCCGCCGCTCGAGCTACCGAGAACTCCCAGTGTTGACGCGTCCCCGTTCCACTCGATCGCCTTCGATTTCAGCCAGCGCACCCCGTAGCTCGCGTCCTGCGCGCAGGCCGGATACGGCGCCTCGGGCGCGAGCGTCATGTCGATTGCCACCACCAGCACGCCGCTTTTGGCAATGGCCTCGTCCATCGGCGCATTGGCGTGGCGATCCTTGTTGTTCCATGCGCCGCCGTGCAAATCAAGCAGCACCGGGAACGGGCCAGCCCCCTGGGGTTGATAGATACGCGCCATCAGCGTGCGCTTGGGCGTCTTGCGAAATTCAACTTCGCTGATCTTGATCTCGAATTGGGCGGCCGGGTTGTAGGTAGCGGTGGTCATGAGGAGGAGTTCCTTGAAAGAAGGGTAAACAAGACGGGGTGCGGGAACCCGCTTGAATATCGTTAATCCGGCCCGCTGTCAATAATTGGCGGTGCGCGCCAGTTGTTGTACGGATTCCCCTGCAACTGCTACACTGAAATCCCCGCAACTTTGAAAGGAGGTGATCCGTGAACGACCGAACAGGCATACCCCAGAGGGACGCTGAAACGAGCACGTACTGCGGATCTACCCGCAAGGAAGCACAGCTCGTCACTCAGTAGCCTTACTGGATGGCGTGTCTTGTAGTGGCAAACGCCCCGTGGATTTTCACGGGGCGTTTGTGTTTGGATCCCCGTGGATTTTCACGGTGCGTTTGTGTTTCAAGACCGGCGCGACATCCGCTTATTTTGCGGTGATACCGGCGGCCTTGGTGACTTTTGCCCACTTGGCGATTTCCACCGCAATGAATTTCTCGAATTCCGCGGGCGTCGTGCCTTGCGGCAGCAGTCCCTCGGTGGATAATCGTTTGTGCATCTCGGGTAGCTTCGCGATGCTGGCGACTTCGCGATGCAACTGACTGACCACCGCCGGCGGTATTTTCGCGGGGCCGAAAAGTCCCTGCCAACTGGAGCTTTCGTAGCCCGGCACGCCGGCCTCGGACACGGTCGGAATTTCCGGCAGGCTGGGCCAGCGTTCGGGCGACGACACGCCCAGCGCGCGCAGCCGCCCGCCGCGCACCAGCGGCAGGGTGCTCGCCATACTGCTGAAACTGAAATCGATTTCCCCACCTACCAGCGCGGTTAGCGAGGCTGGCGCGCCCTTGTACGCCACGTGCAACACGTCAATACCCGCCATCACGCGAAACAATTCGCCCGTGAGATGCGACGCACCCGCCGTGCCCGACGACGCATAGGTGAGCTTGCCGGGGCGTGCCTTGGCGGCGCTAATGAGATCACGCACCGTGCGCGCGGCGTGATTCTGCGACACCACCAGAATGTTGTAACCGATGCCGAGCAGCGATATGGGTTTTACGTCGCGCTGCGTGTCGTACGGCAGCTTCGCGATAAGACTGGGGTTGATCGCATGCGCGGTCGGCGAAAGCAACAGCGTGTGGCCATCCGGCGGTGCGTTGACCACCAGTTCCGTGGCGACTATACCGGAGCCGCCGCCACGATTGTCGACCACGATCTGTTGACCCAGCCGTTCGGAAAGCCGCTGCGCATAAGCGCGCGCCACCATGTCCGAGTTGCCGCCAGCGGTTTGCGCGACGATCAGGCGGATCGGTCGGGCCGGGTAGTTCGACTGCGCCAGCGTGCCGCCGCTCGCAAGCGTGATCGCCAAGCAGCATGCACCGGCACAACCAAGACGAATGCCGGTAGTGTGGATTTTTCGAGCGGAGAATCTCATGCACGTGCTCCAGAAATTGAACGGGCGAGCCCGCATTATCCGGCATGCCGGAAGTGCTTGGAACGCCCATCGCCTGATCATCATGGATTTTGCGGACATCGATAATTTATCTGTAAAAACAATACGTTACGGCATCGTAACGAAGCGCCGCGAAGAATCCACTATCATGCGAAAAGTCCCGCGCTGCAATCCAGGGGCAATCCCGCGCAGTTTTTCATTCCCATCAAAGGAGTATCACCATGTTGTGGATCGTATCGTGCACCGACAAACCAAACACTGCCGCCATTCGTGATTCCGTGCTGCAACCGCATCGCGATTATCTGGGCAGCCAGAAAAAAATTCTCGTGCTCGCGGGCGCCACGCAAACCGACGACGGCGGCACGGCCATCGGCAGTTTGTTCGTGTTGAATGTCAACAGCCGCGCCGAAGCGAAGGCATTTTCCGACGGCGATCCGTTCACGCAAAAAGGCGTGTTTGCCAACATCACCATCACGCGCATGCGCCGGGGCCAGTGGAATCCGGACGCAGCGGAAGGATCGTAAACGCCGCCACGCACCGTTTGTTACCGAGGTGACACCTTCCCCGCGACGGGGGAGGTTTGCTTCAATGTGAAAGAAGCCTGCCTGACGTAACGTGCCCGATCTCATGAAAACCGTCTCGAACCCCGTGTGGCGCCGCATCCGCCTTGTGTTGGTGACCTTGTGTGTCATCGCGGCGCCGTCGTTGCCTGCGCAGAGCCGCGCGCAGAGTGCTTACCCCGCAAAACCCATCCGACTCATCGTGCCGTTTCCACCCGGCGGCAGCAACGATATCGTGGGTCGTTATATCGGGCAGAAACTCGGCGCGCGGCTGGGCCAGCAGATGGTCATCGACAACCGCGCGGGCGCCGATGCGATTATCGGCACGCAACTCGCGGCCAATGCCGTGCCCGACGGCTACACCCTGTTGAGCGCGTCGATCACGCACACCATGACGCCCGCCACGCAAAAAAAGCTGCCCTATGACGCGGTGAAATCGTTTACGCCGGTTGCGTTGATCGGCAGCGCGCCGGTGACGATTGCCGTGTTTCCACCCTCGCAGATCAATACGCTGAAAGAACTCGTCGCGCAGGCCAAGGCCCGGCCGGGGCAGATTCAGTACGCCTCGTCCAGCGCGGGCGGGCTGACGCATTTCGCGGGAGAACTGTTCAATCTGATGGCCGGCGTGAAGCTGGTCATCGTGCCGTACAAGGGCGGCACGCCGGCGATTACCGACGTCATCGCGGGCCACGTGCCGGTGCTTATCAATACGCTGCCGCCGGTGCTGCCGCACGCGCGTTCTGGGCGGCTGAGGATTCTGGGGGTGAGCAGCGCCAAACGCACGGCGGCGCTGCCGGAAGCGCCGACCATCGCCGAAGCGGGCGTGCCCGGCTACGAAGCGAGCATTTGGTGGGGCCTGCTGGGTCCGGCGGGGTTGCCGCGCGACATCGTCAACAAAATTAACGTGGAAATCGGCGCTATTGTGCGCGAGCCGGAAACCGTCAAATGGTTTACGTCGCAGGCGGCGGACCCACTCATGGCGACGCCGGATGAATTCGCCCGAATGATGGCCGCCGACATCGTCAAGTGGAACCGGGTTGCGAACGAAGCGGGCATTGGAACCCCGTAAACCGGTCATGTAATTTCAACACAGGAGACTTCAGTGGCACGAATACCTTTGGCAAGCCGGGATGGCGTTCCCGAAAATCAGCGCGGCGCATACGACGAGTTGCTGAAGAGCTACGGCGAGGTGCCGCGCCACGGTCCCAGCTCGATCATGATCAACGTGCCCAAAGTGCACCAGATGATGAACGCGGTGAATCTGTATTTGCGCAATGATTCATCGTTGCCGAAAAAAGTGCAGGAACTCGCGATGCTGGTCACGGCGCGCGAGCTCGATTGCCAGTACATCTGGAACGCGCACGCGATGTCGGCGCGCGCGGCCGGCGTGAGCGATGCCATCGTGAACGCGTTGCGCGAACGCAAGGAACTGCCAAAACTCTCCGATGACGAGAGCGCCGTGGTGCGTTACGCGCAGGAATTTTTTCGCACGCATCGCGTGAGCCGGGGTGCATTTCAACTGGCGTTCGAGCAATTCGGCAAGCAGGGCACGATCGAGCTGGCGCTGGTCCTCGGCAACTACAGTGGCCTGGCATTGCTGATCAACTCGTTTGACGTGGACTTGCCGCCCGACAGAAAGGAACCCATTTTGCCGGTGTGATTCGGCGCGCATGACGCACAATCGCAGCGACCGCACGCAACGCATCATGATCACAGGAGACAGCATGTCAACGGCGAAGCCCGTGGTGGGCAGCGGCAAATTCCGCTATGAAGTCAATGAAGACTGGGCGCGCCCGCCGGCGGGCTGCGAAATGATGGCGGCGTCGGTAACGGTGGATGCGCAGGATCGCGTCTATTGTTTTAATCGCGGCAAGGACCATCCGGTCATTGTTTTCGACCGTGACGGCAATTACCTGTCGTCGTGGGGGGTGGGCCTGTTTGCATTTCCGCATACCATACGCGCGAGCAAGGATGGCAATCTGTGGCTGGTGGATCGCGATCTCGCGCAGATGATGCTGTTTACGACATCGGGTCGGTTGCTACGCACCATCGGTACGCGGGGCTTTCGTTCGGACACCGGTGTCGCGCCTGACGATTTTCGCTCCGAGGCTTACCGCAACGTAACTCACGGCGGCGGCCCGTTTAATCTGCCCACGGATATTGACGTGGCACCATCGGGCGAACTGTTTGTCACCGATGGCTACGGCAATGCACGCGTGCACAAGTTCGCCGCCGACGGCACGCATCTTTTGTCGTGGGGCGAACCCGGCACCGCGCCCGGCGAATTTAATTTGCCGCATGCGGTATGGATCGACCGCAAGGGGCGCCTGCTCGTCGCGGATCGCGAGAACGACCGCGTGCAGGTGTTCGATCAAAACGGCAAATTGCTGCACGTGTGGCCCACACGGCTGATCGGCCCGGCGGTGATTTACGTGGACGCCGACGATGTGGTTTATATCGTCGAGCACAACAGCGGCCTCGTTAGCGTGCTGACGCTGGAAGGCGAGCGTCTGGCGCAATGGGGTGACCCGTCATTCCGTTCCTGCCATGGTATCTGGGGCGATTCCCATGGCGATCTGTACGTGGTGCGTGCCGGGCCGTGGGGGCGGCGCCGGCGAGTCGTCAAACATATGCGCATGCGCTAGCCTTGGCGATCGATTATTCACCCGCCGTCATCACGAGAGAAAATCATGTTCCGGACATTTCACGAAGCACTCCACGAAAAATCAGGTTTGGGTTTCACGGGCACCGCAGTCGCGCTGATGGCGATGACTATGGGGGGCGTCGCGCATGCGCAAACGGCCGCAAAGGGCGCGAGCCAAGCCTACCCCACGCGGCCGGTTCGCCTGATCGTGCCGCTGGCGCCAGCCGGCACCACGGACATCGTGGCGCGCATCGTGGCGCAGAAATATTCCGAAGCGCTGGGGCAAACCGTCATTGTCGATAATCGTCCTGGCGCGGGAACCACGCTTGGCACGGGACTGGTCGCGCGCGCCGCGCCCGACGGCTATACCTTGCTCTTTACCAGTTCGTCGATAGCCACTAACGCGGCGCTATATCCCAAGCTGCCGTTCGACACCCTCAAGGATTTCGCACCGGTGGGTCCTGTCGGGCAATCGTTTTACGTACTTGCGGTGCAGCCTTCGCTGGGCGTGAGTTCGGTGCGTGATCTGGTCGCGATGGCAAAGGCAAAGCCGAAACAGATTCTCTATGCTTCCGCCGGGCAAGGCACCATCACGCATCTGGCGGTGGAACTGTTCATGGCCAACGCGCAAATTAAAATGCAGGACGTGCCGTTCAAGGGCGGCGCGCCGGCGCTGCTCGCGTTTCTCAGTGCGCAGGTGCCGGTGATATTCAGCCCCATCGCGGAAATTCTGCCGCACCTGCGCGCCGGGGCCAAAGTGCGCACGCTGGCGGTGACGAACGCGAAACGCGCGCCCGAACTGCCCGAAACACCCACGTTGGCCGAAGCGGGTGTGCCTGGGTCCGAGGTGGTATCGAAGTCGGGCGTCTATGCTCCCGCCGGCACGCCGCCCGCTATCGTCAATCAGCTTAACGCCGAGATCAATCGCATGGTGCAGCAGCCCGACGTCCGTGAAAGGTTTTTGAGCCAGGGCCTTGTGCCCATCGGTGGTACGTCTGCGGAATTGAGCGACTATCTTAAATCAGAAATTGCGCGCTGGACCGCGGTGGTAAAAGGGGCCGGCATCAAGGTCGAATAGCGGCCTGCCTCACTGATATTGTGATGAAGCAACCAAAGAAATCTACCGCGATCCACCGCAATCCGTGGGGCGCAGGGACGCGTTTGCGCTAAACTTCCCCTCGTTAACTGATTGGAGAATCCCATGTCCGCCATTCTTAACCAGACCCCCGCCCGCCCGACCATCAAACCGCTGCATCCACTCTACGTCGCGGAAATCACCGGCATTGACCTCACCGTGCCGGTGGCGCGCGAGGATTTCCGCGCGATCTGGGCGGCATTCAACGAATATGAGGTGCTGGTGTTTCGCGATCAGCCCTTTACCGACGAAACGCAAATTGCGTTCAGCCGCAATTTCGGTGCGCTCGAAACCATGGAGGCGCATCCGGCGAATAACTTCAAACCTGGCCACATCGCGGTGATGACCAATCTCGATGCGCTGGGCAATCTGCTGCCGCTCGATGATCCGGGCATGCTGCACCGCTTGCGCAATGAAGCGTGGCACACCGACAGTTCGTTCAAGCCGGTGGCGGCGCTGTGCTCATTGCTGTCGGGGCGGATCGTGCCGCCGGTGGGCGGCAACACCGATTTCGCCAGCGCGCGCGCGGCTTATGCGGCATTTCCGGAAGCACGCAAGGCGTCGCTCGAAGGCAAGACCGTTATTCACCGCGTGGCCGCGCCCAAGGCGATAGACGACCCGGCGTATAACGAGGAACAGAAAAAGCGGCTCACCGTCACGCATCCGCTGGTGCGCACCAACCCGGTGAATGGCCGGAAAAACTGGTATGTCGGTTCACACGCGCAGGAGATCATCGGCATGCCGCCCGAGGCAGGCATGGCACTGCTCGACGAGTTGACGGAATTTTGCACGCAGCCGCAATTTGTCTACAGCCATGCATGGCGGCAGCACGATCTGGTGATCTGGGACAACCGCTGCGCGTTGCATCGCGCGACTACCTTCGATAAAACGAAGTACCGCCGCAAGATGCACCGTACCACCGTGGCGGGCACGACGCCGGATAGTGCCTTGGCGAGTATGCCGTAAGACATCAGAGCGCGGCGTCGGCGACGCGACGCGCGTATCGTGTGCGCCGCTGCCGATGATGGCGGGTTACGGCGCAAGGAACATGCCTAACCCACCCCGGTAATACCCGCGGTCAGCGCTTCAATCCTTTGCGTCCAATACCCTTGGCGCGATACAAGCCGCCGTCTGCCGCCGTAACGTAAAGGCTGCCAAGATCGGAATCGCCAAACGCGCAGCGCATCGGCATGTCGGCCGGCGCGGCATGCGTTTCAAGGATGGTGCCGCCGGGCGACACCACCATAATGTTCGCGCCGCTGCCGCCTTTTTTCCAACCCATGCAGGCGATGATGTCGCCATCGCTGTCAAGGCAAAGGCCCGTGATGCCGCGCTCGCCGAACTGAAAATTCAGCAGCGTTTTGCCGTGATGCCCCACGCTGCCGTGTTCGTTGATCGAATACGACAACAACTGGCACACGTCGCCGCGCTCGGCGTCGCCGTCGGCCACGTAGAGCGTTTTTTCATCGGCGGAGAGCAGCACCGCTTGCGGGCCTGATGTATCATGCGTCACGCGGTTGAGGCGGTAATTGCCAGGGCCTTGCGGATCCGCGCGCAGCACCGCCGCAAACGGCAGCATCGGCGCGGTGGGCGGACCATACGGCGCCTGCGCGTTATACGCGTCGGCGATCCACACGCGGCCTTTTTTATCCACCGCCACGTCGCACGGCTGGTTGTTGCGCTGGCCCTCGAGAAACTCGGTGATCGGCGTGGCCGAGCCGTCATTCAAAAACTGAATCACGCGGCGGCCGCCTTCCTGCGCGCCGAATACCAAACCATCCTTGGCAATCGCAAGGCCATTGACGCGTCCGGTCCAGCGGCGGAAGTTGTCTGTCATGTTTGTCGCCGGATCGTATCGCACGACGCGTTCTTCGAGCACCGCGCTGCACAGCATGCCTTTGCCGTCCCACGCGAGGCCCCCGGTGCGGCCCTTGAACGGGCCGGCTACCAATTCAAAATTCCAGGTCATCTTGTTCTCCTATTCCGGTTAGCGCGACGGCACGCCGGCGATGTTGAGGCGAAAGCGCGTGACCGAACCGATGTTGGTGACGTACATCGTCTTCCAGTCGTCGTCGCCGAACGCAATATTGGTGGGGTGATGCCCCGGTGTCTTGATACGCACGATGGGCTTGCCCGAAGGGTCATGCACCCAGATGCCGCCGGGCGCGGTACACCATACATTGCCCGCCACGTCGCACTTCATGCCGTCGGGCACGCCGCGCTCCGGGCCGGTGTATTGATAAAACAAACGCTTGGGGCCGACGGAGCCGTCGGGCTTGACGTCATAGGCACGGATCACGCGCTCGCGACTGCAATTCACATAGAGAATTTTTTCGTCGGGCGAGAAACACAGGCCGTTCGGATACACCGTGTCTTCGGTGATGATCGACAGCGTTTTGCCATCGGGCGCGATGCGAAACACCGGCTGCGTTTCGAGATAACGCTGCACGTCGGGGCCGACCATGCCCACGTTGTACATGCCGCCCGGCGGATCGGTGAACCAGATCGAGCCGTCGGATTTGACGACGATATCATTCGGCGTATTGAGCTTTTTACCTTGCCATTTATCGGCGAGTGTTTTCCACGAGCCGTCATGCTCCTGACGAAACACCGTGCGGCCGCCCCAGCCCGCCACCACGATGCGGTTTTCCAGATCCAGCGCGAGGCCGTTGGCCTTGACCGACGGATTCAGAATGACTTCCTTGCCCACGCCGGGCTTCCAGCTCCAGATGGTATCGCCGATGATATCGACGAACACGAGCCGCTTGTTCTTCTTATCCCACACAGGCCCTTCGCCGAAAATTATGTCGCGCGCGCACAACTCCACCGGCGGGCTTTTGTCGACGATGCGCTCCCATCCGGGCGCGCACATATCGACTTCTACGTACAACTCTTCCAATGATCCATGCATCGGCTGCTCCTTGTCTTGAATAGCGAATATTGCGAATTACGGTGATGCGAACATTACAGAATACGGACTGGGAAATTCATGCGGGCAGCAGAGAATATCACCACGCGTTCTTCAGTCAAACCACCGCCGCTTGTAACTGATCCCGGGCGCATTCGGCCCCGCGCCCGCCGGATCAATCCACAGCGATTTGCCGGGGTGCTTCAGCGGTTTGCCTTCGAAGCGCTCGCGCAGCCAGTCGCACACAAACGCGTGGATGTCGGCTTCCCACACCGAGCTGCGGCCTTTTTGCGTGATCGAACCATTGTGATGCTGGTCGGGCAGTACCCACAGTTCGGCTGGGGCTTTCATCTCATCGAACAAACGGTACACCTCGTCCACCGGCGCGCGCGGATCGTATTCGCCGGTGACGATCAGCGTGGGGCAGGTGACCTTGTCCATCAGCCCTTCCATGGTCATTTTTTGCCACACGCCGTCGAGTTCGGCCTCGCTGGAGGATTGCGTCAGGTAAGCGAACAACTGTTTGTAGCGCGGTGACTCCTCGGTCATCAGATAATATTTATCGACGAACGAGGCCCACGGCGCGGCGGCGGCGGCGATGTTGCGGTTTTTTGCGGCGATGCGCATACCCCAAAACGAGCCGAAACTTAACGCATAGACACCGATTTTTTGGGCATCGACTTCCGTGCGTTTCATCAGGACATCGATCGCGGCGGCGGCGGCGTCTTCGTAGTTGTCGTCGGTGAGGCGTATGCCGCGCAGGTTGCTTTCCCCTTGGCCCGGGCCGTCGAATGAAAACACATGCATGCCGCGTTGCAGGGCCTGGTTGTAATACGGGTGTGGCCAGGCTTCCTTGGTCTGATCGCAGCCGGGCACGTAAAAAATCAGCGGCTTCGGATCATTACCCGGCGCCAAGTGCAGATTGCCCGACACCACGGTGCCGTTCCATGGCACGTCAACGTGTTCAATCTTGTAAGGCGCGAGTTCGCGCACCTTGTCGTAGCAGCGTATCGCGCCGCCGTGGAGGAATTTTTTCTCGTCGTTGGTTTCGAACACCACGTGCTGCGCGTCCGCGTATTGCAGCGCCGCCGAATAATAAAGTTCCATCGCGGTTTCCTTGTGGCCGGCATCCAGTTCGGCTTGCGCGAGGCGCTCGGATTTTTTTGCCGCCATGCCCACGTGTTTGGAAATCATATCGTGGCTGCGCACACTCTTCGGCAAACGCCCGCGCCCGTCGGGTTGGAAGTGAAACGTCTTGCCGGTTTCTTTCACCATCCAGTCAAAGAACCACTGTTGGTTGTCGCGATGTAGATGCGGTTTGCCTTTTTTGGCACGGGAAGGGCTGGGCATGTGCTTGCCTTTTGTGTTTAAAAATTGTGTAAAAACAAATAGTTACAGATTATCGCATATGCTTCGTTACTGCGGTTTCAATCCGATCGTCTTGATAACACCAGACCACTTCCGAGCCTCATGCTGGATGTAAGCCGCGAATTCCGCCGGCGTGTTCGCTACCACATCCATGTCCTGATTCGCGAACAGTGATTTTACGTCCGGGTGGTTGAGTGCCGTTACCAGATCCGCGTGCATGCGTGACACAAGTGGCTTCGATTGTTTTGCCGGCGCGAGCACGCCGTGCTACTGGGTTGTTTCAAATCCCCTCAAGCCCGATTCCACCAGCTCCGGAATCTCCGGTAGCGCGGCAGTGCGTTTCAAACTCGTAACCGCCAATCCGCGCAACCGCCCCGCTTGTAGATGCCGCATGCCGGGCAGCAGGCTGTTCATTATTTGTACTTGCCCGCCGAGCAACTCGGTCAACGCCGGTCCGGCGCCCTTGTAGGGCAAGTGGGCGATGCGCACTTTTGCAGCCATCACAAACAATTCGGAGGCGGGTTGATTGCTCATGTCGATGCCGCCCGAAGCGTAATTCAACGCGCCCGATTTGGTTTTGGCGAGCGCGATGAATTTCTGCACGGTTTTGGCGGGCACCGACGGATGTACCACCATGATCTGCGGCCCACTGATGGTTTGTGTTATCAGCTGAAAATCGCGCACCGGATCGTATATTCTGGCTGGTTTAATGAGTGGTGATTCTCTCCCAAATTGGCGCGGCTGACATCTGTGTGACGAAAGCCATGCTTGAAATTACCCAGGACTTGCACGCAAGCGGTTCCCGGCGTGATACTCGTAAATAACTTTTCATAATGGGAGTCAAAATGACCACACGCCGAGAATTTATCCAGCAAGCCGCCGGCATCGCGTTTACCAGTTGTGCCATGCTCGACGCCGCGCACGCGCAACCCGCCGCAGCCCATTCAGGCAAGCGCAGGCAAGTCGTGGTGGCGGGCAAACGCGTGAAAACCGTGGACGTGCACGCGCATTGCGTGATTCCCGAGGCGATGGCGTTGATGGGCATGAAGTTTGCGCCGCAAACGCTGGTGGTGGTGCAGGACCGGCTGCGCATCATGGACGAGCAGGGCATTGATGTCGAAGCGTTGAGCATCAACCCGTTTTGGTACAAGGCCGAGCGCGACAAGGCGGCTGAGTTGATCCGGATTCAGAATGAAAAGCTCGCCGAAATCTGCGCGGCGAATCCGGATCGCTTCGTGGCGTTTGCATCGCTGTCGTTGCAGTACCCTGATCTGGCCGTGCAGCAGCTTGAAACCGCGGTGAAAAAACTGGGATTGCGTGGGGCCGCCATCGGCGGCAGCGTCGGCGACGTCGAATTCGCGAATCCGAAATTTCATCCGGTATGGGCAAAGGCGCAGGAACTCGACGTACTGTTGTTCATCCATCCGGCGGGCGTGCCCGCATTGAACTCGCGCCTGAAAGGCAACGGCGTGCTCGAAAACGTCATCGGTAATCCGCTCGATACCACCATCGCGCTGTCGCATCTGATTTTTCAAGGCACGCTCGACAAATATCCCGGACTCAAACTGTGCGCGGCGCACGGCGGCGGTTATCTTGCCTCGTATGCGGATCGCTCGGATCACGGCTGCCTCACCTTCCCCGAGCGCTGCGATGCGAACATCAAACTCAAGAAGAAGCCCACCGAGTATCTGAAGCAGATATATTTTGATTCGCTGATTTTCGGCGGCGAAGCGTTGCGCCATCTCGCGGCGCAGGTGGGCGTCGGCCAGATTGTCATGGGCACTGACTACCCGTTCCCGTGGCAGGACAAGGCGGTGGATCACATACTCAATGCCCCAACCTTTACCGATGCGCAACGCGCGGCGATGCTCGGCGAGACGGCGGTGAAGTTGCTGGGCATAAAATAACAATCCATTTGCGGGAGACGCATCATCATGACTATTACCGTCAACGCCTACACGCCTGACTTCGTTGCCGAAGTTTACGATGTCGATCTGTCGAACCCATCCGCCGAGGACATGAACGCCATCAAGCAGCTATTCTGGAAATACGGCGTGCTGGTGTTCCCCGACCAGAAGCTCTCGCCACAGCAGCACATTGATTTTTCGCAACAATTCGGTCCGATCGAAATGGACCGAGTGCTGGCGATGGAGAACGCCGCGCCACGCTTAGTTTCGGCCTTTGCCGACATTTCCAATCTGAACGGCGAAGGCAAAATCTGGGACAAAAGCAGCCGCCAGCGCATGTACAAAGAGGGCAACAAGCTGTGGCACACCGACAGTTCCTTCAAATACAAGCCGGGCCTGTGTTCGCTGCTGTATTCAACCACCGTCGTTCCCATCGGCGGCCATACCGAATTCGCGGATCAGCGCGCGGCGTACGATGCGCTGCCCGATGACCTGAAGCAAAAGCTCGCGGGGCTGGTCGCCGAGCACGCGATTGAATTCTCGCGCCGTCGTACCGGCTTTGCCGATTTTGATCCGGATGAAACCAAACGCCTGCCGTCGGTGCCGCAGTTGCTGGTGCGTACCATCCCGCAAAGCGGGCGCAAGTCACTCTATGTCGCTTCGCACATCGGTCGTATCAAGGGCATGGGCGCGGAAGAGGGCGAGGCGCTGGTGCAAAAGCTGCTGGCACACGTCACGCAGCGCCAGTTCGTGCATTTGCATCGCTGGCGGCCGAACGATCTGGTGATGTGGGACAACCGCTGCACTCTGCATCGCGGTACGGATTTCGATGACATGCGTTTTGTGCGCGACATGCGACGGGTGACGGTGAGCGATGTGGCGAATACTTGCGAGCAGGAGGGCGTGGCGGTTCCGGCGTGACCGGCAATTCCCCTCGCCCGCTTGCGGGTTAGGGTCGTCGCGGCAACGAAGCCGGCGATAGGTTCCCTGTTAAGCGCTACATCACACCAGCACCGGATGCCTGTTCACCCAATCCGTCGCCCGCTCGTAGGCATGCGCCACGCGATAAATCAACGCTTCGCTAAACGGTTTGCCGATGATCTGCATGGCCAGCGGCAGGCCATCCTTGCTGAACCCGGTTGGCACGGATAACGCCGGGCTGCCGGTGATGTTGAACGGCGCGCGCGATTGCCGCGCGTAGGTGTATTCGACGGCTTTCGGATCGTCGATGCGGCAGGCGGGGTCCATCGAACTCGACGTGATGATGACATCCACGCCGGCAAACAGCGCATGAAAGGCATCGGTCAGTTTGCGGCGCAGACGCGTGGCGTTGACGTAGTCCGCGGCGCGCACGAACGCGCCCGACGTCAGCCGTTCACGCGCGAGGGCGCCGTAGTCCTGTGGCCGCTCGCGCATCCATTTCTCGTGCACGGCAAAGGCCTCGCTGGTGAGTATGGTGCGGTTGCACGCGGCGAATTCGCCCAGCGGCGCGGTGGCGATTTCGCGCACCGTCGCGCCCAGTTCCGCCAGCCGTGTCGCGGCGGCTGCGATGCCATTGGCGATTTCGGGATCGGCTTGCATGTCGCGCATATAAAAATGCCGCAGCACGCCCACGCGCAGGCCCTTGATATCTCGTCCCAGTTGCGCAGTGTAACCCCCGGTGCTGTGATTCGCGCTACCGGGATCCTGCGCGTCGTAGCCGGCGATCAGGTCGAGCATTAGCGCGTTGTCGCGCACCGTGCGCGTGAGCGTACCCACGTGATCCAGCGAAAACGCCAGCGGCACCACGCCCCGCCGGCTCACCAGCCCGTAGGTGGGCTTCATGCCGATCACGCCGCACATCGACGCCGGATTGCGCACCGAGCCGCCCGTATCGGTGCCGATGGCCGCCGGCAGAAAGCCCGCGGCGGTGGCCGTGCCCGAGCCGCTGGAAGAGCCGCCGCAAAAGTGATCGCGGTTCCACGGATTACGCGCGGGCGGCCATGGCAAATCAAATGACGGGCCGCCAATGGCGAATTCATGCGTGGACAGCTTGCCCATGAACACGCCGCCCGCCGTGCGCAGTTTTTGCGTCACCGCTGCGTCAGTCTGGGCCACGTTATCTTGCAGGATTTTCGAATGCGCGGTGGTTGGCAGCCCCGCGTAATCGACAATGTCTTTCAGGCCGTACGGCACGCCATGAAACGGGCCACGCCACTCGCCACGCATGATCTCGGCTTCGGCGCGTTGGGCATCCGCCAGCGCGAGTTCCGGCGTGGCACGCAGATAGGCGTTGTAGTGCGGGTCATGTCGCTCGCTGCGGGCAATCAGCGCCTTTGCGTATTCCACCGGCGAGAGCTTTTTAGTGCGCAGCAGTTCCGCAGCATAGGCGACGGTGAGCCAGGCTAAGTCAGTCGCGGCTGTCAAGGCACTCATGGCGACGTCCCCCCGGTCAGACTGAACACATGCGACGGCTCGTCGGCATACGTCAACGTACCAGTGGTCAGCGCCGCGCGACGTGCGCGCGCCGCGCGAGTGGAACGCAGCAACTCCTGTAACTGCGCATCGTTCAGGCGCGTCATGCCGATATCCGCGGCCATCTTGCGCACGTCGTCCAGCGTTAGATCATCGCTTGTCATGGTTTATATTTCCCCAAGTAAAACTGCGCATCAATTGTGGTGTTTTACCATCAGCCGCGGCGGTTCATCATCAGCCGCAGCGTTTCGCCTTGCGCGCGGCGCGTTGTTCGGCTTCGTATTCCTTTATCGCCTCGTGCGCGGTGGCGAAGGCGCTGAGGCTCGCGTAGACGCCGGCATACACATACACGTGCAGCAATATCTCGCCGATCTCGCGCTTGGTCCAGCCGGTACGCAAGCAGGTTTTGACATGCAGCTTGACCGCACCTGCCTGCGACTGCGCGGCCGTTGAGGCCAGCGACAGTGCCGCGCGGACTTTGTGATTGAGCCCGGGGCGCGCCCACACCGTGCCCCAGCAGAATTCGTCGGTCACGTCCTCGAACATTTTGAGGAATTCGTCGGCTTCGCGGTAGCGGCGATCCACGTGCGCGTCGCCATGCACTTTGCGCCGAACGATTTCGCCCTTGCGCCCAAGGGCGCTTTTCGCGGTTGGTTTTTTTGCCAGCGTTTTTGCCATTCGTGTTCTCCAGTTATTTTTTGGCCATGGTTGATTTGTTCAGCGAGCGCGGATCGCGCCCGCGCCAGCGACCGGAATCGACCTGCGCCAGAAATTCCGCGACGAGGTTGTTGAACACCACCGGCTCTTCCAGATTGACCGCGTGGCCGGTGTTCGGCACCACGGTCAGCATGGCCGAGGGGCATACCCGCTTGATGAACACGCCGGGATCCAGGCAATTATCGTCCTCGTCGCCGCTCATGATGTGCAGCGGCACGCGGCACTTGCGCAGCGCGGATTCCAGACCGTAGATCGTCGGCCGCTTGCCCTGCACGCCGCGCAGGGTGTTGGCGGAACCGAGCGCGGAATGCTTGGCGAATTCGGCGCAAAAATGCGCAAAGCCACGCGGATTCTTGTTCTGAAACTGCACGCGCGCGGGGCCAATCTGATAGGGCTTGACCGCTTCCGCTGTGCCCAATTCGAGAAAGCGTTTGATCATCACCTCGTTGTCGTGCAAAAACTGCTGGCGTTTGTCCGGATCGGAGCCATAGCCCGCGCCAACCACGGTGCACGATAGCGCCATGCGCGGATAACGCAGCGCAAAATGCAGCGTCGCGTACGCGCCCATCGAGCAGCCGATGATGTGCGCCTTGCGGATTTTCAGGTGCCGCATCACGTTGGCGATGTCGTCGGTAGCGATGGCCTGAGAATATTTCGACGCCGCCTTCGGCACATCCGACGGCGGATAGCCGCGCGCGTTGTAGGCAACGCAACGATAACGCCGGCTGAAATACTGCATTTGCGCCTCCCAGCCGTAGAGGTCATCGGCGAATTCATGCACCCAGACAATGGGCGTGCCCTTGCCGGTTTCCTCGTAATACAAATTCACATCACCTGATTTCGCGTATGGCATGGTCGTCTCCCGGTTGTATTCAGGATTCTACGCGTTCCGGGTGATATGGTAGATTGCGCCGGCTGGTGCCGGTCACGATGGGTTAGCCGCTGAGGCTACTGTGGTGCTGCGGTGGCCGAGGGGTGGCGGTGCGGGAATTGTCCGGCAACCCCGCAAGATGCATTGTGCCGGCCGCTCTGCGTTACGACAGGAGAAATGAATGCTGCGCGCGTTGTTGCTTGTGCTTCCGTGGGGCGGGTTCGCGGTGCCGGCGCTTGGGCAGGCGCAATCCTTTCCGTCGCGCGCCGTGCGCATCGTGGTGCCGTATCCCGCGGGTGGTCCCGTGGATACGCTCGCGCGGCCGGTTGCCAGGGAACTCAGCTTGCTCTGGGGGCAGCAAGTGCTGATCGAGAACGTGCCCGGCGGGGATACTTCCATTGGCGCGTCCCGTGCCGCCACCGCCGCGCCCGATGGCCTACGCTGCTGATGACTACCAGTACGACGGTGGTGGGCAATCGCTTTCTGTTCAAGAAGCTGCCCTACGATCCGGACAAGAACCTGCTGCCCGTTACCCTGCTGGGTCGCAGCGGTTCGTTTGTGATCGTGCACCCGTCGCTGCCCGTCAAGACATTGCGCGATCTGGTAACGCTGGCGCGCGGCGCGCCAGGCAAGGTTGCGTATGGTTCGCTCGGCAGGGCGTCGGTTGCGCATCTGATGTTTGGCGCCATCGGCAAACGCGAAGGCGTGAGTTTTAATCACGTCCCTTACAAGGGCTCCGCACCGGCGCTGACCGCCATTGTTTCAGGCGAGGTGTCCGTGTTCGTGGTCAGCCCGGCGGGGAGCGGAACGATGGTGAAATCCGGCAAATTGCGCGCCATCGCGATCACCAGCCCGAGCCGCACGAAACTGTTTCCGGACGTGCCGAGCGTCGAGGAAGCGGGTTACCCCTACGTTTCGTCCTGGATATGGTACGGGCTATTCGCGCCCGGCGGCGCCAGCGCGCAGCTCGTCGAGCGCATTTATCGTGACACGACCGCCATTCTGAAGCGGCCGGAATTCGTGGCGCGCTACCTCGCCGGGTCCAGTCTGGATGAAGTCGCCAGTACCCCGGCAGAACTCGCTGACATGATTCGCGCCGATGTCGCGAGCTTCGGCGAGATGGTAAAAGCGGCTAACGTTCAGCCGGAGTAGGTTTCCGGCACGGCGGCCTGCACGAATTTCGCCGCGTTATTCAGCCGATCCAGCGACCACGCGATTTCGATCACGTCCCAAGCGTGACATTCGGAGCGAGAAGACGCCGCGAGTTCGTGGAATTTCTTTTCGATGTCGGCATCGGTCATGGGCTTTTCCAGCGAGCCGGTGGCGTGCGGCACGTGGCGTGAAAGCCGGCGGCCATCCGTTAGCGTGATTTCAACATGGGCTGCGGCTGTGTCGCAGGACGCGTCGGGTTGTGTCGAAACCTTACCGCGCAACGAGACGACGGCGGGTTCACCCACGCACGCATCGGTAAATTGCGCGACACCCGCCAACCCATGCAGGATCGATACCGCCACCACGTGCGCTACCGATAATTTGCTTTCAAGTCCGCTCGCGGGTTCCGTGCGGCCAGTGATTTCGAGCGCGAGCGGATTCATGCGCACGGCGACGCTGGCGATTTCATTCGCGTCAAGTCGGGCTTCGCTGCGCAATTGCAGGCAGGCATCGATGGCGGCGTGCAACACAATGCCGCACGGATACGGTTTGTAGGCATTGGCGGCGAGTTCCCATGTTTCGCCGAGGCCGCGCGTGAGTTCGTCGAGTTGGGGTTCATGGCCGAGCACGTGCGCGAATCCGCGCGGCGCTTCGAGCACGCGTTCGGAGCTGGTGAATTGGCGTTCCGCCAGCACGGCCGCAAGCAAGCCGCCGCGCGCGGCATGGCCGAGGTTGTAACTCTTGCCCATGCCGCCCATCATCTCGCGCACGCCGCTCGCTTGCGTCGCGGCGAGGCCGAACGCCCATGCGGTCTGTTGCGTATTAAGTTTCAGCAGCTTCGCCGCGCCCGCCGCCGCGCCAAACACACCGCACGTCGATGAAATATGCCAGCCGTGCGCGTAATGCCACGGCGAAACCGCGTTGCCTACGCGGCACGCGACTTCGATGCCGAGCACGAACGCTTGGATGAATTGCGCGCCCGTCACCGGACGATGTTCGGCCAGCGCGCACAAGGCCGCCGCCACCGGCACGGTGGGATGCATCACCGTGCGCAGATGTGTGTCGTCGTAATCGAGGATGTTCGACGAAATACCATTGATGAGCGCCGCATGTAGCGCATCCATTTTTTCATGGCGGCCGATCAGCGACGACGTACGTGCGCCGGAGAATTCATTGAGCGCTGCCAAGGCGCGTTCAACGGTGTCATCGCGACAGCCGCCGATCGCGCAGCCCATCCAGTTGAGCAAGGCGCGCTTGGCTTCGTGACGCATCACCGGCGGAATATCGCCCCAGCGTGAGTCGGCGACGAAGCGCGCGAGGGTTTGTGTTTCGTTCATGATGGTTGTGGCTCTAAGCGCAGAGAAATTCGTAACTACATGTTTTTATTATGTTTTTCACTCGGCCCGTAATCCGGCATCGCGAGCGACCTGCGCCCATTTTTTGATCTCTGATTTCATGAACGCGGCGAATTGCGCCGGCGTGCTGCCCACGCCCTCGGCGCCCATGCCCGTCAGACGTTCCTTGATGTCCGCGGCCGCGAGGGCTTTCACCGTTTCGGTGTGCAGCCGCGTCACGATGGCATTCGGCGTACCAGCGGGCAGAAACAATCCATTCCAGCCGACGATTTCGTAACCCTTCAAACCGGATTCGTCGAGCGTGGGCACGTCGGGCACCAGCGACGACCGTTTCAGCCCGCTTAACGCGAGCACGCGCAATTTGCCGGATTTAACAAACGGCAGCGTGCTGGGAATATTTTCCAGCATCAGTTGCAGTTGTCCGCCCATCAGATCGGCCAGCGCCGGCCCACCGCCTTTGTACGGCACGTGCGTCATTTGTAATCCCGCCATGGACTTCAACATCTCGCCCGCGAGATGTGGCGTCGTGCCGGTGCCGCCGGAGCCGAAATTCAGTTTGCCCGGATTGGCCTTGGCATGGGCGATAAAATCCTTCAGCGTTTTCACCGGCATCGACGGATGCACCACCAGTATCAGCGGCGCAGAGGCGACCAGGCTCACCGGCAGCAGATCCTTTTCGGTATCGTAAGGCAGTTTCTTGAACAGACTCGGGTTAACCGCCAGTGTCAGGCTCATCATCAGCATGGTGTAGCCATCCGGCGCCGCCTTGGCCGCGAGGTCGGTGCCGACGATGCCGCTGGCGCCGCCTCGGTTGTCGGTGATGACCTGCTGTCCCATGCTTTCGCCAAGCTTGTGACCGATGATGCGGGCGACGATGTCGTTCGATCCGCCGGGGGCGAAGGGAACGATGAGGCGGATCGGCTTGGAGGGGTAAGCCTGTTGCGCGTGCGCGCCCGCCGCCGCGAACGAGACCAGCGTCAATGCCCACCACCAGAAACGTAATCCGGAATTCATGGTATCCCTCGCGAAATAGTCAGTGACCCGAACGAATTCTACCGCCAAGCGAACGAGGAATAGTTTATTCCGAACGGACGGCGTTCCACCCGGATTAAAATGCGGTGAAAGCGCCCTGCCAGTGTAGAACAGGAGAAATCACGTGTCTGACCGCACCCCACCGCCTTATCTGACCCGGCTCGCGGCATTTGCCGCGAATACGCAGCTTAACGACATCAGCACTGCCGCGCGCGAACGTGCGCGCTGGATTCTTGCCGATTGTATTCCCGTCATCGCAGCGGGCATGCAGCAGCCGGAGATGGGGAAATTTATCGCCACGCATCTCGCGGGCGCGGCGCCGGGCAATGCTTGGGTGATCGGCGCGGGCAAACGCGCCAGTGCGATGGATGCCGCGCTGCTCAATGGTACCGCAGGCACGTGGCTGGAACTCGACGAGGGCAACCTGTTCGCGAAAGGACATCCGGGCATTCAAGTGGTGCCGGCCGCGGTGGCGCTGGCACAGGAGCTGGGTTGCGGCGGCGCCGAGGTGCTGCGTGCGGTGGCGCTGGGTTATGAATTGTCGGCGCGTATCAGCCGCGCGGCGCAGATGCGGCTGATTTTTCATCCGCACGGCACTTATGGCGTAATGGGCGCCGCGATCGCGGCGGGCGTGTTAAAGCGTTTTAACGCCGCGCAAATGCTAGAGCTCATCAACTGCGCGGCCACCATGGGCATGGCGAGCAGTCGCCAGACGCTGCTTGACGGCGCGACCGTGCGCAATATTTTCACCGGTCATTCCGGGTTCATGGGCCTGACGGCGGCGCGACTGGTCGAGTGCGGTTTCACCGGCGAGATCGACAGCGTGGGCACGGTATACGGCCGGGGCATTTACTCGGATACTTTTGATCCAGCGCTGGCAGTCGCCGGCCTCGGCGAAGAATGGTTGATCGCAAAAAGTTACTTCAAGCTGCATCCGATCGGGCGTTACGCGCACTCCGCAATCGATGCGCTGGAAGATTTGCTTACACGCGTTCCCGGCGGCAAGCTGGCGGCGAACGACATCGAGCGTATCGAACGCATAGATGTTGCAGCCTACATGCTGGCGGCGAGCTTGAACGGCAAAAACATCGTGTCGAGTTTTGGCGCGCGCTTTTCCGTGCCGTTTGCACTGGCAAGCATTTTGGTTCACGGCCGTTCGGGGTTGAAGAGTTTCGATGATGCCGCGGTCGCCAATCAAGCCGTGCAGGCGCTGGTGCAGCGCGTGTTTGTACGCGAGGAGCCGGCCTACACCGCGCGGTATCCCGCGGAGCAGCCCGTCCTTGTGCGCATCGTGATGAAAAACGGCGCCGCTTACGAGGGCAACTGCACCGTCACCAAGGGCGAGCCGGCGAATCCGCACACGCCGGCAGACCTGTCCGGAAAATTCTTTGAGCTGGGCGAGCCGATCTGGGGCAGGCCGGTCACGCAACAATTGTTCGACCGGCTGATGAAGATCGAGGACATCCGCGACTTTCGCGCGCTGGCGGGTGAGCTGTTGTTGTGATGGCGTGCGGTGACGCGTGGCGCGGTGCGGTATGATTTGTGCGTTCGTCGCGAGACTCTGACAAGGGAAAACACCATGAAAGGTTTTCGATTGGCCGCGGCCATGGCCGTGCTCGGATGGGGGTGCGTGGCCGCGCATCAGGCCGTCGCGCAGAAGTTCCCCGACAAAACCGTGCGCATTGTCGTGCCCTTCACGCCGGGTGGCGGCACCGATGTCTTCGCGCGCATTCTCGCGCAGCGATTGTCCGAGGTCTACGGCCAGCAGTTCATTGTCGATAACCGTCCGGGCGCGGGTTCCACCATCGGCACCGAATTTGTCGCGCGCTCGCCGGCGGACGGTTACACGTTACTGATGACCTCCGCGTCGTTTGCGTTCACGCCGGGGCTTTACCCGAAGCTGCGTTACGACTCGCTCAAGGATTTCACCGCGGTGTCGCAGATGGTGCGCGTGCCCCATGTGATCACCGTGCTGCCGACGTTGCCGGTGAAAGACATTCAGGATCTGGTGCGTCTCGCGCGCGCCCAGCCGGGGCAGGTGCTGTATGCCTCGGCGGGGCCGGGCAGCGCCATGCACCTGGCGGGAGCGTTGTTCGCGGTGGTAACCAAAACGCAACTGGCACATGTGCCGTACAAGGGCGGCCCGCAAACCGCAACCGCCGTGATGAGCGGCGAAGCAACCACCGCGTTCAATACGCCGGAAACCATCATGGGCCTGCTGCGCGCCAAGCGATTGCGCGCGCTGGCGGTATCTACGCGTGAGCGCGCGCCGGCGTTGCCGGATGTGCCCACCGCGATTGAAGCGGGGATCAAGGACTACGAAGCCATCGGCTGGTTCGGCATGCTGGCGCCTTCCAACACCCCTGGCGCGATAGTCGAGCAAATCAGCGGTGAAATCGCCAAGGCGATGGCGCTGCCCGCGATCCGCGAGCGTGCTTTGCAGGAAGGGGCCACGCCGGTGGGCAACACGCCTGCGCAGTTCGACAAATTCGTGCGCGACGAGATTTCGAAGTGGACGAAAATTATTCGGGATGCGGGGATTAAACTGGAGTAGGCCGCATGGGACAGCAGATAGAAGCGCTTGCGAAGTTCGCGGCGGAAACCCGTTGGGAAACGGTGCCCGCGCCGGTGCAGCGGCACACCAAGCTGGTGCTGCTCGACACCATCGGCGTGATGCTGGCCGGCTCGGTGCGGCCCGAAGTCGCGCAGGTGCGCGAACGCATGGCGGCCACGGCGGGCACGGGCGCCACGGTGTATGCGCGCGGCTGGCCCACGCAGGATCCGCGCACGGCGGCGTTGCTCAACGGCATCGCCGGTCGCGCCATCGAATTGTGCGAGGGGTTGCGGCTGGTGACCGGCCAGGCGGCGATGCAAATACTGCCGGGTATTTTGTCGGTGGGCGAACACGCGCGCGCGAGCGGCAAGACGCTGCTGGCGGCGCTGGTGTCGGGCTACGACGTCGCCGCGCGGCTGGGCATGGGGTTTACGCCGCGTCCGTTGGCACATCAGAACGGACAGGCGATGTTGCTTGCCGCCGCTGCCGCCGGGGCGCGCATGCGCGGGCTCGATGCGGCCGGCGTGAGCCGTGCGATGCGCATTTCGGCGGTGCTGATGATGACGCCGAGTTACATGAACACCGGCGCGGGCGCCACCGCACTCAACATCGCCGGCGGCATGAGTGGCTTCGCGGGCGCGTTGGCGCCCGATCTGGCACTGGCGGGCATCGAGGCACAGGAGAATGCGATCGAAGAAGCGTTGGGTCAGCTCGTGGGCGACGGGTTCAAACCCGACAATCTGTTGGATGAACTGGGTACGCGCTGGGAGATCACGCGCAATTATTTCCGGCTGTATGCGTGCTGCAATCCGATTCATCCCGCGCTGGATGTGTTGAAAGCGGCATTGGCGGAATTGAAGCCGCGCGCGGCGGAAATCGAACGCATCGAGTTCGCGACGTACCGGTTTGCCTCGGTGATGCGCGGCGCGAATCCACCGAATTATTTTGCCTCGAAGTATTCGCTGCCGCATGCGGCGGCGGTGATGGTGGTGCGCGGGCGCGCACAGCACGCGGATATCGATGACAGCGCCTTGCTGGACCCGGTGATCACCGCGTTGCGTCAGCGCGTGAGCGTCGTTGAAGACCCGGCGATGAGCGCCGTTGCGCCGCGCTTGCGTCCGGCGCGCGTGACCGTGACGCTGAAGGATGGCCGCACCGCCACACATGCCTGCGAAAGTCACGAAGGCGATTTCAATCAGCCGTACGCCGAGTCAGTACTGCGTGAAAAGTATCGCGAATTGGCGGCGCATGTGCTCGATGCGAAGGGCGTCGCGCACGTGGAACAAGCGATTGATCGCTGCGACGAATGGACGAGCGTCGCGGATTTCACGGCATTATTGCGAAAACAAAATACTTCTTAAAAACAAGGGGTTATCGATGTTTGATCTAGTGATACGCGGCGACCGGGTGGTCACGCCCGCCGGTGTAACCGCCTGCGATCTGGCGATACAAGGCGAAAAAATTGTCGCGGTGGGCGCGGCGGGGTCTTTCGGCGCCGACACCACCAACCGCCTGATCGACGCCACCGGCAAGATCGTGATGCCCGGTGGCATCGATCCGCATGTGCATCTGAAATGGTATTCGCCGCATCCGGATGGCAGCGTGACGTACACCGATCCTCCGTCGGTGGTGGGCCGCGCGGCGCTGTATGGCGGCACCACGACGATGATCGACTTCGTGCGTTGGACGCACGGCAAAACCATTCAGCAAGCCATCGACGACCGGCACAAAGACTGGACCGGCCAGTGCCAATGCGATTACAGCTTTCACGTGATGGTCGAAGGCGCGCTGCCGCCGGAAATTTTTGGTCAGCTCGCCGACGTGCTGCGCGCGGGTTACCCGACGGTGAAAATGTTCACCACCGACATCACGCCCAGCCGGCGCGGGCGCATGGTCGATTTCGGCGATATCTGGGAAGTGTTCAAGGTGGTGGCCGACGCGCACGGCCTGTGCGTGATCCACGGCGAAGACAACGATATCGTGATGCACATGTACGACAAGGTGATCCGCGAAAATCGCGCGGGTTTCGAGAACATGGCCGAGGTGCATAACGCCATGTCCGAGGATTTGTCGTTTCGCCGCGTGCTGGGGCTCGCGAAGAACGTGCCCGGCATCGCGCTGTACTTCATGCATGTGAGTGCCGCGTTCGGTGTCGAAGCCATCCGCGAGGCGCGCGGGCGCGGCCTGCCGGTGTATGGCGAGACGCTCCATCAATACCTGATGTATACCTCCGAGGACTACAAGCGCCCGAACGGGCAGATCTACCACACCTATCCGTCGATCAAGTCGCAGTCGGATCAAAACGCGCTGTGGGCCGCCACGCTCGACAACACGCTGCACACCATCGCCACCGACGAAGTGTGCTGCTCGTTAAAAGACAAGATTCAGGGCAAGCGGGTTGACGACACCACTGGCGGCAATGTCGGCGTGGAGCCGCGCGTGTCGCTGATGTATTCCGAGATGGTCGGGCGGCGCGGCTATTCGCTGGAGCGTTTTGTCGATCTGGTTTCTAGCAACGCGGCGAAGATCATGGGACTGTATCCGCGCAAGGGCGCGCTGGCCGTGGGGTCGGATGCCGACGTGGTGGTGCTCGATCCATCACGACGTTTCGTGCTGACCAAGGAGATGCTGCACGAATCGGATTATTCGCCGTGGGAAGGCCACGAGATGCTGGCGTGGCCCGCGACCACGGTGCTGCGCGGTAAAGTAGTGGTCGATGGCGGCAAGTATCTCGGCGATCTGACAGACGGCCAGTTTCTGCCGCGCAAAATTTCCGAAGCCATCCGCAGCGGCGCCGCGCTGTAGCGTGGAAGATCACCACCTGCACGCATTTCTGGCCGAAAGTCTCGCGCTGTGGCGCGTGGCGGGCAAGGTGCGGGCTGGGCAGGGCAAGGTGTGCGCGCAGATACACGCGTCAAGCGGCGCCATCGCGTGGGTAGAGCGCGCGGGGGATGACACGCCGTTTCGCTGGTTTGTGCGCTGGCGCGCGGCGGGGGAAGCGCCCGGCGGCGTGCGTGAGCTGCGTCCGCGCGCGTGCGGTTCGCTGGTGGGATTGCTCGCGGCACTGCGCGAGGCGCTGGGGGTGGAGCGAGGGAGTCCCGTGCGCGTAGTGCCCGCGCCGGAGCGCGTGTGATGCCTGCTCGAGCAGGAAATATCCGTAGGATGGGTGAAACCCATCACAGTACAAACTCAAGGATCCACGATTTGGCGCTTGGAAGCGGTGTTCGTGATGGGTTTCACCCATCCTACAAGCTGGAATCGGCAAGATGCCCTTGATTCCCGTCTCCGTCATCACCGGGTTCCTTGGCAGTGGCAAAACCACGCTGCTCGCGCGTTTGATGCGTGATCCGGCCATGGGCCGCACTGCGGTCATCATCAACGAGTTCGGCGCGGTCGGGCTTGATCATGATCTCATTGAAACCAGCGAAGAGAGCTTCATTCAACTTTCCAACGGTTGCCTGTGTTGCAACGTGCGCAGCGATCTCACCCAGACGCTGAGTGATCTGGCGGCGCGGCGCGCGCGGGGCACATTGCCGCCGTTCGAACGCGTGGTGATTGAAACCAGTGGGCTGGCCGACCCGGCGCCGATTTTGCATGCGCTAATGACCGAGCGTGACCTGATGGGCGTTTATGCGCTCGACGGCGTGATTACCACGATCGATGCGCTGCTCGGCGTGGCAACACTCGACCAGCACGAAGAATCGCTGCGGCAGGCGGCAGTGGCCGACCGGATCGTGATTACCAAGACCGATCTTGCGGGTGCGCGCGCCGAGGCCGTGCGGCAGCGCATGGCGCGCATCAATCCCGGCGCGCGGGTGGTCGAGGCGGCGAACGGCGTGATTGCACCGTCGGTGTTGTTTGATTGCGGCATGTTTGACGTGTCGGGCAAACACCCCGATGTAGGTACATGGCTCGCGTACGAGTCGGGCGCGCATGTGCATCACCAGCATGCGCACACCGAAGGCATCGCCAGTTTTTGCGTCCTGCGTGACCAGCCCCTGCGCGCGGTGACGCTGCCGCTGCTGCTTTCCGCGCTGGCCGAAAACTGCGGTGGCGATTTGCTGCGCATGAAAGGCATCGTCAACGTGCTGGAAGATCCGCTGCGCCCCGTCGTGATCCACGGCGTGCAACATGTCTATCACGCGCCGGTGTGGCTGCCGCGCTGGCCCTCGGCGGATCGGCGCACGCGCATGGTGTTTATCGGACGCAACCTGAGTGAAACGTGGGTGCGCGCCCTGATCGATCTGCTCGATGCCGAAGTGGCGGCGGAGACCGCGAAGCGATCAGGCGTGGTTGCCTGATCGCCCACGGCTGCATTCCTGCATTACGCCGGCAACCCCATCATTCCCGCCCACCACTGAAGTTTGCCGCCGGACTCCATGTCGTACTTGCGGGCAAACGTCAGCTTGCCGTCGTCGCCAATGCGAAACACGGTCAACGCGGTTGGCGCCGCACGGATGCCGTCGTTGCTCTCGCGTACCCACATATCGCGTATGTTTGCCGTCACCAGCAGACGGCCGCTGGGGTCGATGCCCAGCGTGCGCACGTGGTGCGTGAGCGGATCGACGCTCTGGATGCGCGTGGGTTCGCCGGTGGTTTGATCAATGGCAAATACCGCGATGCTGTTTTCGCCGCCGGTGAAAACCTTCCGGCCGTTGAAATCCGCCGTGCTGTCGGCGCGGTTGGCGACGTAGAGAAAACGCCCGCTCGGATGAAAATGGATGGCGCTGTTGGTCTGGTGGAATTGCGGATCGTGCCTGGCTGCGAGCGTGGTCTTCACGAACAGGGGCTTCTCGATCACGCTGTCGCCGTCGATGCGGTGCATATGCAGCTCGTTCTGGCTCTCCACGTTGACGTACATCCACGGCTGCGTGGGATGAAAATCCACGTGGCGTGGACGGTAAGCCATGCCGCCCTTGCCGACGGCATCGACGGACTGCAACGGCGTCAACTGGCCATCCTTGAAGCCGAATACCTTGATCGCGCCGGGATCTTCGGGCTTGCCGGGGCGGCCATCGTTGCCGCGCGCCGGAAAAATCACGATGCGATTGGACGGCGCCGTGACCACTTGATGGGCATAAATGCCGGTATCGACTTTTGTGTTTTGCGCCACCTGCGCGCCGATGGTGCCGTCGGCGTTGATGCGATGCACGGTGACATGGCTCGGATTGCAGAATGCCGATAGCGCATAGTTGCCGGTGCGATCGAGGCAGTGATGAATGGGGCGCGAGGGCAGCGGCTGGGGCTCGCCATGCAGCGCGAGCGCGCCGTCTGTATCGACACGCACCGCGCACAGACAGTGAACCTTGCCCTTGTCCGGCGTGTTGCCCGAGGGCGCATCACTGGTGGATACCGTCAGATATTTGCGTGACGGATGCGCCCACACGTATTGCACCTTGGAAGGCAGCGTGACCGAACCGCGTCGGGTCAATGTGGCCGTTTCGACATCCACGTCAAAATGCGTGAGTTGTTCGCCAACGCTTTGATAGAGCACGGTTCGTGAATTCATGGAGTGGTTTCCTTTTTGGCTAATGAGGAATAGGGATAAATAATCGTGGCAATGCGTTATTCCAGTCTTACGCCGGCATCTTTAACCACCCTGGCCCAGCGCGTGATTTCCGCCTTGACGTAATCGCCGAATTGCTCCGGCGTGCTGCCCAGCGCTTCAATGCCGTCGGCGGCGAAACGCTTTTTGACTTCCGGGCGCTGCAAAACTTGATTGAGTTCCGTATTCAGTTTGACGATGATTTCGCGCGGCGTTTTCGCCGGCGCCAGCGGGCCGAACCAGGTGGTGGATTCATAACCGGGCACGCCGGATTCGGCAATGGTCGGCATGTCCGGCATTTGCGCGATGCGTTTTGTGCTGCCGATACCGATACCGCGCAGTCGTCCGGATTGCACATGCGGTTGCAGCGGCGGGAAACCCGTGAGGGTGAGCGAGGTTTGGCCTGCGATGAGATCGGTCATCATCGGGCCGGTGCCGCGATAGGAGATGGCGACGATATCGGTTTTGGAGAGCAGCTTGAAATTTTCCATGGCCAGATGCGATGCGCTGCCGGGGCCGGACGACGCATAGTTGATCGCGCCGGGTCGGGATTTTGCCAGCGTAATCAGCTCGCGCGATGTTTTGACCGGCAGCGACGGATGTACTACCAGCAGGTTCGGCACCATCGCAAACAGGTTCACCGCCGCAAAGTCGCGCACGGGGTCATACGGCAGCTTGGCAAACAGCGATGGCCCGAAGCCGAACGTGCCGACGTGGCCGAAGATCAGCGTGTAACCATCGGGCGCGGATTTCGCCACGTAATCCAGGCCGATATTCCCGCTGGCGCCCGGCCGGTTTTCCACGATCACGGTTTGCTTCCAGGATTTTTCAAGTTCCTGCCCGATGATGCGCGCAATCAGATCGGTGCTGCCGCCGGGGGCGAAGGGCACCACCAGACGTATGGGTTTTGCGGGGTAGTTCTGCGCGGGGTTGGTTTGCGCGTTTGCCGCACTCGTCATCTGAAGCACACAGGCAAGCACACACGCAATAAGTAGCCCGGCGTGATTAACCTGCGCGTCTTTCCCGCGCAGGTGGGCACTCCCTTCCCTTGGGGAAAGGTGGGATGGAGGTACTGGTCTCAAGGCGCGCTGTGTTATGGGTTCCCGCCTGCACGGGAACGGCAGGGGAAGCGTTGTTCGCCTTGTCATTTGCTCGCGGGCGGCGCCGCCGACAAACCTTGCACCCCGCTTTTCGCAATCCATTGCGTCACGAGGCCCTCGGCTTTGGCGGCCTCGACGAACGCGTGGAGATAGGCGGCCCCTGCTTCGCCACGGCCACGCGGCGTGCCGGCGGTGTGTCGCACCACCATGAAGCGGCCATCGAGTATGCGCGCGCCGGGATACTGAGGCAGGCATTTAATCAACTCGGTTTTCAGTCCTGCAAGTGCTTCGAGTTTTTCGGCGACGAAATGTTTGAAGGCGGCGGACAAGCCCGCAACCGGCACGCGCTGCGCGTGTTTGAGCGTGCGGGTCAGATATAAGTCGTAGCCGCTCTTGGCGCCGAGGGCGATGCGCACGCCGGGCCGATCGACATCTTCTATTTTTTGCAGCGGCGAGCCGGGCGGCACCATGTAAGTTGCTTCGATCTCCGTGGTGGCGTCCGCAAACGCGATGTCCTTGGCGCGCGCGGGTTCTTCCGCCAGAACCGACACGTCCCACTTGCCGCTGTTGACCGATTCCGCCAATTCGCCAGCCGAGTGATAGGGGATGATCTCGATCGGCACGCCGAGCCGCTTCGCGAGCTCGATCACCAGATCGACCGCGACGCCGCTTTGTTCGCCGTTGGGACCGAGCTTGGTGAGCAGCGGATTCTGGAAATTAATGCCGGCGCGTAGCTTGCCGGTGGGCGCGAGCTCCGCGAGCGCGGCGGCGGAAGGAGAAGTCATATGCTGGATTCCGGGTTGGGTGGTGATTGGAATTCGGTTTATCGGATGGATTTAACTGAGCGCTTCGACCAAACGGATATCGCGCTCGGCGCCATCGCCCAGCGCTTTCAGCGCGGCTTGATAGCCGGGGCTGTCATGCGCCGCCCTGGCTTTATCGAGGCTGTCGAATTCAATCATCACGACGCGTTCCTTGAGGCCCATCTCATAGGTTTGCGCGGCGGGGCCTCGTGCGAGGAAACGACCGCCGAACGATTGAATGGCCGCGGGGGCGAGCTTGGCGTAGGCGGCGAATTTTTCCTGATCCTTGATCGATTTGTAAAATGCTATCCAGTAGGCTTTGGCCATGATGTTCTCCTGTTCTCTGAAAGGGGGGGCGAGGAAAAGCTGGGTGGTCAGTTTACTGCGAAACCGCGCGCCGTGAAAACGCACGGTCATTTTCAATGGCATATTCCGCTGATTCACACCGGCGACTCTGCCGCCAGTGACTGCGCTTATACTTGGCGAAGGTTTGGTAAAACGTCCCACTGAGAATTCCATGATCCGGTCTGTAATAACCATGATAAAAATGGGGTGCGCGATTGCGTTCATGCTGGCTGGCGTGCATGCGGCGGCACAACTATACGAAGGCGCCCGGCTGATTCCGGGTGATGGCGGTCCGGCGATTGAGTCGTCGGCGTTTCTGGTCGAGGGCGGCGCGATCACGCGCGTGGGTAAAAAAGGCGAAGTTGCAGCACCCGCCAACGTGCCGCGCGTGGACCTCACCGGCAAAACGGTGATGCCCACGCTGATCAGCACGCATGTGCATCCCGGATTCCAAAAGGGATTGAGCTATGGCGCCGGCAACTACACGCGCGAAGTCATCCTGAATGATTTGAATCTTGCGTTGTATTACGGCGTGGGCGTGGTGATGTCGCAAGGCATCGAGCGTGGTGATCTGGCGCTGCAAATGCGCGACGAGCAGACGGCCGGCAAGCTGGGCGGCGCGCGCCTGCTGGTGGCGGGGCGCGGCATCGGTGCGCCGAACGCGGGGCCAGGCGCAATGGCGTACAAAGGCATCGCCTATGAAGTGACCACCGAAGCGCAGATTCGCCAGGCCGTGCGCGAGCAGGCGGCGCGCAAGGTTAACGCCATCAAAATCTGGGTGGATGATCGCGGTGGACGTGCGCCAAGTTTGTCGCCCGAGCTGTCGGCTGCAGCGGCCGATGAGGCAAAAAAGCACAATCTGCGCGTGAGCGCGCATGTGTATTACCACCGTGACGCGGTGGGGCTGGCCGCCGCCAGGGTGGACAGCTTTGCGCATCTGGTGCGCGACGCGGTGATGGACGAGCCGCTGCTCGCGGCGGTAATCCGCAATCGCGTGTTTGTCATGCCCAACATGGGTGGCGGCGAGCGCAATACGCACGTGACGCCGCCGGGCTGGTGGAGTGAACCGTATCTTGTGGGTTTGCTGCAAGACACGACGTCGCCCGAAGTGATCGAGCGTATGAAGGGGCTGTTCGCGCCGCGCGATGCCGCCGTGGTGGAACGCGTGCGCGGCATCTACCGCAATGTGCACCAGAATACGCGGCGTCTCAACGAAGCCGGCGCGAGAATTATTCTCGGTTGCGACACGGGGCTGCCCGATCACTTGTTCGGTTATGCCGAGCAGCGCGAACTCGAACTCATGGCTTCGGCGGGCATGACGGCGATGGAGATCATCGTCGCCGCCACCAGCCGTGGCGCGGAATATTTGCAACTGGCCGATTCAGGAGTGCTTGCGCCGGGAAAACGCGCGGATTTTCTGGTGCTGGACGCGAATCCGCTTGACGACATACGCAACACGCGGCGCATAACGCGCACCTTCATTAAGGGGGCGGAGATTGATCGCGCGGCGCTGAAGGCAGCATTGCTTAAATAATATAAATTATTGTTTTTAAAGGAAAAATAATGACCAAGCGATGGAAAAACCGTCCCGAGGGTTCCAACTGGGGGGAATTCGGCGACGACGATCAACACGGGCGCATGAATTACATAACCGCCGAACGGCGTCTCGCGGCGTTGCAGGAAGTGAAAACCGGGCAGGTATTCACGCTTTCGCATCCACTGGATAAACCTGGTGGCACGGTGCTGAATCCGAATCGCAAGCCGCCGGTGTTTCATCCGGTGTTTCGGGGCAAGGAAACGTATTTCAATCTGCCATCGGCAAAAATCGATCCGCGTTTTAACGACGTGGGTTCCGACGAAGCGATCATGCTCTACATGCAGTACTCCACACACTGGGACAGCTTCGCGCACAAGGGCACGATGTTCGACGCCGATGGTGATGGCGTTGAAGAGGCGGTGTCATACAACGGCTGGCGCATCGTCGACGAAAATGGGGCGGGACTTAACAACGGCATTGGCGCGCGCGCGGTGTCATGCGCGGAAATGGCGACGACCGGCGTGCAGGGCCGCGCGGTGATGGTTGACTTGCGTCACCACTTCGGTGATGGCCGCACGGCCATCACCCACGAAATGCTGGCGAAAGTGATGCGCGACGACAACGTGAACGTGCAAAAAGGCGACATCCTGTGCGTGCATACCGGGCTGGGCCAGTTGATCCGTGATGCCAATGGCAAACTGGATGATTCCATCAAAACCAGTTGCAGCGTACTCGATGGCTACGACAAGCCGCTGCTGGAATGGATTGCCGACAGCGGCATCGTCGCCATCGCCGCCGACAATCTGGCGGTGGAACGCAGCTCCACGCTGGGCGCCGATCCGCGCCTGCCGCATCGCGGGCCGGCGTTACCGTTGCATGAGCATTGCCTGGTGAAACTCGGCATCCACTTGGGCGAGTTGTGGTATCTCACCGAACTGGCGGCGTGGCTGCGCGCCAACAACCGCAGCAGCTTTTTACTCACCGCGCCGCCGTTAAGAATGCCGGGCGCGGCGGGCTCGCCGGTTACGCCGGTGGCGACCGTGTAGGGCGGGAGCCATCCCGCCTCCCGTGATTACCATTGAGGTGCTTCATGGCGGGATGGCTCCCGCCCTACTCACTGTGTAAATAACAACAAAACAGGAATTCCCCATGTCCGACCCAGCGAACCACAACACAGCCAACCCGCGTGGCCTCGATGTATTGCGCGATCCGCTGCTGAACAAGGGCACCGCCTTCACCGAAAAAGAGCGCGATGCGCTGGGCTTGCGCGGGCTGCTGCCGCCGCATGTGTTAAGCCAATCCGAGCAGGTCGAACGCGTGTTGTTGAATCTGCGCAGGCTCACCGACCCGCTGGATAAATTCGTTGCGCTCAATTCGCTGCACGACCGCAACGAAGCGTTGTTTTTCCGCGTGCTGTGCGATCACATCGACGAAATGCAGCCGATTGTCTACACGCCCATCGTGGGCCTGGCATGCCAGCAATTCGGCAATATTTTTCAGCGTCCGCGCGGCATGTTCATTGGCGCCAATGATCGCGGCAATATCGCCAATGTGCTGCGCAACTGGCCGCACAAGGCCGGCATCATCGTGGTTACCGACGGTGAGCGCATACTCGGCCTGGGTGATCTCGGCGCCAACGGCATGGGCATCCCGGTGGGCAAGCTCTCGCTTTATACCGCGTGCGCGGGCATCCATCCGCGGCTGTGTCTGCCGATCACGCTGGACGTGGGCACCAATAACGACGCGTTGCGCAACGATCTGAACTACGTGGGGTTGCGGCAGCGGCGCATCACTGGCGCCGATTACGACGCGTTCATGGATGAATTCATGGAAGCCACGCAACAGGTGTTCCCGGGCGTGGTGGTGCAATTCGAGGATTTCGCTAATCACAATGCGTTTCGCCTGCTGGAGAAATACCGCGACCGTGTATGCACGTTTAATGACGACATACAGGGAACGGCGGCGGTGGCGCTGGCGGGCTTGTTTTCCGCGCTGCGCATCACCGGCTCGCCGCTGTCGGAACAACAGATTTTGTTTCTCGGCGCGGGCGAGGCGGCGACGGGCATAGCCGATCTGGTGGTGGCCGCGATGGTGGCGCATGGCGTGACACGCGAGCGCGCGTTGCGCAAGTGCTGGCTGGTGGATTCACAAGGGCTGGTGGTGCAAAGCCGCGCCAACCTGGCCGAGCATAAGCGCACCTACGCGCACGACCATCCGCCGGTGGGGGATTTTTTATCCGCAATTAAGTTGTTGAAGCCGACCGCGATCATCGGTGTGTCAGCGGTGGGCGGAACCTTCACGCGTGAAGTGCTCGAGACAATGGCGGAACTCAACGCGCAGCCCATCGTGTTCGCGTTGTCGAACCCGACATCGCAGGCCGAATGCACCGCCGAAGAAGCGTATCGCCATACCGTCGGGCGCGCGTTGTTCGCCTGCGGCAGCCCGTTTGATCCGGTGGCGCTGAACGGCAAAACCTATGTGCCGCGGCAGGGTAACAACTCGTACATTTTTCCCGGCATCGGATTGGGCGCGATTGCCAGCGGCGCAACGTCGATCACCAACGAAATGTTCATGACTTCGGCGCACACGCTGGCGCAACTGGTCACGGAATCTGATCTGGAGCAAGGCAGTTTGTATCCGGCCCTGCCGCGTATCCGTGAAGTTTCCGCGGCCATCGGCACCGCCATTGCCGACATTGCCTACCGCCGCGGCATTGCCGGCAAACCCAAGCCGCTGGACGTGTCGCAGGACGTGCAGTCGCAGATGTTTGATCCGCGATACTGATTTTCCGTGGCGGGCGGTACGAGCGCAGGCGGTGGCAACGCTTGCGCGATCACACTGCTATCGACTTCCAAGCCTGGGCCAATCGCTCCGCGGTCCGCCACGACAACGCCTGGATGGTGAGCGTGGGATTGCGCGCGCCGCTGGTGCCCATCACCGAGCCGCCCATCACGCCAAGATTGGGCACCTCGTGCGCGAAGCCCCAGCGGTCTACCGTATTGGTGGCTTTGTTGTCGCCCATGCGTGTGCCGCCGATGGCATGGGTGGAAGGGCCTTGCGTGCCCACCGGCGCGTTTTCGGTGGCGATGGCGCCGGCTTCCATGAACCATTGTTTCATTTTCTCGCGCAGAAACTCGCTGACTTTGCGGTCGTTGTCCTTCCAGTCGGCGGTGATGCGGATTACTGGATTCCCGAGGCGGTCTTTCACCGTGGGATCCAGATCGAGCACGTTGTCCTCATAAGGCAGCGTGGTTTTTTGCATGGTGGCGAGGTTCCAGCGGTCGGCATTTTCCTTGACGAACGCCTTCCATGCCGAGCCCCACGCAGGCCGGCCGAAGGTGGGCATGGTCGCCGCATCGATGGGGCGGCGGTCGGAATAGACGAACAAACTTCCGCCGCCGATGAAATCCAGCGCGCCGTGATCAAAGTTGTCATCGGCCCAATTGTCGAGCGCCACCCCCTGTCCCTGCGTGCCGTACCAGTTGTTGATGTTCTTCGGAAACAGGCCGAATACACGTGACGAGGTGTTGTGCGTCATGTAGTGCCGCCCGACTTGCCCGTTATTGTTGGCAAGGCCATTGGGGAATGCCTTGGATTTCGACATCAGCAGCAGACGCACGTTTTCGTAGGTGTAGCTCGCGAGCAGCACGGCGTCGGCGGGTTGAAAATATTCGACGCCATCCTTGATGTAGGTGGCGCCGGTGGCACGGCCCGTTTTTTCGTCGATTTCGATGCGCGTCACATGTGCGCGCGTCACCACGGTAAGGCGCTTGGTTTCCTGCGCTTTGGGAATGGTGGTGATGTGCGGCCCGTTCTTCGCGCTGACGTGACAGCCGCCGCGCGTGCAATAGCCGTGATACACGCACGCCGAACGTCCGCCGTACGGCACCGAATTGATCAATGCCGCGCCGGGAAACGGCGCCCAGCCGAGCTTTTTGGCCGCGCCGAACATGTGCTCGGTAAATTCGGTTAGCCGCAGCGGCGGCATGGGATACTCGCGGCTGCGCGGGCCTTCAAAAATGTTGCCGCGCGGATCGATTTTTCCCTTGAGATTGCCCGCTTTGCCCGAGACGCCGACTTCGTAATCCACCTTGTCGTAATACGGTTCGAGTTCCTCGAAACCGAATGGCCAGTCTTCAACCGTGCAGCCCTTGGGGATGCGCGCGGCGCCGTAGCGGCGCGTGGTTTCACTGGCGACCTTGAAGTCCCACGGATTCAGCCGCCACGCCTGCGCAAAAAAATGCAGCGTGGTGCCGCCGACCGCGTTCATCATCGGATGCGTTGCGGGGCGCGGCGAGTACGGCGCGGAAGCATTGCGCCGGTGCGTGGGCACTTCGCTGTTGGCTTTTTGCACCGATTGCGGCCAGCCGCGAAAATTATTACGCAGTTCGTCCGGCGCGAAATCGCGTGGCCTGAGCCAGTCGCCAGCCTCAAGGCCGACCACGTCCAGACCCGCGCGGGTGAGCGGCAATACCGCCGTGCCGCCAGCAGCGCCAAGGCCGATGACCACCACATTGGTTTTCTTGAGATTAGTGGCCATGATGTTCCCCGCGCTTGCTGAACATCGCTTCGTCGTAGGCGGATTTGCGGAGCACCTTGGGCGGTTTGCTCATGCTTTGCTCTTCCACCGAAACCACCATGCGTATGCCGGGATACCCGATCAAATCCCAACCGATGAAGTTCGCGTTGCCGCCGTAGTACGGATCGCTGAACATGCCTTGCATGGTGTGATTGCGCACCATGTTGAAAAAAGCCGCTGCGTTCGGACGAAAATCCTTGGCGACATTTTTTTCCAGATCGGTGAGCACGGCATCCTGATCTCGCGCGGCCAGTTTGGTGAACGGCGCACCCTTCGATGACTGAGCATAGGCATCCAAAGCCGCCAGGCCCGACACATAGGCGGGCTTGCTGGACGCCAGCGGCCCGGTGAGTGCGCGGTCGATGTAGTGGGCCGCGCGCGCTTCGGCCGCGCCCGGGCCGTTTTCGTCCGTGGGCACGATGCGCGCCACCATGGCTTCAAGCACATCCGCCTCTGCCGCAGTGAGGGTTTCGAGCGCTTCTCGCACGGGTTGCTGCGGTGATGCAGGCGGCTTGGATTGTGCTTGCGCGGGTCTTGCCAGTTCGGTGGCGGGTATTGCCGCCACCGCGCCCACGGCGCCTGCCGCCCCCACGCGCTTTAACATTTCGCGCCGGGCGATATTGCTCGGCTGGTTTTTATCGTCAGTAGACATGCAACGTTCTCCCCTTGATGAATTGCATTTTCCCGCTTTTTAAAATTCGCTACACTTTTCGGATAGTCGTCTCAGCGCTATTTATTCGCAAGCGCAAGAAACAATTGTTCCAATGCCGTTGCACTGCGCGAAAGATGCTCTTGGGCGCCAGTGAGCCACGCGGCGTCCGCCGCAACACCCGCGCGCGCCTCGCCCAGCATGCGATTCACTTCATCGATTTGCGGCCCGCCAATGCCCTTGCGGCCGAACACCATGTATTCGGCGCTGATCACTTCGCGGAATTCTTCCTCGGATAACGGTAATGCCTGCTGCGTTTGCTCGCGATAAATGCGCGCGGCTTCCGCGTACGGAATGTCGTTGATTTTGAGCTGGTTGCCGCGGCCGTAGTCGGTGAGTTTGGAGGCAAAATGGTGCCCGATGCGAAATGGTACGTCGGCCTTTTGCATCAGCGCGTCGGCGATTTCGGTGGTGGTGGAGTAGTCCGCGCGCACCTCGGCCAGCGCGCGCGCCTTGTTGACCGCGAGGCCCCCCATCACCTGCCGCAACAGCTTGAACACCTGCAAGGCCCGCGCGCACGGCACCGGATCGTACATGCGGTAATCGAACATGCCGGTGCGGTTGTTGTGCGAAATCAGAAACACCGTCTGCATTTCGCCCAGCAAAATGCTGCTCTGCGCGCGCAGTTGCTCCAGCGCCGCCGGGTTGCGCTTTTGCGGCATGATGCTGGAAACACCCGTAAGTTCGCCCGTGGCGAGCAAAAACCACGGCATCGGATCGGCGTACTGGGTGTGCAGGTCCTGCGCGAACTGGCCGATCTGCACGGCGGCTATCGACAGCGCGCTGGCGACATCGAGCGCGCTGTCCACCGGCGCCAGGTGATTCGCGTCATAGGCGTTTTCCAGCAGGCCCTCGAAGCCCAGCAACACGGCGAGGCGGTTGCGGTCAATCGGAAAGCTCGATGTCGCCAACGCCGCCGCGCCCAGTGGATTGCGGTTGATGCGTTGATACGCCTCGCGCAGCCGCTGGGTTTCGCGCGCCAGCGCCGCCGCCAGCGCATGCAGGTAATGCGCGAACGTCGTGGGTTGCGCCTGCACCCCGTGGGTATAGGCGGGGATGATGGTCTCGGTGTGTTGCGTCGCCAGTGCCAGCGTCTTATCGCGCGCGGCGATCAGCGCCTCGATTTCCTGCAACAGGCCGTCGCGCAGATTCATGCGCGCGATGGTCGATGCGATGTCCTGACGGCTGCGGCCGCTGTGCAGCCGCGAAGCGTCGGCGCCGACCGCGGCGATCAAACGCGGCTCGTAATCAAGATAATCCGCCGAGCGGCGCGGCACGCCCGAGGCCCTGGCTTGTTCGATGACGGTAGCGATGCCGCGTGCGATGCGCGCGGCGGTATCACGCGGCACGATCCGGCCCTCGGCCAGCATGACGATGCACGCCTTGTTGATTTGATCGAGAAATTCCGGCGAGCGCCCGCCGCTGCGAAACGCTTCATTGATGTCCAGCGCGCCGCCGTGTTCGGGGGCGGGCGTAGTGGTGTGATTCATTGGGGTCGCCTTATTTTTGCGCGGCGAACCACAATTTTTTGATTTGCACCTTGCGGAATTTGATGGTGCCCGCGCCGTGCTGGAGCGCGATGGGCCCAATGGCGAATTGTTTGTGATCGAGTTCGGCGGTCTTGACCCCGTTCAATACCACGGTGATTTTCGAGTCATTGGCCGTGATGTCATATGTGTTCCACTGGTCGCCCGCCTTGAGTTCCGCCAGCGCCTTGGCATGATGCACGATGCCGCCGGTGCCGAACGACGGGTCGGGGCGTTGGTCGAAAATATTGGCTTCGTAGCAGCTTTTGTCGGTAATGACCTTCGGATTTGCGCACCGCATGAAGATGCCGCTGTTGGCGTCGGGGCTCGACCAGAACTCCACGCGCAACTGAAAGTTCGAATACAACTCCTTGCGCACCAGAAAACCGGTGTCCTTGCCGCGCTTGTCGGCCTGAATCATGCCATCGGCCGAGCTCCAGTTTGAGTCGCCCACCGCATTAAAATTTTCCATACCCTTGTCGCCGTCGATCAGCGTGATCCATCCATCGCTGGATCGGGTTGCGCAACCGGCCACGGTGAGTAGCACGGCGAGCAATGCAGCAACGGCAACGGATAGGCATTTCAAAGCGAACAATTGGAATCTCCTGTGTGGGCGAGGGGAACGTGGGCAGGACGTCGTGAGCGGAGCGCGGGAGAATTCTGCGCCGCTGTGACGCGATGTCAAGCGCGTCGGTGAGGAGGTGTAAAAAAATTACTGATAAAACAATGGCTTGTGATTTGAGCGTCCTTGCGCGCGATGCGTCCTTGAATTGGCGGATTACGGCGTGACCGGCAGCACGGGTTGGCGGCCCGCAAGCTTTTCGAGATCCGCCAGTTCCTGATTGGTGTGATTGATCACCGGTGCATCCATGATCGAGCGGCCCGACAGCACGCGCGCAAATACATAGTTGGGCGTGTGATCGCGCGCGATGACCGGTTTTTTCGAACGGTAGGTGACGCATTCCAGATCGACTTCGCCATAACACGTGCAGACGTAGGTGAGCACCGGGTTGGCTTCAACATAAACCGCCGTGCCGCGTATACCGATGGTGGCCGTGGTGGTTTGCACCTGTCGCGGCGCGGATTTGCGAAACGCGCCGAGTAGCGCGCCCGTGAGTACGCGCAGACCGGTAACCAGCTTTGAATCCGGCGTGCCGCCGAAAGCCACGGAGGTCAATGGCCGCAGTCGGAAAGCGTCTTCGCCGATGGCCAGTGTCAGGGTACTCTCAGGGCCGGTCAGCACGCGATCCCCCGGCCGTATCACCGTGTCCGGTGATGCACGCTGTCCATTGATGTAGACCTCCCCCATGGCCGAGACGGCTTGCGCGGTCGCGCCATGGCTCGGGCACAGCAGAGTGGCGGCGGCAGCGCCCAGCAGCGTGCGTCGCGATGGTGAGAAGGGTATTTGGGCTGGGCACATGGGTATTTTTCCCGGTGGATTACCCATCGGTCGGCACGGCGCGCCATCCCTTACACGCAAGGCGTATCGCGGCGGAAATATCGCGCGTACGTCGAATCACTGAATAACGATTCCGGCGGACTTGATCACCTTGGCCCATTTTTCCATCTCGCCGCGAAAGAATACATCGAACTGCTCCGGCGTATTGAGCACCACGTCGTTGCCTTCGCGGAGCAGCCGCTCGCGCACCTCGGGCGTGGAATAGCCGCGCGCGATTTCCTGGTTGAGCCGCGTGATGATGTCTTTTGGGGTTGCGCCCTGTACAGCCACGCCGGTCCATGGGCTGGTGTCGAAGCCGGGCAGCGTCGCGCCGACCGGCGGCACGCCGGGCAACGCGGCTGTGGGTTTCGCGCCGCTCACGGCAATAGCGCGCAATCGTCCCGCCTTGATCAGCGGCAGCGCGGGCAGCACCGCGCTGAACACCCACGACACGTCGCCGCTCAGCAGCGAAGTAATCGACGGCGCGGTGCCCTTGAACGGCACATGCGTCATGCGCACGTTGGCCATCAAGCGCAGAATTTCGCCGCCCAGATGCGTGGAAGTACCGTTGCCGCCCGACCCGAAAGCAATCTGATCTGGCCGTGCCCGCGCGAGATCGATCAACTCGCGCACGTTGCGCACCGGCAGCGACGGATGCACCACCAGCGCGTTCGGCGTGGACACCAGTTGTATCACTGGCGCCAGATCACGCAGCGTGTCATAGGGCAATTTGCGCACCAGGCTCGGTGCGGTGGCGGTGCTGGTGGAGGTCATCACCAGTGTGTAACCGTCGGGCGCGGATTTGGCCACGATATCCGTGCCGATTACCGAACCGCCGCCCGCGCGATTGTCCACGTTCACCTGTTGCCCCCAGGCCTCGGTTAGTTTCTGTGCGACCAGACGCGCGAGGATGTCGGTGGAACCGCCGGGTGCGAACGGCACGACAAGTCGTATCGGTTTCGACGGGTAGGGTTGGGCGTGCAGCGTGCCGATGGCCAAACACAGCGTCGCAAACGTGGCATACGTGGCGCAGGTGCAAGATGCGGAGATTCGGGTGGCGGGTTTCATTCAGGCGGATGTGATGCGTGAGAATGGCCTGACAGAATATCATTCACCGCGAATGCCGGCATCCTTGATGACCTTGCCCATGCGCGCCATGTCCGCTTTCATCACGGTGACAAGCTGTTGCGGCGTGCTCGCGACCACTTCGTTGCCCGCGGTGAAACAGCGTTCTTTCACCTCGGGTTTATTCAGGACGCGGGCGATTTCCTGTTGCAACTGGCCGATGATGGCCGCGGGCGTCGCCGCCGGCACGAACACCGCAAAGATGGTTTCCGACTCATAACCGGGCAGCGTTGAAGCCACCGTGGGAAACCCAGGGAACATGGCCGATGGGCGTGCGCCCGTTACCGCAAGGGCGCGCATCTTACCGGCCTTCACGTGCGGCAGCAGCGCCGCGCCGGAGGTGATGGTGAGTTGCACTTCGCCCGCCATCAATGCCGTAAACATCGACCCCTGACCCTTGTAGGGAACGCGCACCAAGTCTACGCCGGCCAAGGCCTTGAACAGTTCCACGGCGAGATGCGTGGTCGAGCCCGACGTGGATCCGCCATAGTTCAACGTGGCCGGACGCGCTTTTGCCAGCGCGATCAAATCCTTGACCGATTTCACCGGCAGCGAGGGATGCACCACCAGCATGTTCGGCGCGGTGGTGGCCAGGGTAACCGGCGCGAAATCGCGCACCGGGTCATAGGGCACGGTTTGCAGCAACGGCGCCACCCAGAAGGTCGCGGCATAAACCAGCAGCGTGTGTCCGTCGGGCGGCGATTTTGCAACGATGTCCGCCGCCACCGATACATTGCCGCCGCGATTATCGACCACCGCCGGCTGCTTCAGCGCGTCGGTCAAACCCTGCGCGACCAGCCGAGACACAAAGTCGGTTCCGCCGCCGGCCTGCGCGGTGACTATGCGCAGCGGCTTGCCGGGAAAAGTTTGCGCGACCGCTTCGGCAACGACCATGCTGACGGCCAGCGCAATGATCGACCAACGTCCGGGCGGCAGGATGCCAATCTTCATGGACGGCCACGTATCAGTGTGTGTGTACCGGCACGCGCACGCCGGCGGCACGCGCCTGCTCCTCGATTTCGGGTATGCCGAGGCGCAACAACGCATCACAGTAGCGTTTGTATTCGGCGGGCGGCGGCATGCGGTAGGGTTCGCGCAAACCGCCTTCGCCACCCGGCAGTTTCAGCAGTCGCATCGCCATTTTGAGCGCGCGCGGCACCGAGGGCGACCATTGCGCCAGCAGATCGCCGAAGCGCACGATATGCTCGGTGTATCGCGCCACGGTCTTGAAATCGCGCGCCTCCACCGCTTCAAGATAGCGCCGCTGCGTTTTCGGAATAATATTGGCCTCGGTGCCGAACACGCCGCCCGCGCCCATCATTAGTTTGCCGAGCGAGCCGTTCAGATGCACATAAATCGGTATGTCGCGCTTCAATCGATCTTTCAGTTGCAGAAAAAAGGCATCGCCGCCGTAGCTCAGGTTGATCGCTTCCACGTTGCGGTGCCGGTTACACACATCCGCGATGACCGATGCCTTCGGCATGTAACCCGTGATGGGCAGATTAACCGCCAGCGACATTGGGTGTTTGATGCCGGCCAGCACGTCATCGAAATAAGCCGTCAGTTCGAGGTCCGTCGGCTTCATGCCGTGCCGGCTCGCCAGGCCGTAAATGCTAACCAGTTCCGCGCCCGCCTTGATGGCCTGAAACACATACTCGCGCGTGGCGCGTGCCGTGTATTGCTCCGGCGGATTGGCATACACGGGAATCTTGCCCTTGCATTGAGACAGGCCGATTTCGTAAATACGCTGGATTTCATCCCATAGAACGGCATGGGTTTCACCCGCGCCGGCGCTGCCGAGGTAAATGCCGATTTTCGATTTGACGAAGCGATCCAACAGCGCGCACAGCGCGTCTTCGTCGAGTGCGCCACGTTGGGTGAATGGGGTGGCAATTCTGCAAAAGGAACCGAGGCGCGTCATGTTTTCTCTCCCGAGATTACTTATTGTGGCCGTTATGATACTTGGAATGTAGATCCTGCTATTGCAGCAGTCCAGTCAGCTAGTCGATCCGCATGCCGGCGTCTTTGACCACCTTGCGCCATTTAACGAGTTCGTCGCGAATCAGGGCGCCGAACTGCTCCGTAGTGCCGCCCAGGCTTTCCAGGCTCTGGTTGGCGAATGCGTTTTTAACTTCGGCATGATCGAGTGCACGGTTCATTTCGCTGTTCAGCCGGTTGATGATCGTTGCCGGTGTTTTGGCCGGCGCAAGAATGCCGAACCAGGCGGTGGTTTCGTAGCCCGGTAGCGCTGCTTCCGCGATGCTCGGTAGATTCGGCGTAAAGGGCGAGCGCTTTGCGCTGGTGACGGCGAGCGGCCGCAAACGGCCTTGCTTTACGTGCGGCAATGCCGTGGGCTGGCTGCCGAATGTCACCTGTGTTTCGCCCGACAGTACGGCGATCAATGCCGCTGCGACCCCTTTGTAAGGCACATGCGCCACGCGTATGCCGCTCATGCTGTTGAACAATTCTCCGGCCAGATGCGCGGCTGCCCCATTGCCGCCCGACGAATAAAATAGTTCGCGTGGCCGTGTTTTGGCCATCGCAATCAGTTCCTTCACCGATTTCACGGGCAGAGAGGGATGTACCACCAGCACATAGACGGTCGATGCGGTCAATATCACCGGCGCAAAATCGCGCAGCGTGTCGTAAGGCAGATTTTGGTACAGTGCGGGATTTACGGTGACCGTTGGCGTGGTCAACATGAGCGTATAACCATCCGCCGGGGCTTTTGCCAGCAGTTCCAGCGCGATATTGCCGCTGGCGCCGGATCGATAGTCGATGACGACCTGCTGGCTGAGTTGTTCGCTCAGGCGCGGCGTGAATTGCCGCGCCACCACATCCGCTCCGCCGCCCGGCGGAAACCCCACGACCATACGCACCGGTTTGGCGGGGTAGTCCTGCGCGTTTACTGTCGGCGCGACGCCGCTCAAGCCGAGGCACAGGATGGATAGTGCGTTAACGCGGCGCATGTTGCGTCTCCTGTTGCGATAGGTGCGGTGCGATATTCTAAATGATGAGATGGGGTTCATGCCCGAATCGCATCGTCGCGGCGATTCACGCCAACACGGTAATATCCCGCGTTCACCGGGGAAAACTGCAAGATGAATACTACCATCAACAAACGAACTATCGTCGAGCGCATCGGCGATTACGCCGCCGGCCTGCAAGCGTCGGACATCGGGCCAGAGGTTCTCGACTACACCAAACGCATCCTGCTCGACTCGCTGGCGTGCGCCTACGGCGGACTTGAGAGCGAACCCGCGCGCATCGTGCGGCGCGGCATCGGCGAGCTCGACAGCGGTGCGCAGTCGACACTGATCGGCAAAGGTATCAAAGCCAACGCGCAGTTCGCGGCGCTCGCCAATGGCGTGGCCATCCGTTATCAGGATTACAACGATGTGTATTTCGGCCCGGCATGGACCGCGCATCCCAGCGACACCATCGCCACCGTGCTGGCGGCCGCCGAGTGGAGCGGGCGCTCGGGCATGGAATTTTTGCTCGGCATGATCGCCGCGTACGAAGTGCAGATGCGTTTTTCGGATTTGCCGGTGGCCAAAAACCTGTGGCATCGCGGCTGGCACCACACGGCCGCGTGTTCGTACGCGGGGGCGGCGGGCGCGGCGCGCATGCTCGGGCTGAACGCGCAGCAGACGGGCCACGCGATTGCGCTCGCCGGCGCCCGTTCAAACACGTTCGCGGAAATTCGCCACGGCGACATTCCGATGGACAAGGCGTTGTCGGCGCCCATCGTCGCCAGTCAGGCGATCCTCTACGCGCTGCTGGCGCGGCAGGGCTTCACCGGATGCACCACGCTGCTCGAAGGCCCGTACGGCTTTGCGCATGCGGTGGCGGGCGGCGTGGATGTCGAGCCGCTGGTGCCGCGTGCGGGCGATTTTCGCATCCTGAAAATCGGCTTGAAGCCCTATCCGGTTGAAGGCATGACGCCCGCGATGGTGCAGGCCGCCATTGAGTTGCGCGAAGCGCATCACATTCAGCCGCACGAAGTGCAGGCGATCCGTATTTTTGCCCACGAAGAAGCCGTCACCAAGCCGAGCTGGGACGATCACAAGCACAAGCCCGTAAACAAGGAGACCGCCGACCACAGCTTTTACTACTGCACGGCGGTGGGGTTGGTGGCGGGCGAGTGCACCTCCGAACAATTCAATGACCGCTGGCTGCAAGACGCGGACGTGGCGCGGCTGATGGCGCTGTCCACGCTCGAAGCCAAGCCGGAACTGACGGCGCTGTTCAAACGGGGTGGTCGGCCCGCCGCGGTGGAAGTCAAAACCGCGCGCGGCGTTTTTTACCGCGAGGTGCTGTATCCCAAGGGCGACCCCAATAACCCGATGACGTGGGACGATGTGACGCGCAAATTCCGCAAGCAATCCGAGGCCATCATCACGCCGGCCATCGCGGATGAGATTGTCGCGCGCGTGAGCGCGATGGAACGTGAGGCTGATATGCGTGATTTTGCGCGGCTGCTGGGCACTACGGGGCGCGTGACGTAGCGGCGCAGTTTTACAGCCTTGGTGATTGCGGGCGCCGCTTCGATCAGTCGGCTTTAATGCCTGCGTTCTTGACCACGCGCGCCCATTTGGACACCTCGCGCCCAATTTGGGTTGCGAACTGCTGGGGCGTGCTGCTGGTGGCGTCCAGGCCCTGCCGCCTCATTTGTTCGACAGTATCGGGTAAACGCAACAATTTGAGTATTTCTGCATTGAGCCGCGCGACGACTGCGTTCGGCGTGCGCGCCGGAACGAGTACGCCGTACCAAGCGCTCACCTCGAAGCCGGGATAACCGAGTTCCGCTATCGTCGAGATCTCCGGTGCGATCGGCGAGCGTCTCGAACCGGTGACGCCAAGACCTTGGAGCCTGCCTGCCTTTACGTGAGGCAGCGTGACCGGAACACTGCCGATGAAAAGCTGGGATTCTCCGGCCATGACGGCGGTGGCTGCCGGTGCGCCGCCGTTATAGGCAACGTGGACCAGATTGACCCCCGCCGCCTGCTTGAAAAGCTCGGCGGCAAGGTGCGACGGCGAGCCGCTGCCGGCGGTCGAGTAGTTGATCTGACCAGGGCGGGACTTGGCGTAAGACACAAAAGCCTTCAGCGAGCTCGGAACCGAGGCGTGGGCTACCATCAGGTATTGCGAGTCGGCTACCAGGGCGACCGGTGCGAAATCGCTGACCGGATCGTATGGTGTGCGGCGCAGCGCCGGCGTGAAAGCGAGGTTTCCGTTAAACCCCAGTAGCAGTGTGTGGCCGTCGGGCATCGCACGTGCGACGAGTTCAGTTGCGACGATTCCGGCGCCTCCGGGACGATTGTCAACGATGACCGGCTGTCCCATCGCCTCGGCGAGCTTCTGGCCCAGGATGCGGGTTAGCACATCGTTGGCGCCACCAGGCGGGTTGGGCACGAGGAATCGTATCGGGCGCGAAGGATATCGGTCTGTATCGGCAGCTAATGCGGGTCCGGCAACAAGCGCCACGGCCATCGCAAAGAGGCAGCCATTCCTCCATGTTCGCGCGGGACAACGCATTGGTTGGGCGCGCTGTAGCAGCAATGCCCCTGAACTACGCGTTGACGATCTCAATAGAACGATTCCTTCATGTCGGCGGCGCCACGGGCAATCAGATAGCCGAGCTCGGCTTTTGATTCCATCGTAGAGCGGTCGATGTTGAACTGGATAGCACGCTCGGGCGCGTTGGTGGCTTTGATCGTCAGAAGCTGGAGCGTCTCCGTTACCTCCCACTCGTGCGCACCGCGCATGCCCGGCGGGCCGTACACCACGTCCCCGGGCTTCACTTTGAAGCTGTTGCCTTCAATGTCTCTTACTATTCCCTGGCCGGCGACGACATAGTGAAAGGTCTCGATCAGGTGCCAGTGTAGATGCTCATGCGCGCCGGGGCCGAAAGTTGCCAGTCCTACGCTGATCCGTTCGCTGGGATGGGCGGTGGTGCCGGAGAGCCGTCTGACCATCAGCCCTTCAATTACGCCGGGCGACGCTGGCACGTCGGATTGATTGAAGACCTGCAATGTGGATTTTATTTCGGACTTGGTGTTCACGAGTGGCCCCATATTGTCAGTAATCGGTCGATGTTAGACGGCACAAGCTAACGGATGCCGGCTGCGGCGTCAACGCAATCGAGCACGCTCGGCTTGCCCCGCGTGATCTAGCCCTCGCAGCAGCGCGACCACCACGTCTATGGTCGGCACGTTGACGCCCGCATCGCGGGCAAACGCCTGGATTTGCCCCAGCCCCGCCTCTACTTCCAATGGGCGATGTGTAAGCACATCCCAAAGCATTGAATGCGGGCGCTGATCCGGTTTTGTGTTGGCGCGCCGGGAAGCCTTCTCGACATCGATCTCTGCGCGCAAGTCGTGTCCTAGGGCGGCACCCACTGCCAGCGTCTCGCGCATGAGGGCGGCCACCACCGCCCGCGTTTCCGGGACGGCGCCCAGCGCGTGAAAGTTGAGGCGAGTGAGCGCGCTCACCGAATTGCCGGCAGAATAAGTGACCAGCTTGCGCCACACTTCGCGGCGCAGGTTCGGCGTGGCTTCGGCAGTCAGTCCGGCCCCGCGCATTGCAGTGACAGCCTGATTCACGCTCTCTCGGCCCGATGCGTCAGATGCGTCGGGCGCGCCAATCAGCCAGCGGTCGTTGCCGCTGTGGTGAACCACGCCAGGGCTCGCTAGCGCGTTCGCCGAATAGACGATGCAGGCCAGCGCGCGCTGCGGCCGGACCGCGGACCAGAGCGCGGCTCCTGGGTCGACCAGTGGAAGATGGCGGGGCTCCGGCGCGATACCGTAATGCCACCACCAAGGAACGCCATTGGTCACGAACAGTGCGCGTCCATCCGGCGCAAGCAGGCGCGAGAGCGTGGCGGCAATGGCCGCCAAACCCGGAGCCTTAAGTGCAACGACGACGAGATCCTGTGGTGACAATGACGAGGGATCGTCCGTAACGACATGGGGCCGGGCGCGAATTTCCTGTTCGCCGGTGTGCAGCGTCACGCCGCCCTCGCGGATCGCTCGCAGTGCCGGCCCTCGCGCGATAACCGATATTTCGTGCATGCCGGCCGCTGCCAATCGCGCGGCAACATGGCCGCCTATAGCGCCTGCACCGTAGATACATATCCGCATCAGGATTATCGGTGGGTAACGCGGCGACTACTTCGCGCCATGAGGTTCACGGGTGAATCGGGCGGCCAGCATCCGCTCGGGGCACTGCACCGTCAATCGGGGGAGCAGAAATTTCAAACGATCTTTATGCATAAACCCAATGTACACCGACCCCATCGAAAGGCCAATTGCTGAGCTTCAGTAGCCAGACGCTAATATATTACAGCTTACTTTCCAGGGACGTTGCGAGCGAACATATGTGGGCCGATTTCGGAAACCTTACGCACACCCACATAACCGAAGGTTCGCTCCATTTCATCCGACAGTATCTTGATCGCCCGCGCGGCGCCCGCCTGACCGCCGCAGGCCGTGCCATAAAGCGTTGCGCGGCCGACAAGTACCATCTTGGCGCCAAGGCCCAATGCCTTGACGATGTCACTGCCGCGGCGGATGCCGCTGTCGAGGATCACCGTGCAGCGGTCGCCGACAGCTGCCACGATTTCGGGCAGCACGTCGATGGTGGCTATGGCGCTGTCGAAGGCGCGTCCGCCATGATTCGACACGACAATGCCATCGGCACCCGCATCGACGGCGGCCCGCGCCTGTTCCGCGCTCAGGATGCTCTTGACGATGAGTTTGTGCGGCCAGAAGTCGCGGAATTTCCGGATGTGTTCCCAGGTCATCGCCTGGAACGCCTTCGGACGCACGCGCGTTATGCCATCGAGCACGGTATGGCGGTAGCGGTCGGGAAAGTTGGCGTTGGTGGGCAGGCCTTCGTTCATGACGTATTTGCGCATCACGCGCCACATCCAGCCGGGGTGCATCAGCATGTCCACCGCCGCCGTCACATTGGGCTTGAACGGAAACGAGAAACCGTTGCGCTCGTTGTGTTCGCGCCCGCGGCCCGGCGCGGCGTCGATAGTCACCACCAGCGCTTCCCAACCGAGGTCGCGCGCGCGCGTGACCATTTCGTACGAGCCCGCTTCATCCGCCCAAGGGTAAAGCTGGAACCACTTGCGTGCGTCGGGCACTGCCCTGCTGACTTCTTCCATCGAAGTCAGCGCGCCGGTGGCCAGTGTGAATGGAATGCCCGCCGCGGCCGCGGCACGCGCCAGTTCGATCTCGCCTTGATACCACATCAGTCCCGCGCTGCCGGTGGGCGCGATGCCGAACGGCAGATTGATGCGTTGGCCGAAGATTTCGGTGCCGAGGTCGCGCTTCGACCAATCGTTGAGAAAATGCGTGTGCAGTTTGATGCGTTGAAACGCCGCGCGGTTTTCTTCGAGCGAAAGCCCGTCCTCGGTGCCCTTGTCGACGTATTCAAAGATGCCCTTGGGCAGGCGGCGCTGCGCAATCTCGCGCAGATCGAAAATGTTGTAACACTGATCAAGGTTTGTCATTGGATAGTTCTTTCGAAACGATTCATACGTTTGTTGATTCGCAACTCTTCAGATTCGAAATAGAAAGCACGTGCGGAAATGCTTGCGGATAGGTCCCTTCCCCCTGAAGGGGAAAGAGTCCCTTTGAATTGCCGTTTCATCGGAGCCTGAATAGATACGTTGATTCGTTACTTGCGTAATTTATACCAGGGATGCGGATTGCCCGGCACCTTCACGCGCAGGGTGTACACCGAAGTATGTGCGCAGCAGAACAGCGTACGCATGTCCGGCCCGCCGAAAGCGAAATTTACCGACTGCTCAGGGAACTTGATGATGCCCACGCGCTTGCCGTCGGGCGCCATCACCCAGATACCGCCGGGGCCGGTGCAGTACACGCGACCGAGGCTGTCGACTTTCAGGCCGTCGGGGATGCCGGGCTCCGTGCCTTCGTTCATGTCGCAGAATATGCCGCGGCTCACCATGTTGCCGGCGGCGTCGAGATTGATCTTGTGTATGTATTTGGATGAACGCGTGTTGGCCACATACAGCGTGCGCTCGTCCGGTGAGAACGCAAGGCCGTTCGGATATTCACAATTCGCGATCAGGCTGACGGTGCCGTCGGTCGCCACGCGATACACGCCCGCGCCGTCCCACAGATTGTTGTCGCCGGCGCGGCCGGGAATTTCGCGCTCGTGGTAGGGACGGCGTTTGTCGGGGTCGGTAAAGTAAATGCTGCCGTTGGTGTGACACACCACGTCGTTTGGGCGGCTGAATCGCCCGCCCTTGTAATTGCCGGCCAGCACTTCCACCTTGCCGTCGGCGCCCGTGCGTGTGACCTTGCGCCCATCACCTTCGCACACGATCAGCCGGCCCTGCAAATCAAAGGTGGTGCCATTGCCGCCCTCGGTGTTGCGCACGAGTTCCGCTTTCTGGCCGATTTTGACTTTGTGTAGCCGGTTCGGCCGCAGATCGACGAAATACCAGAAATCATCCGGATGCCACAGCGGGCCTTCGGTAAAGGTAAATCCGCTGGCGATGGTGACCGCATCGGTGGTTTCGAGGACTTCGGGCAGATAGTTTGCGGCGGACATGCGTTGCTCCTTGATCGAGTGAGTAAATAGTGAATCCGGATTGGCAGGAGTGTAAAGCTTCATCGAAAAGGTTGCATCGATCAGCGGATTTCTTGCGGTTACCCGTGTGCGGTATCAGCTGCTTGGCACGGTGGGCCTCACTCTCCCCAATACATGGGCAACGCCCGATGGCCCATCTCCCTTGGCCTATTGCAACCCAACGCAACCCAACGCAACCCAACGCAACCCAACAGTGAAAATCGTAGAGAGTGTCCCTCGCTTTTCTGACGCGTTTGAATTCGATTGCGAGTATCTGTTGCACTCGCTCCTTCCCATCGGGTTGGACAACAAGCGGCAAGGCAAATTTTTCTTCGTAAAAACAACTGGTTAAGTTTGTGCTTTGCTATTGAATTTGTAACTCGGGACCGGGGAAGCAAACCCGTCGAACGAAATCGTTGCGTGCCGCAGAGGGTTTCTGGGGGCTTGCTGGTGCGATTATGCAGCGCCAGTACTTGCGCTAGATCAAACTGACCGGGATCGAAGGCTGATATGTTTGAACTTCTCTAAACCAAAACGGGCTTGAACATGATCATCGAAGTCAGCGGGGATATTTTGTTAACCAAGGCGCAGGTTATTGCACATGGGGTGGCCCCCAACGATCCCTTTAACAGCGGACTGGCACTACAGTTGCGGACCAGTTGGCCGTCGATGTACAAGGATTTCCGCCACTATTGCCAAAGCCGGCATCCCAAGACGGGTGGTTTGTGGGCGTGGATGGGCGCCGATGGCAAGCGGGTCATCAATCTTTTTACGCAGGATGCCGCATATCACGCCGGTGAGAAACCGGGGCGTGCAACGCTGCATCATGTCGGTCATGCGTTACGAGAGCTGCGGCAACTTATCGAGGCCGAAAATTTCAGCAGCGTGTCGCTGCCCCGCCTTGCAACGGGAGTCGGCGGCCTGGAATGGAAAGATGTCAGCCCGCTCATTACGCAGAATCTGGGCGACCTGAAGATACCGGTGATTATCTATACCACGTATCACGCCGGGCAAGCGGCAGCGGAGGGGTTGTAGGCGTTATCCAGTATTCGCGGGTGGGGAATATGCCGGCTTTGAGCAGATGGCGTACCTGCTTCTATACCACCAGACGTTTTTTCAAATCCGCGATCTGCCCGTCCTGGTAACCAAGTTCGCGCAGGATTTCATCGGTGTGTTCGCCGCAATCCGGCGTGACGCTGCGTATCTCATTCGGCGTGCGTGACAAGCGCACCGGCTGATTGATGAGGCCGATGTCGCCGAGTTGCGGATGGTGTATCGGTGCCGACATTTTGTTGTGTTGCACCTGCGGATCGGCGAACACTTCATTCATTTTGTAAATCGGTCCGCCCGCCACGCCGCCCGCCTCGAAACGCGCCGACCAGTAGGCGCTGGTTTGCTTAACCATGGCTTCCTGCAAATCCTTGTTGAGCGCCGCGCGATTGGCCGAGCGCGCCTTGCTGTCTTTGTATTCGGGCTTGTCGATCAAATGTTCAAGGCCGAGCGCCTTGCACAGCCGGCCGTACATTTCGTTGCCGCCGGCGGCGATGTTCATGTAACCGTCAGCGGTCTGGAACACGCCGGTGGGGATAGACGTCGGATGATCGTTGCCCGCTTGCTCGGGCACTTCGTGATCGATGGTCCAGCGCGCCGCCTGAAAATCCAGCAGCCCGATCATGGCGTTGAGCAGCGACACTTCCACCCACTGGCCTTCGCCGGAGACTTCACGCTCCAGCAGCGCGGTTAACACACCCAGCGCACAATATAAACCTGCTGCGGAATCCGACACCGCGCAGCCCGCGCGCATCGGCCCACGCCCCGGTTCGCCGGTGATCGCCATCAGGCCGCCCATGCCCTGCGTCACCTGATCGAAACCCGGCCGCTTGGCATAAGGCCCATCCTGTCCAAAGCCGGAAATGCTCGCGAGCACGATTTTTTTATTGATCTTTTTCAGCGACTCGTAATCGATGCCGAGCCGGAATTTCACATCGGGGCGAAAGTTTTCCGCGACGACATCCGAACGCTCGACCAGTTGATTAAAAATTTTCAGACCATCGGGGTCTTTCATGTTGAGCGTGAAGCCGCGCTTGTTGCGATGCAGATTCTGAAAATCCGCGCCGTTGCGCGAGCCGCCCCACGCTTCGGGCAGGCCGAGCCCCGGTGGCGATTCAATCTTGATCACGTCCGCGCCCCAGTCAGCGAGCTGGCGCACGCAGGTGGGGCCGGAGCGCACGCGGGTCATATCGATGACGCGAAAACGCGCAAGGGGGCCGCGGCGCGGCGCGGTGGCATGCTTTGCATTCATGGCGGGTAGTCCTTGAGGGGTAAACGACTGATCCGGTGTGAGTCGCCGTGCGGTTCTCACCGGTTATGAACCGCAAGTTTCGCATAAAATGCCGGCGCTTTGCGCGCACGGTGAAGTCTGGCTGCGACGGAGAGAGCCGCAGCGCAATAAACCGGATCAGCGGTTTAAATCCCCGTGTACCAGTGATAACCGCTGTCTTCCCTATGGCCACGCTTGCCGCAGGTATCGGCGCATTGAATTCCACGCAGCGCGCGTGCCGCAACTCTCAATGGCGACCCCTTCGTGAAGCGCCCCCGGGGGGTGAGCGCCGTTGACCTGCCACTGGACCATTACACCCAAACTTGGTGGCGATCCAACCCAACCGTAATTGATCTAGAATCGAAACATGAGTAGCGTCCGTCGCCCGCCCGGCTTTATACCGGGTTACATGACCGAGGATCTGGAACTGCGCGAAATCGCCGGGCCGAGGCGTTACACGTCGCGAACAAACGGACCCGTCGAGCACATTACGCTTGCCACCGGACAGGGCGAACGCATGGGCTACATCTATGCCAACGACGAGGATGCCGCCGCCGGCTGGTGTGCTGCCAGCGGCGCGAGTCCCGCAGCGCAGAACCTCGCCGCCCCATGGATGCAGATGCTGGCTGATGCGAAGCAACGCGGTCTCAAACCGAGCGCCGCGCTTGACGAGATGCTTCGCGTAACCCATTTTAATTCGCACGTTGTGCCCGGCTCGCGCAGGACCTCCGCGAGTCTTGACGTCCTCAAAAAGCTCGCCGATGGCTGATAACGGCGGCCGCATCGTACGTTCCACGTCACTGCCGGACTCAGAAGGGCAGCACGCCGAGATGCCTCCACGGCATGGCTGTCAAAATGATAGCGCCGATGGAGGGAGACTCGCGGTGAAGTTGCGCGGATCACGTGCGCGCACGGGATTGGTATGAAGGATGTAATCCGCTACACGGTCGGCAACGAGCAGAATCCGGGCGACCCGTTCGGTCGCAGCAGCCTCGTCATTCAAATTAGTGGCAGTGCGCGGCTCGACCAGTTCACGCGGGGCGGAAACGCTGCTTGGTCGGGCACGGTTACGGCGAGCGCGCTCGATCAGTTCTGGCGCGCTCTTGAAGAGGCTGCATTTCCGGATTTCCCCAGTCATCCGGTGCCGGGCGGCTCGGCGATTCGAGATCTCAATGTTGGCGGTCGAGGTGGTAAGTCGGCTTATATTGCGTATCACGCGGCCGTGGCCATGCCCGGCTACAACACGGCATTCGCCATCCTTGACACCGTGATACGTCAGATCAGCGAAGGCACGGTCAAGGTCGGCCCCGACGGGGCCAACCAAATTGTCGAAGCGGTCCATCGCGTGTTTCCGCCTCAATAATCCGCATCCTTGTCCTTGCCGGCTGAATTCTGGTGCTGGTCTTGCTGAGTACGTCAGGACATTGCCTGTATCAGATGCCCGCGTACCACTGATAGCCGCGGTCTTCCCAGTAGCCGCCCTTGCCGCGGCCAAGGTGCGCGAAGCTTTCCACCAGTTCCAGGCGCGTCAGGAACTTGGCGTGTTTGTAGCCGAGCTGCCGCTCCACGCGCAGCCGCAGCGGCGCGCCGTTGGCGACCGGCACCGGCTTGCCGTTTAACGCGTACGCAACGATAGTTTGCGCGTGATAGGCGTCATCGAGGTCGATGCTTTCGTAGTACGGTGTTTTGGTTTCACTCTTGCCGTAGGTGTCGGCGCAATGAAACACCACGTAGCGCGCCGAAGCCTTGGGCTTGGCGAGCGCGAGGATTTGTGCCAGCGGCACGCCGGTCCATTGGCCGATGGCGCTCCAGCCTTCGACGCAATCGTGGCGCGTGATTTGCGTGCGGCTGGGCATGGCGCGCAGTTGCGCGAGCGTCAGCGTGGAAGGCGTTTCGACCAGGCCGTCCACGGTGAGCGTCCAATTCACAAAGCCCTCGGCGGCCATCGCGCGATATGCGGGGTCGTCCGGGTTGATGCTGCCGTTGCCGCGAAACGTCGGCGAGAGATCGGCCACGGAAAACTCTTGCGCCATCGAAACACGGCCGCCAACGAATTGATGCACGCCCTGGTTGATCGACTCACCCACCGACAGCACTTTGGTAAACCACGGGCTCATGTTCAGGCGGTCGCAACCCGCCAGCGCGAGTGTCGATACGCCCGCGAATGCGCGTTGCAGAAACTGGCGTTTATTCATGGGGGTCTCCTTGCGTGCGCGGGGCGATGCGATAGTTGCCGGTGATCATCGAGCGCAGGTGGTTCCACAGGCCACTGATGATGACCTCGAACACGTGAATCATCACAAACGCCACCAGCGTCCATGCCAGAATAAAATGCAGCGTTCGCGCCGATTGCCGGCCGCCGAGCAGATCGACCCAGCCGGGAAAGATTGAGTTCAGCCAGGGCGACATGGCCCAGCCCGCGATGATGATGCCCGGCATTAGCACGAATATCACCGCGATATAGGCGAGCTTTTGCAGCACATTGTAACGCTTGGCGTCCTCGCCTTTCGGATGCCTGAACAGAATGTGATCGATGATCGAGCGGCCGATGCCGCGCCAGTCGGCTTTTGTGGGCAGCAGGTCGCGCGTCAAATGGCGGCTGAAAAACGCATACAGCACATAGGCGATGCCGTTCAGCACGAACAGCCACGCAAAGAAAAAATGCCACGCGCGCGCATCCGCCAGCGAATAAAACCCGGGGATCGTCATCCAGTGTGGAAACGCCACGTCGTTGGGTTTGCCATCGGCATTGGTAGACACGCCCAGCAGTCCGGTGGTGTTGAACTCGTGCCCTAACACACGCGTGACGCCGGCCAACTGCCCGTTGGTTTCCCGGGAGGTGATCTGCAGCAGCGAGGGCTTGCCGGTGTACGACGACTTGCCCCAATCCAGCGACGGATGCGCGTTGAAAATCATCAGCCCGCTCATTAGCAAAATCGTCAGCGAGATCACGTTGGACCAGTGCATGATGCGCACCGGCAGCGTGTGGCGGTAATACAGGTAACTCGAAGGCGCGGCGGCGCGCTCGCCGGCCGTGGTGACAGTAGTGGTCATGACATCTCCCGCGGATGAACTACTGATAGGTCGCCAGAAATCCGGAAACCTTACATGCGCGCGCGACCGCACGCACATGCCCGACGGGGTTAAAAATAATTCTTTATTAACAGATGCTTATGATTTGTTCGCGCGCTGCGCGACGTGCAGCATGTTGGCTTGCTCGGCAAACCATTCCTCGGCAAAGGCCGTGTCGCGCAGCTCGTTGTAGTAAGGCCCGCCGAGTGTGTGGTGTACGTTGCCGGGGTTTTCGAGCGGCGCGTCGTAACCCACCAAATGGTTCCAGCGATGCGGCAACTCGCCGATCAGATCATCGTTGTTCAGCCATTTGAATTGATGCAGTTGCAGACCGCTGGCGGTGTTCACGTAGTCGGGTGTGAGGGCGCGGCACTTCGCGCAATTCATCAGCATCACGCTCGACCAGTTCTTTTTTTCGTATTTCGATTGTGGTTCGTTGAGAAACTTCGTCGTTTCTTTGGGCACGTGGTTGTGCTTCACCACCTGCAGCGCATACCGTTCATCGCGCAGTGCCCACAGTTTGGCAATGTCGTCCAGCACCAGCATGTCGCTGTCCATGAACAAGGCCCAGCCTTCGTAGTTGCAAAGGTAGGGCGTCAGGAAGCGCGTGAACGAAAAATCCGTCGATTGCAGCGGATCGCGTGAACGGGTAAAAATGCCTTTCAGCGACGAGAGCATCAATGGTACAAACTCAACGGGCGCCGAGGCGCGGCGCGCAATGCTGTGCTGCAAAACATACAACGCAGCCGACTCGCGGCCATCGTAGCCGATAAAAACTCGAATCATTTTGACGCCGCTCCGCAAGGATGAAGTGATGGCATGATTCTATCAGTTTCAGGGGTTGCCACGGGCGTGGCGCGACCGTGCCAGGGAGGTCGCGTGTTAAACTGCCGACAAAGCGCGGGTGCAACAGTTCTCAATGACAGCCGCGGTGACATTCGGCGGCGCAGCCATCATTTCAGGAGAGTACGGCAATGAGCACGTTCGATACGATTCGCGAGATGATTGTCGATCAGTTTCAACTGGATCCGGCGCTGGTTACTCCCGAGGCGACACTCGAAGCGCTCAAAATTGATTCGCTGTCGGCGGTGGAATTCATGTTCCTGCTGGAAGAAAAATTCAACGTCGATGCCTCGGACGAACACGGCGACCTGCGCACGGTGCAGGATGTGGTTGATGAGATCGATCGCTTGCTGGCCAGGCAGCAGGGTAATGCGGATACCCGGACGGCAAGCAAGGCCGCCCCATGAAACGGGTTGTCGTCACTGGCACGGGGGTGATGTCCCCGTGCGGTAACGACCCTGCAACTTTTTTTGCCAACCTGCTCGCCGCCCGTTCGGGCATCGGCCGCCACTCAAAAAAATTCGACGCAGACACCACGCCCTGGCTGACGGCGGAAGTCCCGCCCTTTTCAACCGAGGGCTTCACCAAGATGCGTCTGGGCACGCTGGACCGCACCACGTTGCTCGCGTTGCTGACCGCGCGGCAAGCGATGAACGACGCCAAACTCGAGGTACGCGAGAAATCGCGTGCCGGCGTGTATTGGGGCACGGGCCTCGGCGGCGCGACCACGCTGGATGAGTCGTACCGGCTGTCGCTCGGCAATCCGGCGGCGCGCGTCAAACCCAGCACCGTGGTGATGACCATGAACAACGCCGCCGCCTCGGAAATTTCGCTCGACACCGGTTTCACCGGCCCGACGTACACCTATTCCGTCGCCTGTTCCTCGGCCGCCATCGGCATCGGCGAAGCGCTGCGTGCCATCCGCAATGGTTATTGCGATTGTGCCATCGCGGGGGGCGCGGATGCGCTGCTGACGCTGGGTTCGCTGAAAGCCTGGCATGCATTGCAGACGCTGGCGCGCGAGGACGCGGAAAACCCCACCACGTCGTGCCGCCCGTTTGCGGCGGATCGCAGTGGCTTTGTGCTCGGCGAAGGGGCGGGCGCCGTCGTGCTGGAAGAAGCGGATTCCGCCCGTGCGCGCGGCGCGACGATTTACGCCGAGCTGGCCGGCTTTGGCTCGACCAGCGACGCTTCGCACATCACCAAGCCCTCCGCTGAAGGCCAGGCACGCGCGATGCACATGGCGTTGCACGACGCCGGGCTGGCACCCGAAGACATTGGCTACATCAACGCCCATGGCACGGCAACGGCGGTGGGCGATGTGGTGGAAACCAACGCCATCAAGTGTGTGTTCGGCGCGGCGGCGCGCGTGCCGGTGAGTTCGACCAAGGCGCTGCATGGCCATCTGATGGGCGCCACCGGCGTGGTCGAGTTCATCGCGGCGCTGCTGGCGATGCGCGAAAGTGTTATTCCGCCGACTGCCCATTTGCACAATCCCGATCCGGCGTGTGATCTGGATTACGTGCCGAACACCGCGCGGCGTGTCGCGCCGATGCGCGCGGTGATGTCCAATTCGTTTGCCTTTGGCGGCAACAACGCGGTGCTGATTGCCACGCCCTTTAACTGATGCCTGGGCGCCCATGGCGCCAGGTCTCCCAGGCAAGGAGCCGGCGGCGCCGCAGCGAGAGCCACGCAAACGTGGTACCCAGCGCAAAGCCCGCCGCAGCATCGAGAAATACATGCTGTTTGGTGGCGAGGGTTGAAAACGTAATCGCGACAAACCACAGGCCGTTCAGCGCGCGTGCCGCGCCACCGGTGTTCATGTGCTTCGCGACCCGATCCAGCCAGAAAAAAGCGAAGGCCGCCGTAGCGACATGCAGCGACGGGCAGGCATTCGCCGCCGCGTCGATGCCGTGCAAGATATCGAATCCCCAGTACGGGCTGCGATCGAGGGCGTGAGGCACGAGCGTGGTCGGCCAAAAATAGAAAATCAGCAACCCCGTGATGCATAGCCCGACGACCCAGCAACCAAACGCGAGTAGTTCGCGAAGGCCCAGCAACAAGGCGGCCGGCAGCGGCACGTACAGCCACAGCGACGCATAGATCAGCAGCGCGGGCGGATAGAACGGAATCCACGTGTCCACGGCCGTTAGCGGCATGGGCGTGAGGGGATAGGCCGGATGCCGCAGCACATGAAAATACGCGGCAAAAAACAGAGCCATGATTAGCGTCGTGCCGACACTCTTGAGCCAGAAGAGCCGGCAAAAGCGCGGCCACAGCTGGCGCCGCCAGTCGATGGACACAGCGAAGAGGACTGGCATCAGAGCGGGTTCATCGATGCGTCGTGAACGCGCGGCGGGCGCCTATTTTTTACCCAGCACCACGCGCCAGCGCGCGATTTCGCCTTGCACGAATTTGCTGAACTCCTCGGGCGTGCTGGGACGCGTGACCAGCCCCATGTCCGAAAACCGCTTTCGGATATCCGGCGCATCGAGCGCCTTGCCGATTTCCACGTTGAGCCGTTGCACGATGGCGCGCGGCGTGCCGGCGGGCGCCAGTATGCCGCCCCAGCTTGAGAAATCGTAACCGGGTACCCCGGATTCGGCGACCGTCGGCAAATCGGGGAACGACGGGTTGCGCTGCGGCGTGCTCACCGCCAACGCGCGCATCAGTCCGCCGCGGATGTGCGGGGCGGAAGCCGCCAGCGGATCAAACATGAAGGTGATGCGATTGGCGATGATGTCCGGATGCGCGGGCGTGCTGCCCTTGTATTGCACGCCGGTCATGCCGGGCAATCCGCCCACCATTTGCGCCATCAGCAGCGTCGCCAGTTCATGCGGGCTGCCGGTGCCGCTCGCGCCGTAAGTAATTTTGCCCGGGTTCGCCTTGGCGAACTTCAGCAACTCCGGCAACGTTTTTAACGGCGACTGCCCGCCCACCACCAGCACGTACGGCGTTACATGCGTCATCGAAATCGGCGCGAAATCCTTGATCGTGTCGTATGGCAGATCGGGCACGTTGATGGCATTGATCGCCATGTTGGCCGCGGCCTGCAGCAGCGTGTAACCGTCAGGCTCGGCCTTGGCCACGATTTGCGAGCCAATGATTTGCGACGCGCCGGTACGGTTGTCGGCCACCACCTGTTTGCCGAGAGCCTGCGAGAGTTTGTCACCGATCAGCCGGGCGACGATGTCGCTGGGGCCGCCGGTGGGCGAGGGCACGATCACGCGGATGTTTTTGACGGGGTACGCGGGTTGACTGCGTACGGAGAACGACGCCATTGCAATGGCGCATGAAACGGTGGCGATCAGCAGGCTGCGCATGCGGGGTTCCTCCAATTTTGGCGGGGCGTGAATGCCGGGGTTACTGTAGCTGTAACAGGGTAACGGAAAATCAGACTGGGGCCGCGTGCCAATTATGCCGCGCTCGTTTTCTCGATCGGTGCTTCCCGGGCCGCATTGGCGCCCGCGATGCGTCCGAACACGATGCACTCCGCGAGATTGCCGCCGCCCTGATACACGAACTGGAACACCGAATTGATTTCACCCGCCGCGTATAAACGCGGTATCGGCTGGTCGTCCCAATCCAGCACTTCGCGCCGGGCGTTGGACCGCAAGCCACCCTTGGTGTTGGGGCCGCCCGGATACAGCGGCAGTGCAAAAAACGGCGGTTTTTTCACCACGCCCATGGTGTCGGGTTCGGCGTTGTAATCGGGGTCGCTGCCCGCATCGCAATAACGGTTCCAGGTCTCGACCTGTTGCGTCAATGCCCCGGCATCCATTTGCGAGCGATTGTCGGGGTGCGCGCGGATTTTTTCCGCCAGTTCGGCCAGGGTGGCGCCCTGCAATATCCAGCCGTTGCGCAAGGCATTCTGGTTGCCCTTGTCCCAATCAATGTCGTTGTAGGCAGCGGCCGACGCCGCGACCAGCGGCCCGCCATCCATCAGCGTCGAATCAAAAATCATCCACGACGGAATGCGCGGATAGCTCAGCGTCGTCGTGTCGAATTGCAACGCCTCCTTGTAGAAAATATAGCGGCTGGGGTCTTTGGTGATGCGTCGCTCGGCTGCGTAACGCCTGCCCATGTTATCGACCACAATCTCATTGGGCTTGCCCACGGCGGACGTATTAAGGCCTATTTTCAAACCGTGCCGCCGCTCGGGTATCGCGCAGATCACCCGTCCCGCGACACTGCTGACTTTACTGAGCGCGGCGCCGATTTTCAGCGCCATGCGGATGCCGTCGCCGGTGTTGGCGGGCGAGCCGTAGAACGCCCAGCCTTCCTTGCCGGGGCCGTCGAGAAACGCCTTGCGCATGCGGGCGTTGTATTCGTAGCCGCCGCTCGCAATGATCACCGCGCGGCGCGCGTGATAGACGACACGCTGGCCCTGGTGCAGCGCAGTTACGCCGATGACTGCGCCCTCGTCATTCACCAGCAGGCTTTGCGCCGCCGTGTCGTAATGAATCGGTATCTTGCGCGACTGTACGCCAGTGAGCAGGCAGGCGTGAAATGCCTCGCCGGATTCTTTCAGCGGCTTGTCCGCCGCGGTGGTGATGCGGGCGAGCGAGGCATCATACTGCTTGTCCATGTAGGTGCTACGCAGGCACGCGTAGTGCGCGCGATCTGCGCCAGGAAAATCCGCGAACGCCGCGCCGGCACTGCTGAAGGTTTTAAACTGCGGATCCAGACTCTGCATGAACGCGGCGTTTTGCGGCGCATGCGTCGCCCAAGCGTGTGCCAGCGCATCGGAGAATTCCGGCTGTTCACCTTCGAGCTTGTGCGGCAGATTTTCGCCGCTCATCATCGCCAGGGCATAGGCCTTGATCGATTCGAAGTCGCCGTCCGGGCCGGGACAATGAAAGCCGCCGCCGCTCATGCGCGTGTTGGAATAATGTTTAACCTCGGGTTGCTTTTCGAGGATGATGGTTTTGACGCCGGCGTCATGGGCCGCGATGGCCGAGCAGCCGCCAGCGGCGCCGAAGCCGATGATGACGATGTCGGCGTGATGCTCAATCGTTGAATTCGTTTTCATTCCAGATTTTGAAAGAGAGGCTCAAGGGTGGACGGTGCGAATACCGTGATGTGATCTCGCTGCGGACGATGGGAGTGGGGATAATTTGTTAATAAAAACAAATAGTTACAGTAACGACGCCAGAGGCGAGAACAAACGTAATCAGTCAGCAGCGGAACGATTTGAGTGGCCTTGGTACGGCGAAGCGCGGGATGTTCCGTGACAGCTTTTTCAGCTACGGGTGCGTATTATGCGGGTTGATTTCGTCATCGGCCAGCATTCGGCATGAACGTTCGCGAGATTCAGGGGTATCGCACAACGTTGCGGCGTCTCGGCCGGGAAAGCGCGCCGGGCAAGGTTTAATTGCAAGGGAGTGGCATGCAACAACGTAACCTCGGTAATTCCGGCCTCCAGGTTTCCCTGGCCGGACTCGGCTGTAACAACTTTGGCGGCAGCCGCATCGATCTTGAAGCTTCGCGCAAGGTCATCCACAAGGCGCTCGATCTTGGCATCACGCTGTTGGATACGGCGGACACCTATGGCAATCGCGGCGAATCGGAAATTATTCTGGGCGAGTGCCTGGGCGCGCAGCGCAAGGACATCGTGCTGGCCACCAAATGCGGGCTGCCGATGGATGACGAGGGTACGCTGAAAGGCGCGTCGCGCCGTTACATCATGTCCGCAGTTGAAGCGAGTCTCAGACGGCTCAAAACCGACTGGATTGATCTGTATATCATTCATCGCCCCGATCCGCAGACCCCGATTGAAGAGACCCTGCGCGCGCTCGATGATCTGGTTCGGGCGGGCAAGATTCGTTATACCGGCTGCTCGACATTCGCGGCGTGGCAGGTGGTCGAAGCGCAGTGGACCGCGCGGCACCACAACCTGAATCACTTCGTGTGTTGTCAGGATCAATACAATTTGTTCAGGCGCGGGTTGGAGAAAGACATGCAGCCCGTGATGCAGAACCACGGGCTGGGCTTGATTCCTCATACGCCGCTGGCCTCGGGATTATTGACCGGCAAGTACCGGCGCAACGCACCTCTGCCCGCGGGCGCGCGCATGACTCTCGAGAAACGCCAGGCGGAGCGCTGGCTCAATGATGGCAACTGGGCGATCGTCGAACGGCTAGTCGCGTTTTGCGAGTCGCGCGGCCACACGTTGTTGGAGCTGGCGATGAGTTGGCTCGCGTCGCGGCCGGGGGTGTCGAGCATCATTGCGGGGGCAACATCGCCCGCGCAACTGGAAATGAACACGCGCGCGGTGGATTGGAATTTGAGTGCAGCGGAGCTGGCGGAGATTGACCAGATCACCGGCGTGCGGTGATCAGGGCGTGAGTCGCCGCGGCATCGGGGCACGCGTGGCGCCGGTGGCGCGTGGTTTGCACAATGATTGGCCCATTGCATTACTATCTTGCCATCGCACCTTCTGAAGGGAGAAACCCATGGTACCCACAGTAACAATGGCGCCGATGTCACCCCCGTCACGTATTTTCCCGAAGCCGCGCCTGGCGCAGGCACTGTTGATCGCCTGCTGCGCATGCGGATTTGCCACGGCGTCGGTTGCGGCCGACCCCTATCCCAGCCGGCCGGTGCGCATCATTACGCCGGCAGCCCCCGGCGGCACCACGGATTATCTGGCGCGCCTGCTTGCCGCCCGGCTCACGGAGGTATGGAAGCAACAGGCCATAGTCGATAACCGGGCCAGTGCATCGGGCATCAATGCCGCCGAGATCACCAAGAACGCCGCGCCCGATGGCTATACCTTGTTCATCGCCTATCATCAGCACACGGTCAACGCGGCCATCCTTCCTAAGCTCCCGTATCACCCGGTAAATGATTTCACGCCTGTCTCGCAAATGACCGAGGCAGGCACGCTGCTGGTCGTCAATCCGTCGCATCCAGCCAAAACGCTGAAGGAATTTGTCGACTGGAGTCGAACCACCAAGGAGCCCATCAACTTTGGTTCCGCAGGCATCGGCAGCGGCGGGCACATGGGCGGCGAGCTATTCAAGATGTTGGCTGGCATCAATGCGCAGCACATTCCCTACAAGGGAACCGGCCCCGCGCTGATCGACCTTATCGCGGGACAGCACCACTTTGCCATGACGGGACTTGCCACGACGCTCGCACAAGCGCGCTCCGGCAAGCTGCGCGCGCTGGCTGTCACCACGCCCAAACGGCTGAAATCACAACCGGATATTCCCGCCGTCGCCGAAGTGTTGCCCGGCTTCGAAGTCGTAGGATGGTATGGCGTCATGGGGCCCGCGCAACTGTCCAAAGTTGTTCTTGCCAAATTGCACGCCGAGATCGTGACTTATGTGAAGTCGCCCGATTTCATCAAACGCGCCAGCGCCGATGGCGCTGAACCGGTGGGCAGCGATCCGGAATCGTTCCGCCAGTTCATGCTGGACGACGTGAAAAAATGGGCCGAAGTGGTCAAGCGCAGCGGCGCCAAGTTTAACTGACGGGGGCGCAAATCTCCGGCAGCCCGACAATGATTCATCGCGCTTCCGGCGCGCGTCTCGTCGCTCTGGTGTGTGCCGCGCAAGTGCTGGTGCAGTTGGGTGCCTATTTTTGGCCGGCGCTACTGCCCGGCATGATGCCGCTGTGGGGGCTGACCAACAGCGAGGCAGGCTGGATCACGGCGGCTTTCTACGGCACCTACCTATTGGCGGTGCCTATCCTCGTGACGCTCACCGACCGCATCGACGCGCGCTGGGTGTATCTTTTCGGCGTGGGCTGCACAATCGTGGCGCACCTGTTGTTCGGACTCGTGGCCGAGGGTTACTGGTCGGCGTTGGCGTTGCGCGCGCTGGCGGGCATCGGCTGGGCAGGCACCTACATGACGGGCCTGAAGCTGCTGTCCGATCACGTCGATAAAAATCTCATGTCGCGCGCGACCGCGGGGCATGCCGCGAGCATCGGTATTTCGGGCGGTGTGTCGTTTGCGTGCGCCGATCTGCTCGCTGGCGTGTTTGGCTGGCAGTCGGCATTTCTGGTCGCCGCGGCCACGGCGATCATGGCATGGCTGATCGTCGCGTTTCTGGTGCCTCGCCGCACGACCCCACTGCCGCGCGCGACGGACGGCCACGCCCTGTTCGATTTCAGGCCCGTGTTCCGCAACCGCTCGGCGATGGCCTATGCCACCGCGTACTGCATCCACACGCTGGAGATGAATGCACTGCGCGGCTGGGGCGTGGCGTTTCTCGCGTATGTGGCGGCGAGCACCGAAGCGAGCAAGCAGGGCGCCGCGCTATTTTCGCCGACCACGGTGCTTACCACGCTTGGCGTGATCGGTACCTTCGCCAGCGTGTTCGGCAACGAAGCGGCGATTCGCTGGGGCCGCGTGAAACTCATTACGTTGGCGATGCTGGCGTCGGTGGCCGTAAGCGCCAGCATCGGTTTTGTGGGCACGCTGTCGTACACGCTGGCGGTGGCGCTACTGCTGGTGTACGGCTTTGTGGTGTGGCTCGATTCTTCCTCGCTGACGGCGGGCGCGGCGGGGACTGCGGAACCGTCACGGCGCGGCGCAACACTCGCGGTACATTCGATGCTGGGCTACAGCGGCGGCTTTGTCGGTCCGTTGATGATTGGCTATACGCTCGACCTCGCCGGTGGCATGTCAAGCATGGCGTGGGGTTTGTCGTTCGGCCTGGTGGCGGTGTTGATGCTGCTGGCGCTGGTGGCGTTTAGACTAATGAGGCCGAGGTCATTGATCGGAGATCGGGGCTAGAACGTCGTACCCACGTTGTTCGCATGGCGCACGCCGCGACTACTGCTCGATGCCCATTCAATCAGGTCGCAAACCGGCCTGCTCGGCCTACTGGAGCTTGACATTTAGTCGCTTGACCTGCTGTTCGATCAACGCATATTCATGTGCGATCGATACGCGCAATTCGTCTGGCGTCATGCGCTCCGCCGGCTGGCTGCCGTCGGCGGCGAGCCGTTGCGCCATCTGCGGCGTGTGCATGCCGTCGCTCACCACGCGATTGATGGCCGCGATGATCGCGCGCGGCGTTCCCGCCGGGGCGAATACCGTGTAGCGATTGGTCATCTTGAATCCGGGATAACCCTGTTCGGCCACCGTGGGCAGCTCGGGTAACGCCGCGATGCGTGTCAGGCCCATGGTGGCCAGGCCGCGAAGTTTGCCGCTGCGAATCGCACCGCTCGCGGCCATGGCGCTGGCGCCCGCGAGATGAATCTCGCCGCCCATCGCGCCGACGATGGCGGGCGCGCTGCCCTTGTACGGCACAAACATCACTTTCGCGCCGGAGAGCTGCGTCCACCATTCCATGCCCAGATGTATTGTGCCGCCCACGCCCGCGCCGCCCGAGTAAGTCACCGGCTGCGCGGCTGAAAATGCGACCAGATCCTTCATCGATTTGGCCGGCAAGGTCGGGCCGGCGAGCAGTATGTATGGCTGCGACGACGTGGCGACGATGGGATCCAGGGCCTTCCGCACATCGAAGGGCACGCGTTGGGTTGCGCCCTGCAGCAGCACGGTTTCGCCCTGACTGAGCAGCGTGTAGCCGTCCGGCGCCGCGCGCGCGACCAACTCCGTTGCAATGACGCCGCCACCGCCCGCGCGGTTGTCTATCACCGCATTCTGGCCCAAGCCTTCGGCCAGCAATTGGCCGACCATGCGCGCGTTGGCATCGCCGCCCGCGCCGGCCGCCACGGCAACGATGATGCGTATCGGGCGATTCGGGTAGCCGGGCGGCTTATCGATTTTGTCCTGCGCGTCCGCAATGACAGGGCATGCGAACAATGCGGGCATGAGGCAATAAAACCATGAAGCCCATGTTGTGATATTCACGCGCATGGAAAATGCCTCCGGAAAGGAATGCGATATTTTGTGTTGATGCGGGCAATGCTACACTTCCCCGCCTGATCACAGGAGACAGGAAAGAAAACGCCATGACCACTCGCCCCTTGCCGCTCAACGGTTTTAAAGTACTTGACCTCACCGCCCATCGCGCCGGCCCCACCGCCGTGCGTCAGCTTGCCGATTGGGGTGCCGACGTCATCAAAATTGAAGAACCCGGTGGCCCCGATGTCGATGCCACGGGCAGCCGGCGCAACGGGCCGGATTTTCAGAACCTGCATCGCAACAAGCGCAGCATGACGTTGAATCTGAAGTCACCGGAAGGCAAAAAAATATTTTTCGACATGGCGAAAAACGCCGATGTAGTGGTGGAAAACTTCCGCTCCACCGTCAAGCATCGTCTGGGTGTTGATTACGAGTCGGTGAAAAAAATCAATCCGCGCATCATCTACGGCAGCATCTCCGGCTTTGGGCAGGATGGCCCGTACGAAGGCCGCCCCGGCGTCGATCAGATCGCGCAGGGCATGGGCGGGCTGATGTCGATCACGGGTCACGCCGGTGGCGGGCCGGTGCGCGTGGGCATCGCCATCAATGACACTTCTTCCGGTCTGTTGCTCGCCAACGGCATCGTGCTCGCTTTGCTGGATCGCGAGCGTACCGGCGAAGGCCAATGGGTACACACCTCGCTGATTGAAGCGCAGATTTACATGCTTGATTTTCAGGCGGCTCGTTATCTCATCAAGGGCGATGTCCCCGGCCAGGAAGGCAACAACCACCCTACCGGCACCGGCACCGGCATGTTCCAAACATCGGATGGCTACATCAACATCGCCGCCGCGGGCGACAAGGTCTGGACTCGCTTTTGCGAAGCGGCGGGTCTCGCCGACACGCTGACCGATCCCGATTTCAACACCCCGGCGGCGCGGTCGAAAAACCGTACGGCGCTGAACCAGCGCATTGTCGAAGTAGTGCGCAAGCAGACCAACGCCTACTGGCTGGCCGCCATGGAAAAAGCCGCGGTGCCGTGCGGCCCGATCAACACCATCGACAAAGTGTTTGCCGATCCGCAGGTAAAACACCTCGGCATCGCCACGCCCATCGATCATCCGAAATACGGCAAACAAACCGTTGTCGGCCAACCGATACACCTGAGTCGCTACCCGCAGCCGGAAAAGCTGAAACACACACCGGACTGCGGAGAGCACACCGACGAAGTGTTGAAGGGTCTTGGCTACGACGCGGCGGCGATCGCGGCGTTACGTGCGAAGGGCGCGGTGTAGCGCGACGTCCTTTCCCCAACGGAATGGCATACGCGAGCTTCCTGATTGCCGCTGGCGATCTATGGGTGGCATCTAGCTCGCGTGAACATTGATCCGGGAGTACGGTCATGCTGAAATTGTTCTGGGCGCCCGGCACCTGCGCGCTGGCGTCACACATCGCGCTTGAAGAAGCGGGCGCCATGTACGAAACCGCAAGACTGGATTTTTCGCGGGGCGACCAGCGTAAGCCCGATTACCTGAAAGTAAATCCCAAGGGCCGCGTGCCCGCGCTGATCACCGGACACGGTATCCTTACCGAAACCCCGGCGATCCTCGCGTGGATCGCGCAGACTTACCCGCAGGCTAACCTGGCGCCCACCGATCTGTTCGGGTTCGCCACGGCGCAGGCCTTCAACAGTTACCTGTGTTCCACCGTGCATCCGGCGCACGCGCACCGGCCGCGTGCGGCGCGTTGGTCTGACGACCCTGCCGCGCAGGAAACGATGCGGGCCAAAGTACCGCAAAACATGAGCGACTGTTTTACGCTTATCGAGAACGATATGTTCAAAGGACCGTGGGTGATGGGCGCCGCCTACAGCATCTGCGACCCCTATCTCTACACCATCAGCGGCTGGCTCGCGGCCGACGGCGTCGACATCGCGAAATTCCCCGGAGTGCATGACCATTTCAAACGTATGAACGAACGCGCGGCGGTCAAGACCGTGCTGGCGGTGCATAAGGGATAGTGCATAGAGACAGGAAGAATCACGATCTGAAGCGGCGCAAAGCCCCCGATGCAGTGGCATTTTGCCTGACTTCGTTTCCATCGCGCATGTCTTTTTCCGACCCCTTCACACCGTAAATCAATCCGACGGAGAGCAACAATGACCAAACCCACTGGTGTTGCGCGCGCGCTGCGGCACGTGCTGATTGCGTTCTTGATGTTGGCCGGCTCCACCGGCTGGGCGCGTTATCAGATTCACAACACCAGCAACATCACGCTCAAATTCGATACGCTCGATCAGGCCCGCGGAACGTGGAAGTCATGGAGCATTTATCCGAATCAGTCCCAGGAGTTTCACTGGGAGTCGGGACTCATGAGCGGCAAAGTGCGCATTGCCACTGAAAACCGCGGCTTTGTGCAATATGATGTTTACGAGGGAAAGCGCTACAGTTTTGTGTGGGACAAGAACAAGGGAGTGTGGGATATGCGCACCACCGGTACGCTTGCCGCCGCCAACGCGCCCGCGCCAGCCGCTGCCACGAAGGCCACGTGGTCGCTGCAGAACCAAACCAATGAAAAACTCGTGTTTCAATCGCGCGAGCCGAATGACGCCAATTGGCGGGAGCAATCGGCATTCCCGCATGAAAACAAGAGCTTTTACTTCAGTCCTGGTGTCACACAAGGAAAGATTCGCATCGCAACGCAAAATCGCGGTTATGTGGAATACGATATCCGCGCCGGCTGGCGCTATAGCATCGTCTGGGACAAGAACAAATCGGTCTGGGATTTCCGAACCGTGTATAAAGGCGCGAGAATCGGTATCTCAAATCCTGTTTTTGCGTAGCGGCCAATGAGGTCACGCACCATGATGCAATAACGCAAGACTTCGTGCCGTCCGCCCACCGATAGTCATCAAGGGAGAAACATTTGTTCATCGTCGATGCGCAGATACACATCTGGGGGGTGGACACCCCCGAGCGGCCGTGGCCCATTTACCCGGCCGCCACCAAACCCAATCCGCCGCATTTGCCGGTGCCACTCTCACCCGAAACGCTGATGCCGCGCATGGACGAGCTGGGCATACGCCGCGCGATTCTCATTCCGCCTTCGTGGGAAGGCGAGCGCAACGATCTCGTGCTGGATGCCGCGCGGCGTTATCCCGACCGGTTCGCCGCCGTCGGCCGGCTGAATACCGAGGCGCCCGACGCGCGCGAGCAACTCGCGGCGTGGCGCCAGCATCCGGGCATGATCGGCGTGCAGCTCACGTTTCAGAAACCCTACTTCGAAGGCGCATTGCGCGACGGCCACGTCGATTGGGTGTGGCCGGTGGCGGAGCGCGTTGGCACGACCATCAATTTGTATGCGCCGCACCGGCTATTGCCGCTGATAGACCGCGCCGCCGAGCGACATCCGGGACTGCGGTTTGTCATCAATCATTTTGCGCTTACCGGCACGCAGAAAGACGCCGCGGCGTTTGCCGAGTTCGATCAATTGTTGGCGCTCGGCAAGCGGCCCAACGTCGGCGTCAAGGTCAGTTGCATGCCGTTCTACACCACGGAAAAATATCCGTTCCCCTCGCTGCATCCGTATGTGCGCCAGGTTTACGATGCATTCGGCCCACGGCGCATGTTCTGGGGCACCGATCTGTCGCGCCTGCCCTGCACGTGGCGCGAGGGCTTGACGATGTTCACCGAGGCAATGCCGTGGCTCACGACCGAAGACAAGGAATGGATCATGGGCCGGGCGGTGTGCGAGTGGCACGGCTGGCGGATGCCGTGATTTTCAGGCGACCACAACGGACTCGCAAAGCGACCGGTATGGCCTATCGGTATCGTTCAAGCGCGGTGGCGTTTGTATTGTCTGGTTTATGCGCGTGCGGTTCAGGCGTGTATGCCGCGCAGTTCGCGGAATATCCCACGCGGCCGGTGCGGCTGCTTGTTGGATTCGCGGCCGCGGGCGGCATCGATCCGGTAGCGCGGCCGATTGCACAAAAGCTGTCGGCGATTTTCCGGCAACAGGTGATTATCGATAATCGTCCGGGCGCGGCTGGCACCATTGCCGCCGAGATTGCCGCGAGGGCACAGCCGGACGGCCACACTATTCTGTTCATCGTGCCGGCGTTTGCCATCAATGCCGGACTCAATCCGAAGTTGCCGTTCGACCCCATCGCGGATTTCACGGGCGTCACGCAACTCGCCGACGCGAACAACGTGCTGTCGGTGCATCCTTCGGTCGCGGCGAATACCGTCAAAGACCTCGTCGCGCTGGCAAAAACAAAGCCGCTGAACTTCGGCTCGTCGGGTATCGGTACCATCGGCCACCTGGCCGGCGAGCTATTCAACGATCTCGCGGGCACGCGTATCGCCCATGTGGCGTACAAGGGCGGTGGACCGGCCATGGTAGATCTTGTCGCGGGCCACATACACATGATTTTTGCCTCGCCCGGCACCGTGGTGCCGCAGGTCAAGGCGGGCAGAATACGCGCGCTTGCCGTGACCACCGCAACACGCGCGGCGGCGTTGCCCGATACACCCACGATTGCTGAAGCGGGCGTGCCGGGCTATGAGGCGAAAAACTGGTATGGCCTGCTGGTGCCCGCCCGCACGCCGGTGGCCATCGTGCGGCGCCTCAGCACCGAAGTCAGAGGTGTGCTGGACATGCCCGACATTCGCGCGACGCTGATCGCGCAAGCGGTTGATCCGGTGCCGTCCACACCGGAACAGTTCAGCGCGTTTGTAAAAGCGGAGATCACCAAGTGGGGACGAGTGGTTAAGGCGGCCGGCATTCGCGCGGAGTAGTCGGCGCCAGAAGACATATACAGGTTTGATTGAATGACGCAAGGAGTTGATCTTGACTGACACCGTGATATACCGGCTTGCCTTGGTTTTGGTTGGCATCTTTTTCGTGGCCACCGCTGGCGCGCAGGATTACGAAATCCGGTTACATCGTGCGATTGCCACCGGAGCAAAATACCGCATCACCGGGTCAGGGCAGCAATTTGAGCGGATGCAGATATTTGCCGGTGGCAAACAGGTGGACCAAAAGGAAGAGGACATCCGTTTTGATATCGAAACGGTGGCAACTGCATTGACGGTAGACGCGCTCGGCAGGCCGACGCAATACACGCTTGCGATTGAAAAATTTGTTGTGTCGCCGGCGGGCGGCGACACGGTTACGCTGGAGCGCGGCACGGTGATTTCGGGTCGTCTGGAGGGCCAGCGCGTCATCCTTGCGATCGGTGATGCGCCGCTCGGTGGGCTCGCCGCCAAGGTGATCGAGTGGATGTTCCCCGTGCCAACATCGTCCGGTACGGACGACGATGTGTTCGGGACGCGCGAGCGCAAGAAAGTCGGCGACCGCTGGCCGATCGACGCGCGGGCGGCGGCGCACCACTTGGGCGCATCACTCAAGGCCGAGATCGACAGCAATCTCATCAAGGGCGAGACCGCTCTGGTTCGCGCCGGACGCACCGCCGTTGGTGACGTAATAACGATCGCCGGAACTTTTAGCCTGGATGGATTCTCGATGCCCCTGCCCGACGGCGTAAAAATCGTGAAAGGTCGAACGATGGCGAGTTACGAGGGGCAACTCCCCGTGGACGCCCGGCGGCCCCCGCTCAGAACCACCATGAAAATGATGAACGACGTGGTAGCCGTCCGGCCCGCGGACGATCAATCGCCTGAAATTACAGTCCGCACCGCAGCCGAACAATACATCTCGCGCGCATTCGAGCCTATCCCGTGACGCCGCGGTCCGGCAAACACGCTTGAGTGAACGAACATGGCGTTGAACATGGGGTTGCTGTTCGTGCTGCTGCTCACGGGCGCGTTCGCGGCGCTGGGCGTGCACCTCTACCGAAAGGACACTTGGGGCGTGCGCACCGAAATGGCGAAGTTTTTCCCCGGCAACTTCGAAAAGCAGAATCTGACCGAGAACCGCTTTACCGGTGCATGGCTGCCGTACGCCAACTTCAAGGGTGCGGTCCTGCGCGAAGCCGAATTCGCGGATGCCAACGCGCAGCACGCCGACTTCAGCGGTGCGGATTTCACCATGGCCGGTGTCTCCGGCGCGAATTTCAGCCACGCCCGATTCGACGGCGCGAACCTCGACGTTGCGCGCGGGCGCGAGACGGCGATTTACCGTTATGCGAGCTTCCGCAACACCAATCTGACGCGGCTCGGCTTTCACGGGATGGGCGGCACGCAGAACCGCAGCAAGCGCCAGCACCTGATGGATCCTGGCTATGGCGGCGCGGACATGACCGGCGCTGTTTTCGATGCGGCCATTTGCCATCAATCCAACTTCAATCGCACTACGCTGGCGGGCGCGAGCTTCAAGGGCGCTGATTGCCGCGAGGCATCCTTTTCAAACGCCGATTTGCGCGGTGCCGATTTCACCAACGCGGATTTGCGCGGGGCGACGTTGAACCATGCCAACACCGAAGGCGCGATTTTCACGAATGCCCGTTTGAATTAATAGCCGAGATGGCGGCCGGGCATTATTCGCTTTGGCCGCAGGCTTCTGAAAAATTCAATATAAAAAATAGTTTCGGGATGTTGCCGCTGGCTCGCTGCGCCACGGAATTTTAGATGCAGCCTCTGGTGACGCCATTCCCGCAGATCACGAAGATCACGCAGATCACGCAAATCACACAAATCGCGCAAATCAGAAATGGCGCGATGGGCGTAGGTTATGAAACGCGCGGTTTGGCCAGCGCCTTTGCTTTGGCTAAAACGCTTTGGGCTTCTGTCAGCAGACGCGTTTTCTCAGTCGCGTATCGCGCGGCACTCTCGGTGTTGTCGAATCCTTCGGCGCCCATTTGCATCTCGGCTGCGGTGGCGTGCGCCGCCCGCAGCGCCTGGAGTTTCGCGAGGCAGGCGTCGATCACGGCGCGTTCGCCCGACGTGTTTGACGCAAGGCGCAAGCGTTTTCTGATCGCGGTCAGCTCGGCAAACGGGCATGCCATCGGTTGTTCGTTGAGGCGGGGAATCGCCTTCGCGTGCGGCGCGTCCTGCGGTGCGCAGCGCTCAAAAAAATCATCCCAGCGCAGAAACAGCCCGGGGGGTGCATCTGTTCGCCAGACAAACGGCCCAGTGCCATCACCCAGCGTAATAGGCACCCGCTCGCCACGCCAGTGTGCCCGCGGCGCCCACGGCACAAAAATAGACCCGGCGCGAAGTATCTGCGTGGACACCCCGAGTTCGTCATACGCGTAGATCAGTACGGCCAGCGTCTCCAGCGCGCGATGCGCAACGCCGGTCAAAATCGGACGATCATCGGTTCGTGGCATCGGTGGATTCGCTCAGCCCGATGCCGCTTTTCCGGGGCGCAAGCTCTTTGCTGATGACGTTATGGGTGCTCTTGATGGTCATGGGCCATGCTGCGTAAAAAGGGCATGAAAGAAGCGCATAAACACTTCTGCCGAGGCTTCTTCACTTATATTAAGGAGCATTATGCAGCGGATTACAGACATTCGCCCGACGAATGATGCTCGATCGGGCAGTCCGTTTTTCGTATATTCGTACCGTGGCGTCCCTTGGTTCTTCGAGTTGTAATTATGTCAAAAATGACATATATTGTCCGGCATGCGCAAAATGGAAAAGCCGCTGCTCTGGTTACACGGGGAAGTTAAACCCCCGCCGCTATCCACGAAGGCGCGGGTTGAGGCGGGTGTGCTTTTGCGTCGATTGCAGTGCGGTGAAAATCTTCCATTGCCGCATTCCCGCCCGATGTCCGCCATTGGAAAAGCGTGTCACGAATTGCGCATCCAGGATGAAACCAAAACCTGGCGCATTGTTTACTACCTCGACGCCGAGGCGATAGTGATTCTCGATGTGTTTTCCAAGACAACGCAACAAACACCCAAGCTGGTTATTGACACCTGTAAGGCGCGATTGCGCCGTTACCAGTCCATTTGAATTTGTGAGAGGAAAACGGATGAACAAGACAAGACTTCATAAACTTCAGGCCGCGGGCTGGAAGGTTGGCAGCGCCAGCGATTTTCTGAAACTCAGCAGCGAAGAAATCATGCTGGTGGAACTCAAGCTGTCGCTGGCCAGCGCGCTCAAGCAAGCGAGAGCCAAGCGTCATTTGTCGCAAGTTGATCTTGCGCAGCGCATGGGATCCAGCCAATCACGCGTGGCCAAGATCGAGGCGGGCGATCCAGCAGTGTCACTCGATTTGATCGTGCGCGCATTATTCGCGGCAGGAGTCACGCGGCAAGAATTGCAGCGCGCATTGGGTCCCAAGGACAAAATTGCCGCGTAATTCGTAGGGTAAGTAAGCCCCGCGTTGCCTGGCGGTCACTGACGCCCACGATAACTTCAGCACGCTGTGATATCGTTCAAGTCAATACGCGGCATGCGTAATGAATCCATGCACACAAATCCCGATTACTGAAACTGAAAAGGTACACATCATGGCGGAACCCAGTCGCATCAAGGATATTCCCGATAACGAAATGACGGATGCTCAAAAAAAGGTGTTCGCGGATCTGGTCGCCGGGCGTGGCCGCTTGCTCGCGCCTTACCGTATCTGGATTCATTCGCCGAAACTCGCGGCCGCCATGGAGACCATCGGCACGTTTCTCAACAAGGCGGGTTCGCTCAGCGAGCGCGAAGTCGAACTCATCATCTGCATCATTGCCAACCACTGGCGCGGGGAGTATGTCTGGGCGTCCCACGTCAAACGCTGCCTTGAACTTGGCTACAAGCAAGCCGTGTTCGACGCAATGCGCGCAGGACTTACGCCCACTTTCGACAACGAGCGCGAGCGGGCGATTTACGATCTGGCCGTCATCTCCATGGCGCCCGGCGGCGGCTCGGATGAGGTATTCGACCGCGCCGAGCAACTGCTGGGACGCAACGGCATTGCCGAAGTGCTCGGCTTGCTGGGCTACTACAGCGCGGTGTCGATGGCGATGAAGCTCCATCGCGTGCCAATTCCCAAGCCGGCTGCCGCTTGAGTTAAATTGCGAATGGTACTTTGTAACGTTTAACAGGGAGAACTGCAATGAAAGTCGGCGCGGGCGCATACACCTACGAACTCGTTGAGAACTTTGCCAAAATGCCGGAGGGCGAAACCATCGGCATGGTTAGCCGGGTGACCACGGATTCGCAAAACCGGTTGTATATTTTTCAGCGCAAAGACCCGGCGGTGCTGATCTTCGATACGAACGGAAAATTTCTCAGCTCGTGGGGCGCGGGCCTCTTCAAGCGCGCGCACGGCTTCAAAATCGTGAATGACGTGGTCTACCTGACCGATCAGGCGGATAACGTGGCGCAGATCTACACCCTCGATGGCAAGCTGCTCAAACAGCTCGGCACGCGCGGGCAGCATTCCGATACGGGCTGTACCGACTGGCAAATTCTGCCGCTGCGCGCGGCCGGGCCGTTTAATCATCCGACCGAATTGATACCCAGCCCCTCCGGCGACTTGTATGTCACCGACGGTTATCGCAACTGCCGCGTGCATCGTTTCAACAAAGACGGCGAGCTGATTCAATCCTGGGGCCAGCCCGGAAAGACCGCGCCCAGCGACTTTCATTTGCCGCACACCCTTGTGATCGCGCCCGACGGCACGCTATACGTGAGCGATCGCGCCAACCGGCGGGTGCAGATTTTCACGCCTGATGGCCAGTTCAAGGGCATGTGGACCGGCATGGGCGGCCCGAACGACATGGCGCTCGACAAGAACGGCATTTTTTATCTGGACGAACAGGCCACCGAAACCAGCAAAGCCGCCATCAGCGTGCGCGATGGCAACGGCACGGTGCTCGCGCGCTGGGAAGTGGCGCCTTCGCACGGCATGGGCATCGATACGCTGGGCAACATCTATGTCGGGGTGACCAAGCTCGGGCGTGTCGATAAGTACGTGAGGATGTAGTCGCCTGATACACTGACACTGCCATTCATTCAATCGTAATGAATCTTTCCATGGACGCGCCTATGCAATCACTACGCTTACAAGCCGCCGTGCTGGCACTTCTTTTTTGCAGTGCGTTCGCGCACGCACAATCGCCCGTCGCGCGATCCTCGGGCCAATCGCTGTACCTGCCCATTTACTCGCATATCTGGCATGGGGATGTTGACAGCAAGGGGCAACCCGCCAAGACACTGGTTTCCATACTGGTGAGCATACGAAATACGGATCCGGCAAAATCGATCCGGCTTACCTCTGCGCTGTACTTCGACACGAACGGCAAGCGAATCAAGGAATACATAAACGCACCCATTACAGTCAAACCGATGGGCACGCATGAGATTTTCGTGCCGCGTAGCGATGACACGGGCGGATCGGGGGCTAATTTTGTAGTCGTCTGGCAGGCGGCCACACCGGCAAGCCCCCCGCTGGTGGAGGGCGTGCATGCCAATATACCTGCCGCGCGTTCCATCGCTTTTATCACCACGGCCAAAGTCATTCCGCCAGAGTAGTGAACGCATTGCGGCCCGTATGCCCGGCGTTTTTTAGAGCGGCCAACCCATAAAGCAGCTGCGGCACAGGCCGCTGTGACGCGCGATACGCGCCGCTTCCAAGCGGTGAGCGGGTCGGGCAGCCTCAGCCCTTAGTCGGCGACCACCGGTAGGCCTTGGCGCACGCACCGCCCATCAGCATGGCCCGCTCGGATTCGGAAATTCGCTTGGTCTGGCGGAAAGCGTCCACCGCCGGCTGGTATTGGACAACGGCGTGGGCGCGCGTCCAGTCGGTGCCCCACAGGCAGCGTTCAAAACCCCAGGCGTCGAACACGCGGGCAAGTGGGTCCCAGATGTCGTTGAACGGATACGGTTCTTTTGACAACGTGCAGGCCCCGCTCACCTTGACCACCGCGTTCTTGCGTGTTGCCAGCGCCAGCAGCTTGGGCAGCTCGGCCCAGGGCTCGGGTGGCGCGGGCGGCGTGCGCGGCTGCACCAGGCCCAGATGGTCAACGATAAATCGCGTATCGGGGTACTGGTCGATCAGCGCCGTGGCACCCTCCAGATTGCCCGCGCATGACAGGTTGACCGGAAAGTCGTGCCGAACGGCCGCGCGCAATATGCGGTCAACGCCGTCGTCGCTGCGGGCGTGCGCGGCGTCCTTGCGCATCATGATGCGTATGCCGACCGTGCCCGGCGTTTTTTTCCAGTCGGCAATGACATCGGCCACCGCCGGATCATTGGAATCAACCGGTTTCACGATGGCCAGCCGGCCGGGATGCGCCCGCTGCACTTCCACCGCATAGCTCGCGTCGTAGTGGTACAGCGAATGTGCGGAAATGAAAATCGCGCCGTCAACGCCCACCTTGTCCATCGCCGCCACCATCTCGTCACCCGTGACGTGCGGCGGCCAGTTGGGCACATTGTGCCAGGGCCGTTTCGGCGTGTTGGCGTCGTAGGCGTGAACCTGTGAGTCGATGATCGGCATGGCGGACTCCCTTTTTGCTGAGTGGTGTGTGGTTGGTTCCCACGGAGTTTATCGCAGGGCCGGGTTCGGCGCTCTGGTGTGGCGTTGCATTCTTGACGGCGCATTCAAGGCGAAACACACCAGCACCGTCATTCCGGCGCAGGCCGGAATCCAGCGCGTATTCTGATGCGAAACATCATGAATTTTGATCCTTCGGATACGGTTTACGTACTGGATTCCGGCCTGCGCCGGAATGACGGATGGAGGTTGTTCAGCTACAAATTCCAGACAACGTGCAACAGCACACTAGCTGGTAACATCTCCCAAAACGCAACATGGAAAGGGAAAACAAATGCAATTCGGATTATTCGGCAGTGCCTCGGCGCGGCGCGGCAGCGGTGAATTCGACAGTTCGGAGGGCTACCACGACTGGATCGAATACAACATCGAGGCCGAGGCCCTGGGCTTTCGCAGCGTGTTCAGCGTCGAGCACCATTTCACCGGCTATGGTCAGGTTTCCGCCACGTTGAACCTGCTGACCTGGCTGGGCGCGCGCACCAAAACCCTGCGGCTCGGCACCGCCGTGATGGTGCTGCCGTGGCACAACCCGGTGTTGCTGGCCGAACAGGCGGCCACGCTTGACCTGTTGTCCGGCGGCCGGCTGGATTTTGGCATTGGCACCGGTTACCGCTACAACGAATTTGTCGGCTTTGATTTGCCCATGGAGCAGGCGCGCGAAAAATTCGAGGAGTCCATCGACGTCATGTTGAAGGCATGGACATCCAACGAACCGTTCTCGCACAAGGGCAAGTACTGGACCTTCAACAACATCGTCGTCGAGCCGCAGTCGTTCCGCAGGCCGCACCCGGCCGTGTGGATGGGCGCCGGCAACGAACGCTCCATACGCGATGTCGCCCGCCGCGGCTTTAACCTGCTGCTGGGCCAATACTCCTCCCCCGATGAAGTGGGCCGCAACATTGCCATCTTCCGCAGCGCCGTCGAGGAAAAAGGCGAAAAATGGGACCCGATGCGCGTCGGTGTGACGCGCGCCTTTTTTGTCACCGAGAACGCGCGTGAAGTCGAGCAGGCGCTGGAACGGCGGCTCGCCAACCGCCTGCGACAACTGAAGCTCGCCACCACACCGGACGGCCGGGTGCTCGGCGGGCCGGATCGCGCGGACGGCGACCCGGTCGAGGTCAACCTCAACAGCGCGATGTACGGATCACCGGATGAAATCGCGCGCAAGCTCGAGGCGCTGCGCGACGCCGGCGCCGGTTACTTGTTGATCAATGGCGGCGGGTCGGGCGGCGGGGAGCGTGGCCGGCAAAGCTTGCGCCGCTTTGCGAAAGAGGTGATGCCGGCGTTTGCTGCGGCGTGAAAACCATTTGGGTTGCGAAAAAGCGTGCGTGATTTTCTGTCTGTGGGTGGATGTGGGACTAATGGTGAGGATACGTTATCGTGTCTGACCCCATGACCACCATTCCCTTGACCACTTCCCTGAAGGCAATCAATCGACCTTGATCTTCGCCGCCACAGCGGTCTTGCGCCATTGCTCGTATTCGGCGCGCATGAATTTCGCGAATTGATCTGGCGTGCCGGGCTGCGGCTCGGAGCCTTCGCGCAGCAGACGATCCGCCATTTCTTTCGCGCTGACGATGCGCATGACCTCGGTGTTTATTCTGGCGATGATGTCCTTCGCCGTTGCCGCGGGCGCGAGCATGCCGTACCACGTGACGTAACTGAAACCGGGGATGCCGGCTTCCGATACGGTGGGCACATCGGGTGCGGCCACGGAGCGCCTGGTGCTGCTCACCGCGATGGCCTTGAGTTTTTTCGCGGCGACCAATGGCAGGATCGTCGGCATGCTGTTGAACATCAGCGACACGTGCCCCGCCATGACGTCCGTCATCGCCGGCGCGGAGCCTTTGTAGGGTATGTGCGTGATATCGATGCCGGTCATGTGCTTCATGTACTCCACGCCCAGATGCTGCGGGCTGCCGGGGCCGACCGAGGCATAGTTGATCTGCCCCGGCTTTGATTTCGCCAGCGCGATCAGTTCCTTGATCGTATTGGCAGGCAGGGAAGGGTGCGCCACGAGTATCTGCGGGTTGATAACCACCAGCGAGATCGGCGCGAGATCATTGAATACGTTATACGGCAGCTTTGCGTAAACCGCCGGCGCGATGCTCATGCTGCCGCCGGTGGCAAAGAGCAGGTTGTAGCCGTCGGGCTGCGCCCGCACGATCATCTCCACGCCGACAATGCCGCCGGCGCCGGGACGGTTATCGATCAGCACTTGCTGACCCCATGTCTTGCCGAGCTCTTGCGCCACCATGCGCGCCACCAGATCGGTCGGCCCGCCGGGCGGAAAGTGTACGACCATGCGTATCGTCTTCGATGGATAGGTCTGCGCGAGCGCCGTTGACATTGAAATCGCGGCAAACGCCGCGCAGGTGGTTGCAATAAAATTCTTCATGGAAAGCCCCGGATGTGTGCAGCGCCGGATTATCACACACCACGCAAGCGCCGAATGCGCTGGGCGGTCAAAACGCAGTAGCATAAAATACCAATAAAAACAAATACTTATAATGCATTGGCGAAGGCTCGCAGGCATCCATCTGCAACCGCGGAAAATCGTCCGCTGCAAACCGGATAGGGCCTTCCCTTTTGCAGGGCTCGTTCGTTCTTGCCGACGCGATCAGGCGGCGAGATTTGTATCGGGCGTTTGTGCCGAATGAGAAGGTGGTGGCTTGAGAAAAGCAGTGAACCTGCCTACGGGAAATTCGAGACTCGCCTCTTCGGTTCTTGCGATCCTGCATTGCGTAAAAATGTATGAATGCAAGACGTGACCAATTCTCGTGATTTTCTGTCTGTGGATGGGAGTGGGGTTGAGGGTGAAGATGCGTTATCGTGTCTGGAGGGTGTAAGGAATTTTGTGTA
>DHVE01000005.1 GCA_002412495.1 Betaproteobacteria bacterium UBA5216
TTCTTCATCTGAACCTCCTGGCTGGTTAACAATGCCAGAAAGCTCTACTTTTCGCTGGTCCGCAATTCAGGGGAGCTTACGGTTTCGCCGCCGCAAAACGCGCAGAAGGCAAGAACGCGCTCATCTCCGTAGTTTGTAACGTGCTGCATCTATGACGACCAACGTTTTGTTGGGCGTTTAATTTCCCGTTTTCTGGTCATGATAGCCTTTCGGTAGATGTCCAAAGTTCAACGGACACCGCGGGTAACAGCTAGCGATGTAGGCCACTAAAAAAACCGGCCATTAAGGCAGCAAGTATTGTCCTGATTACAACTAGGATGATTATCGGTGGTATCGCGGCAATTGCCCATTTCACCATAAAGGTGACCATGGACCAGAAAGGCATCTTGATATCGACTACCGTGACTTCAGTGCTTTTACTTTCCATTATCTTCCCCCATGTGATGTGACGCCCAACTTAAAGTCGCCACCATTGGTGACGCTTTATAACCCATCAAAATGCTGTATATAATATCAGTTATCGTGGAATATAACCCATAAAATCAATCGGGTAGTCATTTTTATTGCGTCCGAATTCTAAAAGGCAAAAACCCCCCAGTTTCACCGCCACCAAAACTACTGATTCACATTCATTCCCAAATTCGCCGACTTCATTACAGCATACGTACTGAGCATACGTATGCCTACTGGGTAAGGTTTTTCACGCACCGTCAGAGCGTCCGTCACCCGCGCGACGTGGAACATCCGAAGCGGAGGCGTTCCTGACGCATCCTGCGGCCACACATAATGGCGAGCCCTTTGTTTTTAACTGCTCGAATTCAATAAGACGTGCTGGTGGTCACCTGGGCGTTCGAGCCGGATGAACCGGATGACTCGCCTGATGATTCGAAGCGGGTATCACCGCTGCCGCCGGTGCTTCCGTCAATGGCAGAAAGCGTCGTGGTGTCATCACTGTTGCGCGCGGCGGCAGAGGCCGCGACGGCCGCGGCTGCTGCACCCACCGCGATGCCCGCGACGATGCGGCCCGACGCATCAACCCCGCGTGCCGTGCTGCCGGCGCTGTCCCAACTGCCGCTCGCACCCGCGCCCGCGCTTTCTCCGCCACCGCCGCGAAATGTGTCTGAATCGGAGCGGTTGCTTGAACGATTGTCCCAGCGGTCGTTATTATCATCGCGGCTGCGTTCCGGTTCGCGCCGGTCATCGGATGCGCCACCGGCAAAGTTTCGTCGCGCGCCGTTCATCAGTTTGAGTATGATGCTCATCTCGTCCAGCGGCGCCGCATAGGCCTTGATGGCGGATGAAGATAGCGGCGGCGATCCCGGCGTGCTGGCCCAGAATTTCCACCAGGGCGGCTTGCGTAGCGATTCAATGGTCAGCGTGACGCCGCTCATGTCCCCCATCTGGCCCGCCAGCGTGCCCAGCATGCCGTTACTGAGCCGCAGGCCACCTTGCGTGCGGCGCATGCATTTGTCTTGCCCGGCGGGGCCTGCGTACACCAGCAACCCCACGCGTCCCGCTGCCTGTGCCTGGAGCGCGGGTCCGGACATGGGTTCGAAGAGCAGCAGATGCATGCCGTATTCGCCCGCGTAGTCCTTGCCGGACGGCTGGTGGTTGATGAGCCGGTACGTTCCCAGCGGCGGGTGCCCCCACGCGCGCAGCGGATCACATTCAGGGTTGCCGCGTGCCGCCGCGATCTTGGGGGACGCAGAGGCGGCGGCGAACCCTTCCGCAATTTTCTTATTATGGCGGATCAGCGTTGCGAGCGCGGTACGGTCGCGTGCCTCGGGAACCTGTATCGACAGTGTCAGCATGGGAGATTTCTCCAGGAGGATTCGAATAACGTGCGGTAGGAAGCGCTCATTTGCCGCATCGAGTGGTGGGTCTCCACATGACGCCGGCCGGCGCGGGACAGCCGTTGCGCGTATGCCGGATCGCCGATCACGCGCGCGAGTGCCGCGGCGATTTCCGCCGCGTCCATGGTTCGCAACAGGATGCCGGTGCGGCCATTGATGACCATCTCGCGTGTGCCGCCGGAGTCGTTGGCCACCACGGGCACGCCGGCGGCCAATGCTTCCAGAACCGCATTCGGACTGCCCTGATGTTCGCCGAGGATCAGCGACACGGTGTACTGGCTCAATTGTTCCGGTGCATCGAACACGGCGCCATGGGCGAACACGCGACTGCCAAGTTCGCCGCCGATGGCCGCCAGCACCTCGCGGCCGTATGCCGCGTGGCGCGGTTCGGCACGGCCCAGCAGATGCAGTTCCACGCGCGGATGGCGCTGCCACAACACGCGCATGGCGGCGATGATTTCCAGCACGAATTTACTCGGCGCGATGCGTCCGCTGACCACCACGCGGGGCGCCGCATGGCCGCTGGTGTGGTCGACTGGGGCACGCGCGGGTAGCGGCACGCCGTTGGGTATGGTTTGCACCTTGCCGCGCGCGCCCGCGGGCGCGTCACCACGATACTTCAACACCAGCGTATGGAGTTGCGCATGGTATTCGCGCTCGTCAAAGGCAATCCATTGCTGAAACTCGCCCAGCGCCCGCATTTCCTCGAACGCGTAGCCGCCCGGCGACACATCCATCAGCTTCACGCCAGCGGGTGACAGCGCCTTTGCCAGCAGCAGTTTTATCTTGGCATCGACATTCCAGAAGCACAGGGTCGCGAATCGCTGCGTCA
>DHVE01000010.1 GCA_002412495.1 Betaproteobacteria bacterium UBA5216
TCGCGATGCTTGTCCGCCGTGCGCGAGGTGATCATGATGATCGGCAAGCCCTTCAAGCTCGCGTCTTCGCGCACGTTTTTCGTGAGATCAAAGCCATCCATGCGCGGCATTTCCACGTCGGTGATCATCACGTCGGGACGCTGCTCCTGCAATTTTTCCAGGGCCTCAACGCCATCTTTCGCGACCACCACGTTGTAGCCTTCGCGCGACAACAACCGGCCGGTGATCTTGCGCACCGTCAGCGAATCGTCCACCACCAGCACGATGCGCTGGCGAGCGGGTTCGGCCGCGACGGGAGCCGCAGGTGCCGCCGGAACACCCGGCGCGGCGGGCGCTGGCGTATTTCGCGCTTTTTCTTCCGCGCGCAACGCGAGTTGCACTGGATTCAATATCAGCACCGTTTCGCCGGAACCGAGCACCGCCGCGCCGGTCACGCCCGGCACGCGCGCCAATTGCGGGCCGATGTTCTTGATCACGATTTCCTGGCCACCGACGATATCGTCCACCCGTATGCCGACACGATGGCTGCCACTGCGCAGCAGCAGAACCGATCCGAAGCGCGTCTGCTCTTCTTCATCCGGCGGCAATTCCATCAGATCGCGCAATTGATGAAACGGATATTGCTTGCCTTGCCATTCGACCATGCCCGCGCCTTGCGCGGCGGCGAGCACGTCCATCTTCGGACGCTGCAATTGCTCAACCATCATCGTCGGCACGGCATACAAATTGCCGCCCAGCCGGAATACCACGCCCTGCAACACCGACAGCGTCAGCGGCAGGTGAATGGTAAAAGTGGTGCCCTTGCCGCGCACGAACGCAGTGCCGACGCGCCCGCCGAGCGCGGTGATTTCGCTCATCACCACGTCCATGCCGACGCCGCGTCCGGCCACCGCCGTCACCGCGCCCGCAGTACTGAAGCCGGAGCGAAAAATAAAATTGCCGATCTGCTGATCCGTGAGTATTTCGTCCGGACGCATCAACGCGAGACTGATGGCCTTTTCACGTATGCGCTCGATATTCAGGCCGGCGCCGTCGTCGCTCATTACCAGCACGACTTCGTTGCCCTCCTGCCGGACTTCGATCAGCAACTCGCCGGCTTCCGCCTTGCCGGCCTCGCGACGACCTTCCGGCGCTTCGATGCCGTGCGCAATGGCATTGCGCAGCAGATGTTCGAGCGGCGCGGATATGCGATCCAGCACGCCGCGATCCAGTTCGACGTGTCCGCCCTTGATATCGAGCTGCACGCGCTTGCCACTGTCCTTGGCAGCGAGCCGGGTCACGCGATACAGCCGGTCGGTCAGGCTGTTGAACGGCACCATGCGTATCGCCATCAAATCCTGTTGCACGTCGCGCGTCATTTGCGCCTGCGCCGACAATGCCTTTTCACCCTCGTCCAGATCGCGCGACAGATTCTGCTGCACGGTGGCCACGTCGTTGACGCTTTCCGCCATCAAGCGCGTGAGTTCCTGCAATCGCGTGAAACGGTCGAACTCCAGCGGATCGAACTTGCCGTCCGCGCGCTCGGGCGACACCGAAAAGCGCGACTGCATTTGTGTCTCGGCCTGAATCTCCATTTCGCGCAGTTGTATGCGCAGACGGCCAATGTTTTCGGTCAGATCGCGCAAGGTGGCGCGCGCGCTGCGTAATTCGGCGGAGACCCGCGCCCGCGTGATGCTGATTTCGCCGGCCTGGTTCGCGAGGCGATCGATCAAGTCGGCGCGCACCCGTATCAACGGACGCTGCACGCTCACCACTGCCTCGGTGGCCGCGGTGCCCTGCGCTGGCGCGGCACCGGTCCGCTGGGCGGGAACCTCCATCATGGCCGTGTCCATGCGCATGGATTTCGCCATCTGATCCATGGCTTCCGGCAACGCCGCAGGTTCGGCAGCTGCCGCAACGGCCTCCACGTCACCGGATGTTTCCTTGCCCTGAAGTTTTTCGATCAGCACGCCGATGCGGTCGAACGAAGCCTCCAGGTTATCGAACAGCGTGTCGGGAATGGACGGCAGCAAGGCCGCGTTTTCAACGCGCGTCTCCATGCTGTGCGTCAACTGCCCCAGCGCCATCGCACCCGCCATGCGCGCACTACCCTTCAGCGTGTGCAACAACCGTTTAAGCGATTGCGGCACCAGCTTGTCATCCGGTCGCGCGCGCCAGTCGCGCAAATCCTGTCCGACTTGCGGCACCAGCTCCTGCGCTTCTTCCAGAAAAATCGGCAGCAGTTGACTGTCCACGTCGTCACTGACCCGCGGACTGCGTCTTTCAACACCCGCATCGACATTTTTCGACGACGCGAGTGAAACGGTAACACCATCATCTGGCGCTGGCGAAGTAGCCGGCGTGGGTGCTGGTGCGGGTGCAGGCGTGGACGGCGCCACTGTGGCGACCGGTCCCGCAGTGAAATCCATCGTGGCCAAGGCCGGTTCCGCCGGCGTTTCCACTAGCGGTGTAACCGCCGCGATTACCGGAACCGCAGCGGATTCAGTTGCCTTGGATTCAACCGCCGCATCGGGAATCTCCGTCGCCGGGGCCATGGGTACCTCGGGCTTAATCCCCACAAGCGGAGTCATGGCATCCAGGTCCGCCACGAGTTCCGCATGCTCCCCCGGTTTGATACGGGCGGCAATTTGCCCCACCTGATCATTCAAGGTAGACACGGCGCGCGCGATCAATTCACAGGCCGCCGGCTGCGGCGCTGCATCGAAATTCATCACCGCCTGTAACAAGCGCTCCAGGCTGGCGCCCACGCTGCGCACCATGGGAAATCCGCTGGTGCCGGAAATGCCGGTCAGAGTATGCACCGCGCGCAGGAATTCCAAATCCACCTTGGCGCCGCCCCGCACCCGGCGGTCATGCTCAACCAGCGCGGCCGCGTGGGATTGTGCCTCGGGCAGAAATATTTCGTACAGCTGGGCGCTGACGCCGATGTCGCCAACATGCACGGTGTCGTCGGGCGTAACAGGCTCCGGCGATGGCGTGGTGGAGCGCTGCGTGGCCAAACTTTCTTGCGGCACATCCGCCGTGGCGTCAGGCGACAACGGCTGGTGCGCGCGAACTTTTCTTGCCCAATCGACCAGTTGTGCGGCGTCTATGCCAACCTGGTCTTGTGCGCGCAGCTCCGCGATCCAGTGTGAAAATTTTCCATGTGCGTATTCGACCAGACGATACAGGTCCGGCGTGCCGGGCTGCTTCGCCGCGGCCAATTCATTAAACACCTGTTCCATTTCCCAGGCCGCTTCGCCAAGGTGTTTGAGACCGATCATGCGTCCGCTACCCTTGAGCGTATGGAAGGCGCGGCGCAACGTGATCAGCAGTTCCTGATCCCGCGGCTGGCCGCGGCTCTCGGGCGCCGTGGTGCTGATGGTGCCCAGCACTTCCGAGGCTTCTTCGAGGAAAATTTCCAGCATGTCCGGATCGGTGTCGCCGCCGCCATCGATGTTTTCCGCAGCCTCGGCGACTGCCATCAACTCGGGAGCGGGTGCTACCTCCGGCGCGGCGCTTGCGGGCGTGGGCGCGGACGATGGCGCGGATGCCACGAGCGATGGCGCGGGATCCGCGACGGGCGGGGACGCTTCCGGCTTTGCCACTACCGGTTGCGGCGCCGGCAATCCCATGCGCGCCATAACATCGGCCAGACTGGCGGCCCCCTGCCTGGCTTCCTCGACAAACGCCGACAATGCCGTCAGCCGCTTCACCAGCAATTGCCGCGCCTCCGGTTCGCACGTTTCGCCTTCGGCATACCGCGCGATGTCGCCACGGCATTGCAGCATGATCGCCGCCGCGTCGGCATGCCCCATGACGCTCAACGCGCCTGCGGCCTGTGCCAGCGGTTTGCCCAGCGGGCGTATATCGGTTTTAGCCGGCTCGCGAAACCAGCGTTCGAGCGCGTCTTCCACGCCTTGCAGACCACGCGCGACCTCGTCATGCACCAGCGACACCAGCGCTTTATCACGTGCCTCACGCGCCGCTTCGTCCAGCAATTGCGGCGGCGGCAACGCGGACAGTGATGCGGGCGCTTCCACGCTGATCTTCAGACGCGCCGCGATGTTCCGTGCGCGGTCCACAAACCCGGCGTCCGGCGCCGCGTCCCGCGCCAGCACTTGTTCGATCAGCAGCAGCGCAGTGGCGCCTTCCAGCGCGGCCGCTTCACTCACGCCCTGCGCCGACGCACCAAGGGCGCGCACGTTCTCGGCCAGTTGCGTCACCACCGCACTGAACGCGGGTTGCCCCAGTGCCTGACTCGATTTTTCGAGCGCATCCATGCGGCGCGCAAATTCATTCAGGTCACCCGTGGCCCCCGCAGCGCCAGGTGCGCCAGGCACACCCGCACACGCACTCCACAAATCCTGCAAGCCTTCCGCATCGCGACGCGCCGCCGCGATGGCCTCGCCGCTGAACCCGGCGATCACCTCGTCTTCAATATCGAGCGCGCCCTGCAGACCGCAGGTTTTTTGCACCGCTTCCACCAGTGGCGTCACCGGGTTCGCGCGGGCCGCCAGGTACAACGCGTCGCGCATCAGGGTGTCCGGCACCACCGACGGTCCCTGAACCATACGGCCCAGATGCATATTCAGCTGCGTGATAAACCGGCGCACGGGGTTGTCAGCCGTCAACCCACCCTGGGCAACGGCTTCAAGCACCGCGCCCGCCACCCACCACAGTGCACGGTCACGGCCACCAGCTTGCGCGGCCTCGACGCTGCCCACGGCATCCCGCACTTGTTGCAGCCCCGACGGATCGTCGGCCTTGCGCAACCACATCAGCAGCCCCGCTTCCAGCTTGCGGCGCGTTGCGCGCAGCGCCTCGGAATCCATCGCCACCGCCGCCGCATTGTCACCGGGCCCAGCGTTCATATTCGGAAAGAACAAGTCAGTGTCGGAAGCCTGCTCCACGCCGCGCGCGCGCAACACTTCGCGATAAGCCGGCAACAGGCGTAGCGATTGATCGCGGTGGCCCGCGATGATGTGATCCATGTGAGCCAGCAATGCCGCCACGCCGTCGCTGAAGGCCTGTGTTGCCGCCGGCGCGAGTTCTGTCGTATCCACACCGGGCGTGATCAGGGCACCGAGTTCCTGGCTGAATTGCACCAGGCCTTTATGATTTACCACGCGCAACGCGGCGTGCGCCGCCTGCCATTGGGATTGCGCGGCCCCCGCGTCACCGGCGGCAAGCATTTTTGCCGCTGCCTGCAACGCTTCGCCAACCACGCTGCGTACCGTGGAACACGCGTTGATCATCGCAGGAGTGGCAGCGGGCATATTATTTTAAGTATTTGTTTTTAAGTAATTTTTATACAAACATTAAACCTTGAATCGCGATACCGATGCCTTGAGCTGACGCGCGCGCGCGGCCAGTTCCTTGATCGTGACGGCGGTTTCGTTGGTACCCATCGTCGCTTCGTTGGTTAACGTCAGCGAGTTGTGCATGCTCTTCGCGACTTCGCGCGCGATGTCCACCTGCATCTCCGTGCTCACCGCGATGCTCTGAATACGTTCGGCAAGTTCCTTGGTCACGGTGTCGATTTCCGACAGCGCACTCCCCGCCGCATCGGACAATTGCGCGCCTTCCACCACGCCTTGCGTGCTTTTCTCCATGGCGGCTACCGCGTCCTGCGTGTCGGCCTGAATCGCCTTGACGATGGCGCCGATTTGCTTGGTCGCTTCCGATGAACGCTCGGCGAGGCGCTGCACCTCTTCGGCCACCACCGCGAATCCTCGCCCCGCCTCGCCCGCGCTGGCGGCCTGGATGGCGGCGTTCAACGCGAGCACGTTGGTCTGTTCGGTAATGTCGGAAATCAGTTCGACGATCTCGCCGATCTCCTGTGACGACTCACCCAGACGCTTGATGCGCTTGGACGTCTCCTGAATCTGGTCGCGAATCTGATTCATCGACTTGATCGAATTTTGCACCGCCTGCGAGCCGCGCTCCGCGGTCACCAGCGATTGGCGCGCCACTTCCGCGGACTGTCCGGCGCTCTTGGAAACTTCGCCGATGGATTGCGTCATCAACTCAACGGAGTCGCCGGCCTTGCGCAATTCTTCGCCCTGACTGCTGGCGGTGGTCAGCAAACGTTGCGACACCACGCTCGCGCCCGCAGCGCCCTGCGTCACCTCGTCGGCGGTCTTATTGACGCCCTCGACGAGGTTGCGCATTTCACTCACCGTCATATTCACCGAATCCGCGATGTTGCCGGTGATTTCCTCGGACACCGTCGCCTTGGCGGTCAGGTCGCCGTCGGCCACCGCGCCCATCTCGTTCAATAACCGCAGTATGGCAGCCTGGTTGCGCTGCCTTTCTTCTTCGTCCTTCGCCGCCCGTGCTTCGCGCTCTCGAGCCGCCTTGATTTGTGCGCGTCCCAGCACCACCAGACCGATCAGCGCCAGCGCGACGCAGGCCGCCGTCAATCCCAGTGTCCGCCATTGAAAATCATTCAGCCCCGCGATGCGCGCGTCGATCAGTTTGCGATGTTCGGGAGGCATGGCGCCGTTCAGCACCTCCACCGCCGTCAGCGCCTGCGTCGCGGCCGCCTGCCATTCCGCCACGGGCACCGGATTGTCGCCGCGCAGCAATCGATCGCGCAGCAGGGCGCTTAAATCCGTTGCGCGCTTGATTGCCGCCGACGAATGCCCCTGCAATACCGCGCGCACATTCGCGTTGGCCTCGTACAGGGTTTCAAACGCCTGGCGCATGCCCGACGCACGCTCCAGCACCTGCAAGCGTTTTACCTCGGCCGCGGAACGCATCTCCGGCGTCACCGCCTTGTCCTGCGCAATGGCCGTGCCCAAGCCCCGCAATTCCAAAATATCCGACGCCAGCCCCGGCACGTCAAAGGTCATCAACCGTGCCAGACTGTTGGCCTCGATCTGCGGGTCGAGCAGCAGATTGGAACGCGCCGCCACATCCGACATCTGTCCGGTAACCGCGGCATCGAGCGCGGCATACGCATCACGCGCCTGATCGGCGTCCATTTTCTCAATACCCGTATCCACACGGGTCCACGCAGCCTTGACGCGCGCCCAGCCAGCCGCCGCCCCCAAGGCCGCGCCCGCGCCGGATTCGAGCGTGTCGATTTCCGTGATTGTCTTTTTAATCGCGTCGCCGAGTTTGCTGTCACGTCCGGCAAGACGGTGGCGAACCGCGTTTTGCGACAGCGTGCGCAAGGCCGCCGTGTATTGAGCGCCGACGATTTCTTTTTGGGCCGAAGCCATTTCGTCGCGCTGCTTCTGCACCAGAAACCAGGTGGTGATCGCCACCGGCACGAGGAAAATCACACCGAGCAGTATCAGTATCTGCAAGTCCGCGAGGCCGCGCTGCCAGAATCCCCGTGAAGCCGCGCCCTTTGCGGGAACGCGGCCCCACCGGTCCGTTGCCGCTTGTTGCAATCGATTCCGCGAGGTCATTTTTTTTCTCCGCTCATCCTGACTCCCCAACACCGATATCCATGAATGCCGGATCGCGCAGCAGGGCCGCTACGTCGATCTCATGGTACTGCCGCAGATCATGATCCTGCACGATACCGGATATCCATCGCTTGTCCGGCACCGCACCCTCCACCTTGCTGAAATCCTGGGCATTTCTGAGCCCCACCACCTTTTGCGCCAGCAGCCCAACGTTGACGCCATGCCGCCGTCCACACATCAGAAAGGCATTTTCGGACGTTCTAGGGGTGACGCCGTAGCCGCAAAAATCCGCCAGATCCACCATGCCGTACAAACCGCCGCGCACGTTCACCAACCCACAGTACCAACGCCGCGTCAACGGCACGCGGCAAAGCCACGGCACGGGCATCACTTCGCCCGCGTCCGGCAAATTCAACAACCATAGGCGATTGCCGGCCTCGAAAGCCAACCGGGAACTCAGGCTGTCGCGCGCCGCCGCACCGGCAAGACGCCGCGACAGGTTCTCCTGAAATTCGCGGAGCCCGACACGATTGGACATGTCACCCGAGCGCCGTGATTTTTTTCAACAATTCGGCGCCATCCACCGGCTTGGTCACATATCCCTTGGCACCCTGCCGCATCGCCCAGATCTTGTCCGTTTCCTGATTCTTGGTCGTGCACAGAATGATCGGGATGTGCTTGGTAGTCTCGTCCTGCGTCATGCTGCGGCAGGCCTGGAAACCGTTGAGTCCCGGCATCACTACGTCCATGACGATCAAGTCCGGCATTTCACTGCGCGCCTTGGCAACCCCTTCTTCGCCATTAAACGCGAACACGAGCTGGTAACCCGCCTTGGTCAGGATTTCCTTGAGGAAATGCCGTTCCGTCGGGGAATCGTCTACAACCAGTATTTTCTTGATGGGCATCGTGAATAGTGCTTGATCAACGCTTCACGATCATGATGGCCTTCTCAGGCGGTGCGTATCCACGGCCTGCAACAGGCTTTCGCGTGTAAACGGCTTGGTCAGATATTCGGTGGATCCGGCCATGGCGCCGCGCGCGCGGTCGAACAAACCGTCCTTGCTGGAAAGCATGACAAATGGCACGTTGCGCCAGGTTTCGTTCTGCCGCAGCAACGAGCAGGTTTGATACCCGTCGAGCCGGGGCATCATGATGTCGCAGAAAATGATGTCCGGAGAATGCTCGACGATCTTGGACAAAGCGTCAAAGCCGTCATCCGCCAGAATGACCTCACAGCCCGCCTGCTTCAGAAAGATTTCGGCGCTGCGGCGTATCGTATTGCTGTCGTCAATTACCATAACCTTGACGCCGGAAAGATTCGCTTTTTCACTCATTGGGAAGTTTGAAATTACCCTCGAAAACGGTTGATTTCCTGCCGGCGCACATACACGTCCGCCTAAACCCGATTCCCCAGTCACCAATTACATTATAAAAACACGACTCAACCACGAAAAAGCCGCAACAAATTCACAACAAATCAAGCAAGTCCGATGTTCGATTATAGCGGAGCATTCAATCCCATATAATAGTAAAAAACAGCGCAAAAACAAACACTTTTCGGTTGTATGGGCATAGAATAATATTCTTGTCATCCATCGGTAACCCATGCATATCGCACTTCTCGAAGACGACCCTCCGCAGGCGCAACTGATCGCCCACTGGCTCTCGGCCGCCGGGATTACTTGCACGCCATTCCACAGGGGCGCCGATTTTCGCAAAGCCATGTCTAGCCAGACATTCGATCTGATTCTGCTGGACTGGATGCTCCCCGATGACGATGGCCTCGAGATTCTGGTATGGCTGCGCAAGACCTTGGCGAGCCGAACGCTCGTGATGTTTACCACCACGCGCGCGGAGGAATCCGCCCTGGTGCAGGCACTCGACCGCGGCGCGGACGATTACCTGATCAAACCCCTGCGCCGCAGTGAAACGCTGGCGCGCATCAATGCGTTGATGCGGCGCGGTGCCAGCGCAAAGCCCGCCTCGGTGCTTAGGTTGGGCGCCATCGTGATCGACAATGATCGCCATGTCACCACCGTCAAGGGCGCGCCGGTCGATCTCACCGACCGGGAGCTAGAACTCGCGCTGTATATGCTGCGCAATCACGGACGCTTGCTCACGCGACAGGAATTGCTAGAAAACGTGTGGAAAACAAACCCGGATGTCATCACTCGCACCGTGGATACCCACGTCAGCCGCCTGCGCACCAAACTCGCCCTCACGCCGGAAAACGGCTTTGATCTGACCACCGTCTACCACAAGGGATATCGGCTGGAGTTTGACGCGGCGAAATTCACCAGCGCCGCCAAGGACTGAATCGTGTCACGGGCGCCGGGTATCGATCATGCCTTGGGCGGCAAGCGCCTGCACAATGTATTCTGCGCCGAGGACGATCCGGATCTGCAATTGATACTCGAAGCCGCGCTGGGCTTCGGCAACCTGTCATCGGTGGTGTGCGAATCCGGCCTTGAGCTGCTAAACAAGCTTCAAACGCAGACGCCGGATTTGATTCTACTGGACGTCATGATGCCCGGTCTGGATGGCCCCGAAACCCTCCTAGCGCTACGTAAACTGCCGCAAACCGCGAGCACGCCGGTAATTTTTGTCACGGCGCGAGTACACCCTTCCGAAGTGGAATCTTATCTGGCACTGGGCGCCCTTGCCGTGATACCCAAGCCCTTCGATCCCACCACGCTGGCAAGCCGTATTAAGGACGTGTGGCGCGAACACGGCGGCACGGTATAACCCGCCACTGGCACGCGTCACTGGCGGCGCGCCCAATCAGATAAACGTGACTTCCACGCGCTGCATATAATCGGCATATTCCGCCAATGCGCCCTCAAGGGTGGCTTTGTCGCCCGCCTTGGCCGCCGTTTCAATGGTTCCGCCAATGCGGGTCAGATCCGGGAATCCATATCCGCCACCGCTGCCCTTCAGGCTGTGCCCGCCGACGCGCAACGCCTCGAAATCGCCCGCCGCCAACTGCGTGCGAAATATCTCGATTTCCTTGTGCCTGCGATCCAGATAGCGTGGAATCAACGCCTCCAGATCCTTGCTGACTTCGGCTCTGATTTTATCTGCCATGTTGGATGTCCCTCTCGATTCGGCTATTGCTCATGAAAAGCCGCCGCTATTTACCGAATTTCGCCAGATAATCCTGCAATTGCCGGGCGCTGGCAAAACGTTCGGACGGATTTTTTGCCAGCAATATTTCAATAAGCGGCTGATAACGCTCCAGCCCGGCGGGCAGCTTGGGAATGGGGTCGCTGATATGTTTGTTAACTAGCGCGATGGGCGTGGTCGCAACATAGGGCCGCTTCTTGGCCAGCATTTCAAACAACATAATGCCGGCGCTATACAAATCCGAGCGCCCGTCGAGTGCCTCGCCCTTGGCTTGTTCCGGACTGAGATAGTACGGCGTGCCGAGTATGTGTCCCGTTTGCGTCAGACTGTTCACATCCGAAATCATTTTTGCAATGCCAAAATCGACGATCGCGAGGCTATCGTCGGCGCGGAACATGATGTTCTCGGGCTTCAAATCGCGATGCACGATGCCATGCTCGTGTATCGCCTGCAAAGCCGATGCCACCTGCGCCAGCAAATCGATGGCGACTTCCGCGGTAACGACACCGCTCTTGATTCGCCCGCGCAGATCGCCGTTGGCAAAGTACTCCATGGCGATATAGACATGCCGGTCGGTGAAGCCCTGGTCATAAATCTTGACGATGTGGCGGCTTTCAATCTTGGAGATCATGCCGTATTCCTGAATGAATCGCATCAGGAATTCATTGTCCTCGCACAGCTTCGAGTCGAGGATCTTCATCACGACTTCCTGATTGTCCTCGATGCGTTTCACCAGATACACCGTGGACATGCCGCCCGATCCAATCTTGCGAATCACATGGTAACCGTTGATTTCAATCACCTGCGCATTCGGCGAGTCGCCGGCGGAAACCCTGGCGACTTCCGGCGCGCGGTTCAGATCGGAATACGCGGCGGTGCGCGCCATGCGTTGCGTGATTTCCGCCGCCTTGCGTTCGGTCATCGCCGCGCGCAACGCCTCGATGAGGCGCGCTTTTGACAAATCATGCTTGCGCAAATAATCGAAAGCGCCATTCTTCAGCGCCAGCACCGCAACCTGCTCGCTGCCCGCACCGGTCAAAAATATTACCGGCGGGCAATCCGTGCGGCGTCTGAACCGTTTCAGCCATTCCAGTCCGTCCGCCTTGCCCATGATGTAATCAAGCAGCATGACGTCGTATTTCGACAGATCGAAATTATCATCGATGTCGCCCTGCGTCACCGGATCCCATTCGGTAACCTCGGCGTCAGGCCACTCAACAGCGATGTACTGGCCAACCAGCAGACGGAAATCCTCGGAATCATCGACCACCAGCGCGTGCAGGCTCATGCGAGCCTCCGCGCCGGCGCGGGTCCGTCCATTTGAACCGCCGCATGCGCGGCACCCGCAACCACACACCTAACTAACTCACTGCAAATTTTCAACGGCATCTCACTTGGCACTCTGTCATGACGTTTGCACCGGCCGCGCCGCGCGCCGCCGCACTTCGCGAAACAACCACACTCGACCAACGGCCTCGTCGCCAACGGTAACCGCCAGATAATCCTGCTCGATGACGCGACCATCCGTCAGTATGAAGGATTCCCCTTTTACATCTTCGCCCGAATCGCGCATGTCGGCAATCCTGCGTAAAAATCCCTCGGGCCCGATGAAACCCTCCGATACCTGTTCCAGAATTTCACTAACCGGCAGCCCCTCCAGCGAATACGGCGCCTTCGCCACCGATAACAGCGCGCAGAACGCGGGATTGACCTGCTGAATATTGCCTTCCCGGTCTTCCAGCAGCACGCCAGTATCAATTTGATCCACCAGTAACAGGAGCCGCACCCCATCCGCCTCGCCCTGCTCCGTGATGCGCCGAATCTCGCCCGCGTCGCGGATGGTGCCGCAGACGCCCTCGGGTTGACCACTGGCGGAATACAGCGGCGCGGCGCTGATTTCGACCCAGATGGAATCACCGCCCTTCCGGGCAAGCGAGCCCTGTTGTTCAAATCGCAGCGCGGTTCCGTTGCATACGCCGACGAGCATGGCACTGATTGCACGTCGGCTGGCCGCGCCGAAAAAATCGGTCAATTGCTTGCCGACGGTCTCACTGGTCGTGTATCCCGCGAGCTGCGCCCACGCTGCACTCATGTAGGTGCATACCCCCGTCCGGTCCACGCTATATACCGGCACGCTCAAACTGCCGATCATACGCGCGACACTGCTGTCGGCCTCGGACAAGGGTGCCGGTGCAGGTGCCAACGCCGCCTCGACTGGCACGGGCGCGCTGGCGGGCGCTTCTTTTTCCGCCGGCTGGTTCGCCGCTTTTTGCTCTGCCAGCGACTTGGCGAATCGCGCCTTGAGTTCCAGTTCGATGCGTGGCGCCAGTTCCTTCGCCAACGCAGCACGAACTTCCGCCTCCAGTCCCGGCCGCAGCGCCGCGATCAACTTGGGGCGCAATTCTTCTTCCAGCTTCGGACGAAGACGTTTGCGCATTTCTTCTTCAATACGCGGTTGCAGCGCCACCACCAGCTTCTGGCGAATGTCAGCTTCCATCTTGAGCCGCGCCGCGCGTGCTTCGCGCGCGCGCTCTTCCTGGTCATTTTGCGCGGACGCAGCTGGCGCCGCAGCGGGCGTTTGGGCCACGGCGGCCTTCTGCTGTTCCGCGCGCGCGTGACTGGTAAAGTCGAGCGTTTGCAGCAATTGATTTTCAGCTTCGGCGGACACGCTGTCCTGCGGCGTGTCCGCCGACACGCGTTCCACCACGCGCACGAGTCCCGATTGGTGTAATTCGTCCAGTGCCGCAAGCAACTCTGCTTCGGTTAAACCCGCCGACTTGGTTTTGCCCGTTAATCCGGCAACAGGGCTGACGCCATCGACGAGTTTCAATGCGGCCTTGAGTTTGGACGATAATCCGCCGCCACCGCGCGCCGCGTCGATACCTTTGAGTGTTTTTGACAGTATCTGTTCTGGTTTTATATTCATCGCGAGTAACGTTAGTGCCGCTTGTTGCCACCGCTATTTCCGAATCCACTGAACCCGATGATTCCACCGGATCCAACTGTTCCCGCTTGCCCTGCCTCGGGCCCTAGCCGAAAAAATTACCGGCCCAGACTCCGAAATTTCGCCGCGCGTGCGCTATTCGTGTAGTGTAGCGCAAGGCGGGATTTTTTTATATCCGGTGCATACTTATCATGGCGCCAGCCTGTCGCCTTCCTTTACTGGACCGTCAAGCCAAACTCGTCATGTAACAAGTCGCGGATGCGCTCGAAACACACGCCGCGCCGAATCACGCGCATCCGGTCAAAATCGATGATCGTACTGGACAAGCGCTCCGGGTTATGAAATCTGGACTTGCCATAATCAATCACCACGTCGCAAATGTCCAAAATACCACGCTCCATGCTCTGAGCGGTGTAAAGGCTGCCAGTCATCGACACATTGGCGGAGGTGCCCGCCATGGGTATCCCGGACTCCCAGCACAGCCCTGCAAGCCGGGTTCGCAGCGCACCGGCGTTCAGCAGCAGATTCAACGTGCCGTCGAGCGTGCTTTGCCGTAGCACAAAGGCATCCAGCCGTTGCAGATACGGATGGTCGGCGCGGTAGGGCGCCACCACGGACAGCGGTAAATCATGGGTCACGGTTACGCTGTAGACCATCGCGCGGGCAATATCACTCAGCTGGTGCAAGGCCCTGTGCGCCGCCAGTCCGCCGACGATGCCCATGGGCTTGCTAAAATCGCGCCCCTTCGCCTCATAGACGCGGCGCACGGCCTTGGGCGTCGCGGCAACCAGCGCGTAGGCCACGTCGAGCGGAATCAGCGCCACGCCGCCGCCGCGTACTGCATCGAACACGCGTTGCGCGTCGCGCTGAATCCGCTCGGCATCCGGCGCGACACCCGCCGTCGCGCGCGGCGAATCAGAACGCAAACCGGCTCATCCCGCCATCCACCGGGATAACGGTTCCGGTGACATACCCCGCCAACGGTGACGCCAGAAACACCGCCAGATTGCCGATTTCTTCCACCGTGCCAAACCGGCCCGCGGGAATCTCGGCTTGCGAAAATTCGCGACGCGCTTCATCGGTTGGATACCGTTTGTCGATTTGCTCGCTGCGTATGCGTCCCGGCTGCAACGAGTTAATCGTGATGCCGTGCGGCGCAACCTCGCGCGACAGCCCCTTCGCCCACACGTGCAGGGCGGCCTTGGCACTGAATGCCGCATTCAGCATCTTGGGCTCGGAGGTGCCGGTCAAATTGACGATACGCCCGAAATGCCGCTGTTTCATCGATGGCACGATCGCATGCGTGAGTTCACGAATCCGCCAGAAGTTAAGCGTCATGCCTTCGTCCCATTGCGCCTTGCTGGCATCAAAGGTAATCGGACGGCTGCCGCCAGCCGCATTGATCAGGATATCCACCTGCCCCAGCGCCGCCAGCGCACGCGCCGCCACCGATTCGGACGCGTTTTCAGGATAAAAATCCGCTTCAATCAACACCGGTGCCACGCCGCCCGCGCTGACGATTTGCGCTGCGAGTTCCTCCAGCAGCGGTTTGCGCCGCGCGACCACTGCCACCCTCGCGCCTTCGCGCGCCAGCCCGCGCGCGATCTCCCGCCCGATACCCTGACTTGCGCCGGTCACCAACGCGCATCGCCCTTGCAACTGTAAATCCATGAATCATCTCCCTTGCTGAAATCGGCTACATTATCGGCGATCATCGCAGGCAACGCGCCAGGCGATAGACCTCCGAGAATAGGCCAAAAACTTCTCATTTATAAACATATACTTACGATTAAATGACACAAGCACATGCTGGCATTGTCACGCGCCGCTGTACCGAGCAGCGCTGGCTGATCGACAACATTATTCGTTCGGTTGGCATCGACTGGGATCAGCCACGTACCGTTTCTTACAATACGCCATGCGGGCCGGAAGCCAACGCGGATTTCGCCGGCATTCGCGAGCGTGTCAAAAAATACGCCGATATCTCCCCTGCCTTTGAAAACGTCGCGCGCCGGCGCGCCACCAAGGCACGCGCCGCCGAAGACGCGGGCGAAGTCGTCACCGCGCGCAACAATTATTTCTACGCCGCGATACATTATGCGGCTTCGCAGTGGCCGCATGACGAGAACAGCAGCAAGAATCTGACGCTCAACGCCGCCAAGCGCGATTGCTATTCGCGCTACGCCCAGCATGCCGATCATCACGTTGAGGCCGCATGGGTGCCGTTTCAGGGCAAAGCCCTGCCCGGCTGGCTACACCTGCCGCCCGGCCATCAACCGGGCGACCGGAGCAAACTGCCCGCAGTGTGGTCGATTCCCGGCATGGACGGTTTCAAGGAAGCCAACGTTGCGCTCTACGGAGACCGCTGGCTGGCGCGCGGCATCGCGGTCCTGGCGCTGGAAGGTCCGGGCCAATACGAAAGCGCGGTCAATGGCATCCCGGTGAGCGTGCCGAATTGGGCCGAAGCCGCAACGGCCGTCATGGACTGGATGGCCGCGCGTCCCGAGCTGGACCCACGGCGCATTGCGGTCACCGGCAACAGCTTCGGCTCCTTCTTCGGCACGCTGGTCGCCGCGCATGAACCGCGCTTTTGCGCCTGCGCCGTGGCCTCTACCTGTCTGGAACCCGGATGCCACACTATATTTGAAGAAGCCTCGCCCACTTTCAAACGCCGCTTCATGTATATGTCGGGCTACACCGACGAGCACGCATTCGACGACTTCTGCAAAACGCTGACATGGGAAGGCCACGCGGAAAAAATCCGTGTGCCGTATCTGTGCGTGGCTGGCGAAGCCGACGAACTCAGCCCGCTGGAACACGCCGAGCGCCTGCTTCAAACGTTACAGTGCCCCAGGCAGCTGGTGGTGTATCAGGATTCCCGCCACTCGGTTGGCAATGTGCCATCGGCCAATCTGGGCCCACATCCGCAGACACTGGTGGCGGACTGGATACAGGCGCGGTTCTATGGCAAACCCTTCGCGCCGGAACGCTGGTTTGTCGACGCCAGCGGACACATCGAAAAAACCCCATACGAAAGGTAATTCCCATGGTCAAGCCGTTCATACAGCCGAAAATGTCCGTACGGGATCACGTCAGCCCCGAAGAGTGGGAAACCCGCGTCAATCTGGCCGCCTGCTACCGGTTGATTGATCTGTACGGCATGAGTGATCACATCTCCAATCACGTCACGGCGCGCGTGCACGGCACGCAGAACGAATTCCTGATTAACCCCTACGGCATTTTCTATGACCAGATGACGGCTTCATGCATGATCCGCATCGATATCGAGGGCAATATTCTCTTCAATCCGTCCGAGGGCTACGAAGTCAACCGCTCGGGCTACATCATTCACGGCGCGATTCACCGGGCGCGTCACGATGTCGATTGCATCATCCACACCCACACCCTCACCGGCATGACGGTTGCCTCGATGCAGTGCGGCCTGTTGCCTATCGCGCAAATGTCGATGCGCTGGGTCAAAGGCGTGTCGTATCACGACTACGAAAGCATAGTGAACATGGACGAGCGCGAACGCATGGTGCGCGACTTGGGCAATAACAATGTGATGATTCTGCGCAACCACGGCTTGCTGACCTGCGGCGCAAACATCCCGCAGTGCTTCAACAACATGTTCTGGCTGAAACGAGCGTGCGACTTGCAGGTGATGTTTTTGTCGTGCAATCAACAGGTTACACGATTATCCGACGATGTGATTGAAAAAACCTGGGGCGCCTATCAACCCGGCGGCAGCCGCCACAAGCAGCAAAAACACGGCCTGCTGGAATGGCCGGCGCTGCTGCACAAACTTGATGCGATGGATCCGTCGTTCCGCGAATAGCAATAGTTAAAGAACCATCAAGCCCACGGTCAGCGCCGCGAATAAACCGGCGAGCACGTCCATCGTCCAGTGTGCGCGCAGCGCAATCACCGCGATCACTTGCAGCACGGCGACCACAGCGCCGACGATGGTGAGCACCGGTATGTGCAAGGCCGATAACTGCATCGCGCCGTACACCGCCAGCGCAGTGTGACCGGAGAAAAAGAAATCCGTGCCCACGCCATAGGTGACAAACAGCGACGGCACGCCGGGATCGCGCCAGATAATCCCCGGCGGCACCGGCAGCGCAACCGACGCCTGACTCAATTGACGCAGCGCGAACAAGCCGAACAGCCCCCAGAACGGCATAAACGAAGGCCCCAGCACGGCGTAAAACAATACGAACAGCGTCACCGCGTCCACGCCCAACGAACTGGCAACCAAAATCGCGTTGGCCTGCCTGGGATGCTGATTCAGCCACGCATTCCAGCGCGCCGTCATCACATGCAAGTGGTCGTAAATCGTACCCTCTTCCAGGCGCCGCGCGCCGATCATTTTTTGCGTGAGAAACCACAGGAACAGACTGCCGCCGATCAGCAGCACGCGCACCGCGATGGTTTGAAAGTCAGGCAAGGCAAACACGATTCAGCGCGGACGATTCGAGTCAATCAGGTTACGTCGGCCGTTTCGCGCCCGGGCCTGGAACGATCCAGCTCGATGCGCTGCGCGGGAATACCCGCCCAAGTCTCGCCCGGCGGGATTTTCGTGTTCGGCAGCACAAACGAACTCGCCAGCACCTTGGCCTTCTCGCCCACTTCAACGCCGCCCATCACCACCGCGCGCAACCCGATGGTGGCGCCACGGCAAATTTTTACCGGCGCAATCACCAGATAACCGCTTTGAGCGTAGTGCGCCAGTACGCTGGCGGAGCCGCCGATGGTGACGTTGTCCTCCATCTCGATCAGCGACGGATCGGCAATTGCGGTTGAGTTGATCGCCACGTTGTTGCCGATTTTCATGCCCATCAAGCGGTAATACAGCGTCGCGAACGCCGACGGCGTGACGAACTCCAGAAATGAGTAGCGCACCACCAGCGTCATCGTGCAATGCACGTACCAACGCATCGCCGCCAACGACACCGCGGAGCCGCGATAAGGTTTCA
>DHVE01000121.1 GCA_002412495.1 Betaproteobacteria bacterium UBA5216
ATGCCGCCGCCCAGACGCGCGAAGATCGAAATCAGCGAGCCGCCGAAGGCAAGGCCCACCAGCGGATGCACGGCATCCTTGAGTGACATGCCCATGCCCAGATACAGCACGGCGAAAAAGCCCGCCACGCCCAGCATACCGAGGCCCACCACCAGCAGGCCGGTGATGGCGCCGCCGCGGAAGGCGATTTGCAGCGCTTCGTTCAGGCCGGTGCGCGCGGCTTCGGCGGTGCGCACGTTGGCGCGCACGGAAACGTTCATGCCGATGGCGCCGGCGGCGCCCGACAGAATCGCGCCGATGGCAAAGCCGATGGCGGTGGCCTTGTCGAGGAAGATCGCCATGATAATGAACAGCACCACGCCCACGGCACCGATGGTTTTGTATTGCCGCCACAGGTAAGCCACCGCGCCGGTGTGGATGGCCGCCGCGATTTCGCGCATGCGCTCATTGCCGTCGGGCTGGCTGATAACCTGTTTTGCCCACAGGCCGCCAAAGATAATGCCGATTACCGCGCAGGCAATGGCTAGGGTTAGTCCCTGATATGCACTCATTTCAACCTTCTCCCTTTGTTACATTAGACAAACTGTTGTCATACGTCTGACATGGCTTCGGATCGCGGGTTTGCCCGCCAGTCCGTTAAGTCACGCGCCGGACGTTGAAGATCATGCCAGCGCGGCGAAAATATTGTCGCGTATGCGCTCAACCTCGCCAAGGCCGTTTACTTTGGCATAACGCGGTGCGCGCGCGTCACCGCTTTGCGCCCATTGCAGGTAATAGTTCACCAGTGGCTTGGTCTGATCGTGATATGTGGTGATGCGCTTTTTAACGGTTTCTTCCGCATCGTCGGGGCGTTGCACCAACGGCTCGCCAGTGAGATCGTCCTTGCCGGCGACTTTCGGCGGATTGAATTCAATGTGGTAGCTGCGGCCCGATGCCAGATGTACGCGACGCCCGCTCATGCGGCGCAGAATTTCGTCGTCGCTGGTTTCAAGTTCGACCACGAATTCGATGTCGATACCGGCGCTGCGCAATGATTCCGCCTGCGGCAGGGTGCGCGGAAATCCATCCATGATGAAACCATTGACGCAGTCGGGGGCCTTGATGCGCTCTTTAACCAGTTCGGTGACGAGTTGATCGGGTACCAGCGCCCCTTTGTCCATGTAACCCTTGGCTTCCAGTCCCAGCGGAGAATTGGCGCGAATGGCGCTGCGCAACATATCCCCGGTGGATATTTGCGGTATGCCGTACTTCGCCATCAAGAATTGGGCTTGCGTGCCCTTTCCGGCACCGGGCAGGCCGAGTAACAATATGCGCATGGTGAAAAGAAAAACCAGAACAACGGGTTAGACAATTAACCGATTATTTGCCCCTTCCCTTGCAAAATCTGCAAAAACCCGGGGTTCGCCCGCTTGGTCACCCTTGGGCGGGCAAGCAGTCAAATTCAGTCAAATTTGTTTTAATAATGAAGCGATTATACCGTAGACGCCTTGCGGTCGTCACGGGCGTTGACGGCCAGGGGCGAACTCAGCGCAGAATCGCCAAAACGGCTTTTAGATCCGCCGGGGTGTCCACGCCGGGGGGCGGCGCCTTGCGGGTCACGGCTACGCAAATACGGTGCCCATGGGCGAGGGCGCGCAACTGCTCCAGCGCCTCAAGCTGCTCAATGCGCGCCGGGCGCATTTTCTTGAAGGCCGCCAGAAAACTGCATCGATAGGCGTAAATGCCGAGATGGCGGTACGCGGGCATGTCATGGGCGAGGCTGCGTATGCCGCTGGCGAAGGCATCCCGGGCCCAGGGGATCGGCGCCCGGCTGAAATAGAGCGCGTAACCGGCGTTGTCCATGACCACCTTGACGATGTTGGGATTGGCAAATTCGGCTGGATTATTGATGGGATGACAAGCGGTCGAAATAGCGGCCTCGCGATGCGTGGCAAGACTGGCGGCGACATCGCGTATCAGCGCCGGCGGAATCAGTGGCTCGTCGCCCTGCACGTTGACCACGATATGTCGCGGCGCGAAGCCGCGTTTGCGCGCGACCTCGGCGAGCCGGTCGGTGCCAGTGGCGTGATCCTTGCGGGTCATCTCGGCCTCAAAGCCATGGGCCTCGACGGCCTTTTTAATGGCTGCATGATCGGTGGCGACAATCACCTCGCGTGCCCCGCTTTTCGCGGCCTGCTCCGCTACGCGCACCACCATCGGTTTGCCCGCGATATCCGCCAGCGGCTTGCCGGGAAAGCGCGTGGAGGCATAGCGGGCGGGGATGATGACCGAGAAGTTCATGTGAGGCGAAAGGTGTCAGGCGTTAGGCATAAGGCATGCAGCGTGAGGCGCGAGCCGTAAAGTGTCGTGGGGCGGCGTGGGTTTTGCCTCAGCCCTCACGTGTGATGCCTCACAATTCCACCTCGGGTGGAATCTTGCGCGCCTCATCTGCCAGCATCACCGGAATATCGTCCTTGATCTGGAATCCCAGTCGGCAGGGCTTGCAGATCAGCTCGGCTTCGGCCTTTTTGTACACCAGCGGCCCCTTGCACAGCGGGCAGGCCAGGATGTCGAGCAGTTTTGCGTCCATTCGGTGTTTCCCAAGCGCATCTTTAGCGCGTTTTCAGCGTGACTTTTGCCGTTCATGCAGCCGCTTGATCAGCAACGGCGCGAGGCCGCTTTCGACTTGCGCCACGACGCCGAGCGCCCAGTATTTTTCCGGCGCCGTCACGGCATATTGTTCGTATTTTACCGCATCCTTTTCGGTCATCACCACGGCGTCACAGGCGGAAAAATCCAGATCGCCCCGGGTGTAGGGATGATGATCCGGAAACGTATGTGGCGTGAACGCAAGGCCCAGCGCCTTGAGAGTGGTAAAAAAATGTTCCGGGTTGCCGATACCCGCCGCGGCATGTACGCGCTGCCCACGAAACGCACTCGCATCTTCGGTATGTCGCGGATCGCAGAGGCGGTAAAACGGTCCGGGAATCATCGACATGGTGAAGCGCGGCGCGTCCAGCACGCGCGCGTAGTCCGGCGGGGTGTCATCGCCATTACCGCGTATCACCACGGCATCGACACCGTGCAGCCGCGAGGGCGGTTCACGCAGCGGGCCTGCCGGCAGCAGCAGGCCATTGCCGTGCCCGCGCGCGCCATCGACCACGGCGATTTCGGCGTCGCGCGCCAGCCGGTAATGTTGCAGGCCGTCATCGCTGACGATTACGTTGCATTGCGGGTGCGCGGCCAGCAGCGCACGTGCGACCGCCACGCGGTCGGCGCCGATCCATACGGGGCATGCACTGCGCCGCGCCAGTAGCACCGGTTCGTCGCCGCACAAGGCCGCATCGTCCTTGACGCCGACGGCGCGTGGTTCCCGCGAGCCAGCCCTGGCACCTGACATGGCCCCCGACGGGATATAACCGCGGCTGACAATGCCGGGCATAAATCCGGCGGCGCGCAGCCGTTCCACCAACCACAGCACCAGGGGGGTTTTGCCCGTGCCGCCGACACTTATATTGCCGACGATGATCACTGGTACGGGAAGGCGTATGCCGCGCAATATTCCAATGGTGTAGAGGGCGCGCCGCGCCGCCGCCACGATGCGATACAGCCACGATATCGGAATCAGCAACACCGTCAACGCGGTGACGCGTGTCCATGACAACGGATAGCCGGACATCAGGCCGCCTCGGGGCGATACAACGGCAGGCCTATTTCTTGCCGGTCTGTATGGTAAAGGTGACCTTGCCGTAACCCGCGAACTGCGCGGCTTCCATCACGCGTATCACGGATTGGTGAGAGGCTTGCGCGTCGGCGCTGATCACGATCACCGGATCTTTCATCTCGCCCGCCGCGCGTTTCAGGTCGGACGCCAGCGCTTCGCGCGTGCTGTAATTGACGCCGGTTTTGTTGACCACGTATTTGCCGTTGGCGTCGATGGCAATGTCGATCTGATCCACGCGATCCGGCGCCTTGGTGGCATCGGCCGTCGGCAGATTGATTTGCAGTTCGGATTGTTTGGTGTAGGTGGTGGTAATGATCAGGAAGATCAAAATTACCAGCAGCACGTCGATCAACGGAATAAAGTTGATCTCCGGCTCCTCCCGGAAAGCGCGGGTGCGGAATCTCATGCCTGGCGTTCACCATGAATGATTTCCACCAACTTGGCGGCCTGCATTTCCATTTCGACGAGCAGCGTATCGACCTTGCCGCGGAAATGGCGGTAGAAAATCATGCTGGGCACGGCCACCACGAGGCCGAGCGCGGTGTTGTAGAGCGCAATTGAAATGCCGTGCGCGAGCTGCACCGGGTTGCTGTTGCCGGTGGGGGACGTGGAGCCGAAGATTTCGATCATGCCGATCACCGTGCCGAACAAACCCAACAGCGGCGATATGGCGGCAATCGTACCCAGCGTGGTCAGAAAACGCTCGAGATTGATGGCCGAAACATGCGCGGCTTCTTCGATGGATTCTTTTAATATCGCAGGCGACGCATTGATGTTTTTTATGCCGGCGGCGAGAATTTGTCCTAATGGGGAGTTCGCCGCGAGTCGTTCCATGGATTGCGCATTGGCGCCGTTTTGGCGGTATTCCTGGACCGTCTGCATCAGTAATCCGCGCGGCATGACCAGGCTGTCGCGCAGCGTCCACATCCGCTCGCCGATGATCGCCAAGGCAACCACGGAGGCGATGATCAGCGGCCACACCGGCCAGCCCGCCGCTTGAATGATCGAGAACACTATATAAACCCCCTGAGAATATTTCGCTAACTATATATTGTGATTGAGTTTTCAGCAAGGCGACGGGATGGCGCTGGAATGGCGTGCGAGGGGGGCGGTAGAGATTGCGACTGGCCCGGGTTTGCTATTCACGCCTCACCCCTCACGCCTTGTGTCGCCCGCCCTAATAAGCTGTTTTTTCAGTCCCTTACGCAGTTGTCCACAGATGCGGTGGATAACTCTGTGTGTAAGCTGTGTGGAGTGTCGCTAAGTGGTGTTGCAGATTGGATAATTTGTGGTCGCCTAACAAATGCGCTTTTTTAAAAATACAATAAAAACATGTACTTAAGTAAATTCCGCTGCGTCCAGTGGTAAAAGCATTTTTACAACAAGGACTTGCCGGTTACTGTGGATGAAGTCATTCCTGACGCTCAAAAATTTCCATTGAAATCAAGGATGAATGATCGTAAATGGCGGATTTGAACTCGTTTTCCCAGTCAACGGTAGAATCGGCGCATGTTTTCAAATTCCCCGTTTGAGCAGCAGTCGCAAGTCATCTCGGTCAGTGAATTGAACCGGCGCGTGCGCGCTGCCATTGAACAGAATCTGCCATTGGCGTGGGTGGCAGGCGAGATGTCCAATCTGCGCCGTTATGACTCCGGCCACTGGTATTTCACCCTCAAGGACGCGGCGGCGCAGGTGGATTGCGTAATGTTTCGCCACAAGGCGCAGCACATCGACTGGCAACCGGTCGATGGCATGCAGGTTGAGGTGCGTGCCGCCGCCACCGTCTACGAGGCGCGTGGCAAGTATCAACTGAATGTCGATGCCATGCGGCGCGCCGGCTTGGGCGCGCTGTACGAAGCCTTTGAAAAGCTCAAGGCCAAGCTCGACAAGGAAGGCTTGTTCGACGAGGAACGCAAGCGCGAAATCCCCGCGTTTCCGCGCGCCATCGGCGTGGTCACCTCGCCGCAGGCCGCGGCGTTGCGCGATGTGCTGACCACGTTGAAACGCCGCATGCCGTCGATTCCGGTTGTGATTTACCCCACGCCAGTACAAGGCGAGGGCGCGGCGGCAAAAATCATGCAGGCGATAGCCGCTGCGTCGGCACGTTGTGAACAGGATCAATGCGACGTGCTGATCGTGTGCCGCGGTGGCGGCAGCATCGAAGACTTGTGGCCGTTCAACGAAGAAATCGTGGCGCGCGCCATCCACGCATGCGAGATTCCGGTGGTGACGGGCGTCGGGCACGAAACCGATTTCACCATCGCCGATTTTGTCGCGGACGCGCGTGCCCCCACGCCCACGGCCGCGGCAGAATTCGTGAGCCCGGATCGGGCGGAGCTACAGGCCCGGATCAGCCAGGTGCGCGCCGCGCTCACACGCACCACGCGACGCGCGCTGGAAGACCGCATGCAAAAAATCGATTATCTCGCGCGCCGCCTGACGCATCCCGGCGAGCGTCTGCGCGAACGCGCGCGGCATTTGTCGCGACTGGCCGGTCGGCTGCAAGGCGCGTTCAGGCACGACGCGGAGCGCCGGATGTGGGCGGTGAACGCGGCGGCGCAAGGCCTGTGCAATGCGCGCCCGGACGTGCCCACGCTTGAACGCAACCTGCAACAGCAGGCGCGCGAATTCACCGGCGCGATGCGGCGGCAGTTTGAACGCATGCAATTGCGTCTGGCGCGCGCCGAAGCGCACGTCAGCGCGCTCAATCCGCGGATGATGCTCGAACGCGGTTACAGCATCGCCGAAACGACGGACGGCATGATCGTGCGCGATGCCGATAAACTGAACGCGGGGGATGTGCTGAAAATCAGCTTTGCGCGCGGGCAGGTGGAGAGTGAGGTCAAGTGCAAAGTGTGACGGGCACTGCCGGCGTTACCCGTGCATACAGCGGGTTATGACTTATGGCTTAACCCGCTTCTTCCATCGCGTAATGCGCTTCCAGCTCGTGACGGATGTAATCGAGTACCAGCGTATTGGTTTCCGGCGCGAGGCAATCGAATTCGGCGATGTTGCCTTCGTCGCTCATGCCACGCAGCCAGGTGAGTTGGCGTTTGGCGAGCTGGCGGGTGGCGGCTATGCCTTGTTCGCGCAGTTGGTCCAGGCCGAATTCGCCGTTCAGGTGTTGCCAGGTTTGCCGGTAGCCAACGCAGCGCATGGACGGCATGGTGGATTCGAGCACGTATTCCTCGCGCAGGCGCGCGACTTCGTCCACCAGGCCGGCATTCAACATGTCGTCAAAGCGCGTGGCGATGCGCTCGTGCAGCACGCCGCGGTCGCTGGGCGTGATCGCGATGCGGATTGGCGTGTAGGGGAAATACACGTATTTGGGTTTGCTCAGCCACTCCGCCATCGGCTTGCCGGTTATGTAATAAATTTCCATCGCGCGCTGGATACGCTGCGCGTCGTTGGGATTGAGGCGCGCGGCCGTTTCGGGGTCTACTTCCATGAGCTTGGCGTGCACGCCGTCCCAGCCTTTTTCCTCGGCCATGGTGTCGATCAGCATGCGCGCCGTTGGATCGGCTTCCGGCAGATCGTTGAGGCCCTCGATCAGCGACTTGAAATACATCATAGTGCCGCCTACCAGCAGCGGAATTTTGTCGCGTTCGGTGATTTCGCGCATGTGGATGAGCGCATCGTCGCGGAACTTCGCGGCGGAATACGATTCGTGCGGCTCGATGATGTCGATCAAATGATGCGGCGTATGCTTGAGAAATTCGGCATCGGGCTTGGCGGTGCCGATGTCCATTTCCTTGTAGATCTGGCCCGAATCGACGCTGATGATTTCACACGCCAGTGACTGTGCAAGTTTGGCGGACAGCGCGGTTTTTCCGCTCGCGGTCGGCCCCATGATGATGATGGCTGGCGGATGGTGGGGTTGGGTCATGTCGGGGCTTTTAAATTAGCGGCCATTGTATTGATTTTATTATTCTTTTGGGTTTGAAGGCCACCATTTGGTCGCCGTCTCGTGAATTTATCATTCGCCGCGCATGAAGAGCTTGTCCAGTTCCGCCACGGTGATTTGCCGCCACGTGGGCCGGCCGTGATTGCACAAGCCCGACCGTTCGGTGGCTTCCATGTCGCGTAGCAGGGCATTCATTTCCAGCACGGAAAGGCGCCGGTTCGCGCGCACCGCCGCGTGACACGCCATGGTACCGAGCAGTTCGTTGCGGCGTTCAGTCAGCACGCGGCTGGCGCCGTATTCCTGCACTTCGCGCAGCACGTCCGCCGCCAGCGTGCGTGCGTCCGCGTCCGCCAACATCGCGGGCACGGCCCGAATGGTCAGCGACGTGGGCGAGCCGGGCGCGACATCGAAGCCGATCTGGCGCAGCATCGCGCCGTTTTCCTCGGCGGTGGCGACTTCGACTGGACTGGCGATCAGCGCGACTGGCACCAGCAGCGGCTGCATGGGGATTTCCCGGGCATCGAGCGCGTTCTTGAGTTTTTCGTACATGATGCGTTCATGTGCGGCATGCATATCCACGATCACCAGTCCGTGCTGATTTTCGGCGAGGATGTAGATGCCGCCGAGTTGCGCGAGTGCAAATCCCAACGGTGGAGCGCCCTGATTGTCCAGTGGCGGCGCTTCGGTGTGATCTGTTTCAGAGGTCGTCGCAAGGGATGCGGACGTGGTTGCGCGCGCGCCGAACAGCGTGTCGTAAAAGCCCATCGCTTCCGACGCGGGCAGCGCCATGGCGCTTTGACGCGGCGCGTAGGCCGTGCTGTCGGGTTGGCCGGCGGTGCGGCTGCCACCGGTGTGCCACGCGCGTGGGGCGCCGCTGTCGGGGTTGGATGACAACCGGGAAAACCCTGGGAAACCGGGAACCGCCTGCTGGGTGGTCACGGTGTCGCCCGCCGTGCCGGCCAGGGCTTTCGACAGCGCGTGAAACACATACTGGTGTACGGCGCGGCTGTCGCGAAAACGCACTTCGGTCTTGGTGGGATGCACATTGACGTCCACCAGCGCCGGATCGATATCGAGAAACAACACAAAGGCCGGGTGCCGGTCGTGATGCAGCACGTCCTGATAGGCTTGCCGTATCGCATGCGCCAGTAATTTGTCGCGCACAAAGCGGCCGTTGACGTAAAAATACTGCGCGTCGCGCGAGGCCTTTGCCATCGCGGGCGAGCTGACTCTGCCGTGCAACCGCAAGCCCGCGCTGTCTTCATCGATGGCAATGGACGATTGCGCGAATTCCTTGCCCTGCAATTCGGCGATGCGCTCGTCGAGGCTTTGTGGCTTCAGGTGCCACTGCACGCGGTTGTTATGTTGCAGAGTGAAGCCGGCGGCGCTGCGCGAGAGCGCGATACGCCGGAAGGCTTCTTCGCAATGCGCGTATTCGGTGGCTTCGGTTTTCAGGAACTTGCGGCGCGCCGGGGTGTTGAAATACAGATCACGCACTTCCACCGTGGTGCCCGCGGCCAGCGCCGTGGGTTCGGGCGCCGACAGGTGCGGGCCTTCGGAGGTGATCGACCATGCGTGTTTATCGCTTCCCGAGTTACCCGGGCCGCCGGCGGCGCGGTGGCGGCTGGAGAGCGTCAGGCGCGATACGGCGGCGATGCTCGCCAGCGCCTCCCCGCGAAAACCGAGGCTGCCGACGCGTTCAAGATCGTCGAGCGAGGCAATCTTGCTGGTGGCGTGGCGTGCCAATGCAAGCGGTAGCTCATCGCGCGCAATGCCGTTGCCGTCGTCGCTGACCTTGAGCAGTTGCGTGCCGCCGCCCGCGAGATGCACCACGATGGTCGTCGCGCCCGCGTCGAGACTGTTCTCCATCAACTCCTTTAGTGCGGCAGCGGGCCGCTCAACCACTTCGCCGGCGGCGATTTGATTGATTAACAGGTCCGGCAGAATTTGTATGGCGGGCATGAGCAATTCGGATTATAGGCACGGCATGGCATTCGCGGCGTCCGGGGCCGACGCGCGGGCTTGGCCAGCGGATGGATGGCGGATTTTCAACGGGTGCCCCATCAACGGATTTGATGCTCGATCATAGCATCGCGCACGGTGCGCGACGGCTGGAGGGAGGTTATAATTGTCGCTATGCAGCAATCAGGGACAACCAGGAAAATCTAATGAAGTTCGGTATACCCGCGGAAACGCGGCCTCTTGAAACACGCGTCGCTGCCTCACCCGAAACCATCGGCAAACTCACCAAGACGGGACATCACCAGGTTTTCGTGCAAGCGGGCGCCGGTGCCGGCGCGGCGATTCCGGATGCGCTATTTGTCGCGGCTGGCGCTACCATGGTCGCGGATGCGGCGGCGGTTTACGCGCAAGCGGACATCGTGCTCAAGGTACGCGGGCCCGATGCGAATGAACTGGCGTTGCTGAAAAACGGCCAAACGCTGATCGGTCTATTGAATCCGCACAACAAGGACGGCATCGCTGCCATCGCCAAGACCGGCGTCAACGCATTTGCCATGGAAACGCTGCCGCGTATCTCGCGCGCGCAATCGATGGACGTGCTGTCGTCGCAGGCCAACATCGCCGGCTACAAGGCCGTGCTGATGGCCGCCAACACCTACGGCAAGATGATGCCGATGCTGATGACCGCGGCGGGCACGGTGAAAGCCGCCCGCGTGGTGATCATGGGCGTGGGCGTGGCGGGGTTGCAGGCGATTGCCACGGCCAAGCGTCTGGGGGCCGTGGTGGAGGCCACTGATGTGCGGCCCGAGACCAAGGAACAAGTCGAATCGCTGGGCGCGAAATTTATCGACGTGCCGTTGACCGATGCGGAAAAGGAACTCGCCAAGGGGCAGGGCGGATACGCGCGCGACATGGGCGAAGATTACAAAAAGCGCCAGGCGGCATTGGTTGCCGAGCGCATCAAGCAGGCCGATATCGTAATCACCACCGCGCTGATTCCCGGCCGTGCCGCGCCCGTGCTGGTGACCGAAGACATGGTGAAATCGATGAAGCCCGGTTCGGTGATCGTCGATATGGCGGTTGAGCAGGGCGGCAACTGCCCGTTGTCGGAACTCGACAAAACCGTGGTCAAGCACGGTGTGCATTTGATGGGTGTTGCTAACATTCCCGCTTTGGTGGCGGCGGATTCGAGCGCACTGTATGCACGCAACCTGCTGAACTTTCTCGGTCTGATGCTGGATGCCAAGTCCGGCGAGTACAAAATCAACCGCGAAGATGAAGTCATCGCCGGCACGCTGGTGTGTGCGGGCGGTGAAGTGCTTAAGAAGTGAGGCGTTGGGCGTGAAGCGCGAGGCGCGCTACGCCAGCGCTTTTGCGCCTCACCCTCACGCCTAACGCCTTACGCCACACAGTTCGGAGAACAAAAAATGACTGTAGATCCCTTAATCACAAACCTGATGGTATTCGTGCTGGCGATTTTCGTCGGCTATCACGTGGTGTGGAATGTCACTCCAGCGCTGCACACGCCGCTGATGTCGGTGACCAATGCAATCTCGAGCATTATTCTCGTCGGCGCCATGCTGGCCGCGGGGCCGGCCGAAGCCGACTGGGGCGTGTGGGTCGGCGCGGTGGCGGTGGTGCTGGCGGCGGTGAACGTGTTCGGCGGATTTTTGGTGACGCAGCGCATGCTCGAAATGTTCAAGAAAAAAGAAAAAAAGGGAGCGAATTAAATGCTCTCCGGTAATCAGATTGCGCTTGCGTATCTCGTCGCCTCGGTCTTTTTCATTCTTGCGTTAAAAGGCCTGTCGTCGCCGCTGACTTCGCGGCGCGGCAACCTGTTCGGCATGATCGGCATGGCGATTGCCGTGGCCGTGACACTCACACTCACCAAAAACTGGGTGATTATTATCGGCGGCATTGCGCTCGGCGGCGCCATCGGCGCGGTGGTGGCGCGCAAGGTGCAGATGACTGCCATGCCCGAACTGGTGGCCTTCATGCACTCGCTGGTGGGTTTGGCGGCCGTGCTGATCGCCATTGCGGCGGTCAACAACCCGTACGCGTTCGGCATCGTCAAGGCGGCGGGTGAATCGATCCCGGCCGGCAACAAGCTGGAGTTGTTCATCGGCACCTTTGTGGGCGCGATGACTTTTTCGGGGTCCGTGATTGCATTCCTGAAACTGTCGGGCCGCATGAGCGGCGCGCCCATCGTGTTCAGTGGCCAGCACATGGTGAACCTGTTGATGGGGCTGGGCATGCTGGGATGCGGCCTGTGGTTCTTCGCGACGCCGGGCACCAACTGGACGGCGTTTATCGCCATGACCGCGATCGCCTTTGTGCTGGGTTTTCTGATCATCGTTCCCATCGGTGGCGCCGACATGCCGGTGGTGATCTCGATGCTCAACTCCTATTCGGGCTGGGCGGCGGCAGGCATCGGCTTTTCGCTCAACAACCCCATGCTGATCATCGCCGGCTCGCTGGTGGGCAGCTCGGGCGCGATTTTGAGTTACATCATGTGCAAGGCGATGAACCGGCCGTTCCTGTCGGTGATCCTTGGTGGCTTTGGCACCGATTCCGGCGCGGCGGCGACCGCGGGTGGCGTGCAAAAAACGCATCGCAGCGGCAGTGCGGACGATGCGGCATTCCTCATGGGTAACGCCGACTCCGTGATCATCATTCCCGGCTACGGCCTCGCGGTGGCGCGCGCGCAACACGCGGTCAAGGAACTCGCCCACAAGCTGCGTGAAAAAGGCGTCACCGTGCGTTTCGCCATCCACCCGGTCGCGGGCCGCATGCCCGGCCACATGAACGTGCTGTTGGCCGAAGCAGAAATTCCCTACGATCAAGTGCTGGAGATGGACGAGATCAACAGCGACTTCCCGACCACCGACGTGGTGCTGGTGCTCGGCGCCAACGACGTGGTGAACCCGGCGGCGCATACGCCGGGCAGCCCGATCTACGGCATGCCGATCCTCGAAGCCGACAAGGCGCGCACCGTGATGGTGGTCAAGCGCTCGATGGCGGCGGGTTATGCAGGCCTCGACAACGACCTGTTCTACATGGACAAAACCATGATGGTGTTTGGCGACGCCAAGAAGGTGGTGGAGGATATGGTTAAGGCCGTGGGGTGATTTTATTGGCTGCTGCAAATGGAACAAGGGCCGCGAAAGCGGCCCTTGTTGTTGATGGGTGGTGGTTTGGGTTTCTGCTAATGTGCCTTGTTCTTGTTCTCGTCCCAGCCGGTGGTTTTCGCGCCCTCGGTGGCGATTAGCACGTAGGCCATGACGCAGGGAATGGTGCCGCGATTGGCCCAGTTGTGGTTGGTGCCGAGCTGGATTACCACATCGCCGGGTTTGAGCAGTACCGAGCCTTCTTCCATTTCCATCCACATTTCGCCTGAGATGCAGATCGCGTAATCGACCGAGTCGGTGCTGTGCCAGCGCGCGATGTTGCCGGGCGCGTAAACGCCGAAACGGAACACGGAGCCGCCGGCGAGGCTGGTGCCGAGTTCCCAGGTGTTGGGGTCGTCGGTTGCGGTTTCGGCGGGCAGCTTTTTGGTGGCCCACAGTGGCACGTTGTCGAAGCCCGGTCGCAGGTTCTTCGGTTCAATTGCGCTGTCCCACTTGATGCAGCTTTTGCCGTCTTTGGTGAATCCGGTTACCACTCTGCGAAATGCCATTTTAAATAATCTCCGTTGACTGAATAATGGGTGCTTCGACGGTGAGTATATTACAGTGCTGGCCGACTATAATCGCAACCTGGCATGGATTGCCCATTGTCACCTGCTGGTTCTTCGGTCTGGATACCCTGATGAAAAAATTACCCCGCAAAAAAACGAGCGCCGCCGCCAAACCGCGCAGCGCGAAGAAATCCGTTACCGCGAAAACGGCGGATCCCAAACTCGCGAAGCTCAGGCAAAAATATGGCGCCCGCGCCATCGATGGCCTCGTGCGCGCGCATCTGGATCATGCGGCGGCGCACGTGGACTGGTGCGATGGCCTTGATCCGCATTTCACCAAGCTGTGGCTGGAATTCACCTATGGCGGCATGACCGGGCGCGGCATTCTTGATGAACGCAAGCGTTGCCTGATTCTGGTGGGCCAGTTTCTGGTGATGGAAGATTGGGATCAACTGGCGATACACATACGCAATGCGCTGCGGCACGCATCGCCGCGCGAGGTGCTGGAGGTTTTGCTGCAGGCGACGGTGTATCTGGGTTATCCGAAAATCATGCGCGCTACGCGCGTTTTTACCGCGGTATTGAAGAAGCTCGGCCGCATGAAGGAGATTACCGAGACGCAATTGCCGATGACGGGCCGCGGCGCCAAACGCTCACTCGAAGCCGAGCGTGAGACTTGGGGTGTCACCGAAAAGGAATGCCCGCGTCAGGAAGAGCTGTTGCGCAAGTTTGGCTGGGAAGGCTTGAGCACGGGATTCAGATTGCAGCCCAGCCATCACCACAAAACGGTGGAGCAATTGGAGCGCGTGGATGAGCATTTCCTCAAGCTCTGGCTTGATTACATCTACGCCGGCATGTACACGCGCAATATCCTCGATGACCAGACGCGCATTCTGTGCGTGATCGGCGAGTTGATGGTGATGGGTGAATTCATTCAGGCAGAGAATCACATCCGCAATGCACTGACGCACGGTGCCACGCCGCGCGAAGTGATGGAGGTGGTGCTGCAATCGACGATTTATGTCGGCATGCCGCGTTTCGTACGCGTGGTGGCGCTGGTCGAGCGCGTGGTGAAAGAACTGGGGCGCATGGATGAATTGACGCAGACGCAGTTGCCGCTGCCGAATGGACGGTGATTGCTGATACATTGGCTACGTACTGGAGGATGAATTGATGGCGACGCTGCTTAACCGCGCGTGAAATGGGCGCACTGTTCTTGACGCTGGGTGCGCTCGATCGGCATACGCCGGAAACCAAGCGGGCGGTGACACTTCCTTTGCTGTGTGAATGGTTAGTGATCGAAAAATATATAATAAAAACAATACGTTATAACTTGAAACCATTCTATTTTGAGTAACCGCCAGAATCAAGCGGTAACAAGGCTCTGGCGCTTGTGCCTCCCACGTTCGCTTCGCTCTTTAAGGACTTATGTCATCAAACGTAATTAACTTTCCAGAGCGGGAGCCTTCGTTGCTATCCCGTTTTGACGAATCGTCCGAACCTGAACTCTTTCTTGACGCATTAGAGGAAATATTTCGCGCGCGGCAAAGTTTGACGCCGTTGGAAATGCGTCTTGGGAAATTTCGAGCGCTCACAACTGAAAAGGAGGATCGCGAAAAAGTTTTTCCCAAGGCATGTGTTCTGCTAGCGAAACTGAAGTTTTCTCGACTCATCGACCCTGCGAATGAATCAAATGATGGCGCTGCAATTGTGCTGAGCGAAAAAGTTAAGGAAGCCGTTAATTTTTTTAATGACGCTGCCAAGCAAGAAGAGGAACGCAAGGAGCGCGGGAAGCTCACGCCCTACCACGCCTACCCGCCTGCATATCCCTTGGTTGAAGTGATACCGCTGATTTTTAAAGTGGATGACCCGGTAAAGGTTATTTGTGAATATATGGAAGCGCTTGGTCCTACGAAGTTTTATCGCCATCTGGAGGATTGCTGGTTTAGCGACGAAGAACGATTTTCGGTCACGGACGAGATGCAGGATTTCTTCCTGATGGAAATATTATGTCCACTTGCCCCGTATTCATCCCGGCCGCTTACCCGGAATTCGATGAAAGAAACGATGCAGGGGGATGCCAGTGCGGGCGAGTTTTGGAGTAGCGCTAGTCCTATAGTGATGCTCTTGGACGTTTATTTTTCGGGAGGGTTCGATGAAGCCCATGATGAAGGAGGCGTGTTCAATACCAAGTTTTCTGACGAAGAGCAACAGGGTGATGCCCAGGCTCGAAAACAGAAAATTGTAGGTTTATTCTTTGCCAGCCTTCGTACTTATGAGGGATTTCTTACGATCTTTTTTGGTGGGTTTTTCGATTTTCCGCAAGGTCTGTTTGTTGCGGTAATTCGTCACTGGCAAGAAAATGGCCCCGCTTTGAAGCAAAGCGCCACATCCCATCAATTGATGGAAACATTGGCCAACTACCCGGTTGGAAGACCGCCTAATTCATGGGAGGACATTGAGTCGGGGGCTCACAGTAAAAAATGGGTGGAGCACATACGCACCGTTTTCAACGAGCCTTCATTTGTTCCTTTTTTGCCATGCGGTATGAGCGAGGGCCGGTGGTTTTGGAATATGTTTGAAGATTTCATACCGAGCGAATACTACGATAAGAGCGCGAATAGTACTTATTGGCTTACGTTGAGCGCCTGGTCGAAAAAGATCGCGGTGCTGCGTAATCGCGATCTTCGCGGACGCTTTCCGTGGAAGCCGGAAAGTCTTGGTTGTAATTGGTATCACTCGTCCGATGGCACACACGCCGAATGGGATATGCATTTGCTCATTGAGACACTATTGTGGGATCACGAGGACAGCGAGAGATGGAATTACACGTCCGATGAATTTGGTGATGATGATGAGAACGGTCACAGGAGTTTCAAACTTCACCAGAACTTCTGGATCGCGGCTGAACGCGAGGGATTTCCGGAGTTCGCGAATGCGATGTTCGCGTTTTATTTAATGCGTAAGGCAATTTTTGACAAACGACACCATACCTATTTGAACGTGGACTGGCCCGCGTTTTCGGAATTGGTTCGCAGCGCTTTGAATCGCCCAGGACATAGGTGGGTGCGTAAAGCAGTTGAGCTAATGAAATCGTATTCCGCAGAGAAGAGCTGGAATTTGGATGGTCTTCGCTTGCGGAATTTGGTGCCGGACTCGGCGCAGCTATATGTATTTCCTCCTATATCAGAGATTCGGGAAGTAAGCCAGAAACCCCGCAGGGATTGCGAAAAAAGAATTGAATCAGAGGTTGGACCGGATTTGTGGGGCCGTTTCTCAGATCGAAGCCGAAAACTTATGGTTGATGCCGAGGTGCGATTCGTTATGCATGCTCCCGGTCTCGGGCTTGTTCTTAGCGATATAGGTTCGGAGGTTATGTCGTACGCTAAGCCGTTTGAATGCGAGTTGGATTGTCGTCTCAATGATATCTATGGATCATCACTACTGAAAAAGTTTTGGACTCATCGTTTCGGGCGAGAGCCACAAAGGAATCCTACACTTGGGACGTATCGCGAAATGTTAGAAAATGCAGACAAGATGCCTCCAGAACTGGTATCTGAAATCGAGAGCAAAGGCGTGATGCTGCATCGAAATGCAGAACTGCTGAAGCAGTTAAAAGATTTGTTGGACATGAGAAACCCTGCATCACACGGTAAAAAAAGAAGAACGCCGACGAGTCAGTTGGTGGATATGCGATCTTTAGTTTTTACAGAAGGTTTGCTTCGTAGGTTTTTGGAATCGTTGTCGGCTATCCAGTGAGCCTGAATTTTTTCGGTTTAGACGGCGTTTGCACGGATATGGTATTGCATTGCGCAATTTATTGTTTGCTACGTAAGTAAAAATTTTAATAAAACCAAACACTTATGAACCTAACGCTGTTTGACCTCGACAATACGTTACTCGCCGGTGACTCCGATTTTGAATGGGCGCAATTCCTGATTGAGCAGGGCGTTCTGGATCGCGAAGTGTACGAGGCGCGCAATCAGACATTTTATGATCAGTACAAGGCGGGCACGCTGAACATCATGGAGTTCCTCGATTTTCAGTTGAAACCGTTGTCGCGTCATCCGCGCAGGGTGCTGGATCAATGGCATGGCGAGTACATGAAGAAAAAAATCCATCCGATGCTGCGCGATTCCGCGCGCAATTTGGTTGAGAAGCACAAGGGTGATGTGCGCGTGGTGGTGACGGCGACCAACAGTTTTGTCACCGCGCCGATTGCGCGTCTGTTTGGCATTGAGCATTTGATTGCCACCGAACCGGAACAACGCGATGGTGAATTCACGGGCGGCGTGACCGGGCTGCCATGTTTCAAGGAGGGCAAGCCCAAGCGGTTGCTCGCATGGCTCGAGTCGCGCGGTGAAACCTTGCGCTCGTACGACAAGGTTTGGTTTTACAGTGATTCGCACAATGATTTGCCGTTGCTGGAGATGGTGAGTCATCCGGTGGCGGTGGATCCGGATGCTACGTTGCGGGCGCATGCGGTGGCGGCGGGGTGGCCGGTGATGTCGCTTGGGTGAATGGTGCATTACTTGGTAATCGACGTATGGCGCGTCAATTTCGCCGGGGGTAGGCCGGCGGCTGGTTACTTTCTTTTGTTTCGCCTGTAATGCGCGCCGCGCCCGCACTTGTTCTGGCCGCTGCGGCTGCACTCTTCAGCCTCTTCATCGCGCTGCTGTTTGGCTCGGTATCACTCACGCCCACACAAATTCTGCAAAGCCTGTTCAACGGCACGCCCGGCATTGAATACGACATTCTCTGGCAACTTCGAGCGCCGCGCGCGCTGGCGGCCTTCGCTTGCGGCGGCTTGCTTGCGCTGGCGGGTGTGCTGTTGCAGGCGTTGTTGCGCAATGCGCTGGCGGATTCGTACATTCTCGGTGTGTCGGGAGGCGCATCGCTGGGCGCTTTGGCCGCGATTGCCCTGGGGTTGGGCGCGGCCATGGTCAACGCCGCCGCGCTGACGGGCGCGATTGCCGCGATTGCGATTGTGTTCGGCGTCACGTTTCGTGGCGGGCAGTGGAACATCTACCGCCTGTTGTTATCCGGCGTGGTGTTGTCGGCGGGGTTCGCGGCGCTGACGAGTTTGATTCTGGTGATCGCGCCGGGCGCGCAAATCAAGGGTATGTTGTTCTGGTTGATGGGGGACTTGTCTTATGCCGAGAGCCCCATTGCCGCTTGTGTGTTGCTGCTGGCGCTCACGCCTGGCGCGATGACGCTTGCGGCACAACTGGATATTCTGGGTCTGGGCGATACCAAGGCGCGTTCATTGGGCGTGAATATCGGGCCACTGCAATTGATGGTGTTTTTTGGCGCGGCCTTGGCCACCGTGGCGGCGGTGATGTTGGGCGGTGCGATTGGTTTTGTCG
>DHVE01000084.1:0-3279 GCA_002412495.1 Betaproteobacteria bacterium UBA5216
TGATTGCACCGGCACGTCGGTCATCTGGCCTTTTTTCAACTTGGCCAGGGCATCGCCAAACGGTTTGACGTAACGCGCGGCGGGACCCCAATCAAGATCGCCGCCACGGCCCTTCGAGCCGGTGTCCTTGGATTTTTCGGCTGCAATTTTTTCAAAGCTGCCGCCTTTTTTGATCAACGCGATGGCTTCCTTGGCTTCGTCTTCTTTTTCCACCAGGATGTGACGCGCCTTGAATTCCTTGGCCGGAATCGTGGGCTTGATGCGTTCGTATTCCTTGCGCATGGTTTCGTCGTTTACCGGATTTGTCCGCATGTATTCCTGCACAAAGGCATTAACCAGAATTTCCTGGCGTTGCAGGTCAATCTGCGCGGCCACTTCCGGATTTTTGTCGATGCCTTTGCGGATGGCCTCCTGCGCGACGACTTCCTGATTGATCAGCGTGTCGCGGATCGCGGCGCGAATTTCCGGCGTGTCTGGTTGCTTGCCCGCCGCGCGGGCCTTGATGATGGCATCCAGCTTGGCTTGCGGAATTGCCACGCCGTTTACCTTGGCAACCGGCGCCTGCGCGGCGGCCAGCCCAGGCAGCAAAAACAGCGCGGAAGCAAGGGCGAGGGGAGTAACACAACGGCGCGGAAAAAGGGCGTGCATAAAATATCCTTGGTGATGCTGCGTGGTTGAACGGGGGTCTTGCGTACTACAAGTAATTAAATTTCGCTAGGCGCGTAGGCCTTGATCGACAAGGCGTGAATTTCGTGCTTCATCATGGAGCCGAGCGCATCGTAAACCATACGATGCCGTGCAGGCAACGCCACGCCGTGAAATTGTGCGCTGACGAGCACTAATTGGTAGTGTCCGCCCCCGCCTTTCGCCCCTTCGTGGCCGATGTGCCGGCCGGATTCATCCAGGATTTCGATGGATTCGGGTGATAGCGCTGCAAGGCGCTGCTGCATGTGCTCAACGGTATTCATTCGGCTACGAGTGACAGACCCTGATCGCTCGGGAAGGTTCTGCGCTCATTCCGGTTTCTTTTCTTCCATGTATTTGGCCAGCATGACTGCCTGTCCGATCACAAACAACAGCATCAGGCCCATGCCACCGACCAGTTTGAATGTCACCCAGGTATCGGTCGAATAATTGAACGCCACGTACAGGTTGAGGATGCCCATCGCCGCAAAAAAGCCGATCCAGCTTAACAGCAGCTTGACCCACACAGGCTCGGGCAACGTGACCTGTTTTTCCATCATCGCGCGGATCAGGTTTTTCTTGAAGATCAGCCAGCCCAAGCCCAGCGCCGTCGCAAACAGCCAGTACAGCACCGTGGGTTTCCACTTGATAAAGGTTTCGTTTTGCAGCAGCAGCGTGGCGCCGCCAAATACCACGATGACCCCGAGACTTACCCACAGCATCGGTTCAATTTTGCGCTTTCGCAGCAATAACCAGCCGATTTGCACGACGGTGGCGCCTATCGCCACTCCCGTCGCAGTGTAGATTCCCCAGAACTTGAACGCCACGAAAAACAGTATTACCGGAAACATGTCGAACAAAAACTTCATGGCGTGGGATCCCGGCTAATTTATGATTTTTCAAACTTCAACGAAGCAGAGTTGATGCAATAACGCAGTCCGGTCGGCTTGGGGCCATCTTCAAACACGTGCCCGAGATGTGCGTCGCACTGGCTGCATAACACTTCAGTGCGACGCATGAAAAATCCGTTGTCTTCTTCGGACGCAACGTTTTCGGCGACGGCGGGTTGCCAGAAGCTCGGCCAGCCGGTGCCGGACTCAAACTTGTGATCGGACTTGAACAATTCGGCATCACAACAAACACAGCGATACACACCGTGTTCGTGGTTGTCCCAGTAGGCGCCGGTAAACGCGCGCTCGGTGCCTTTTTTGCGCGTGACATGAAACTGCTCCGCCGTGAGCATTTTTTTCCACTCAGCGTCGGGCTTGGTAATTTTGCCGGTCATGGCGATCTCCAGTGAAAGGTGACGCGCATTGGGTCGGTTTTTATGGGTGCGCCTTACAAAACCTTGCCGGGATTCATGATGCCATCCGGATCCAGCGCACGTTTAACGGTGCGCATGAGGTCAATTTCGACCGGATCCTTGTAGCGCACGAGTTCCTCGACCTTGGCCATGCCGATGCCGTGCTCGGCGCTGAAACTGCCTTTGTATTGCTTAACGATATCGTAGATTACCGTGGTTACGTCGTTGGCTTCACGCGCGGCAGCATCGCTGCGCAAGCGGCCTTCGACATAGGTGTTGTAATGCAGATTGCCGTCGCCCAAGTGTCCGAAGCAAATGATATGGGTGCCCTTGAAATGTTTTTCAAGCGCGGCCTTGCCATCACGAATGAATGCCGGAATCTCGCCGACCGCCACCGCAATGTCGTGACGATACAGCATGCCCGATTCGCCGCGCGCGGCCTCCGGTATGGATTCACGAATGCGCCACATCGCCTTGGACTGGCTCTGGTTTTCCGCCAGCACCGCATCGGTGACGAGGTGCGCCGCCATGGCTTTTTCGAGTGTCTCTTCCAGCGCGGTGCGCAAGGCGTCGCCAGCGGAAGCATCGCCCAATTCGGTGAGGACATACCATTCGCGCGGCGTCGCCAGCGGATTGCGCGTGCCCGGAATGTGTTTGACCACCAGTTCCACGCAAGCATGCGAAATCAATTCGAATGCGCTGATGCGATCACCGAACTGCTGGCGCAGCAGGGAAAACAACTTTAAGGCCGCGTCGGGATCCGGCACCGCCATCCATGCCGTGGCAGTTGAACTCGGCTTGGGAAACAACTTCAGCACGACTGCGGTAATCACGCCGAGCGTGCCTTCGGCACCAATAAACAGGTGCTTCAGGTCGTAGCCCGTGTTGTCCTTGCGCAGCGAACGCAGCCCGTTCCAGATACGGCCATCAGGCAACACGGCTTCGATGCCCAGCACCAGATCACGGGTATTGCCATACCGCAGCACATTGACACCACCGGCATTGGTGGAAAGATTGCCGCCGATCTGGCAACTGCCTTCCGCGCCTAGCGACAACGGGAACAATCGATCAGCGTCGGCTGCCGCTTGCTGGATATTCGCCAGCACGCATCCGGCTTCGACGGTCATGGTGTTATTCAGCGGATCGACATTGCGTATTCGATTCATGCGTCCCAGCGCTATCACCACCGGACTGAGTTTCGCGTCGGGCACCGTGGCGCCGCACATGCCGGTATTGCCGCCCTGCGGCACCAGCGGTGTTTTGGTCTCGGCACAGATTTTGACGATGGCCGC
>DHVE01000084.1:3613-19881 GCA_002412495.1 Betaproteobacteria bacterium UBA5216
GCGCCGCCGTGATAGATACCGCGCCAGTCGTTGACGTAGGGTTCGAGTTCGGCGGGCGCGGTGAAAATGCCCTGAGTGCCCACGGCTGCGCCGAGACGTTCAAGGGTGGCGGTGCGAGATACGGTAGCCATGGCGATTGTTCAGATATAAAGCGGCATTTTAACACTGCGCGGCGTTGCAACGTCTTTGTGCCCACGCCATTTGTTGTAAGCTTTGTGGGGGTGTTTACGACTGATGCTGCGTTACGAAACATTCTGAACAGGTTCAGTTATGAAGCGTTTGGCTGCGGTAGTCTTGTTGCTGATGAGCGCCACTCTAACGCAGGCGCAGACCTACCCATCACGCTCTGTCACGCTGGTGGTGCCTTATCCGCTCAGCGGGCCCACCGACATACGCGGCGCGTCGCGCATGACCAAGACGTACAAGCTGATGGCGGCCAATGCACCGCCGGCGATTTCAGACAGTTTGAGCCGCATTGTGCAGCAGGCGATTCGCTACGAATCCAAGCACGCGGTGCTGCTGGAGAGGCAGCCGGGCGGCGCCACCACGCGCGGCGCGCAGTATGTCGCGCGAGCGCCGGCCGATGGCCATACGCTGTTGCTGGCGAGCAATGAAACCATGGTACTGACACCCCATTACGCGCCCGAAGTGAGCTACGACCCGACGCGGGATTTTGAACTGGCTGCGCCGCTGGTCAATATGCCCTTCGTGCTGACAATGAACACGGGCTTGCCGTTCAAGACACTGGATCGTCTGGTGTCATACATCAGGATGCGTCCCGGTGATGTGAACTACGGTTCGTCGGGTGACGGCAGTACCGGTCACCTGGCGGGTGAGTTGCTGCGCCGCGCGGCAGGTATCGACATGGTGCATGTGCCACACAATGGCGGGCTGGCGGCGCTCAATGGCTTGGCGACGGGGCAGACGTCGCTGATGTTTGCGGCCCTGCCGTTGGCGCTACCGTATCTGCGAAACGAACACTTGCGGGTGCTTGCCGTGGCGAGTCCGCAGCGCACCGAATTGCTGCCGGATTTGCCCACGCTGAGCGAGTCGGGTGTTGCAGGCGTGGAAGTCGCTGCGTGGTACGGCGTGTTCGCGCCGAACGGCGTCTCACCGAACGTGATTCGCTGGTTGAGCGACCACATCGGTGACTCGATCAACGATGCGCAAATACGGGCGCAGTTACTGTCACTGGGGCTGGAGCCGGTGCGCAGCCCGCTGTCGCAGTTTGCGACACGCATTTATACTGAAGCGGAACGCTGGGGGCCGGTGCTGAAGGCGGCTCGCATACCCGCGCGAAAATCGTCGTAGCGTAGTAACCGAGTTCCGAATTACCGGATGCGATTCGCTGACGGCTGAGTCAGGACCGGCGCTTGCGCGTTGATACCGGATTACGCAGCAAGCCGATCTTTTCAATCTCGGACTCGATCAGGTCGCCGTTTTTCAGCCACCACGAACCTTCGCCCTTGTAGCCGGCGGCGACGCCCGCCGGCGTGCCGGTGGAGATGATATCGCCGGGGTAAAGTCCTGCGTGCGAATACCACGCCACTTGCGCGGGAATATGAAAAATCTGCGTGCCGGTATTGGCGTTCTGGCGCATCTCGCCGTTGATACGCGTCACCAGCCGGAGATTGTGCGGGTCGGGAATTTCATCCTTGGTAACAACCCAAGGCCCAAGCGGCGCCGCAGTCGGGAAATTTTTGCCTATCATGATATTGCCCTCCTTGCGCTCGGCAAACTGCACATCGCGCGCGGACACGTCGTTCATGATGGTGTAGCCGAATACATGCTCGTAGACTTCTTCCGGCGGCACGTCAACGCACTCGTCGGCAATCACCACGGCAAGTTCGGTTTCGTAATCGAGCTTTTCGGTCCATGCGGGCTTGCGGATGGTGTCGCCGTTGGCGATCAGCGTATCCACATGTTTGATAAACCCGGCGGGGCGCGAGTACGCGGCGCTGCCTACTTCGGCGGCATGGTCCGAATAGTTTTTACCGATGGCCATGATTTTTCCGGGGATCAGCGGCGGGCGCGCGGTCACCGAATCCAGCGACACCAGATGTTCATGGCTGCCGGCGGACAGCTTGTGCTCGGCCTGTGCCAGGGCGTCCCGCACGCGGGCCAGCGAATCGGCCCCGCCCCGTATACATTCAATCAGTGAATCCGGCAGGCCACGCCCGCTCTTGGCTTCTGAAATATCGAGTGCCTGCCCGTTTGACAGTAATACGCCGAAATGATCAACGCGGGCGCGGGGTGGACGGAAGCTCAGCAGTTTCATGTGTTCTCCCTATACGCTTTGTACACTTGATACGCGTAAATTACGTGAAAACTTTCAGTGCAATTACATACTACCAGCGGTCAGCTGAAACTGGAAACCGCCAGAATATAACCACCCTGCGGAAGACTCAAGATTGCGATGGGATGTATGGGTTTTCATCTAATGATAAATGGACGAAAGAGGGGCTGGAAATGCGTGCTGGGTATTGCGGTACCGGCTTTTTACTTGTCGTGTAGGTGCTGCCAGGGAAGGCTGAAGACGCCCGGCGCATATGAGACTACGCCTCCGATTTCGGGTAAAATTCAGCCCCAATTGGCAGAGCGAGCCCTCGATAACGTGATCAGAGTTCGCTTTGCCATTGTTTTTTAACGGGATTTTAAAATTTAGGAGGGACGGCCATGACTCCGACCGCCGCCACGACTGTACGCACTGTTTCGAATATTGATGCACCGGCTTATGTGAACCACGCCAAGTTGAAAGCATGGGTTGCTGAAGTTGCGCAACTCACCAAACCGGAGCGTATTTATTGGTGTGATGGTTCGCAGGCTGAATACGACCGCTTGTGCGCCGAGATGGTCGCCACCGGCATGCTCATCAAGCTCAACGAGCAAAAGCGACCGGGGTGTTTTCTGGCGCGCTCCGACCCCGATGACGTGGCACGGATGGAAGACCGTACATTCGTGTGCAGCAAGAACAAGGAAGATGCAGGTCCGAACAACAACTGGGTCGCGCCCGAGGAAATGCGCGCGACGCTGACAAAAATCAGCGATGGCTGCATGCGCGGACGCACCATGTATGTCATACCGTTCAGCATGGGGCCACTGGGTTCGCATATTTCGCACATCGGCGTTGAACTCACGGATTCGCCTTATGTAGTGGTCAGTATGCGCGTGATGACGCGCATCGGGCGCGCGGTACTCGATCTGCTCGGAACCGACAAATTTTTCGTGCCCTGCCTTCACACGGTCGGCGCGCCACTCGCGCCGGGCCAAAAAGACGTGGTGTGGCCCAGCAACAAGCAGCACAAATACATTGTGCATTTCCCCGAGGAAAAACTCATCTGGTCGTTCGGTTCGGGCTATGGCGGCAACGCGTTGCTGGGCAAGAAATGTTTCGCGCTGCGTATCGCGTCGATCATGGCGCGGGAGCAGGGCTGGCTGGCCGAACACATGCTGATCCTCGGCATACAGCACCCGGGCGGGAAAAAGCATTACATCGCGGCAGCCTTTCCCAGTGCGTGCGGCAAGACCAACCTGGCCATGCTGATTCCACCGAAGGAACTCGCTGGCTGGAAAGTCACGACCATCGGCGAAGATATCGCATGGATCAAGCCAGGACCCGATGGGCGCTTGTATGCCATTAACCCGGAAGCAGGTGCATTTGGTGTGGCGCCGGGTACGTCGGAATTTACCAATCCCAACTGTCTGGCTGCACTGAATAAAGACACCATCTTTACGAACGTCGCCATGACGCCGGATGGCGATGTGTGGTGGGAAGGACTGTCGCAAACGCCGCCGATGAATCTGATTGATTGGCAGGGAAAACTGTGGGATCCCGACAGCGAAAAGCCGGCCGCCCACCCGAATGCCCGGTTTACCGTGGCAGCTTCGCAGATACCCTGTATCGATCCGGATTGGGAGAACCCGGCAGGTGTACCGATTAGCGCTTTCCTGTTTGGCGGTCGGCGCACCACAACAGTGCCGCTGGTGGTCGAAGCCAAGGACTGGACGCATGGCGTGTATATGGCTGCAACCATGGCATCGGAAACTACGGCCGCCAGCGTTGGCAAAATGGGGGTCGTGCGCCGTGACCCGTTCGCCATGTTGCCGTTCTGTGGATATCACTTCGGCGACTACTTCGGCCACTGGCTGAAGGTTGGCAAAACGCTAACGGCAGCCGCCGCGCCTAAAATTTTTGCCGTTAACTGGTTCCGCCGCGACGAGCACGGCAAGTTCATGTGGCCGGGCTTCGGCGACAACATGCGCGTGTTGAAATGGATTATCGAGCGCTGCGAAGGCAAGGGCGGCGCAATCGATACACCGGTCGGGAAAATGCCGCGCTACGAAGACATGGAACTCAAGGGTATAGCCGGCTTTAGCAAGCAGGCGTTCGAAGAGTTGACCCAGGTAGACAAAGCGCTTTGGCAGGCCGAAGTCAAAGATCACGAGCGGCTGTTTGGCGAGTTGTCGTCGCGCATGCCGGCCGAGATGATCGAACAGCGCAAGCAGTTGGAGAAATCGCTGTAAGGCGCATTTGTAGGGATGTTCTGAGCGGGATACTGGACGCCGTGGCGAGGGTTGCTACGGCGTCGTTTTAGCTACTATGGTCGCCGCCAATACTTCGTATAATGTATATTATGTTAAATAATAGGCGCATTTAGAACCGGACCCCATACACCCCTAAATTCCATCAGAACACGGAGCTACCATCGCTCCGAACCTTTGAACCACCGCCCGCCTTCCATCGCAACCAAACTCGCAGCCGTCGAAAAGTGCTGGATTCAACGCTATCCGGCAGGATCAAGATGCAGCGCGAAGCAGCTTCGGCTCCCGCGCTCGACAGAACGATAACAGTCAACCACGAACCGACAAAGCTGGTGTGGTGTACTGCCCACCCCCGATCCGAACGAAGTTTGGCGGATCTCCAAACAATTTCACACCCGCCGGCATCCATGCGCATGCCAATGACGGAATTCGGCATGATCAACAGCGCGTCGCGCGCCACCAAATAGGCGCCTATCAGCACAATTGCCGTAACCGGGAAAACGGCAATGGTGGAGGGCAAATATCGGGAACAAAGCACGATAGACACGGCAGCGAGCGCCACAATCCACACACAAAGTAATCGCGACGGCGTTACATGGATTGTGGCGGCTGTTGTCCCTGTTGCGCCCTTATGCACCTGTTTCATAGGCATGGCACATTATGCCACCCGAAAGACGGCGCTGCGCCCACCCATCCCGGATCGTGAATTCGCAGCTCCGCAGGCTGCCCGAAAGCCTCAAGCGCTGGCGGAAACACCCCGAATTTCAGTCACGGCCAACCCTGCGATATCCTGCAATTTCACGTAGCGGCCTGATTCCACGTCGACCAGGTTGCCCACGCGCGAATAGCTCGATTGCACCATCATGCGCTGGCCGTTGGCCCCCACGCGCTCAATACCGAAGTCGATCAGTTCGCGGCGGTCCGGAGAGAGCTTGCTCATGAAGTTCTTGGTCGCCCAAATCTGTCCGAAGCGCGCCATGTCTGAAAGGCGGGCGGTATGGTTGATGGTCTCGCCCAAGACGACAAACTCGACGCTGGTAGAGGTCTGAAAAGTCCCCAGCCACTCCTGCCCTTCATTAAGGCCTGTGTTCAGGTACAGCTCGTTAACCCAGTTCTTGCGTAACTGCCATTCCTTGGAAATACGCGCCATGGCCGCTTTAAGCTCTTGGGCGCAAATCACGGCATTCAGCACATAATTGGAGTCTGGCTGCGGGAAAAAGTAGTAAACCATGCCGTCGCCCACGTGCTTGCCATAGGTGCCGTAATACTTTCGGAAAATCTCGCCGGCCGTGGCCCAAATCTTGTTGATCAGTTCAAAATACTCGTCTGGAGGCAACTCCGAACAGATTTTCACCGATTCCTGTAAGTCGGCCACCAACACCGCCAAGTCCGTCAAAACCGGCAAGCGTTTGCTGAGCAGGCTGCGAATGACCATATCGCGACGCCCCAACAGCCGCAGAAGATCATCCACGTCCCCGCTTTGCGGGGCAATGACGATCAGGATACCTTCGCGAAAATAGCTGGCGAACGCCGTATGTGGAGTCGCCTTGTCTTCCTTGTCGCGCAAGGTGACCGGCAGTTCGGTAACCACGTTGCCCCGGGTGGGTTCGGCGGCGTCGTAAAGTTCCTCCACCATCCGCAGACGCGAACTGGGCACGCCGCGCAACGGCATCAATATTCCGTCCAGCCCCATGCGCTCCTTGGCCAGCGTCAGGTTAAGCCTCAGCATGGCGCTGTAATCCGGCAATAACTCTTCTTCACGGCTCATCAGCAGCTTGAAAATGCTGCGGTCATCCGTCCCGGGCGGCATCTGCTTAAACAGTCCAGGAAGACCGGTGCGGGCCTTTTCATTCAGCCAAAGAACTTCGAACTTGTAGTTCACCATATAGGCAATATGCGGCAATTGCTCAACCGTCAGCGTCAGTGACTCTGAACTGTCCATTTGCGCAGAGTTTGTGGGTGTCACGCTCTTGGAATAGGTGTCTGCCCCATTGCCGCCTCCCCCGCTGCTACCGCCCCCGCGCAGGGCATTGATGGGATTGGCATTTGATGACGCAAGACGCATTCCAATTTCATCCATGGAGACACCGCCTTTCTTCAACCGCTGTATTAGTTCGATACGTTCCAGAACTTCCGGGGCAAAGTGACCTATTTGACGCGGGCCGCTGCCGGTAATTTCCGGCCTAGAGACCAGGGGCTTGGGCAGGAAACCGCGTGCAATGTAATTATTCAACGTCGCACGTGATATTCCGGCTTTTTCCAGAATATCCTTGCTAGTTAATAAGTTATCGGACATCCTCGCCTTGAACCCTGTAAATATTAAATACTGTGTAAGCAGATTACTCAGTATGCCAGGGTCAAGTCAAGAACAATTAGACAGTAAGTGTGACTAAATGCCGTGCTGTCTAGGCACTAATGCAACAGTGGATTACGCTATATGGAATGACGGGCCAAAACTAAGGCAGCGGTGGCGCCCGTTCTGGCGCAGCGCGCGGACTGTCTTACTGTCTAAATTGCTAGAACGCTGATATTCCCGTCTGCGCGCGCCCTAGGACCAGCGCATGTATATCGTGCGTGCCCTCGAGTGTGTTGATGGTTTCCATGTTCATCATATGGCGAATGACGTTGAATTCATCGGAGATGCCGTTACCACCCAGCATGTCACGCGCCATGCGCGCAATTTCGAGAGCCTTGCCCGTGGCATTGCGCTTGACTAGCGAAACCATTTCTGGCGTCGCCTTCCCTTGTTCGCGCAGGCGCGACAGGTGCAGCACGGACAACAGGCCTATGGTGATTTCTGTCTGCATATCCGCGAGCTTTTTCTGGATGAGCTGGTTCGCCGCCAGTGGCTTACCGAATTGTTTACGATCGAGCGTGTATTGCCGGGCAGTATGCCAGCACGCTTCTGCAGCGCCCATGGCCCCCCAGCAAATACTGAACCGGGCGTTATTAAGGCATCCAAAAGGCCCTTTTAACCCACTGACGCCAGGCAGCAGATTTTCGTCCGGCACGAACACCTGATCCATGGTGATTTCGCCCGTTTGTGAAGCGCGGACCGAAAATTTGCCTTCGATCTTGCGCGTGGAAAGACCCTTCATGCCCCGTTCCAGGATGAAGCCGCGCACGGCCCCCTCCTCGTCTTTTGCCCACACCACCATAACGTGCGCTATCGGGGCGTGGGTAATCCACAATTTAGTGCCGGTCAAGGACCACCCGCCGGGCACCTTTTTTGCCCGGGATTTCATGCCCCCAGCGTCTGAGCCGTGATCCGGCTCGGTCAGGCCAAAGCAGCCAAGTAGCTCGCCAGTGGCCATTTTGGGCAGGTATTTTTGCCGGTGGGCTTCGCTGCCGTAGGCGTAGATGGGCGTCATTGCGAGGCCGGTTTGCACGCTACATGCCGAACGAAAGGCCGTATCCACGCGCTCCAGCTCGCGCATTACCAGGCCATAAGCGACGTAGCCGATACCCGCACAGCCATAGCCTTCGAGCGGCGCGCCCAGAAAGCCCAACTCCCCCATTTCGCGCATCACGACCGGATCGAATGACTCGGTCCGGTTCCAGTCTCGGATGCGCGGCAGCAGCCTTTCTTGGGCATAGGCACGCGCGGTATCCCGGATCATGCGCTCATCGCCGGTCAACAAGTCGTCAATCAGGAACGGATCGTCCCACTTGAACTGGCCGCCAATGAGAGTCACTTTGGTGAAATCGGTCATGATTATTCTCGAAATTAGGTAAAGAAAAAGGCCGGAGCGACGTCGCAACCGGCCTAGAAAAAAGTATTTACAAACAATTGCTTATATATTTTAATTAATGTTTTGAATTAAGTATCTTTGCGAGCTGATATTACACACGTTCCAGAATGACGGCCGTGCCCTGCCCGCCGCCGATACACAAACTTACCAGCGCATAGCGACCGCCGATGCGGTGTAGCTGGCGCGCGGCAGTCAATGCAATGCGCGCGCCCGAGGCACCTAGCGGATGCCCTAAGGCAATCGCGCCGCCATTTGGGTTTACCCGTTTGTCGTCAAAGGGCACGCCCAAGCCTTTCAGGCAGGACAGCACCTGAGCTGCAAAAGCCTCGTTGATTTCGATCACGTCCATGTCCTTGATGGTTAGTCCCAAACGCGACATGGCCTTCAGGGATGCCGCGACCGGGCCAATACCCATGATATGCGGTGGCGCGCCAGCTGAAGCGCTTGCAATCACGCGAACCATCGGTTTGATGCCGGCTTTTTCCCCGGCGGACTTAGATCCCACCATCAGGCAAACCGCGCCGTCATTCACGCCCGACGCATTACCCGCCGTGGTGACTCCGCCTTCATACAGAGCCTTCATCTTGGACAAGGTGGCTACATCCGAGCCAGGACGCGGATGTTCATCGTCCGCCACGGCCGGAACAGGCCCCTTGCGGGTCGGCGGCAGTTCCACGGGGGCGATTTCGTCAACGAAAAAGCCTTCGCCTTTTGCCACGGCATATTTGGCTTGCGACGCGGCGGCGAACACGTCGGCCTGCTCGCGCGTGATGCCGTATTCCTTGGCCAGATTGTCGGCCGTTTGCGGCATTTGTGGATCGCCGAAACGCTTTACCAGCGCCGGATTGGAAAAACGCGGGCCGATGGTGCTGTCGAAAAACTTGATGTTACGGTCAAACGGGTTTTCCGCGCGGCTCATGACGATGGGCGAACGGCTCATGCTTTCGACGCCGCCGACCACGAACACGTCGCCCTCCCCCGCCGTGATCGAATGTGCGGCATGCACCAGGGCGCCCAAGCCACTGGCGCAGTTACGCTGAATCACCGTGCCAGGGGTTTCGATGGGCAAGTCCGCCATCAACAGCGCGTGACGCGCCACACAGCGGCTATCTTCGCCGCCTTGGTTTGCGCAGCCAACAATGACGTCTTCAATTTGCTGCGGCTTGAACGCCGACTTGCCAACCACCGCCTTGATTACGCCACCCAGCATGTCATCCGGACGAACCTTGGCCAGAACGCCGGCGTGACGTCCGAACGGGGTGCGCTTTCCTTCATAAATGTACGCGTCTAGCATTTTAAATATCCTTTTATAAACAATATAATATGATTGATATGTAATGTAATATATTAAGGTTCTGGTGTCAGCAGCGACACGCCAAGCTTGGCGCGGCGCGTCAGCCAGATGTTGGGGCGGTAACGCGGATCAGCGTAAATCTTGTTCATATTCTCGAGTATGCGGTGAATATTGCGCACCCCGAGCACATCGCCAAATCTGAACGGGCCATTCGGATAATTGAGACCCAAGGTCACTGCCTTGTCTATATCCGAAGGGGACGCAGTACGGCTTTGCGCAATCGAGCAACCGATGTTCACGATCATCGCGATGATGCGCTGCGCAATAAACCCAGGGCTGTCGCGGCAGACCGTCACCGGCACGCCATCCGAGGCCAGCAGGCCGTGCGCGGCTTCGCGATACGCCGAATCCGTAATGGGCGTCGGCATAATGGTGCGGCGTTTCACCATCGGGAACAGGGTATCGACCGCGATGGTGCGTTTGGGGTCAAGGCCTTGCGAAGTGGCCGCCGTGGTGGCGTCTTCCCCAATTGGCGTAACCAGGATCAGGGCCTTGGCGGACGGCGTCGCGCCGCTTTCAACCGTGGCGCCCAACTTGCTGAGCAATTCCTTAAGTTTCGCAGCTCCCGCCTCTTCCGCAGGACTGACCCACACCGATGCCGGCCTTGCAGCTGGCGCCGGCGCTTCCGGCGCGACAATGGCCTTCATGTCCTTGTCGTACTCGTAGAAGCCCTTTTTACTCTTGCGGCCCAGCACGCCCGCTTCGTAGCGCGACTGCATGATCAGGCTGGGTCGGTAGCGCGGTTCCTGAAAAAACTGGTTATAAATCAACGCAGAAGCCGGTTGCGTTACATCCAGCCCTGTCAATTCCATCAGCTCAAATGGCCCCATGCGGAAGCCGCCGACATCACGCATCACGCGGTCTACGTCGGCGAACGTCGATACACCTTCATATACCAGGTGCGAACCTTCAAGCGAGAATCCGCGGCCCACCTGATTGACCAGGAAGCCCGGCGCGTCGGTGAGACGCACCGGCTCGCGCGTCATCCGCTTTCCCAGTTGCATCAGAGCATCACACACCCATTCTTCGGTGAGCAGGCCGGAAATCACCTCCACCAGCTTCATCAAGGGCACCGGGTTGAAAAAGTGAAACCCTGCAAACCGTCCCGGTGTTTTCAGCTTGGCGCCAATAGTGGTGACCGACATCGACGAGGTATTGGACACCATGATGCAATCGGGTGTCAGGATTTCTTCCAATTCCGCAAACAAGGCGCGCTTGGCATCAAGATTTTCCACGATCGCTTCGATCACCACGTGGCAGGGCTTCATATCCTTGTGGCTGTCAACGATTTTGATACGCGCCACCGCGGCCGCCGCGTCGTCCTTGCTCATGCTGCCTTTTTCGGCGGCACGTTCGAGCATTTTTGCGATGAAATCGCGGGCTTCAGCCGCTGCGCCTGGACGTGCATCCGTCATCAGTACCGTCATGCCGCCCGCGGCGGTAACCTGTGCAATACCACGCCCCATGGCACCGGTGCCGATCACGCCGACCGTCAGGTCCGCTCTGCTTACATCCAACTTCATGAAATCCCCTTATCGCTTGGTAACTGTGTAACTACGTGACTGATGATTGCCTTGAATAAGGCTTTGCTAGCGTGGAAGTCAACCGGTGGCGACGTGCGCCGCCGCCTATTCAATTGACAAAAATAATATTTAAAAACAATAACTTAATTTGATATCGCGTGCGTGGTGACGAACGCTGAATTATAGGCGCTGAGCGTGGGGGTGGCAATGTTCCCCGCTGATACGTGCCAGCACGCCTACGACGCCTGCGGTGTCGCCAGCGCTTCGGTCTGCAACGCGGTTGCCGCAGTCTTTGCCAGCGCCTCGCGTGTCGCGGGCGTTTCCAGGCTCACCAGACCCAGCGCGCCGCTGCGGTAATCACCGAGCAGGGTAATGGCGGCTTTTTCAAAATCGAGATCGCCTCCCTTCAACCGGTATCCACGCCGTGCCGCCACGGCTTCAACCACGCCCACGCCGTCGGCTCGGTACGTTATTCCATTCATCGCAAAGCCATATCGTGCCGCGAGTGCCTGCGGATAGCGCGCCAGCAAAATGTCCGCCAGAAACACAGCCACGTCGGATTCAAAATAAGCCTTGGTGCCGATAATGTGACTGGCCGCCAGCATCAGACCATCGGCCGGAAATTCGATGCGTGGCCACATCAACCCCGGCGTATCGGTCAATATAGCTGTGGACGACAAATCGTAACGCGCCAGTGCTTTGGTGACCGCAGGCTCGTCGCCCACTTTTGCCGCGCGTCGCTTCAGCAGCGCATTGATCAACGTGGATTTACCCACGTTGGGGACCCCCATGATCAGCATGCGCAGCGGCTTCAAGTTTTCGTTACGGTGCGGCGCCAGTTTGCGTGCGGCAGTCAGGACTTTCGCGGCCTCGCCCGGTTTCTTGCACGATAACGCGATGGCTTTTACATCTTTTTGCGAATTGAAAAAGGCAAGCCAAGCCTGTGTTGCGCGCGGATCGGCCAGATCCATTTTATTCAGTACTTTAAGACAGGGACGTTGGCGATGCCTGCGCAAGGTTTCAACCATCGGGTTGGCGCTTGCCATCGGACACCGCGCATCAAGCACCTCGATGACGATATCGTGCTCGGCCATGGCTTCCTTGGCTTTCTTGACCGCAACGGCCATGTGCCCCGGAAACCAGTTGATGGAAGCGTTAGACATAAGTTTGCCGCTCAGTCGAGATCATAAAGACGCACAAATCGCGGCTGCGTTTTACCGCCTACCACCACGTCCTCGACAAACATGGCCGCGGGGCGCACCCAGAGTCCGCTCGCCCCGTACAACGGGCGGTACACCACCATCATTTCTCGCGTTTCCGAGTGACGTGCCATGCCGATGACTTCATACTCATTGCCTTTGTAGTGACGGTAACGGCCGGCTTCCACCACGATAGTGCTCAATGCCATAGCTTAAATCTCCTGAATCCGCGTCGCACGGTGCCAAATCATCCTTTACGGCAATATCCCATTGCCCCAGTCGCAAAATACTACAATACACGCTTTGCGGGCCGGTATGGTCGCAATCATGCACGCTAGTCACGGTCGGGGATTCGGTGTCACAATGTGCCCGTCACTTCACCGCGCATCGATCCGTTCCATTCGTTTCCGTCCGTTTAATCCCGGTTCCTTTTTTTGGCGCTTGCCCCGTGCTCGACAATCTATTTAAAAAAGACGTTTCACCTGTTGGTGCCCCTACCCCTGCCGTTTCGGATAACACACCCTCGGCCATCTCTCTGTCTGCGGAAGACATCCAGGCTTGGCAAGGCAAAATCAGCGCAGCGGCTTCGGATGACGTGGCTTTGCTGCAATTGGTGCACGAGGCGCCGACGGTGGATCTGAAGCTCGCGGCCATCGACGCGCTGTCGAATGAAACATCCTTCAAACAGGCAATGCACGATTTTCGCGAGCACGACAAGCGTTTGTATCGTGCCGCGAAATCGCGATGGGAGATTGCGAACGGAACGCGCGTGGCCGGTGAAGCCGCCGCCGGCGTGCTGTCCGGCGCGCGCGCGTTGCTGGCGCAAGAAGTAATTCCGGTCAATCGCGTGGTGGAACTTGATCAGGCGTGGAGCGCCATTCAACGTGATTTGCTGGACGCCGCCGTGCAAGCGGAGTTTTCCGAATTAAGTTCGCAATTGGCCGCGCGTGCTCGCGCGCAGGGCGAACATGCGCAAGCCATGACACGCTGGCACAGTGCCACGGATGGCGCCATGGCCGCCTTGTCCGCGAGTTTGCCGGACATCGCCCAAGGCAATATACCACCGGTCGAATCCGAGAAACTCGCGGTTGCCCTGCTCGACCTCGCGCACGCCGCGCCGGACAACGCCGATACGCGATGTCTGGAAAAACGCGACGCTGCCAATCGCCTGCTGGCATTGGCATCCAGCGTGGTTCAACGGGCAGCCTTTCTGCAGGCGCTGCCAGCATCGGGCATCGCCGATGAAGCGCACGAAAAGCAGATGATCGAGCAATGGCGTGCCTTTCCGGAAATGACCGAAGGCGCATTGCATACCGCGCTGGCCACGCGATTCGCGGATTGGCGCAATACCAGCGGCGAAGAGCGGCAACGCGATCATGACGCCCAAAGCGCACAGGAGCGCGCACGGCGCGCGGAACAGAATAAACAACGGCTAAACGCCATCCAGCGTGATGTTGAGGCCGCCGAAGCGGCGCAATCCGGTGGACATGTCGCGGATCTCACGCGCCTGCTGAATGCCATCGATCAAGCGCTTAAACGCGGCTCGGTCAATGCGGCGTTGACGCAGCGCATTGAAGTGCTGCGCGCGGAGCAACGCCGCTTGCAGGACTGGCAGCGCTGGGGTGGACGCCAGGGACGTGAACAACTGGTCGCCGAAGCCCAGGTCCTTGCCACGCAGGCAGGTGAAAAAATTGCCATCAAGGCGCACGGCGACGCCATCGACAAGCTGCGCGAGCGCTGGAAAGAACTCGACAAACTGGGCGGCGCATCCAACCAGGCGCTGTGGCTGGCGTTTGATGCGGCGCTGGAGGCCGCTTATGTGCCGGTTGCCGCGCATCTTGAAAAACTCAAGCAGGCGCGTACGGAAAATCTGGCGGCACGCGAGCAGATCGTGACCAGTCTGGTGGAAGCCGCGACAAAATATTTCCCGGCGGCGCCTGCGAATGTCGCGACTCCCGGAACTGGCAAGCCGGATTGGCGCGCGGTTAGCCACACCCTGGATGAAGCGCAAGTTGCATGGCGCAAGCTGGGCCCGGTGGAACACACCGTACCGCGCAAGGCGTTGCAAGGCGACAAGGCGATTACCACGCGTTATGCCGCCGCGGTGCAAGCGCTTTCGGCGCCACTGAAGTCCGCTTATCACGAGGCGCGCACGCAGCGGGAGCAACTCATCGCTGGCGCAAAAGAACTGGCGGCGTCGGATGTCTCAGCGCGCGACGTGGTGGACAAAGTGCGCAAGCTGCAAACCCAATGGCAGGCCGTGGCGAAATCCATGCCGTTGCCTCGGCGCGACGAGAATGCCTTGTGGCAGGCGTTTAAAACCGCCACGGATGCGATATTTACTGCGCGCGATGCGGCACGCGCCGCCAGTGAAGCGGCGTTAAACGCCAAGCAACAGGCGCGCATCGATATCATTGAAAGGGTCGCCGCATTGGCCAAGGGAACCACGGCGGCGGAAATCAAGCGGGCGATGGCTGACGCGGATGCCGAATGGCGCGCGGCGCCAGAGATCGCGCGGCCACAGGCCGCTAAGCTTGATGCGCGTTATCGCACGGCACGCGATGCTGCGAATACGCGCGTCGCCGAATTGGCCACGCACGCCGCGCAAGCCCGCTACGATGCATTGCTCAAAGCCATGGCGTTGTGCGATGAACGCGAATCGGCGGGAGCGTCGAGCGAAGAGCTCGACGCGCGCTGGAATGCGATAGAACATTTTCCGGATGCATGGAAAGCCAGGCTGGCAACGCGCTTTCGAGCTGCTCAAGGCGGTCCGAGTAATGCCCCCGCCGCGGCGTCGGTCGTCAAGGGCGGCAAAAGTGCGACGGAAACCTTGCCCGATATTTTGCTGAATCTGGAAGTCGCCTGCAGCATCGAAAGCCCAGCGGATTTTCAGGCAGCGCGGCAGCGTCTGAAGATACTGGCGCTGAAAAATGCCATGGAAGGCCGTCAGACCACTACCACCACGCCCGCGGACATCGAGCGCTGGTTGCTGGCGGCTGCGGCCCACCCGCATCCCGATGACACATCGCGCGAGCGGCTGCTGAAAATTGTCGCGGCGGTGCGCAATCGCCGCCTGGTGTAATCCGGCGGAATTCCCGCCAACGCGCGTTAAGTCTTGCCGGCGCGTTCGCGCGCCAGCAGCGCCAGGCCGCTGCCAACGGACACAAATTCATCGCCGGCCACGATTTTTTGCACGCCAAATCGTGATTCAAAACGCCGGCGTATCAACGGAACAAACGATGTGCCGCCGGTCATGAAGACCACCGATATATCCTGCTCTGTCATATTCGCCTGCGCCAGCACGTCACTGCACGCGGCTTCGATGGCGCTGACATCCGGTGAAATCCATTGCTCGAAATCACTGCGCTGGACCACACAATCCAGTTCGATGGGAGCGTGTTTGAACGTGAGCGTTGCCTGATCCGCGGTCGATAACGCCGACTTGCACTGGTTGACGGCCTGATACAGATGAAAGCCCAGTTCCCGCTCCAGAAACAGCCGGAGATACGCTATTTTTTCCGGGCTATCGCTTACCTGCTCCATCGCCCGCAACTCGCGTAGCACCGCTGGCCGTTTCAGAAATGACAATCGGTGCCAGTGTTCAAATTCAAAATATATCCATTTCGGCACTTCAAGCCATTTATCCTCGGGGCGAAACCGGCTGCCCTTGCCAAAAGCGGGCGCAATCACTTTGTCGATGATGCGGAAATCCAGCGTGTCCCCTGCGATGCCGACTCCCGAGTGCGCCAGCGCCTGCGTGGCGCCCGTGTCCGGATTGAATGTCACTATGGAAAAATCGCTGGTGCCGCCGCCGAAATCGGCAACCAGCACCGTGGCAGATTGCCTCAGGCGTCGGGCGAAAAAATATGCGGCGGCTTGCGGTTCAAGCGCAAAGTTG
>DHVE01000084.1:20155-57380 GCA_002412495.1 Betaproteobacteria bacterium UBA5216
GTTCAAGCGCAAAGTTGATATTCGTGAAGCCCGCCGCCGCAAATGCCGTGCGCAGGCGCGTTTCCGCCAGCGTGTCCCCGGATGCGCCATCCCCGCCCGCGAATTTGACCGGGCGTCCAACCGTGATTGCCCGTGAAAAATCGATGCGCGCTTCCGGCCACTGCCCTGCTCTCACGAGGCCGCGCAGAAAATCAGCAATCAATTGCTCCAGCGTATAGTCGCGGCCGTGTATTGTCGATTTCGAAAACGACCGGCTGGAAAGAAACGTCTTGATCGATTGAATCAGCCGTGCATCCTCGCTGTGCCGCAGAAAGGCTTCGATGGCAGCCGGGCCGCAATAAACGCGCGTCCGCGGACCGAGATTATCCGATTCGTCGCTCACATAGCAAAGTATCGAGCGAAATGTCGACAGCGCACCTTGCGACGATGGATACTGCAACGTCCGCGTAACACCGGTATCGTCACACATTGAGATGACGGTATTCGTGGTGCCAAAATCGATACCGAGGTATAACGGATCCAATTGCGCTTGCATTAAACTCCTGACGTTTGGAATCTTTGAATTGCCTGACAATAAGCCAAATCACATCGGCGACGGTGCCGAGCACGCGCTGCATGCGCAACCTGCTTCTACGCCCGTGAAAAAAGCGACGTTCGGCCAGGTTGCCGCCACCATGTTCTGGGGCCTGTGTATGATCGGCAAGAAAGGCACCTGGGAACGCGATGGGGTAAAAATCAGTCTGCGGCAGGTGATTGTTGGTGCCGTGGTGGCGGGTTGTGTGGTGGTTACGCTGCTGGTGTTATTGGCCCGATTCGTGGTGCGCTAAGCTGCGACATCGAGCGGTTGTCGGGCTAAGCACGCGCCACGTGTGTTGTTGGAATACACTCATTCGATGCTGATACCGGCCGCGCGCACCACCTTCGTCCACTTCGCAATTTCGTTCCGGGTATATGCCGTAAACGCGTCCGGCGAACTGCCGACGGCTTCCGCGCCGTCCGCCGCGAGGCGTTCTTTCATGAGCGGACGTTGCAACGATTTGAGACTTGCCGCATTTAATGTGGCAACGATGCGCGCCGGCGTGCCGGCCGGCGCCAGAAAACCCTGCCATGCCGTTGATTCAAAACCCGCAAGGCCGGATTCCGCCAGAGTGGGCACCTCAGGTGCTGCTTTCGAACGAGTCAGACTGGTAACCGCAATACCGCGCAAACGGCCAGTGCGTACATGCACCATCGCGCTCGGCATACTGGCAAAACTCATGGACACGCGGCCGCTGATGACGTCGATCAATGCAGCGGCGGCGCCTTTGTAGGGCACGTGCGACATGGAAGTGCCAGTCATAATTTTGAATAATTCTCCAGCGAGATGCGGCGACCCCAGCGGCGCTGAAGAGCTGAATGTCAGTTGCCCCGGCTTGGCCTTTGCCAGACTGATCAAATCGGATACTGTCTTGACCGGCAGCGACGGCCCCACCACCAGCAAGTTCGGTGCCGTGGCGATTAGCGATATGGCAGCAAGATCACGCAGCGGATCGAACGGCAGCTTGCGCGTGACCGCAGGATTGACGCCGAACGCACTGCCCACCAGCAGCAACGTATGGCCATCCGGGGCGGCACGCACCACCAATTCCGTTGCGATGATGCCGCTGGCGCCGCCTCGATTGTCGATAACGAAGGGTTGACCCAGTTGTTCGACCAGTCCTTCCGCCAGCGCGCGGCCGATCATGTCTGCATTGCCGCCCGGCAGCTGAGCGATGATGAATCGAACCGGACGGTTTGGGTAAGTGGCACCCAATGGTGTCGCGGATTGCGCGGCATATTTGTGGGTATGTGCGCCTTGTGCACCATGTCCGGCGTCTGCTGCATGTGCGGGCTGGATGAATGGTGTGAATAGCATACCCAACCCCACAAAAAACAAACTCGCGGCCCGCGCGAGTTTAGTTTTCCGGAATGTCACTTAACTATATGTTTATATTGACTATTTTATTTTCCCTTGAATACCGGCTTACGCTTTTCCATGAACGCGGCCTGGCCTTCTTTATAGTCTTCACTGGCGAAGCATTCGTTGACCATCTTATCGCACAGCGCGAGGTCGCGCTTGTCGTCGTCCTTGGCGTACTCAAGCAGTGAACGCTTAATGGCCGCCAGCGTCAATGGTGCATTACGGCCGATGGTATCGGCGTATTCACGTGTAAGTTTTTCGAGTTCCGCAGCGGGCACCATGCGATTGATCAAGCCCATGGTCAACGCTTCCTGCGCGGTGAATTGACGTGCGGTGAAGAAAATTTCAGCGGTGAATTGCGGCCCCACCAGATCAGCTAGACGCTTTACGCCGGGATACCGGTAACCCAGTCCGAGCTTGCCGGCGGGCACGCCGAACTTGGAATCGTCAGACGCAAGGCGAATATCACAATTGGTGGCAGTGGCCGCCCCGCCGCCAATGCAATAACCACGAATCATCGCAATGGTGGGTTTGGGGCAGTTGCGGATTGACTCCGCCGCTGCGTCGGAGGTGCGGTTGTATTCGGCTACCGCATCAGCGCTGGAACGGCGCTCCTTGAACTGCGAAATATCCGCACCCGACACAAACGCTTTTTCGCCGGCCCCCTTTAGAATAATCACGCGTACATCCGGATCTTTATTGAAGGCTTCGAATGCCATTGGTACCGACTGCCACATTTCCATCGACACCGCGTTGTGTTTTTCGGGATTGTTGAAAACGATCCAGCCGATATGCCCTTCTTTGATCGCCAGCAGTTTTTCGGTCAGTGTCGGAAAAGTCGTTCCGGGTTGGTTCATGTTGTCGTCCTTTTGAAAATGCCTGGCGCTTGGCGCCGGTGGTATTAGTGTGTTTTATCGGTGAGATGCGGCGGTACCGGCAGCGAGACTACCTCGATGCCCTCGTCGCGCAGGGACTCAACGTCTTTGGGGGTTGCCGTACCGCGAATGTGACGCTCCGGCGCTTCGTTGTAATGAATTTTTCGCGCTTCTTCAGGAAACCGATTGCCAACATCTTCGGTGTTCTTGATGATGTGCTCGATCACCTTGGCCACGATTTCAGGCGGCACATTTGCATATTGTTGTTGTGGTAGCGCATTCGCCGGCTTCGGTTGTGAACGCGGTGGTTTTTCCACGGCACCAGTGTTGACGTACGCGGCGCTCGGGCGGCGCACGACTTGGCCGCTGTTGCACATCGGGCACGACAGCAGCTTGGAGGCCTGTTGCTTGTCGTAATCGTCCGCAGAACCGAACCAGCCTTCAAAGCGATGGCTGTTTTCACACTCAAGGTCGTAAACAATCATAGGGATTCAACGTGGGCAACAGATAGGTATTTAGCGGATGCCATTATAACAGCGCAGTCATCCGGGCACGTCCGGCTTACTCAATTTTGAAGCCGGCTCTCTGAATGGTCTTACCCATCAATGCATGACCATGCGCCATGGTTTCGGCAAAACTCGCGGCGGATCCGCCCCCCGCGTCAACGCCAAGCGATAACATTTTTTGCCGGGTCTCCGGTTGGGCCATCCAGCGCGCGAGTTCGCCATTCAAGCGTGTCACGATCTCAGGGGGCGTCGCGGCCGGCGCCAGCAATCCCACCCAGTTAGGCAATTCATAGCCAGGCACCCCGGCCTCTGCAATCGGCGGCAATTCAGGAAACAGCGCGGTTCGCTTCAAGGTGGTTACGCCGAGCGCGCGCAAGCGGTTTTGTCGTATGAACGGCAGTCCCGCGGAAATCGACAGGAACGCAAATTGCACCTGCCCGCCCACGAGATCAATCGCGCCAAGACCGGCGCCCTTGTAAGGGATATGCACAATATCTATTTTTGCCAGCGACTTGAGGAGCTCGCCCGCGAGATGCAAGGTGGTGCCGGTTCCCGACGACGAGTACATAAGCTGCCCCGGACGGCTGCGCGCCAACGCGACCAATTCTTTGACGTCCCGTACCGGCAGCGAGGGATGCGTCACCAGCGCCAATGGCACCCACCCCACCAGTGAGATGGGCGCAAAATCGCGCAGCGCGTCATAGCCGGGTTTTTTGTAGAGATGCGGTGCAACCGCATGCGTGCTGTTGTTGGCCATCAACAAGGTATAGCCGTCGGGCGGCACCTTGGCCGCGAACGCCGTGCCCACCGTGCCGCCACCGCCCGCCGCGCGGTTTTCCACAATGGCGGTTTGCCCAAACACTTCCGTGAATCGCTGTGCCACTGCCCGCGCGAGTATGTCCGTTGAAGCACCCGGCGCAAACGCGACAATGATGCGTATTGGTTTGGCGGGATACTCCTGAGCGATCGCAGGCGTTTCGGCGCATAAAAATAACAGCAGCGGGAGCATGGATTTCATCGGCTGACCCTCGAATGGATTGCGTGCGAATTTACTCGGCCTTGATGCGTGCTTCGCGTACCACTTTTGCCCATTTGGCGACTTCGGTTTTGTTAATGACGGCAAATTCCGCGGGCGTGTTTCCCAGCGGTTGCGCGCCATCGGCGGCGAAACGCTCCCGCATCTCGCGCGTTTGCAGAATTTTGATGATGGCGCCGTGCAGCAGATTAACAATGCTCGCAGGCGTGCCGTTGGGCGCGAAAATCCCGTACCACACAACGACTTCGTATCCGGGCACGCCGGACTCAGCGACCGTGGGCATGTCCGGAAGATCCGGCATGCGCTTGCTGCTGGTAAGTGCAAGGCCGCGCAGTTTTCCGCTTTTGACATGCGGCAACGCGCCCACCATGCTGATCAGCAGCATTTGCGATTGCCCGCTCATTACGCCGAGCAACGCAGGCCCGCCGCCCTTGTAAGGCACATGCACCATTTTCACGCCCGCCATGGACATGAACAATTCCGCCGGCAAATGCGTCGAGGTTCCGAGACCGCCCGATGCGTAGTTGATCTGTCCTGGATTGGCCCTGGCAAGCGCCACCAATTCCTGTACCGATTTCGCCTGAACCGAGGGATGCACCACCATCATCATGGGCGCGAAGGCAGTCATGGTGATCGGCGCAAAATCCCGCACCGGGTCATAAGGCAGCTTGCTATACAAACTGGCCCCCGCAGTGTGACTGATGCTGGTTGTGAGCAATAATACATAGCCATCGGGTGCCGCCTTGGCCACGAGATCGGTGCCACTAATGCCGCCCGCGCCGCCGCCACGATTGTCCACCACGATTTGTTTGCCGAAGGTCTCTGTGAGTTTCTGCGCCAATCCGCGTGCCATGATGTCCGTTGATCCACCGGGCGGAAACGGCAGCACGAGGCGTATCGGTTTTTCCGGATACGACGGTAGTTTATCCGCAGCGTGCGTGCTGGCGCCGAACACGGTAAACAAACAAGCCGCGCTGATGCACAATATCGTGCACCTCATCCACCTCTTGGCGTACTTCATTCCGTTGCCTGCCACGCCACTGTTTGCTCGCATGTTGGATCACCAGACCGTTCAAGATTTTCAGAGGATATTCATGCCTGGCGTTAGTTTATGGGCAATGGGCCATTCATCGCAATTCCTGCGTGGCTAACGCTCTGTCCGCGTAGCCTTTAAAATACGGCAGACGCAACGAACATCAACTATCCGCCTCAGGGAGCAACACAAGCATGCCTCAAGAACTCGAATCGTTAAAGGATTGGATCGGTCAACGCGAATCGTCGGTGGATCACGTGACCATACCCTTTGTCCATCGTCTGGCGGCGACGCTGGATCGCGATGATCCCATGCCCAAGACAGGTGACATTTTGCCGTTCGGCTGGCATTTGTTGCTGTTTCCGCGGGTGGCGCGCCATTCGCAGTTGGGGCCGGATGGGCATCCGGCGCGGGGCGAGTTTCTGCCGCCGGTACCTTTGCCGCGTCGCATGTTCGCCGGACGGCGCATCACGTTTCACGACAGCCTTCGCGTCGGCGACGAAGTGCGGCGCGATGCCAGCATCAAAGATGTCGTGATCAAACAAGGCCGCAGTGGGCAGATGGTGTTCGTGACGCTGCGGGTGGACCTTTCAACATCGCGCGGCTTGTCACTTACCGAGGAACACGACGTGGCCTATCGCGCCGAAGCCGTTCCCGGTACGCCGCCTCCCCCGCCCCAACCGGCACCCGGCAACGCGATATGGAAAAACACCATGACGCCGGACTCGGTCATGTTGTTTCGCATGTCGGCGCTGTGCTTCAACGGGCATCGCATTCATACTGATCATCCGTACGTCACCCAAGTCGAAGGTTATCCTGACTTGGTGGTGCCGGGCAGCCTGCATACCATCCTGATGTTTGAGCTGGCGCGCACCCAGGCGCCCAAACCACCCGTCTACAAATCGATTGCTTGGCGGAACGTGCGACCGCTGTTTGTGAACCGGCCACTGACGACTTGCGGCGAGCCGTCGGCGGATGGCAAGTCCGCGAAAATGTGGGTATTGGACAACACGGGCGCCCTGTCGTTGTCCGCGACGGCCGAATTCCTGTAACCCCGGAATTCCTGTAACCCCGTATACGCTGAAGGAGCAATCGCAGATGGCTGGCGGACCGCTGGAAGGAATACGTATTGTCGATCTGAGCTCGGTCGTAGTCGGGCCGCTGGCCACGCAAGTGTTGGCGGATTACGGTGCCGACGTGATAAAGGTGGAAGCGCCGGCAGGCGATGTTTCGCGCAGTCTCGCGGGCCGGGCGGTTACCGCGAACATGTCGTCCAAGTTCATTCACCTGAACCGCAACAAGCGATCGGTGGTGCTGAATCTGAAAAAGCCCGCCGGATACAACGCCCTGCTTCGGCTCATCAAGGACGCGGACGTATTGATATGGAACGTGCGTCCATCGGCGATGGCACGTTTGAAACTCTCGTATGACGAAGTGCGCGCGGTGAATCCACGCATTATTTATTGCGGGCTGTTTGGTTTTGGCCAGGGCGGACGCTATCGGGAGAAACCCGCGTACGACACTATCATCCAAGGAGGCGCGGGCGTGGCGGCATTGCATCAGCGCGCCACGGGAGAACCCCGGTATGTGCCTATTGTCGTTGCCGACCGAACGGTGGGCGGTATTGCGGTGCAGATGATCCTGATGGCGCTTCTTAACCGGGAACGCAAAGGCGTGGGCGCATCCATCGAGATTCCAATGTTCGAGAACATGGCAAAATTTGTTCTCGAAGAGCACATGTATCTCCAAACCTTTGATCCGCCGCTCGGCTCCACTGGTGATCCTCGGCTGTTCGATCCCGAAGCGCGCCCCAAACAAACCAGCGATGGCTGGATCAGTATTTCCGCCAACACCAACGATCAGGCATTCGCGTTTTTTGACGCCATCGGCCGCCCAGAATTAAAAACCGATCCGCGTTTTTGCAGCATCGCAGCGCGTTTTGCGAACGTCAGTGAATATTTTGCGATTCGTAATGTCGAACTCAAGAAAAAAACCACCACCGAATGGATGGAAATTTTTGATCGGGTCGGCGTACCTGCTATGCCGGTACATACACTGGAATCGTTGATGGAAGACCCGCACCTCGTCGATGTCGATTTTTTTGAAAAGGTGAATCACCCGACCGAAGGGACCATCATAAACATGAAGCTGCCGAACAAAAGTACCTTCGGCAAGCGTGACAATTTTCTTGCCGCCCCCAAAATCGGACAACATAGCGTGGAGATTTTGCGCGAGGCTGGTTACGCGGATGCCGAGATAAAAGAACTGGTGGCCACGGGCGTCACGATCGATGGGGCGCTCCGCTAGCGAGGGGCCCGATGACTTACCGCGCGTCAGGTGGTAGAAGCTAACAGGGATGGACCGTGATGCCGAAACCGTGGTGCCCGGAACCGGAATCGAACCGGTATGGGCTGTTTAGGCCCGAGGGATTTTAAGTCCCTTGTGTCTACCAATTTCACCACCCGGGCAAGGATCGTGATACCGCGGATACTGGAGGCGGGGGTCGGAATCGAACCGGCGTACACGGCTTTGCAGGCCGCTGCATAACCACTCTGCCACCCCGCCGCAAACTGGGGAACTGCCTTGGCACTTAAGTAAAAACTCAGGATCAAACTGAAAGGGGCACAGTCGTTGGACGCTGTGCCCCCTGAAATGCTGGAGCGGGAAAGGAGGCTCGAACTCCCGACCTCAACCTTGGCAAGGTTGCGCTCTACCAGCTGAGCTATTCCCGCGTAATCGGTCTGTAATTATAAATAAGTCCTTGTTGTAACGCAACTATCGCGCATCATTTTCCCTTTCTGCCCATCGCGGGCATGGCGGCTTTCAGGTAATACGCCATGGATATCAAGGTCAAAGCGGCGGCAATGTAAATCAGCCAATTACCCGCCTGCTGAGGGTCAAAACCCCCGATGCGGTCGTGATACAACAGCAACGGAATCGCCACCATTTGCGTGGCGGTTTTAAGTTTGCCCAAAAAAGAAACGGCTATGCTCTTGGACTCACCCAATTGCGCCATCCACTCGCGCAAGGCAGAAATGGCAATCTCGCGGCCAATCATGATGAGAGCTATCACGGCATCCACGCGATTTAATTGCACCAGTATGACCAATGCGGCGGCCACCATGAGTTTATCGGCTACCGGATCAAGAAAGGCACCAAACGCCGACGTTTGATTCAACCGGCGCGCAAGCCAGCCGTCCAGCCAATCGGTGACCGCGGCGGTGACGAAAATGATCGTGGCTACCAAATTTTGATTGGCCATCGACACCCAGCCATGGTCGAAGTAGAAAATACCGACGAATAACGGAATCAGGATGATCCGTAACCAGGTCAGCAGCGTGGGCAGTGTCAGCGGCATGAAACAAACGATGGAGTGAAACGCAATGGTAACGCGTCAATGCAGTTCTTGATAGATTTTCTCGGCAAGTGTGCGGCTGACCCCCTCGATTTTCGCCAGTTCGTCCACGCTGGCCGCCTGCAAGCCGTGCAGTCCACCAAAATGTGCAAGCAAGCGTTGCCGCCGCTTGGCGCCAATGCCAGCAATGTTTTCCAGCGGGGATTGAGAACGCACCTTGCCGCGCCGGGCGCGATGTCCCGTGATGGCGAACCGATGCGCCTCGTCGCGGATTTGTTGCACCAGGTGCAGGCCCGGGTGTTCGGGCCCCAACAGAAAAGGCTCGTCACGGCCCGGCATCCATAAGGCTTCCAAACCGGCCTTGCGGTCTTCGCCCTTGGCAACACCCACCAGCGTCACGTCGCTGATGCCCAGTTCGCTGATGACCTCGCGTGCGATGCCCAACTGGCCCTTGCCGCCGTCAATCAATATAACGTCGGGCATCTTGCCCTCTCCGGTGACAAGCCGGCGATAGCGCCGCTGCAATACTTCACGCATGGCGCCGTAGTCGTCGCCCGCCACCGGCGTGGTGATGTTGAATCGTCGGTAGTCGCTCTTTTGCATCGCGGATTGGTCATACACCACACAAGATGCCACGGTGGCCTCGCCCATGGTGTGGCTAATGTCAAAGCATTCAAATCGCTGTGCCGTTTCTGGCAGCCCCAGCGCCTGTTGCAGCGCGGCCAGCCTAGCCTCTTGATTGGCGTGCAGGCTGGCGGTGTGTGCCGCGCCGAAGCGCGCATTTTTTTCCGCCATTTCCAGCCACACGCGGCGCGGTCCGGCGGGACGCGTGACGATTTGCACCTTGTGTCCCGCATGCTCGGCAAGCATGCCTTCCAGCACGCTGATTTCATGCGCATCGCGCAACGGACGTGCCAGTATCAATGGCGGTACGCCGTGCTGCTGGTAATGCTGACCGATAAAAGCGGCGATAACCTGCTCTTCATCCGCCGCATCGGCGTGCCGTGGATAGTGATTGTGATCCCCCAAATGCCGACCACCGCGTATCATCACCAAATTGACGCACGTGACGCCGCCCTCGCGCGCGCAGGCAATTACATCGGCGTCGCGCCCCGCCACATCGCTGACGTATTGTTTTTCACGCACGGCGCGCAAGGCCGACACCTGATCGCGATGCAGGGCCGCTGCTTCATAATCCTGTGCTTCAGACACCGCCTGCATGCGGGCAATCAGATTTTCGATGACCTCGTCTTCCTTGCCCGACAAAAACAATGCCGCGCTGCGTACATCGCGCGCATAGTCGTCTTCCGAAATGTTGCCGACACACGGCGCGGTGCAGCGCCGGATTTGATGCATCAGGCACGGGCGCGAGCGGTTTGCGAACACCGAGTCTTCGCAGTTGCGCAGGCGAAATACTTTTTGCAGCAATTGGATGCTTTCACGTACCGATCCGGCGCCGGGAAAGGGGCCGAAGTACTGATTGCGTTTGTCCAGCGTGCCGCGATGAAATCCGAGGCGCGGTATCGGGTGCCCGCTGATAACGAGATACGGATAGGACTTGTCGTCCCTGAATAAAATGTTGTAGCGCGGACTCAGCGTCTTGATCAGGTTGCTTTCAAGCAGCAACGCCTCGCTTTCGGAGCGCGTTACAGTGGTTTCCAGCGTCACTACCTGCGCCACCATAAGCTGTATGCGTGGCGACAATCCCGCGGGCTTCTGGAAATACGAAGCGACGCGTTTCTTCAGATCTATCGCCTTGCCGACATACAGCACCCCGCCGCTCTTATCGAGCATGCGGTAAACGCCCGGCAAATGCGGCAGGCCGGCCAGTATCGCCGCCAAGGATCCGGCCTCTGCTGCTGCCGCTGTTGCAACTTTTGCGTTGGGTTCCACGTCGCCCATGCGCATTGATCGCTTATAGAATGCGGCGCGCTATCGCCGCCACCACGGCATCGAACATTTCCGGCGTGAGCCGGCGCGTGTTGGTGTTGTAGCGGCTGCAATGGTAGCTGTCGAACAGCGCGCGGCCCTCGGGCAGTTCGTGAACAGCACCATGTTCAAAAGGGTAATCCTTTAGCTTCAAGTCCAGTGCCCGTAAAATGGCTTGGTGTGAAACATTGCCCAGCGCGAACAAGACAGCCGACTTGGGCAGCGCTGCAATTTCGGCGCGCAAATACGCATTGCACTGTCTTATTTCAGCCGGTAACGGTTTATTTTCCGGTGGCAAGCACTTTACGGCATTGGTGATCCGGCAATGTTGCAACTTCAAACCATCGTTGGGATCCGCACCTTCGGGTTGGTTTGCAAGTCCATGAGTATAAAGCGTTTTATAAAGAAGTATCCCGGCCGTATCTCCCGTGAACGGACGCCCGGTGCGATTCGCGCCGTGCATGCCGGGGGCCAGTCCGACGATCAATAATTTGGGCGCGGCAACGCCGAACGGCAGTACGGGGCGTGCATGGTAGCCGGGATGATCCCTGCGCACCTGCGCCAGAAAGCCGGCGAGACGACCGCACTGGCGGCACGCAAGCAATTTCGAATTCGCCGCGCTCATGGCTTGCCCGTCGCATCGCGGGCGCTACGCAAACAAATCGCCTTCACGCTTGCCGATGCTATGCACGGCGGACAATGCTCGCTGGTATTCCGCAGTTGAGCGCAATGCCGCCATGCCATGCGTTGGACCACGCCCGCGCATGCTTGCCAGCCGCACTTGTCCAACTGCAGGCATGTGGTAATCGAGCCCGGCCAACAGCTCGTCAGCCGCGCCTGCATCGTTACAAACCAGCACCATGTCGCAACCCGCGCCGAGTGCGGCGTTGGCACGCGCAACCACCCCTCCCGCGCCCGCGCCCGCTTTGGCGCCCTCCATCGACAAATCGTCGCTGAAAATCACGCCATCGAACTCAAGCTGTTTGCGCAGAATCTGCTTTAACCATTTGGCGGAAAACCCCGCCGGCTCCGCATCGACCCGAGGATAGATCACATGCGCTGGCATCACCGCGCCCAGTCCCGAGCCGATCAGCCGCCGGAACGGGATCAAATCGCACTGCTCGATGTCGACATACGAACGATCATCCACCGGCACTTCGTGATGCGAGTCGGCGCGCACGTGTCCATGCCCGGGGAAATGCTTTCCCACCGACGACATGCCGCCGAGATTCAAACCGTGTACCAGCGCTTGCGCCAACGGCGCGATGATTTCTGGATCAGCGTGAAAAGCGCGATCGCCGATAACGCTGCTGCGTTTGAAATCCACATCCAGCACCGGTGCGAATGTTAGATCAACCCCGTGAGCGCGCAATTCAGTTGCCAGCACATAGCCGGTGTCCTGTGCGAGCAGCTTCGCTTGAGTGGCGTTCTTTTCCCAGGACATGCCCAACTCGCGCATTGCAGGGATCGCGGTAAATCCGTCGCGGAACCGCTGCACGCGCCCGCCTTCGTGATCCACCGCGATCAGTAACGCCGGCGTGCGCAACGCGTGAATTTCGTCGGTCAGCGCCATGAGCTGTTGTGGCGACTGAAAGTTTCGCGCGAACAAGATCACGCCACCCGTGAGCGGATGCGTCAGTCGTTTGCGATCGTCATCGGTGAGCGCGGTGCCCGCCACATCCAGCATCACGGGCCCCAAGCGCATATGTAAGCTCATGTTTTTATTCATTTTTCCAGTATGGCGACCGCGCAAGCCATGGACTTCTCGTCGCTGATGGTGAGGTGATGGCTGGCAATTTCATGCTGCTGCATCACCGTGCTTAGTGCGTCGCTTAATACGTAGCCGGGTTTGCCGGCCCTGTTTTGCACGACGCTGATGTTTTGCAGCGTAACCGGATAGCGAAAGCCCGTTCCCATGGCTTTGGAAAACGCTTCCTTGGCCGCGAACCGGTTCGCCACGAACAAAACCGGCTTGTTCGTGCGTTGATAGCCCGGCCATTCGAGATCCGTCAGCACGCGCCGTGCGAAACGTTCTCCGTACTGACGCAACAATCGCTCGATCCTCGGCGTTTCCACCAGATCGACACCGATTCCAAATATCATGCACCCTCCGTTGCAGCGTTACCGCGCGCTATGGCTCCCATATACGCACGCACCGTCGCGGTCAATCCGGATTCCAGTGCGTCGGCAATCAGCGCGTGACCGATCGAAACTTCTGCCACGGGTTTGACGGCAGCAATAAACGCGGTCAGATTACCCTGATTCAAATCATGCCCTGCATTCACCGTCAGTCCAGCCTGCCGCGCGGCTGCAGCAGCGCGCGCAAATTGTGCAATGACTTCACGCTGCTCGGGCGTCGAAAAAGCCTTGGCGTAGGGTTCCGTATATAACTCCACGCAGTCAGCCCCGACGTCAACGGCGCGTGCCATGTTTTCCGCCACGGCATCCATGAACAAGCTGACGCGTATCCCCAGCGATTTCAACTCGGCGATCACCGGACGCAACCGTTGCCCGTCCCTCACCAAATCCCATCCGTGGTCCGACGTAAATTGAGTGGGGTCATCGGGCACCAGCGTGCATTGATGCGGGCGCACTTTGTGCGCATACGCCAGCATGTTTTCAAACGGGTTGCCTTCGATGTTGTATTCCACGTGCGGATGCGCGCGTACCAGGTCGGCCAAGTCGTAAACATCGTGCGGGCGTATATGACGTTCGTCCGGACGCGGGTGTACCGTCAGCCCGCGGGCACCCGCCTCCAGCGCGATCACGCCGGCCCGCACTACGCTGGGGATGCCTAACGCGCGGGAATTGCGCAGCAAGGCGACCTTATTCAGATTGACGCTCAGGCGCGTCTCCGGGATGTTCATCGGCGTCCTATAAGCCCTGCAAGTCAATCAGTAATTGACGGCTGTGCAGCGTTTGATGTCCCAGATAATGGCCAATCAGCATGCGCATCAGGCTCTTGCTTTGTTGCAGCGTAACCGCCGAAGTGTATTGGTCGTGATGCATATCGATCAAGGTTTGCCCTAGCAATTCTAACCCGCTTCCGCCCCCTTCGCCGTGCGTATCCAGAGGTACCGGGCCGCGATCGATGAGGTATTGATATCGCCGGTTGGCCTCCAGCGGGCGCTGTGTTTCGGCATCGTGATCCAGTATCAACGCATAACCCAGTTCACTCAGCAGCCGCTTTTCAAAACACCGAAGCACAACCGCATGTTGGCCGCCATCCAGCAGTGATTTCAGCGTTTGCTCATAGATGTCGAATAATCCGTCGTGCGGGTCATCGCGGTGCAACAGCTTCAGCAACAATTCATTCAAGTAGAATCCGCAGATCAGCGCGCGGCCCTTGAGCAAACGAAAAGCGCCACGCCATTCAGCGGTACGCAGCGTTTTTAGCTCCGATTTTCCCGACCAATCCAGCGTGAGTGCATGAAATGGCATCAGCACGCTACGCAATGGCGAATGCGGCCGCTTCGCGCCTTTGGCGACCATGCCGACACGGCCAAATTCACGCGTGAAAATTTCGACGATCAGGCTGGTTTCCTGATACGGATAACTGTGCAGCACATAGCCCGGCTGCTCCTTGTGCCGTGTGCTTTTAGCCGGAGTCATTGCACGCGCACGGTGCCGCTCGCGATCAGGAAAGTCCCAGGCGGTCCAGCGTGCGGCGGTCGTCCGCCCATGACTGCTTGACCTTGACCCACAGTTCAAGGAAGACCTTGCCGCCGACCAGTTTTTCGATATCCAGCCGCGCTGCGGTGCCGATCTCTTTCAGCTTTTCCCCGCCCTTGCCGATCACGATCGCCTTTTGACCAGGCTTATCGACCAGTATCACGGCGCGTATGCGAGTTAACGCGGGTTTCTCCTCGAAGGTTTCAATTTCCACCGCCGTGGAATACGGCAGTTCCTGCCCCAGCTGGCGAAACAGTTTTTCACGGATCATTTCGGCGGCCAAGCCACGCACGCTGGCAGTGGTCACGTTGTCTTCAGGGTACAAAAACTCCTGTCGTGGCAATAGCGGCGTCAGCGCCTCGATCAGCGTGTCCAGTTGCAGCCTGTTCTGCGCCGATATCGGCACCACGGCCTTCGGATGGTACTCGGCATCCAGTGCCTGAATATGCTCCAAAAGTTTGTTTTTGTTGTCAATTCTGTCGATTTTGTTGATTGCGATGACCAACGCGGCCGCGTCTTTCAGACGGGCAAATAGTTCATCGTCCTTGTGCACGTTGGCGGTGACATCAATGAGCCACAAAACAACGTGCGCCTCCGACAATGCATTCTTGATGCCGCGATCCATCGCCTTGGTAAGGCCGGTACGGTATTGCGTCTGGAAGCCCGGCGTATCCAAAAACACCAACTGTGCATCCAGGCTCGTCAGTATGCCGGCAATGTTTTGACGCGTGGTTTGCGGCCGGCGCGAGGTGATGCTGATCTTTTGCCCGATCAGGGCGTTAAGCAGCGTTGACTTTCCGGCATTGGGTCTGCCGACGATTGCGACGTATCCGCTGCGATGCACGGTTTCGAAAGGGGCCGTCATTGCCGCATGGCCTGTTCGTAGGCCAGCTGGGCCGCGGCCTGCTCCGCACGGCGGCGGCTGGTGCCGGCGCCCTGACTGCGAATATTCAGCGCGGCAATGAGGCATTCCACCTCAAATCGTTGATCGTGCGCTTCACCGTGAATGGAAACGACGTTATAACTGGGCAGTGGCAAGTGTTTTCCCTGTATGTATTCCTGCAACCGCGTTTTGGCGTCTTTCCCGGAAGTCGCGGGATCGATGGATTCAAGCTGAGAATGGAACACGTGGTGCACCGCTTGCTGGGCAGCCATGAATCCGCCGTCCACACAGGCCGCTCCAATAATCGCTTCCAGCGCATCCGCCAGTATCGACGGGCGACGCTCTCCACCGCTTTTTAATTCACCTTCGCCGAGTCGCAGCGAAGATCCCAAGTGAATCTGCTCCGCGATGGCAGCCAGTGCCGGTTCACTTACCAAACTGGCCCGTAACCGTGACAGCTCGCCTTCGGGAAGCTCTGGAAATTTCTGATACAAAGCCTGTGCAATGACGCAGTTGACGACACTGTCGCCAAGAAACTCGAGACGTTCGTTGTGATCTGAACCGTAGCTTCGGTGGGTCAAGGCACGCCGCAGCAAATTTGCATCGACAAATCGATATCCCAAAATTTGCTGCAGCACATCGAGACTCATTGATTTTTGGATCCGGCTTTATCACTCCGTGCTGGGATGGAACTCCATGCAGGCGCTAATATTAAAAACCAACGGCACGCACGTCGTATACTGCGCGCTCAGTTGAATGCCATTGCCGACCTTGTTGATCACGATGTCCTTTGCACTGATCGATTCTACTTTTTCAACGATGGTCTTATTGCCGAACGCGCGCTCGATATCAGCGCGATTCCCAGTCGAAAAAGAAGGATCCTTGGCAATTCCCGACAAGTGCTTCTTGATCGTAAACTCTTCAAGATAAACAGGTCCCAGCTTGAACCCCAGCAATGCTGCGAAGCCGAAAATAATCGCCCAAGTCATGAATCCGGATAACGTAAGTCCTTTCTGCTTTAACATGATGTCCCCTTGTTCTCAGTTAATCGATGACCCTATGCGTTTAAATTCCTCGAAATTGAACCAGATCAGAAACGCCTTACCAACAATGTTTTCATCCGGAACAAATCCCCAATAACGGCTGTCGCTACTGCGATCCCGGTTATCACCCATCATAAAATAGTGCCCTGGCGGCACCGTGCAGGTAAATCCAGCATCATTGTAGGCACAATTCTCGCGATGCGGGAAGGCATTGACGCCACTCACATGCACGGTGGGCATGTCCGTCTGTGTCAGGATCGCGTGCCGGCTGGCCCCCAATTCTTCCCAATAGCGCTCTGCCGCCGTGAAATTCAGACCGCCTTCGACGTAATTGTATTCGCCATCTCGGGACGTTTTTACTTCGGTGCCGTTGATGGTCAGCCGCTTATCCCGGTAAATAACTACATCGCCCGGCGTCCCAACGACACGCTTGATGTAGTCCTGTGAGGGATTTTCTGGATAGCGGAACACCATAACGTCGCCGCGCTGTGGCTGATTTACATCCGCAATCTTTTTATTGATGATCGGAATGCGCACGCCGTAGGTATATTTATTTACCAGGATGAAATCGCCGATCAACAGCGTCGGCAACATGGAGCCGGACGGTATCTTGAACGGTTCCACCAGAAATGACCGCAGCAAAAACACGATCAATATCACCGGGAAAAAACTGACCGCGTATTCGACCCACCAAGGTTGCCGCAAGTGTGATTCGGAGACATCCTTCCGTGCTCTCTCGAGTGCTTCCGCGTCGGAAGATTCCGACGGAGCGCCGGCACGAGCTTCCAGCGCCGACACGGCGGCGGCGGCGGCCGCTTCGCGCCGAGGCCGCAGAAAATAAATCTCCACCAGCCACACGACACCGGTTATCACCAACAACACAAACATGATCAGTGGAAAATTCATTTTAGTTCCGCGACCTTCCAGCGCTGTTCATCATTTATCAACTTGCAAAATCGCCAGAAAAGCTTCCTGCGGTATCTCCACGCTGCCCACCTGTTTCATGCGTTTCTTGCCGGCTTTTTGTTTTTCAAGCAGCTTTCTCTTTCGCGATATGTCGCCGCCGTAGCACTTGGCAAGCACGTTCTTGCGCAATGCCTTCACTGTCTCGCGCGCAATAATATGTGATCCTATCGCCGCTTGCACGGCAATGTCGAACATCTGGCGTGGAATCAGCCCGCGCATGCGCGTCACCAGGTCGCGCCCGCGGTATTGCGAATTTTCCCGATGTACAATCAGCGAAAGCGCGTCGACGCGTTCGCCGTTGATCAGGATGTCCAACTTGACCATGTCACCCGCGCGGTACTCGAGGAAATCATAATCCAGCGATGCGTATCCCCGCGAGACGGATTTGAGTTTGTCGAAAAAATCCATCACCACTTCGTTGAGCGGCAATTCATAGGTCAGCATCACCTGCCGACCCAGATATTGCATGTTTTTTTGCACACCGCGTTTCTGGATGCACAGTGTAATGACCACGCCCACATATTCCTGCGGCACGAGTATCGACGCCTTGATGATGGGCTCGCGGATTTCCTCCACCGTTGATGCGTCCGGCAGCTTGGACGGGTTTTCAATTTCAATCACCGAACCATCGGCCAGCAAGACCTGGTACACCACGGTGGGCGCAGTGGTGATGAGTGAAACACCATATTCGCGCTCCAGTCGCTCTTGCACGATATCCATGTGCAGCAGCCCCAGGAATCCGCAGCGAAAGCCAAATCCCAAGGCGGTCGAGGATTCCGGTTCATAACGCAGCGAGGAATCGTTCAGGTGCAGTTTTTCCAATGCATCGCGCAGCCCGTCATATTCGTTTGACTCCACGGGGTAAAGGCCGGCGAACACCTGCGGTTGAATTTCCTTGAACCCGGGCAATGCCGCCGTCGCCGGATTATCGGCTAGCGTAATCGTATCGCCCACCTTCGCGGCATCCAGCACTTTGATTCCGGCGATCACGAATCCCACCTCGCCCGCCGAAAGACTTTCGCGCGCGCGTGATTTGGGGGTAAACACGCCCACCTGCTCGCACGTGTAGTTGGCCTTGGCAGCCATCAGCAGTAAGCGGTCTTTGGGTTTTAATTCTCCGTCGACCACCCGCACCAGCATGACCACGCCCACGTAATTATCGAACCACGAATCGATGATCAGCGCCTTCAACGGCCCCGCCGGATTGCCCTTCGGCGCAGGCACGCGTTCGATCATGGCTTCCAATACATCCGCCACGCCTTCGCCGGACTTGGCGCTGACCTTGACCGCGTCTTTTGCAGGTATGCCAATAATATCTTCGATCTCGGTGATCACGCGCGCCGGATCGGACTGCGGCAAATCCATTTTGTTCAGTACTGGCACCACCTCGACGCCCAGTTCGATGGCGGTATAGCAGTTGGCCACCGTTTGCGCTTCAACCCCCTGTGATGCATCGACCACCAGCAATGCGCCCTCGCACGCCGACAGGGAGCGCGAGACTTCATACGAAAAATCGACGTGTCCCGGCGTGTCGATAAGGTTTAGCTGGTACGTCTGCCCATTGCGTGCCTTGTAGGTCAACGCCGCCGTTTGCGCCTTGATGGTGATGCCGCGCTCACGCTCCAGATCCATCGAGTCGAGCACTTGGGCTTCCATCTCGCGCTCGGAAAGACCGCCGCACAACTGAATGATGCGATCCGCTAGCGTCGATTTACCGTGATCGATGTGGGCGATGATGGAAAAATTGCGGATGTTCTGCATTGTTAGACTACAAATAGACAAAAGGGCGCTCGCAGGATTCGAGGCGCCCTTGATTACGTAAACATTTGTATTTTATCGTAATTCCGACAAAAACGCAGTAACAACCGGCTCATCCAGGAAATAGTGGCAGAGTTCGCGATCGCCGCACATCAGCACCGGAACTTTTTCGCCAAATTGCGTTTCCAGCGCTGCATCGGAATCGACATCAATGATACTCAGGTCGAATGAAAAGCGGTCCTGCATGCGCCGCAGGGCTGCGATCATGTCGTCGCAAAGATGACAATAACCGCGCCCGTATACAATCAGTTCTGGGCGTGCCGCCGCGTCAATTGCCGGCATCAAGCCGGAACGGCACGTACAGAGAATTGGCGCCGCGCCGAACCAGCATGGCAACGATGCGTCCTTTCTCGAATTGCGCCATGATCTGGTTGAATTGATCGACGGTTTTGACGTCCTGATTGTTTACCGCCAGTATCACGTCGCCACGGCGCATGCCCGCGCGAGCCGCCGCGCCCTGCACTTCGCCAACCAGCACGCCGCTTTCCACCTTGAGCTCCCTGCGTTGCGCATCCGTCAAATCAGACAACGCCATGCCGTAAACATTCGGCGTTGCCGCTGGCGGCTTTTGTCCCCGCCCGCCGCGCGCACCGCGTGCGTCATCCGGCAATTCCGCCACCACCACCGGCAAGTCACGGGGAGCCTTGTTGCGCCAGACCTGCACGGTGGACTTGGTACCCGGTCGCGTGGCACCCACGATGCGCGGCAAATCGTCCGATGCGCCGATGGGTTTACCGTCGAAGCGCAAAATCACATCGCCCGCTTCTATGCCAGCCTTATCCGCCGGGCCGCCTTTCTCTACTGAGTTGACCAGCGCACCTTGCGGTTTCGGCAAGCCAAAACCGTCCGCCAGCTCCTTGGTAACCGGCTGTATGACCACGCCGATGCGACCGCGAGTTATCTTGCCCGAGGTACGCAACTGCTGCGCGATATCGTTTGCGACGTCAATGGGAATCGCAAACGACAGCCCCATGAACCCGCCGGTGCGGCTGTATATCTGGGAATTGATGCCCACCACTTCGCCGCGCATATTAAAGAGCGGGCCGCCGGAGTTGCCGGGATTCACCGCCACGTCGGTCTGGATAAACGGCACGAAATTCTCTTGTGGCAATGACCGGCCCTTGGCGCTGACAATGCCCTTGGTGACGGTGTTATCAAAACCAAACGGCGAGCCGATGGCCACCACCCACTCGCCTACCTTGAGCTTGGCAGGATCGCCAAACTTGACCACAGGCAATCCGGTCGCGTCGATCTTGATCAGCGCGACATCGGTACGCCGGTCGGAGCCTATCACCTTGGCCTTGAACTCGCGCTTGTCAGTCAAGCGTACCGTGATCTCATCCGCGGACTGCACCACGTGCGCGTTGGTCAGAATATAACCATCGGCATTAATAATGAAGCCCGATCCCAGCGACTGCGATTGAAATTCGCGCGGTGCGCCGGGATTCGGCGTGAAGCGCCGGAAGAATTCAAAAAAGGGATCGTCTTCCGGCAAATTAGGCAATTGTTGTGCGAGCGGACTGCGAGCGCCACCCTGCGTGGTACTGATATTGACCACGGCGGGCCCCTGCTTTTCAACCAGCTCCGTGAAATCCGGCAATTGCGCCATCAGTGGCAACGGGAGCAGCAGGCAGATAACCAATAATGCTTTTCTGATCATGAAGTCACCTGTAACGACAAACAATAGACACGCTCAATATTTTATTTGGGCGCCACTTGCTTTGCTTCCATGGCGTTTGCAATCTGCATGATGGTTGCCGCCGGCGCCTCGCCCAAAACCGTCACCACAAAGTCACCACTCGTGCGCTTGTAAATATGGACCGCGCCTTGGCTAATCAAGGGCTTGGCCCCGGACTCGCGCGATTTCGGCTCGATGAATACTGATATTGCGGTCAGGCCATCGGAATACACCAAATGCGGCATGGCCACGGGGCGCCCGACAATCGTGCGCTTGACTTCCATCAGTTTGCGAAAACCCACAGGCAGATGATGTACCGTCCAGCCGGTGTCCGCCGCCTGTTCCACGACATTCAAAGCGGAATGATCCACGCGCCAGTGCTGCGCGCGCGCGCGCGCCTCGTACTTGGACGTCACCTGCTCACGGCTGAATTCGCCCCCCAGCGACAACTGAGAAAAACGAAAAGATTCAATCACTTCGGAACGTTCGTTGTAGACCTGCGAACGCAGCGGCAAACCGGACTGAAGTTCGGCGCAGAACTTCCGGCCATAGCGCAATTTGTCTTTGGGCGAGACGCCTACCCATTGGCATTGAAAACCACCGACGCGATCAATCTCCTGTAGTTTCACGTCGTAGTGCGTGGTGAGATCCGACAGATTGTCCGGCAGCATGATGGGCAGATGGCGCGTGCTGCGGCGTTCAACTAGTACCACCCGTGCGTCGGGCAGGTAAGCCGTTACATGATCATTGGCGCGCACCACTTCGCGAGGGGGGCCGTCCAGTGTTTCGAGCTTTTCGAACACGCCGCCAGCGGGGTTTACGTAATGCACCACCCGCGACGTTTCGACACGTTTGCCGTGCTGGTAGGCGAAGGTGCCCGAATAGCTCACGGTGCGCGAGGAATCCGCGATTTTCTTGAGCCAGTCGAGCGCAGAAGGCGTGCTGCTTTCCTGCGCCGTCACCGCCGTTGCCCCCATTGTCCATGTTGCTACTGCCGCCGCGACGGCCAACCCGTATTTCATATTTTTAATCAGCGCAATCCGGGTTCGTTGCCCACCGAGGAAACCGTGCGGATATAAGGCGTCACGCCCTGCATTGCGGTACTCGGCGATACGCCCTGATGCGCCAGCAGATACTCTTGTACATGTTCTGGCGCAGTGGCCAGCGGTTCCACTAGCGCGGGCCCGGCCGGCTGCAATGGCGCGACAGGCGCCGTGGCAATCGTTGCCCCCGGTGCTTGCGGGGCGTCCGGTGCAAGGGTAGCCACGGTCGCCGGAGCCTGTGTTGCAGCGGGCAACTTGGCTATCGTGCCGGTCGTGCCGTCGGGATTCAACATGCTCATCGAAACCCAACCTACCGCCGCGACCGCCGCAACCGACGCCGCCGCTGACAATGCCCAGGTTTGCAAGGTTCGAGGTGCGCGCACGCGAGGCGCAAGTACCGTGGGCTCTTGCGCTAGCCGCTCGCTGAATCGCTTGGAGAAATCAGACGAAAGGTTCGTGCCGGCATGATCTCCGCGCAGCGCGTCGCCAATCGCGTGGTATGTGCCCCAGGCATCGCGGCGGGCGGCGTCTTGCTTGAAGCGCGCGATTTCCCGCGCCGCATCGTCGGCATCCAGTTCACCATCCATCAACGTCGATACGCTTTCTACGCCTTGCATCTCACCATCTCCTGTCTTTACTGGAATCCAGCATCGGTTTGAGCTGCACTGAAATCGCCTCCCGCGCCCGGAAAATCCGCGAGCGCACGGTGCCTATCGGGCAATTCATGATCGAAGCAATTTCTTCATAACTCAAGCCTTCCATCTCGCGCAGCGTTATGGCCGTGCGCAATTCTTCAGGCAATTTCTCCAACGTTTGGTTCACCGTCTCCGCCACTTGCCGGCTCATCATCTGATTCTCCGGCGTATTCACATCCTGCAACAACTCGGTCTCACCCAAATCCTCGGCTTCCTCCGCATCCATCCCGGTGGACGTCGGCGCCCGCCGCCCACTCGCCACCAGGTAATTCTTGGCGGTATTGATGCCGATACGGTACAGCCACGTATAAAACGCGCTGTCGCCGCGAAAATTCGGCAACGCGCGATACGCTTTAATAAATGCTTCCTGCGCCACATCTTCCACTTCGCTGCTGTCCCGGATAAAACGGGACAGCAAGCGAATCAGCTTGCGTTGGTACTTCGTAACCAGCAACTCGAACGCATGCTTCTCTCCACGCTGCGCGCGTTCGACCAGCAACTGGTCGATTTCGCGGTCACTCATGAATCCCGTCCCTGTTTTCTTTGTTGTCCAGGCCGGACAATGTGCCGAATTGCGAAGCTGGCAGTATACCCAACCCGCCACCCCGGCACGCGCCCGCCGCGCGAAAATTCACGCGAGAAATCCGCGATACGGCATTGACACGAAAGCGCTAAATTGGTTCGCGCCATCGCACAAACCGGGCCAAGATAAACGCCGTTAGCGCGCATGGAGTCCATAAGATAGAAAACGGCGTTCTACTCGTTCGAAAATCCACTGAATCAGCAGTGCCAGCAGCGCCGCCGGGACGGCGCCCGCCAGCATCATCCGGTGGTCGTTGACCGCCAAGCCCGCCACAATGCGTTCGCCGTAGCCACCCGCGCCGACAAAAGCGGCAATGGTCGCCGTGCCGACGTTGATCACGGCCGACGTCTTGATGCCCGCCAGAACGGAAGGTAGCGCCAGGGGCACCTCGATCAAACGCAACACCGCGCCCGGCCGCAGCCCAAGTGCGCTGCCGGCCTGCAGCATGCCTCGCGCGATACCGGCCAGCCCGGTCTCGGTGCTACGCACAATCGGCAGCAAGCCATACAGGAACAATGCGCCCACGGCCGGCGCCATGCCGATGCTGCCCATTGCGGCAATCAGGAACGCCAGCAACGCCAGCGCAGGGATGGTTTGCAGCACCCCTACCACGCCCACAATCCACGGATGGGCGCGACTTGAACGCGCCGCCCAAACGCCCAATGGCACACCCAGCCCCGTGCTCAGCGCCAACGCGCCGAACACCAGCAGACAGTGTTCCGCCGTCAGCCGCCAGAAATCCGCCGCGAATAGCAGTGCCAGCCAGCCGGGTTTCGCCGCCGGGGCCGCAGTTGAGGCTTCCCCCGCCTTTCCCGCTGCCTGAGCCAGAAAATTCGCCGCCACGTTTGCAAACGACTGCCCATCGAGTTCGGCTGCCGCGTTCATATGGATCATGGCCTCGCCGCCGATACGATGCTCCAGCGTTTGCAACGCGCGGAACGCCGCCGGATGTCGAAGCGGCAAATCCTTGCGATAGACCAGCACCGCCTCATAGGGTGGAAAAAACTTGCGATCGTCGATGAGCAACCGCAGGCCATGCCGCGCGAGCTTGGCATCGGTGGTGTAAACATCGATTACGTCCACCGTTCCGCCCTTGATCGCATCGTAAGCCAGCCCGTGGTCCAGCCCGATGGGCTGCGCACTTAATGTGTAAGTCGCACTGAGCGCGGGCCACCCGTCCTTACGGTGCAAAAATTCCTGCGACAGGCCATAGCGCAAAGCGCTTTGGCGTTGCAGATCACCCATGGAATGTATGGCCAGTTCCGCAGCGCGCCGCTGCGACATCGCCAGCGCATAGGAATTGCCGAACCCCAAGGGCACGCCAGCCGCCAGTCCGTGCACTTCGAGCAGCGTATTCAGTTCCGCCAGCGGCGGCACCTGCTTTAAGCCCAGCAGCTCAAACGCCAGCGTGCCGGTGTAATCGGGATAGACATCAATCGCGCCGCTCTTTAGCGCGGCAAACAGAATGGCGGTATTGCCCAAACCTTGTCGATGCACGGCCCTCGCGCCGGGAGCCTCGGCCTGAATGCGCTGAGCGGCAATTTCCCCGAGAATGTAGGATTCCGTAAAACGCTTGGAACCGACTGTGATCGTGTCGCTCGCGGTAGCGGTGGGCGTCACCGGCAGCGCGCTCGCCACCATACTCAGCAGCACACCAAGCAATACATTCAGCAGCACCCGGGCGTGCATGCAAGCATCACCGATGAAATATCTTAAGTATTTGTTTTTATTGATATTATTATGCGTCCGTCGCACGCTGTTCAAATTCTGCCGCCGCATCGCCCAGGCGCATGAACACCGCACCGCCATCTTTCAGCGTGCGTATGAGTTTCTCCAGCACAATCATGCGATGTCCGCGACCAATCACGAACGGATGAAATGTATAAGTGATGATGCCCCAGTCGAGATGGTCGCGCAGATACGTGAAATCATCGCTCCAGTTCTGTAACACGTGATGTGCGTTCATATTGCCCGGCAGGATCGTGGTGTTGGTGCGCACGAATTCAAAATGCGGGTAATCGTCGAGCGACCAACTGACCGGCATTTCAATCAGCTTCGTCGGTTTGCCGAAAACGGCGGGCTTTTCGAGCTCAATCACATCGCCCAGGCGCACGCGATACGGCGTGTAGTCGTCGCCCATCATGCTACTGTCGTACGTGAACTTGTGCTTCAGCAGTAATTCCACCGAGTGCGGGCTTAAATCCCAAGACGGTGAACGGTAGCCCTTCGCGTAGGTGCCAGTGAGTTTTTTGATCTGCTCATTGGCCCGCACCAGCCCGGCTTCCTCCTGCTCGCGAGTCATGGCCGCGGGCGGCACATGCGTCCACCCGTGGTGGCCGATCTCGTGCCCGGCGTCGGATACCCGTTTGCATTGATCCAGGTAGGTTTCGAGGGTGTGACCCGGGATATACCAACTGCTCGGCACGTCGTATTTCTTCAGCAAATCCAGAATTCGCGGCGCGCCCACATTCGCGCCAAACTCACCACGTGAAATCGGCGATGGCGAAGTCATGCCGCGCGAGATAAATCCCGACATGGCGTCGAAGTCGAAGGTCAAACAGGCGATGTGTCTGGGCATAAGCTTGATTATAAGTCAGCCGCGCAAGAATCAATGCGTATCAAATATCGCCTGATAGGCGGCAATCTTTTCTCTGACAGCCGCGACCTCTGACGCCGTGGGTTTTGTGTAGTCAGCCGCGGGCGGCAACGCGCCCAGTTTTAGCAGACACGCCATCAGCAGCAAACGTGCCTTATTCGCGGTGAGATTGCTGCCGCCGATAGTCAGCCCGTCACGGCTTCGGGGAATCATGCCCTCGGCGTTGCCGCGTCCCACACGAACCACCGGCATGCCGCAGAACGTGGCCTCTATCAGCGCCGCGTCAATCGGCCGTACCACCTTGGCGTTGCCTGCCTGCCCTTCAGCGACAAATCCGGCCAGCGGCGCGTGCGCGAGGTTGTGCGCGATGCGCGCGAGGATCTCGACTTCGCCCGCGCTGCCGATATCCGTGCTGGCGGGCAAATAGCGTGCGGTTCTTGCAAAACGTACTTCAGGCAGTGCGTCGGGCAACAACCAGCCGCTCTCATCCTTGACACGCACCGGCACTGGCGTGATGACGCCATTAACGCGCCGCACGCCGGTGACACTGTGCGGCAGCTTGCGCAGATTGACGGCGGAACAATGGGTGTGCCGCCGACCAGGCACATACGTCATCACCGGCCCGCCGGGTGGATGGCCCATGCTTCCGATGATGCCGCCGTGCCCGCCGGTCGCAGTGTAGCCGCCGGGGCGCGCATCGGCTTTTTGCACCTCGCGCGCCGCGATAATCAACTGATCGAGGATCGCGACAACACCAGCGGCATTGTCACCGCGCTCATCCCGCCACGCATCGGACAATATCCAGTTCACTGAATCGACGATGTTGCGATCACCGTCGTTGGCGAGGCTGCCGTGCGGACGCTGCGATGAATTGCCGCAGATCGGCAGTGCGGTGTCGATCAGCAAGTTCATCCACATCAGCATTTCTTCGAGATTGGGGCTGCCTTCCAGCCAGATGCCGCCGGCGTAACGTCCGCTGTCCATCGCCGCCTGCACTAGATTGACCACGCGCGCCATCATCGCGCGCGGCGGATCGCGCCACAGATGAAACGGCCGGTAGTTGAAAAAATCATGGCCCAAGCGTTCGGGCGCGATGTCTGCGTCACCCAAGTCGCTGCGTTCGCCTGCGGCCAGGCCCTTCTTGTAGCCGCCGGACGGCACGACACGCACAAAATCATAGTCCGCACGCGACGCCAGCAGGTTATTCAGGCCGCTGGTCTCGCCCAAACCCAGGCGGTCGATTTCCTCGAACAGACGCGATGCATCCGGATAAAACGGCTGACGCGCCAACTGCTCGGGCGCGCCCGCATACGCCATGTCGTCCTCCCACGCCTTGCCATCCGCCTGCCGTGCCATATACGGCAACAGATACACCCCGTCTTCCGGCTTCAACGTCACTTCATACACCGGCTCGTCGGACGCCGCGCGGCGCTCACGGGTGAATTTCCCATCGACGCCCATATAACCATCCGGTGGCGCATACAACTCCGCCGCGTCGCGCTCCAGTGGATGCGCACTGAACTGGCGCACGTATACGGTAACCGGCGCGGCAAGCTGCTGCGGACGCAGTGCGTCGAATCGCAAGGGCGTGCCGTCGGCATGGGTAAGCAGCGGCAGGCCGTATTTCTCACGCGCCTTGTTGCTGGTCACCAGCGGCACGGTGTTTTGCACCGTCGCGGTTGGTCCCGAGAAAACAACGATGCGCTTGCGCGAGTTTACAGACACGCTTATTCCGGCTGTATGCCGGCTGCCTTGATTTGCGCTGCCCACTTCTTGATTTCAGCAATCTGAAACGCGCGGAATTCCTCGGGTGTCATCGGCCCCGGTTCCTGACCCAGCGCTCTCAACTTGGCGATTACATCGGGCGAGGCAACAGCCTTGTTGGCGGCCTCGTTCAGCCTTGCAATAACCGCCTTGGGCATGCCCGCGCGCGCAAATAAACCGTTCCACACACTGATATCGAAGCCGGGGATTTCTTCCGCCATCGAGGGTATGTCCGGTACCAACGTCGAACGTTTCGCCGTGGTAACCGCCAGCGCCCGAACCTTGCCACCCTGCGCTTGCGTGATCGCCACCGCCGAATCCGCGAAGGTAAAAGCGATCTGGCCGCCGATGATGTCGGTTACCGCCTGCGGCACGCCCTTGTACGGCACTTCCACCACCGTAATCCCCGCGCGCACTTTCAATTCCGCAAGCCCGACTTGCATGCCCGCCGAGGCGTAGGCCGCAGACAATTGTCCAGGGCGTGCTTTCGCATGCGCGACAAACTCGGACAAATTCCGCGCGGGGAAATCCGCGCGGACCACCAACATCAACGCCGATGTGATGAAGCGCCCCACCGTATCAAAATCCTTCACCGGATCGTAAGGCAACTTTTTGAACAGACTGACATTCGCCGCCATCGCGGTGTTGCTGCCGGCCAGCAGCGTGTAGCCATCGGGGGCGCTGCGCGTGGCTTCCACCGCGCCGATGATGCTTTGTGCGCCGGGCCGGTTGTCGATCACGATGTTTTGTCCGAGCGTTTGCTGCATGTGCAGGGTGACGATGCGCGCGATGGAATCGGGCGCACTGCCGGCCGGAAACGGCACGATCATGCGGATGGGGCGCTGCGGATAATCCTGCGCGTCGACAAGGCTTGCCGTGGCGACAAGCGCTAACGCGCTGAGGAAGATACGAATCGGAAGGCGCGGTAGTGTTGGCATAAATTACTAATAAAAACAATTAGTTACATGTAATCACCGAGCCGGAATGACCGGCAGCAGCACATACGGCTTGCGCTGCGCATCGAAATGCAATGTGTTCGTGCCACCAAAAATTTCCGGCGGACGATCTTGCGGATGCGTGTGCAGAAACGGCCCCACGCCAGTCAGCGAGTACATCACGCCGGGAATTTCGACTTTGGGCCCCGGATGCGCGAAATCCTTGCCGCGCACCGCAAGGCCCAGCCGGTAGCCCACAGGAACCACAATGCACGTCGGCCAGATTTCGACATCGAGCTCAACGGGCACGTTCGGTGCGAGCGGCTGCGCTTCGTCATGCGTGTGCCACGGCCGGTAAGGCAGGCTCTTCGCGGCATCCAGCTTGCGATGCGAGGCGCGAAGCCACCCGATGCCGATCGGCACGCGCGGATCATTCGAGCCACGATAGGTCACCTCGCTACCATCCGGCGCAAACAAACGCAGCACCAAAAATATATCTGCGTCGCGGGTGCTCGACGACACAAACAATTTGGCGGCAACCGGGCCGGTAAATTCAGTTTCTGCTTCAAACGGCGGTGTGAGGAATAACAAGCCATCTCCCATGGCGGCATAAGCGATCTTGGTATCGACGGAAGGCGCCACGGTTGAAAGACTCGAATCTTCGGGATTCAGGTAATACTTCGTCCATTGCGTGCGCGCGAGCGGCCATTCGTTTTCCGCGCGCTCGACAAAACGGTCCGGGTGGCGCACTTGCAGCAGCACCCGCGGTTGGTTGTCCCAGCCTGTGTTTTCGCCTTTCAGGAAATGGCCAAAGAATTTCTTCTGTAATGTCTCACCGTATTTCGTGTAAAAACTTTCCCAGTGCCCGCCGCCGTGCGCTTCCAGCCATTTTTGTTGGGCGGGGGCATGCATAAAACCCTCGAAGTTGCCGCGCGTGTGCAGGCCCATGCCGCCCCAGTTCGCCGCTGACAAGAACGGCACTTTCACTTTGCTCCAGTCCGGCGAATGCGCACGATGCTCCGCATCATCAAACGGATGATCGAGGACCCACTGCGTGATATCGATGCGATTTTTTGCAAGTACCTCTTCCGGCAGCGTCGGCGGGCCGGCGATAAGATCGCCCGTTGCGCGACTACGCAAACTGCGTTCTCCCACGCCGAACTGTGCGCGCTTGATGGCGCGCGGCACCCAGTCGGTCAGAAACATGCTCATGATGCCGCCGTGACGCGTGGCGTCACGATAAAAATCGCCAGCGCCTTCCCACGCGCAAATGGCGGTGAGATGCGGCGGCTCCAGGCACGCGACCTGCCACGCGTTCATCGCATAGTAAGAAATGCCGTTCAGCCCCACCTTGCCGCTGCACCATGGCTGCGCTGCGCACCATTCAATGCAGTCATACAGATCCTGCGTCTCGCGCGGCGACCAGAAATCGATGAGCCCCGGCGAATGCCCGGTGCCGCGCGAATCGACGCGCACGCACACGTAGTTGTCGGGGACCCATTTTTCGGGATCCACCAATTCCCAACTCTGATACAGGTTGCTAGAGCCCTCGAGCACATCCGGATGCAACTTGACCAGCAGGTTCCAGTTGCCCGCATTGCCTTCCTGAAATGCAAGGCCTTTGGCGTAGGGGCCGTAGGTAAGTATCACCGGATAGCGGCCTTCCTGCACCGGACGGAAAACATCACAGCGCAGGACGAGCCCATCACTGGCGGGAATGGGCGCATCCCAATGCACGCGCATGCCGTCACGCACTTCGATTCTTTCGCTGATACTGTCGCTATGGTTACGCTCGTTGTTGGCCTGCGCCATTGCTACCCTTCCCTGCGATGTTGCGATTATCGGATGCCGTCAATTCTAGCCGATTCCACGATGGCGAAAGGAGCGTCCCCGATTTGTCCGGGGTAAAATAACGGCATCCATCTAACTGTGAGCATCATCATGCCCCCCAACGACCTGTCTCTCGAAGCCCACTGGATGCCCTTCACCGCCAACCGCGCTTTCAAGGCTGCGCCGCGCATGATGGTGGGCGCCAAGGACATGCATTACGTCACCGACGATGGCCGCAAAGTACTCGACGGCACGTCCGGCCTGTGGTGCACGAATGCCGGCCACTGCCGCACAAAAATTGTCGAGGCCGTGCAGAAGCAGGCCGCGACAATGGATTACTCGCCGGCGTTTCAGATGGGCCACCCCGGATCGTTCCGCGTGGCGACACGTATAGCCCAAATGCTGCCCGGCGATCTGGATCACGTGTTTTTCTGTAACTCCGGCTCAGAGGCGGTGGACACCGCACTGAAAATTGCGCTGGCCTATCACCGCACGCGAGGCGAAGGCCACCGCAATGTATTCATTGGCCGCGAACGCGGTTACCACGGCGTGGGTTTCGGCGGCATCTCCGTTGGAGGCATGCCCGCCAACCGCAAGATGTATGGCAGCATGCTGCCTCGCGTGGATCACCTTCCCCACACTCACAACCTCGCCGAAAACGCCTTCACGCGCGGTGAACCGAATTGGGGCGCGCACCTGGCCGATGACCTCGAAACCCGCATCATTGCATTGCACGATGCTTCGAATATCGCTGCCGTCATCGTCGAGCCGATGGCCGGTTCAGCCGGTGTATTGGTGCCGCCCAAGGGTTATCTCAAACGCCTGCGCGAGATTTGCGACAAACACAATCTACTGCTGATCTTCGACGAGGTGATTACCGGCTTTGGCCGCACCGGTTATGCCTTCGCCGCCGAGACTTTTGGCGTGACACCTGACATCATCACCATGGCCAAGGGCATCACCAACGCCATGGTGCCGATGGGCGCGGTGGCGGTGCGCAAGGGCATTTACGAAACCGTAGTCAACAACGCGCCACCGGACACAGTAGAGCTATTCCACGGCTACACCTACTCTGGCCATCCGCTCGCCACGTCCGCCGCAGAAGCCACGCTTGATCTGTACGAGGAAGAAAACCTGTTCGCCCGCGCCCGTGAACTCGCGCCCTACTTCGAGCAAGCCGTACACGCCCTTCGCGAAATGCCCAACGTCATCGACATTCGCAACATCGGCATGGTCGCCGGTATCGAACTCGAACCCAAGCCGGGGAAACCCGCCGAGCGCGCGTTCAAGACCTATCTGAAATGTTTCGAAAAAGGCGTGCTGATCCGCACCACCGGCGACATCATTGCGCTGTCGCCGCCGTTGATTGTCAGCAAGGCGCAGATCGACGAACTGGTGGGAACCTTGGCAGGGGCGCTGCGGGAGGTCGCCGTCGAGTAATACGCGCTCTTGCCGTCGCGCAAGCCGATTATTGTTCGATCCTGGTAACCTGGATCAGGCACACGGTCAGATCCGGTGTCACGCTCATCTTGCCCGTTACCTTGACTTTTTTGGTGAGGTCGATGGTATTGCCGTTGTTGTCGCGAATCTTGATGTCCTCGCGTTTATAGCCGCTTTTCAGTTTTTCAGCCTGATTTGCGCGCGCGCCCTGCTCGATATCTGCGGTGATACTTTTTTCAGCGCCCGGCGCTTCCGTGAGCTTATAAGCGCATTCCATTCTGCCGCCGCGATTCGAACAGAAAACGCTTCTGCCGGTACTCAGGTATCCGCCGACTTCAACGATTTTTTTCTCGTTTGCCACCGTGCAGGCTTTTGAAAATTCAACCGGGATTCCCAGCTCGGACGAGCTGCATGAGGTAAGCACCATGCAAGCAACAACGCCTGCCCGGATTAAACAGAATTTCATCATCGACACCAGTTCGGTACGCGCGGCACTATTCCTTTGAATCAAGATATACGATCGTAGGCAGTTTCGCCGAGGGGAAGCGGGTCTTAATTCCCTTCCACAGCGCCTCGCGCGCATTGTTCTCGAAATCGTGCATCACGGCATCCAGGGCCTGCCCCGTGTAATTGCCGGTGCGCGTGGTGATCTTGGCGCTGTTCCGCGCTTCGATCGCAAAGCCGCCCACTGGCTTTTTCGTTTCAATCTCATAAAGAATGCCATCCCCCTCGAACTTGCCGGGTTTGAATGACTTCACGGTCACATCGACCTTGGGTTCGTCTAATTCGCCGACGACGAAAAGCACGTACTTCGCGCGAACCAACTGTTCCAGCGCCGGCCGGTGGCGCTCTGATTGGTACTTCGACTTGTCTTCTCCCTTGGCAAGGCCGATGCCTCGCGCGGCCAAGGCAAGCCGATAAGGATCGTCCTCGATATGAAAAAGCTTGAATGGCACTGCGTTCGTCAGTGACGACAAGGGATTCTTCAGTTGACCGCTCTCCGCATGTACGATAACGGCGTTACCCGTGGCCTTAGTGAAATCGAGCGTGGGCACATCGCCTTTCGGCCATTTGGCGCGATCACTGATCACCTGCTTGCGCAGCGCACTGAGCGTCTGACGCTTTTCCAAGGCATGGGACGTCAAGTCGTCCATTGCAAGGCCTGACTTCGGCGTGCCCGCTGCCCATGCGCCGCTCGCATACACCGTGACAGCAAGCAATGCCAGTATCAGTCGTTTAATCTGCCGCATGATCCCTCCACGAGCACACATTAGCGTCATTACGGTTCCGGTGTGCATATTGCGTGAACCTACTGCACATACAAATTATATTAGCAAAATCTGCTGAAGGGATATCGGTACCACAGGCGTGCAGTGCGAGCGCTGTCGTGCCGGTACGCACACAACCACCTCGCCCTGCGTAAGTGTCCGCGAATTACGCGATCTTGCCTTCATACAGCGTAATCGGCGGATAAGCCTGCGGATCGATCATCACATCAATCACAGTCGTCATCGTGGACCGCATTGCGCGCTCCAACGCGGGCTTGAACTCAGTAGGCCGCTCGACCCGCGCGCCCTCACAGCCGCACGCACGCGCAATTGCGGCGTGATCCACCGGGGCGAACTGGCAGGCGTCTGTGTGGCTACCGTACATCACGTCTTCGGCATGCCACTGATATCCAAGTATTTGATTATTCATAACAATTATTATTACCTTGGTTTTCATGCGCACCGCGGTTTCGAGCTCGCCCCACATGTGCGCGAAGGCACCATCGCCGGTAATGCAAATGACTTCGCGTGACGGATGTGCAACTTTTGCGCCCAACGCGGCAGGAAAACCCCAGCCCAAACCTGCTAGGCCGCGTCCGGTCAGAAAGCGCTGCCCGGCGTAGCTGGCGGTGAGATAGTTCATCGCCCAGATGGACGAATAGCTCGCATCGGTGACAATTTGCGTGTTCGGCGTCATCACGCTTTGCAGATCGTTCATCAGGCGCTCTGGCCGTATAGGCATGGCTTCCGAGTTCAGCATGGCATGGGCCTCGGCCTGAAAGGCTTTTTTACCGGCCGCGATTTCTTGTTCCACTTCACCGCGCGTCTCGAGGCGCTTGCTCAAATCACACCCCGCTATCGCTTCGCTTAACGCGCTCAGCGTCAATTTCGCATCTCCCACCAGACGCAATGCTTCGTAATTGCGCCCGACTTCCTGTGCATCAATGTCGATATGAATGTAACGCGCGTTTTTGGGAAACAGGTTCCACGAATCCGTGCCGTTCTGGTTAGTACGATCTCCGACAAACAGCACGCAATCCGCGCGATCAATCAGCGCGCGCATATGCCGCGCCATGCCGCGCGTGCCCATGAAATAACCGATCACACCCAGCGACAGTGCGTGCGTTTCCGCCACCGCGCCCTTGCCCATGCTGGTGGTGGCCACCGGCAGACTTGCGATTTCCTGCAAAGACGCCATCGCCTCGTGCGCGGCAGAGAGATGCACGCCGCCGCCCGCAACGATCAGCGGGTGCTCGGCCTGCGCCAGCAAGCGCGCCGCTTCCTCGATGCGGGCCGGATCTGCCATGCTGCGATCAAGCGGATACACACCCAGTGACGCACGGCGCTGCCCGCCACTGGCTGTTTTCGCGGCTTCGAGCAGCAAATCCTGCGGAAACAGCAGCACCACCGGGCCCGGCCGGCTGCTCGCCGCCGCGGTGAACGCCATGTCCACGTAGTCTTCGATGCGTGACAGTTCGCTGACTCGCTTTACCCACTTGGCGCAGCCTCGAAAAATATCAAAGTGATCGAGTTCCTGAAACGCGTTCTTGTCGGTTTGCGTGCGCCGCACATCCTGCACGATGGCGACGTTGGGCACTGAGGCCTTGAAGGCCTCGGCCAATCCCGGTGCGAGCAAGGCCGCCGCCGGGCCGTTCTGCGCCGTGACCACGGCAACCTTTTGCGACGCGCGCGCGTAACCGTCGGCCATCGCGGCGCCAGCGTTCTCGGTACGATACGCGAATTGCCGCATGCCGAATTCAGGAATCACCAGATGTAGCGCGGAAGGCAGGCTTTGCCCAAACAGCACCTCGACGCCGTGGCGCTTTAACGCGCGTGCCAGTACATGGGCGCCGCACGGATTGGGCAGCGTATGCGCGGCCCGTAACGCCGATTTGTCTGACATCGTGTTCATGCGCCTGCTCCGTGATGAAGAACCGCGTTGAATGTAATGTAGCTGGACAGAGCGCGTCAAACTTTCACGTTGCTCACGATGCGCAGCACAACCATCTTTTCGTACTGCGGTGTCCGCGCAGGCGATCAGCGTCATTGCGTGGTGATGCCCGCCTCGCGTATAACTTTGCTCCAGCGCGCAATCTCGCTGCGCAGATACGTATCAAACTCGCGCGGCGATTGCGTTGCCACATCGGTACCTGCTTTATCCAGTGCAACCACCACCTCATTCGCGCGCATGATTTTTACCAGCGCTGCGTGCAGTTGATCGAGTATCTTGCGGTCTGTCTTGGCAGGGGCCAGTGCGCCAAACCAATGGTTCACGTCGTAGCCCGGCACGCCGCCTTCTGAGATCGTGGGAACATCCGGCATCGATTTGGCGCGCCGCGCGGTAGAAACGCCCAGCGCGCGCGCCCTCCCGCTGCGGATGTGCGGCGCGGCGCCGGGCAGCGCCGACATCAGCAGGGGTATGTGTCCGCCGATCAAATCAGACAAGGCCAGCCCGGTGCCTTTATACGGCGCATGCACAATGTCGATACCGGCTTGCAGCTTGAGCAACTCGCCGGCCAGATGTGGTGATCCTCCCACGCCAGACGACCCAAAACTCAGTTGACCGGGTTTCACCTTGGCCAGTGCGATCAACTCCTTGAGCGTCTTCGCGGGGGAACCCGGATGCCCCAGCAACACCAGCGTGGTTGCGCCAGTTAGAGAAACGCCCGCAAAGGAATCAGCGGGATGAAACGGCAGGTTCTTGTAGAGACCCGCCCCGACCGCATGGCTCAAGGTCATCATCAGTAGCGTATAACCATCGGGCGTGGCTCGGGCGACGATATCGGCGCCGATATTGCCGCTGGCGCCCGGACGGTTGTCCACCACAAATTGCTGGCCAAAAAAATCCGACAGCCGTGGCGCCAATATTCGTGCGGACACATCGATGCCACCGCCGGGCGGATAGCCCAGCACCAGGCGCACGGGCCGGTTCGGATAGGTCTGCGCTATCGTCGTGCCGCTGAACAAAAGCGCCGCCGTCATGTAGAGGCGCCACCGCATCCGGAATGGATTTCTCGCCATGTCGATTCCTGTGTGGAAAGCCGCTTGAAAATTCGGATAGCGGCCGTGACCTGATTTCGGTTGCACTCACGCTACCCGTGGGAAAACTTATAAAACACGACCTGCCGTGTGTCAACGCAGAATGTTTCATAGGGCACGAATGTGTGACGAATGCACCTCTGTCCGCCGGTTTGACGCCGCTATCCGATCTATTGTCAAATGAGCCTTCCCTATTACAAATGATCCCAGCCATGCCTGCTCCTGGCGCGACGGCCACCCTGTGCAAATTTCTCGCGGAGCGCCGCGCCGAAGACTTTCCGTCGGACGTGCGGCGCGCGGCGCGGCGTGGCCTGCTCGACTGGATCGGTTGTGCGCTGGCGGGGAGCGATCATCCTTCGTTACAGCCACTTCTGAAAGTGCTGACGCGTTTTTCCGGCCAACCGGTCGCTACGGTTTTCGGCAATCAGAAAAAGCTCGGCATCATGGAGGCATCGACGGCCAATGGTTACATGGGCCACGTGCTTGACTTCGACGACACGCATCTGGGCGGCACCATTCTGCACACCAGTTCACCCGTGCTAGGCGCGTTGCTGGCCCTGGCGGAAGCGCAGCAATTGAGTGGCCGTGATTTCCTCACGGGTTATATTTGCGGATTCGAGGCCGGCATACGCTGCGGTCAGGCCGCGCCGCGCCATCATGATGGTGGATGGCATTTGACCGGAACGCTGGGCTGTCTGGCAGCGGGCGTGGCCACCGGCGTGGCACTGCGCCTCGACGAGCGACGGCTGAACCACGCCTTGGGTATTGCCGCCACACAGGCCGCCGGCCTGCAGCAGAATCGCGGTACCATGTGCAAATACCTGCATGCTGGCAAGGCCGCGTCCGGCGGACTATTGTCCGGCCTGCTCGCGCAAGAGGGCTTCGATAGCGCACTGGATGTGATTGAAGGAAAACAAGGCTTCAGCAAAATTTACAGCGATACCTCCGTGCCGGAGCGGCTGGTAAGCGATCTGGGCGTGCAATGGGAAATCACCCGCAACGGCTACAAACCCTATGCCAGTGCGGCGGTGTTGCACCCGATTGTCGATGCTATGCGCGAAATACATCTGGCTGCGCGCGGCACGGGCACAGCGCCCACTGCCGCCAACGTAGATAGTATCGAACTGAAACTGTCGCCTTACGCCATGTCTATCGCGGGTGTGCGCGTGCCAGAATCTGGAATGCAATCCAAGTTCAGCGTGTTTCACACCGCAGCAGTGGCGTTGCTGGATGCCGATGGCGGCGTGACGCAGTATGACGACGCGCGGGTGCGCGACCCCGCAGTGATATCACTGCGGG
>DHVE01000022.1 GCA_002412495.1 Betaproteobacteria bacterium UBA5216
GTGCAGCGCCGCTCGCGCAATCGGGCGCACGTGTTGTCGGTGTCGCTGGTGGGTTACACCAATGCGGGAAAATCCACGCTGTTCAACACGCTGACGAGGGCTGGCGTGTATGCCGCCGATCAGTTGTTTGCTACGCTGGACACCACCACGCGCAAGCTGCACACCGGTTCTGCCGCCGGTGTGGTGTTGTCGGATACCGTCGGATTCATACGCCACTTGCCGCATACGCTGGTTGCCGCGTTCCGCGCGACGCTTGAAGAGACGGTGCATGCTGATTTGTTGCTGCATGTCGTCGATGCCAGCAGCCCGGATCGCGATGCGCAAATCGACGCAGTGAATGTGGTCTTGAAGGAAATCGGCGCCGATGCCATTCCGCAGGTTTTGGTCTATAACAAGATCGATTTGACGGCCTTTGCGCCACGGGTTGAAGGCGACGATTGTGGTAACATTACTAGGGCTTGGATTAGCGCCCAAAGCGGGCAAGGTCTTGATTTATTGAGGAATGCCCTGGGGCATATTGCCGAGACCACGTTTGACGCCAGTCGCAGTGACGCCAGCCGAGTCGCGCTCGCTTGATGTGCTTGAACGAGAGATGGGCATCGGGCCGTGCGTGAGTATCATCAGCAACACCAACTATCCGGAAATTTTTCCATGGCAGGTTTAGTGTATACCTTTGGATATCCGCTACGTATTTTGCGTAACGGTGCCGCGCGCGCGCTGAACGCACTGATGTCGCTGAACGACCCGCAATGGGGCAAGCGGCCAAGCGGCAGCAATCAGGGGCCGCCCGATCTGGATGAAGTGTGGCGGAATTTCCAGAAAAAATTCGGCGGAATATTTGGCAAGGGCGGCGGTCGTCCGGGTAGCGAGTCGGGTGCGCCGATGGGCCCCAAACATCTTGGCGGCGGCGCCTTGGTGCTGGGCGCGCTGGTGCTGGGTATCTGGATTGCCAGCGGGTTTTACATCGTGAATGAAGGTCAAAACGGCGTGGTCGTGCGCTTTGGCAAATTTTCTGAAATCACCCTGCCGGGTTTGCGCTGGCATATGCCGTACCCGGTTGAGTCCCGCCAAATTGTTAACGTATCGCAGGTGCGCAGTGTCGAGGTCGGTTATCGCAACAACGTCAAGAGCAAAGTGCTTAAGGAATCGCTGATGCTGACGGACGACGAAAACATCGTCGATGTCCAGTTTGCCGTGCAGTGGGTTGTCAAAAGCCCGCGCGACTATGTGTTCGAAAATCGCTCGCCGGACGAGACCGTGTTACAGGCGGCGGAAACGGCGATTCGCGAAGTGGTGGGCAAGAGCACGATGGATCACGTGGTGCAGCAGGGCCGTGCCGATGTGCAGGCGCGGGTGCACAAATTGATGCAAACCATTTTGGATCGTTACAAAACAGGCATTGAAGTGCAGAAGCTCAATATGCAGAATGCGCAGCCGCCCGAGAAAGTGCAGGCGGCGTTTGAAGATGCGGTCAAGGCCGGACAAGATCGCGAGCGCCAGAAAAATGAAGGTCAAGCCTACGCCAATGATGTGTTGCCGAAGGCCAAGGGTATGGCGGCTCGACTGATGCAGGAAGCGGAGGGGCATAGTCAGCGCGTGGAGCAGGAGGCCATGGGTGATGCCGAACGCTTTAACCAGATCGTGGTCGAGTACAAGAAAGCGCCGCAGGTTACGCGAGACCGGCTTTATCTCGACGCCATGCAGCAGATCATGAGCAACACCACCAAGATCGTAGTGGAAAAGGGCGGTAATAACTTGTTGTATTTGCCGTTGGATAAAATCATGCACCTGAGCGGCGGTACGGATTCTGCCGCCACGGCGGCTGCGAGTACGGCGCCGCCCGCTCCGGCGGTTACAACGCCTGCGGATCCATCGACGGCACGCAGCCGCGAAGCTTTCCGCTCGCGTGACCGGGAGCAACGGCCATGAACAAGGGTATCTCCGCGCTGCTCTATTGCGTAGCGGGCGCACTGATCGTGTCGACCATGTCGATGTTTATAGTCGACCAGCGCAAGAACGCCATCGTGTTCCGGTTGGGTGAGGTGGTTAGCATCAAGAAAGAGCCGGGGCTCTATTTCAAGGTGCCGTTTCTGGATAACGTGCGCGAATTTGATGTGCGTATTCTGACCATCGATACGCCGGAGCCCCAGCTTTTCCTGACCTCGGAAAAGAAAAACGTGCAGGTGGATTTGTTTATCAAGTGGCGTATTGCCGATGTGCGCCAGTACTTCGCCAGTATCGTAAGCGGCAGTGGTGGCACGGGAGAATCACAGGCACAGACGCGTTTGCTGCAAACCATCAATGAAGGGTTGCGCGCGGAATTCGGCCGTCGCACGGTGCATGATGTGGTATCGGGCGAACGCGACAAGATCATGGATTTGATGCGAAAAAAAGCCAGCGAAGACGCCAGCAAGATCGGCATTGAGGTGCTCGACGTGCGCCTGAAGCGCGTTGACCTGCCGGAGGGTGTGACGGAATCGGTTTACCAACGCATGGTCGCAGAGCGTACTCGCGTGGCCAACGAGTTGCGTTCCACGGGTTCCGCGGAATCCGAAAAACTGCGCGCCGAGGCCGACAAGCAACGGGCAATCATCATCGCCGAGGCCTATCGCGATGCGCAGAAGATCAAGGGCGAAGGCGATGCGAAGGCGTCGGCCATTTATGCCAAGGCCTACGAGCAAAGCCCCGAGTTCTACAATTTTTATCGTAGCCTCGATGCCTACAAAGCCGGCTTCAAGAACAAAGGCGACGTGCTGGTGCTGGATCCGAATTCCGAGTTCTTCAAATATTTCAAGTCTGGCGGACGGGCGGGCAAGTAGCGCGCGCGGTTCCGAGTCCGTTCCACGACCCTTGATCCCGACATGAGCCAACAACTGCTGCTCACCGCGGTTGCCCTGATGCTGGTGTTCGAGGGCATCCTGCCCTTTCTCGCGCCAGGTGTATGGCGCGAAACCTTCCGCCGATTGACTGAAATGAGCGATGGACAAATCCGTTTCATTGGATTGACCTCGATGCTGGTCGGGCTGCTGATGCTTTATTTTGCTCGAAACTGAACGACGTCATGCGCACCTGGTTATTACCCGAATACGTTGAAGACATCCTGCCCGTCGAGGCCGTGCGTATCGAGCGCTTGCGCCGTGCAATCCTGGATTTGTTTGCGGGACATGGTTATCAACTGGTGATGCCTCCGCTGCTGGAATACGTCGATTCATTGTTGACCGGCACCGGGCATGATCTGGATTTGCGTACCTTCAAGCTGGTCGATCAGCTCTCCGGTCGCATGCTCGGGGTGCGTGCCGACATCACGCCGCAGGTCGCGCGCATCGATGCGCATCTGTTGAACCGTGCCGGGCTGACCCGGCTGTGTTATGCCGGCAGTGTGTTGCATACAGTGCCATCGGATATGAATCGCACGCGCGAGCCGTTGCAAATTGGTGCCGAGATTTATGGCCACAAAGGGGTGGAAAGCGATATCGAGGTGCAGCGCCTGATGATGCAGGCGATGGCGGCGTCGGGTATCGGCGAGGCACATCTGGATCTGGGGCATGTGGCGATATTTCGTGCGCTGGTGCGCAGGGCAAGGATCGCGGTGGCGCTGGAGTCGGATCTGTTCCGCGCCATGCAACTCAAGGACGTGCCGGCGCTGCGTGCATTAACCGCAAGGCTGGACAAGACCACGCGCGAGGCGCTGGCGGCGCTGCCCGATCTTTATGGCGGGCGTGATGTGTTGGTGGCCGCGGCCAAGCGCTTGCCGCGGTATCCCGAAATTCGCCATGCGCTGCGCGATTTGAAGCGCCTGTCGGATGCATTGGGGGATGTCGCGAAAATCCGTTTCGATCTGGCGGAATTGCGCGGCTATCATTATCACAGCGGTGTGGTGTTCGCGGCCTATGCGCAAGGTTGGAGCAACGCGCTGGCGCGCGGCGGGCGCTATGACGAAGTGGGCAAGGCGTTTGGACGCGCACGCGCGGCGACGGGCTTCAGCATGGATTTGCGCGAGCTTGCGTCGGCGCGTCCCAACGGCGGCGCCAAGGCCGGCGTGCTGGCCCCCTATAAACCTGCTGACGCGGCATTACAAAAACGCATCACGGCATTGCGCGCCAGTGGCGAAGTGGTCATCGTTGATTTACCGGGACACGCCAGCACACGCCGTGAATTGGGATGCGACCGGCAACTCACGCGCCGTGCGGGCGTATGGCGCGTGGTAAAGTTTTGAGCGCTGGCTAATGGCTGGTTAATTGTAAGAATATGTTTTTAAACAGGTATTTTGATACTAATTTTGATACCACTTAAGGCGCATCGGGCATGTCGAAGAACGTAGTAGTCGTGGGCGCGCAATGGGGCGACGAAGGCAAGGGCAAGATCGTGGATTGGCTCACCGATCACGCGCAGGGCGTCGTGCGTTTTCAAGGCGGGCACAATGCCGGCCATACGCTGGTGATCGGCGGCAAGAAGACCGTGCTGCATCTCATTCCGTCGGGCATTTTGCGTGACAAAGTCGCGGTTTACATCGGCAATGGCGTGGTGCTGTCACCGCAAGCGCTCTTCGAAGAAATCGATACACTCGAAAAAATGGGCGTGAGCGTGGCGTCGCGCCTCGCCATCAGCGAAGCGTGTCCGGTGATCATGCCGCACCATGTCGCGCTGGATCGTGCGCGCGAAGCCGCCAAGGGCGCTGGCAAGATCGGCACGACCGGCAGAGGTATCGGACCGGCCTATGAAGACAAGGTGGCGCGCCGCGGCATTCGCGTGCAGGATTTGCTGTATCCCGACCGTTTTGTCGGCAAGCTGCGCGAAGTGCTCGACTATCACAACTTCGTGCTGAAAAACTATCTCAAGGCTGAAACCGTCGATTACCAGCAATCACTCGATGAAGCACTGGGATATGCCAGCCGCCTCAAGCCCATGGTCGCCGATGTGCCGCGACTGTTGTTCGAGGCGAGCAAGTCCGGCAAGAGCCTGTTGTTTGAGGGCGCACAGGGCACCTTGCTGGATATCGATCACGGTACCTATCCGTATGTGACATCCAGCAACTGCGTGGCGGGCGCGGCGGCGGCGGGCTCGGGCATAGGCCCGCAAAATTTACATTATGTGCTGGGCATCACCAAGGCTTACACCACGCGCGTGGGCTCCGGGCCGTTTCCCACGGAACTCCATGATGAGCGCGGCGCGTATCTTGCGAAGCGTGGCAATGAATTTGGCGCCACCACTGGCCGGCCGCGCCGCTGCGGCTGGTTCGACGGCGCGGCGCTCAAGCGCGCGATCCAGATCAACGGCGTGTCGGGGCTGTGTATGATGAAGCTCGATGTGATGGATGGCATGGAGCGCGTGCAGCTGGGCGTGGGCTATAAAATGAATGGCGTAGCTTGCGACATCCTGCCGTTCGGCGCGGAGCTGCTGGCGCAGTGTGAGCCGGTGTACGAAGACATGCCCGGCTGGAGCGAGAGTACGGTCGGTATTACGCAATTTGAAAAATTGCCCAAGGCGGCGCAAAACTATTTGAACCGCATGCAGGAAGTATGCGGTGTGCCGATCGACATCGTGTCCACCGGCCCGGATCGAGAGCAGACCATTGTGCGGCGGCATCCGTTTGTGGATTGAAGCCCCCACTGAACGGCTCGGGACGCTCGCAAGGTACTTTTCGCATGCCTTGCGCAGCTTACGCAGTTCGCGCGATTCGTACTGTTTGAGATACGCAAAATGAAAAATGCGGAGCGATTTTCATCGTTCCGCATTTGTCGCACATCGCTTTTCTCTAGTACAGTTCTGGTTCTACTGGTGCCCAGGAAGGGACTCGAACCCCCACGGTATTACCCGCCAGCACCTGAAGCTGGTGCGTCTACCAATTCCGCCACCTGGGCCAATGTAACAATGGAAAGCAGGCCGCGATTCTATCCGAACGCCCTGAATTATTCAAATGAAAACACGTAAAAAAGAAAACACATCTACCCTGTCCAAAAAACGCAGCGCGCACGCGGCGAAACCGAAAAAAAAGATCGGCGGCATGGAAGGCGCCACTGCCGTCAGATCTATTAAGGGCACCAAGGCAACCACGGGCACCAAGGCCACGGTCAAGCAACCCGATGGCCGAACGTCCCGCGCCGCGCGAGTGGCGCGTGAACCGCGTCCCGCGCGCTCGCCGCGAACTCCCCGGAATCTTTCGGCAGCCGCGCCTCAAGGTATGCTCCATCCTGTCGATGGCGAGCGCCCGTTGCCGATCGCATCTAACACCGCGCGCAACCAGCGCGACCCATTTTACGAGCGCGAGGTGCTGCGTTACGAAAATCCGCTGCCCAGCCGCGAGTTTATTCTGGCGACCTTGAAAAAGCAGGGCGTACCAGTGTCGGAGCAGGAGTTGTCGGCGCTGCTCGATATTCATGATGATGAAGCGCGGTCGTTCACGCGTCGTCTGGCTGCGATGGAACGCGAAGGCCAAATCATGCGCAACCGCCGCGAAGCGATCTGCATCGTCGAAAAGCTCGATCTGGTCGCGGGACGCGTGCAAGGGCATCCGGACGGCTTCGGTTTCCTGGTGCGTGACGCAAAGGGCGAAAATCCGGGGCCGGATCTATTTCTCGGTCCCGATGAAATGCGCAAGGTGTTGCACGGCGACCGTGTCATGGCGCGTATTTCTGGTATGGATCGACGTGGCCGCCCCGAGGGAAAAATCGCGGAAATTCTGGAGCGCGCGAAAACGCATCATGTTGGCCGCCTGCAGAACCGCCATGGCGTGTTTTTCGTGGTGGCCGAAGACAAACGCATCAGCCAGGAATTTCTCGTTCCGCCGGATCAAACTGGCAACGCCAGGGCCGGGCAAGTGGTGAGCGTTGAACTGATTGCACAACCCGCGCGGCACAGCCAGCCGGTGGCGCGCGTGGTGGAAGTGCTCGGCGACTATGGCGATCCGGGCATGGAAATCGAAATCGCGTTGCGCAAGCACTCGCTGCCGCATGTATTCCCGCCCGAGGTCGAAAAGTTGGCGCTGCAATACGCGCCGGTGGTCACGGCGAGAGATTACCAGGGCCGTCTCGATTTGCGCGGCCTGCCGCTGGTTACCATCGACGGCGAAACCGCGCGCGATTTCGATGACGCGGTGTATTGCGAGCCAGTCAGCGGTGGCGGCCGCGGAGAATTCCGCCTGATCGTGGCGATTGCCGATGTGAGCTTTTACGTCAAGCCCGGCGACGCGCTGGATGTCGAGGCGAAGGCGCGCGGCAATTCGGTGTATTTTCCGCGCCAGGTTATTCCCATGTTGCCGGAGCATTTATCGAATGGCTTGTGTTCGATTAATCCCGAAGTGGACCGGCTGTGCATGGCCTGCGACATGAAGGTCAACGCGCAGGGTGTCATTACGGATTATTCGTTTCACGAAGCCGTGATGCGCTCGCAGGCGCGGTTGACCTATACCTTGGTCGCGGCGATGCTGGCGGACAATACCGCCGGGACGCCCGAGCAACGCAAGCTGTTGCCGCAACTGAGACATCTTTACACGCTCTTCGGCAAGTTGGTGAAGGCGCGCGCCAAACGCGGCGCGATTGATTTCGAGACCACCGAAACCGAGATCATCTTCAACGACCAGCGCAAGATCGAACGCATCGTGCCGGTGAAACGCAACGACGCGCACCGTGTGATCGAAGAATGCATGCTGGCTGCCAACGTGTGTGCATCGGCCTTTCTGGCGGAAAACGGCCAAGCGATGTTGTATCGCGTGCACGAAGGCCCTACGCCGGAAAAGCTTGCGGCACTGCGCGAGTTTCTCGGGAGTTTCGGTTTCGATCTGGGGGGCGGCAACAAACCACATGCCAAGGACTACGCCGTGCTGCTGAAAAAAATTCGCGACCGGCCGGATGCGCAATTGCTGCAAACGGTGATGCTGCGTTCGCTGAAGCAGGCGGTGTACAGCCCGAAAAACGCCGGGCATTTTGGCTTGGCGTATGAATCGTACACACACTTCACCTCGCCGATCCGGCGTTATCCGGATTTGCTCGTGCATCGCGCCATCAAGGCGGTGCTGGCGAAATCGCGTTACGAGCCGGGCGACTGGGTTGCGCTGGGCGAGCAATGCTCCATGACCGAGCGCCGCGCCGACGAAGCCACGCGCGATGTCACCAACTGGCTGAAGTGTTATTACATGCAGGACAAAGTTGGCGAGAGCTACAACGGCAGCGTCAGCGCGGTCACAGGTTTCGGCATCTTTGTCGCGCTGGACGATATTTACGCCGAAGGGCTGGTGCATGTGTCGGATTTGGGCAAGGATTATTTTCATTTTGACGCTGCCAAACATCAGATGATGGGTGAACGCACCAAGCGCCGTTTCAGACTGGGAGACCGCGTGCGTGTCAAAGTGATGCGCGCCAATCTGGATACCGCGCGGATTGACTTTGCGCTCGATGACGCGCCGGCAACACGTTAAGTGAGGTGTCTTTAATGTATTGTTTTTAAAGTATAAATTATGAGTGAGTCTCGGGTGATTTATGGCTTTCATGCTGTTACCAGCCATCTGCGCAGCGCGCCGGACGGCGTGCGCGAAGTCTTTTTTGATGCCGCGCGCAAGGATGCGCGCAGCGCGGATTTGCTGGAACTCGCCAAGACGCGCAACGTGCGTGTGATGACGGTGGATGCGCGGCGCCTGGACGGTATGACCGGCAATGCGCGGCATCAGGGCGTGGCGGCCACCGTGACGCCAGTGAAACTCGCCACGCACATCGACGACGTGCTGGAAGTATTGACCGAGCCGGCGCTGTTATTGATATTGGATGGCGTGACGGATCCGCACAATCTCGGCGCGTGCCTGCGCGTGGCGGATGCGATGGGCGTGCACGCGGTGATCGCGCCAAAAGACCGCGCGGCAGGCATCAATGCCACGGTATCCAAAGTGGCTAGCGGCGCGGCGGAAACCGTACCGTATATTCCCGTCACCAATCTGGCGCGCACCATGCGTGACCTTAAGGAACGCGACATCTGGATTACCGGGTTGGATGCGCAAGGGGCCACGGATATATTCACCGCCCGGCTCGATGGCGCGCGTGCACTGGTGCTGGGCGCGGAGGGCGAGGGCATGCGACGTCTTACGCGCGAACATTGTGACGAACTGGTGCGCATTCCCATGCTGGGCCGGGTGGAAAGCCTGAACGTATCGGTGTCGGCGGGGATATGTTTGGCGGAGACGCGGCGGCAGCGCACGACAGCAAGAATATAATCCGTTGGCGTTCGGTGTAACTTCCGCAGTTGTTTGATTTTGTTGGTGTTTTTGCTAGACTGTCAGGTGCGTCTTGCGAAGGTTCGACAGGTGTTTTTGAAGACCGCTAATTTTGCAGCTTGGAATGCGGATATTGGAGGTGGGGTATGAACCGTGAACGTGATATCAGTAAAAACAACAAGCGTCGTTCCCAGCGTGTTTGCCGGCAAAAATTGATTGCGCTGGCGGTATGCGCTTGCTTCTCCATGGGCGTTGCGCAAGCCAAT
>DHVE01000060.1:0-4877 GCA_002412495.1 Betaproteobacteria bacterium UBA5216
AAAAATTTCGTCCTGCGACGGGCGGCGGCAGTACGGCGAAATGGTGAGCAGCATGTCGGCGCCGATTTTCTCGGCGTGGCGCGCGATGTCGAGTGAATCTTCTTCACTCAACGTACCGGTGAAGATCGAAACCGGCACGCGCTTGTTCACTGTTTTCACGGCGATCTCCGCACCGAGCTTGCGTTCTTCGATGGTGAGATTCAGTGACTCGGCCTTGTGGTGCGGCCACGCAATTGCGGGCGCGCCGTTGCGCACATGAAAATCCACCATCTTCGCGAAGCCGTCGCCGTCGAAACTGAAATCGTCCTTCATCGGCGTTACCGGCGCCTGCATCACGCCCCTGAGTTTAATCGGTGTCAGCATAGTGTCCTCGCTACATTATTAAATAATCATTAAAAACAAATGGTTACGTCGTTCTACTTGGCAAGGCCCAGATCCGCCATCACCGCCCTGGTGCTTTGATACTCCGCATCGAGATATTTCCCAAACTCGCGGCTGCGCAGGAAGCGTGACGCAAGGTTATTGGTTTCCAGTTGTTTTTTCCAGTCTTCGGTGCCGGTGGTTTTGCCGATGGCTTCTTCCCAGAACGCAATCTGCGCGGCGGTGATGCCCTTCGCGCCGAAAATGCCGCGCCAATTCGATATGCCCATCGCGTCGATGCCTTGTTCGCGCATGGTTGGCACTTGCGCGATGCTGCCGCCGACCCTTTGCGGCGCGGTCACCCCGATCATGCGCGCGTTGCCGGCCTGCACCTGCGGCAGCGCGGCGCTCACGGACGACACCACCGCCTGTATGTGCCCGCCGATCACCGCGGTCAGCGACTCGGCGTTGGTCTTGAACACCACCACCTTCAGTTTCTTCGGATCGATGCCCGCCGAGCGCATGGCCTGCGCCGCCGCGAGATGATTCGGCCCGCCGCGCGCCACCACGCCGAAGGATATCGATTCGGGGTCGCCGCGCAGCCGCTCCACCAGATCGCGCATGGATTTGATCGGCGAGTTTTGCGCGACGGTGATCACGCTGTAATCCACCAGCAGCAGCGAGAGCGGCGTGAAGTCGGCGTAATGCAGCGCTGTCACCCCGGCGATTTGATTGGTGAAGATCGTTGCCGTGGCGTAAAACAGGAAATGCGCGTCGTTGGGATGCTGATTCAGCACCACCAGCGCGAGACTCTGATTGCCGCCGGGTTTGTTGTTGACCAGTACCGGCGTGGATACCAGCTTCAATTCCTGAAATGACTTTTGCAGCAGTCGCGCGTTGGCATCGTTGATGCCCGAGGCGCCGGTGGGGACGATAATCTCGACGGCTTTGTCGGGACGCCATGCGGGTTGGCTCCATGCGATGGTTGCATGAAGGAGCAGGCACAGCGCGAGCAAGGGACGAAACAGCATGATTACCCAATCACCCAATTTACCCATTTGCCAAATCATCAAATCATCAAATCACCAAATCACCAAATCACCAGAGCGGCTTGCGCAAACTGCCGACTTCATCAACAACCGGCCATCCCGGCCGCGCGCCCAGCAGTTCATGGTAGCGCGAAGCCAGCGCGAGATCCTGCAATGCCGAGCCCACGGATTTGAACACGATCATGCCTTGATCCGGTATGGATGCCGCGCCGGTTACGATCTGCCCGAGCGTCGCACGTTTGTTTTCCGGCACGGCACCGGCCTTGACCGCCTGATGCAATTCGCCGGCTTCTTCGAACGCGTGCGGCGTATCCACCACCACTAGGCTCGCGTCGCGAAAACATTGCACATCGGTCTCGGCAAATTGTTTGCGCGTATTACCCACCGCGCACAACAAGCGGCAATCGGCGAGCCATTTGCCGTAAAGAATCGGTTCGGGGGTGCGCGCGCTGCTGGCGGAGGCGACAATTTTTTTGCCGCGCACCGCGGCCTCGACGCTGGTTGCCGGCGTCACCGGCACGCCGAGCCGTTGGGTCATCTCAAGCGCAAAGCGTTCGCGATTCGCGGTGGTGGGACTGTAGACCGCGACGGAATCCAGTTTGTAAACCGAGGCCAGGCACTCCAATTGCTTTTGCGCCTGATTGCCCGAGCCGATCACGCCCGCCGTTATCGGACCGTCGATGGCGACCTTGCGCGCGATCACGCCGCTGCAGGCGCCAGTGCGCAGATCGGTGATCAATTGACCGTCGAGCATCGCCAGCAGCTCGCCGTTTTTCAGGCTGTAGAGCGACACCACGTAGCGCGTGCCCACGCCCTTGATGCCGTGATACGCCTTCATCGCTGCGTAGCCCGAGGCCGGATCGGATGCAAACAGAATGCGCATTGAGCCGTTTTCAAAATCCGTCACGAACTTGGGCGAAACAGTCGTGCGCCCGCCGGCTTCGCGCGCGAAGGCACGCTCCAGCAGATCAATGGTATCGCGCATGCTTAACACGCCTTTGAGCGTTTCGTATCCCAACATCACCGTCATGTGTTTCTCCCCCTGGTTTTTAATCGATTAGCGGACGTGATGGCGGCAAGGGTTGACGGACTGATGCCCGCCAAGCCGTTGATCCGCGTACTTGCTTGCGCGCTGGACACTATCTTGTGCAAGCCTTCGCTGGCCATGCCCGATGTGCCGGTTGTCGGGCAGTTCGTTCAAGATTAACTCGGCGGGTTCGCCAAATGGGCGCGGGTGATCAAAGAGGCGGGCGCGAAGGTCGATTGACGCGGGCGTGTTTCCAAGCACGCGCCGGCCCGGGCAGCTCAGTTGTTGACGCCCAGCGTCTTGCGCAAATCCGCCAGCGCTTCATTGCGGGTGCGCTTTGAGCGCGGCGTGCGCTGGCCGATGGGGACGTTTTCGATTTCCGGCACGATTTTTACCGCCACCATCACCGGCCCCGGCTCCGACAGAATGCGGCCGATGGATACCGTAAACGATTCGAGATTGGTAAAGGCATGCGCCGACGGGTAGCCGCAGCCCTTGGCAATAACGTCGTACGCCATCGTCTTGGCGTTGGGCACCGGCTGGCCGCCCGTGGTGGCGTAACATTCGTTGTCGAGCAGCAGGTGATAAAAATTCTTCGGCTTTTGCTCGGCGATCATTGCCAGCACGCCGAGGTTCATCTGTATGTCGCCCTCGGAATCGAACAACACGATCTTGCGGTGCGGCTGCGCGAGCGCGAGTCCCAACGCAAACGAAGCATGGCCGCCCATCGCCGGATCGCCGAGCGGCAGATCACGTTCCCGCTGGGTGCTGATTTTTTCCCACTGGCGCGTGGCGCGACCTGATATCACGATGGCGTCGCCGCGATGCGGCTGAAATGCCTTTAACACATCATCCATTTTTAACATTTCAGTCTCCTAGCGGTTAAAGCCGTGGTACTCGTCGCCGACCAGTATCGCGGCCGGCTGCCGCGTGCGTTGCGCGTCCGCGAATGCAATCGAAATGCGGGGCGCGTCTTCGCTGTTCTCGACCAGATAAAACGGCACGTGAAACGCGTGCAAGAACGGCTCGGTGTAGGTCGCGGCGGTGTCCTTGTTCACGCCGTGACGCGTATAGCCGCGGTAGCCCACGATCAGCACCACGGGAATGTTCATGTCCTTCGTCCAGCCGCGCATCGAATCGCCGGCTTCCATCAGTCCCGTGTTTTGAATCAGGATCACCGGCTTGCCACCACCGATGTGGATGCCCGATGCGCACGAAAACGCCAGCCCCTCGCGCGGCACCGTCACCAGTGTCAGCGAAGGCTCCGCCTTCATCAGCGTGTAGAGCCAGTTGGTCTCGCTGTCCGGCAGCCACACCACGTGCGTGACGCCGTTTTTCTTGATTTCAGCCAGAACAATTTCCGGACTGAGGCTTGCTTCTTCTGTCATGGACGATCCCCTTCGTTGTGAGGCGTTGCGTGGCGTGATTTAACCATATTTCCGGCGCGTTACCGCGCGCCTGCCAGCAGCGTGGAAATTTCCCCTAGCGATCCCCGCTGCTCAAATTCGTGCGCCGTGTCGAATAGCATTTTTGCCTTGTCCGTACCAATGACGGGTTCGGCCAATCCATCAAACTTCACGCGCAGATCGTCCCAGCTCATGGGGTTGTCCGGGTGGCCGATCACGATATCGGTGTCGGCGTGCAATTGTTCGCCGTCGGCGAGGTACACATCGAGATGCGCCGAGTGCGGCGGCTGCCCCTCCACCGCTTCCAGTTCGACCAACGGCACGATGTCCATCACCGATGCGTCACGCATTTTGGCGTCGGTGAAATCGGACGCTACCACCGCGTGCCCGCGCAGCGCCAGCGCGATGCAAAACGGCACGCTGAATTTGCCTTCGAGCGGTGTGCGGGGTGCGAGCTTGCCGGCGGTGATCAAGGCATTCGGATGCACTCTGGCATGCACGCGCTTGACCGCGCGCCCCGCGATTTTCACGGCCAGTGTGCGCGCTGCCTGCGCGGAGGCCTGTGTCGCCCGGCAACTGGCAAAGGGCTTGAAAGCGTTGGTGCGGATTTCCCAGGTTTCGTCGAAATTCAGCGGCAGCGGTTCTACCTCGTGGTTCTGGATGAACACGTCGAGCAGCGTGGCGCTGTGCGCGGCTTTTTTGCACAGCGTGGCGTTCGACGGGTCGAGTTCGCCCAGTTCATACAAATGGGTGGCCGAAACAAATCCATCCGCCGCCAATTGCGCGGCCATAATGCCGTCCATTGCCGCCTTGCCCGCATGAAACGGTTTGCCGTGCGTGCCAAAAGAACCCACCAGGCCGCCCGCAGTGGTGGCGGCCACGCCGAGCGCGTAGCCGATTTGTTCTTCGTTCAATTGCATCAACACGGAAGCGACCGCGGCCGCACCCATGCGGCCCACGACCGAAGTCGGATGCAGGCCGCGCCGTTGCAGACTGCGCCCGACACCCATGACATAACCACCGCCGAGTTTGCAC
>DHVE01000060.1:5180-21261 GCA_002412495.1 Betaproteobacteria bacterium UBA5216
CATTACCTCATAACCCGTGATGACAGCTGCCAGCGTGTCGCGCTCTTCGATGCCGTGGTGTTCCGCCAGCGCCAACGCCGACGACCAGCAGCATGCGCTCGGGTGGCCGGCGCCGCCGGGATGCGTGTCGTCGAAATCCATCGCGTGCGCCATGGTGCCGTTGGCGAGTGCCGCGAGCGCCGGCGTGGTTTGCCCGCCCAACACAATGCGCGCATTACCTGATGCATTCCAGCGCTTCACGGTGGCGCGCACCGGACGCACGGGCGCATCGTCGTGCGCGCCGACCGCAACGCCCAAAAAATCCGCCAGCGCGCGTTTCGCCGCGTCGACGACGTCGCCGGGAAAGTGTCGTGTGGCGGTGCCTGCGATGTAGGCGACCAGTTGTTGATGGCGGGTGGGTTGTGTCATTGTAACTATATGTTTTATTGATATTTTTTAATATATTGATTCAGTAGCTCTGCGGCGCTTCGCGCAAGAACACTGGCAGGTCCGTGACGGGCGCGCGGTGTCCTGGAATCATAAACATCATGTCTCCGGCAAAGCCGCGGTGATACGCGGTGTGGTGATACAGATGCAGCAGCATCTCGGCGAGCGACATCACCACGCGATTGCCGCCGATCAAAACGACGGGCCGGCGATCCGCCAGCGTTTCATCGGTTTGTTTGTCGCTCCATTGTTCGTACCAGGCGTCGAGCGCTTTTTGTTTGGCATACAGTTCCGCCAGCGGCGGATGATCGGCGGTGTTGCGCGCCGTCATGCCGTGATCGCGGCCTTCGAGATGCGCCTGCCAGATGAGATCAATCACGTAAATGTGATTCATCGTATGCACGATGTTCTTGAAGAGACTCACACGCGGTTTCACGTCCTCGCCCGGCGGCAGCGCGGCGATGGCGTCGAACCACACTTTGTTCGACCAGGTGTTATAGCGCGTGAGCATGCGGGCGGTTTTGGCGGGGATCATGGCGGGGTTCTCCGGTGGAAGCGAGCCGGCATCATAACGAATTTTCAAGGGCGCAGTGATGGATGCGGCACGGCCCGCGGCGGTTCCGCGCGGTCACGTGGCCAGCCATTGCGCGCCGGCGCGCGATGCCGCATCATTCGCGCCATTACCCCAGTATCCCCGTATACCCGTATCCCTGTTCAATCAGCGCGCGTAGTCCAAAGGAGAGCCCATGGAACGTAAATCCAGCAAACCCACCGTGGATCGCCGGCAATTTCTGACCGGCGTTGGTGTCATGGCGGCCAGTGCCGCGACGGCGGCAACCACCGTCAAACCTGCCGGTGCGGCGGACGCAGCCCCGGCGCCGCATGTGCCCTCGGCATTGCCGCCATCGTTTCAGGTGGCGCAGGCGGAGACCGGCTCGCCGCGCGACGCCGCGCGCGATCCGGCCCGCGAGGCCGCACGTGTCAAAGGCATACCTGGTTCGGACTTCATGGTTGATGTCATCAAATCGCTCGACATCAAATATCTGCCGTCGAATTGTGCTTCGAGCTTTCGCGCGATACACGAGTCGCTGATCAACTACGGCGGCAACACCAAGCCGGAGTTTCTCACCTGCATGCACGAGGAGTCCGCCGTCGCGATGGCGCATGGCTACTTTAAAATTGCCGGAAAACCGCTGCTCACGCTGTGTCACGGCACCGTCGGCCTGCAGCATGCCGCGATGGCGGTGTACAACGCGTGGTGTGATCGCGTGCCGGTGATCGTGGTGGGCGGCAATGATCTGGATGCGGCGTACCGTCCCCCTGGCGTGCCGACGGTACACTCCGCGCAGGACATCAATGCCATCGTGCGTGATTACACCAAGTGGGACGACACGCCGGTGTCATTGCAGCATTTCTCGCAGTCGTTCGTGCGGGCCTACAAGATCGCGATGACGCCGCCGTACGGGCCGGTGGCCATTTCGCTCGACGCCGGCCTCCAGCAGGAGCCGATGCGCGATCATGGCGCCAAGCCCTACATCCCGCGCTACGTGCCCACCGCGCCGCCGCAGGGTGACAGCGGCGCCGTCAAGGAGGCCGCGCGCCTGCTCGCGCAGGCGCAAAACCCGGTGATCGTGGTGGATCGCGCCGCGCGAACCGCGGAAGGCGTGGGTTTGCTGGTGCAATTGGCGGAGTTGTTGCAGGCGCGGGTGATCGATATGGGCGGGCGCATGAATTTCCCGCGGACGCATTACCTTAACAGTCCGCCCACCGTGGTTAACGGCGCCGATGTCATCATCGGCATGGAGTTGACGGATTTCTGGGCGGTGGTGAATTCGTTCACCGACAACGGCGAGCACGGCGGCATTGGCACCAACAGCACGCGCATCAAGCCGGACACCAAACTGATCAGTATTAGTTCGGTGGAACTGAACACCAAGGCAAACTATCAGGACTTCCAGCGCTTTCAGGTGGTGGATGTGCCTATGGCGGCCGATGCGCAAGCCACGTTGCCCGCGCTGATCGAGGCTGTGAAATCGGCGATTCCCAACGATCGCAAGGCGGCGATTGAAAAACGTGGCGAAGCGGCGCGCAAGGCCTACGCCGACAATCAGGCGCGCACGCGCCAGGCCGCCGCGCTGGGATGGGATGCCAGCCCCATCAGCACCGCGCGTCTTGTGATGGAAACCTACGGCGCGGTGAAAGATCTCGACTGGTCGCTGGTGGCCTCAGAGGGCAACGTGAGTAACTGGCCGAACCGCCTGTGGCCGATGGACAAATATCATCACTGGATCGGCCGCTCCGGCGGTTATGGCGTGGGGTACGGCGCGCCGGCGTCGGTGGGCGCGGCGCTGGCCAATCGTGATCTCGGCCGTTTTTCGGTCAGCATTCAATCCGACGGTGACTTGATGTACGCACCCGGCGTGTTGTGGACCGCGGCGAAACACAAAATTCCGCTGCTCGCGGTGATGCATAACAACCGTGGCTACCATCAGGAAGTAATGCACGTGCAGCGGTTGGCGAATTTCCGCAATCGTCCATCGAATCTCGGCGGGGACATGGGGCCGGTGGGCACCAGCATACAAAATCCGGACATCGAGTATCACAAGCTCGCGGAATCGATGGGCTGGTGGGCCAAGGGGCCGATCAAGGATCCGGCGCAGCTGGGCCCGGCGCTGAAGGAGGCGGTTGCGGTGGTCAAGTCAGGCCAGCCCGCTTTGCTGAACGTGTGGACACAGCCGCGCTAATGGGTGATTTGGAGAATTCGAGAATGAAAAAAACTTTTATGGCACACGTGACAGTATTCAGTTCACTGGCGATGGGCGCGGTTCTGGCCATCAGCCACGGCGCGGCAAACGCGGCCGACGCGCAAAAAGGCAAAGCGGCCTATGTGAAGCACGGCTGCTGGCAGTGTCACGGTTTCGTGGGGCAGGGCGGCATCGCCGGACCGAAGCTCGCGCCCGAGCCGATACCGCTGCCCGCGATGTCGGCCTTCGTGCGCAACAGCAGAGGGCCCATGCCGCCGTACATGGAAGCCGTGCTGCCGAACGATGACCTTGCCGACATCCACGCCTACCTGCAGTCCATACCCAAGGCGGCAGACTATAAGAGCATACCGCTGCTGAATCCGAAGTGAAGCGCGGGCGCTGAGTCCTGCGTTCCACACCATGCCGCGCCGCGGTTAATTCGGCGCGGCGCGCACGCCTTTTCGACCCGATGTATCGATGGCTTTCTGCACGATACCTGCTGCTTTTGCCTCGTTCACCATTTGCGTGAGCCGGGCTTTCACCTCGGGCGACCAGCCCTTCGCGGTGGATATCGCAAACGCCACCGTATCGAATACACCTATGATTTTCGAGCCGGGCAAGCTGTCGGCGATTCGTTGCACACTGTCGGTCCCGGTGGCATACAGATCAATTTTGCCGTCGCGCAGCATCTCGGTCGCGATCGCGGCGTCGCCGGCCAGCCGCACCAGCTCCGCGGATTTGAGTCGCGGCGTCAGAAATGCATCCGCGGAGGCGTTGCGCGGCACACCGATTTTTACGCCGGCCCGATCCACCTGATCGGGGCCGGAGAATTCACGCCCCGGCGCGGCCAGAAACACATAGTCGATCAGAATCACATCCGGCATGAAGTCCACCCGCTTCGCCGCCAGCGGGTTTCTGCCGGTGACGATAATGTCCCACTCGCCCTTGCCGAAGCTCGCGGTATAAGCCGCCGCACCTGAGTAGACCACTGGCTCAAACGGCACACCGAGTTTGTCCGCGATGAATTTGCCGAGATCAGCCGAAATGCCAGTGGCGCTGCCGTCGGCCGCGCGCGCATACAACGTCGCGTTCGAGCCATTGATGCCGACGCGCAGTTTACCGGTGGGGACAATTTCTTTGTTGACGTTGGCTTGTGCCATGGTATCAGCTGCGATCGCAACGGCAAACACGCCCACGGCCAATGCTTTGAGCGCATGGCGACGTTCGTTCATTCTGCTCTCCTGTTTTGCGTTGCACACACGTTACAAAAACTAGGCGGTCTTCGCGGCCTGTTGTTGCCAGCCAAACTCCATGATGGTGGAGCGCCAATTGGTGCGACGCTCGTTCGCAGGGTAGTCGCCGGTGGCGCAGTGGATGGAGCAACGGTTGTCCCAGAGTACCACGTCGCCGCGTTGCCATTTGTGCCGGTAATCGCCATCGGTGCTGCCCGTGCGCCGGGCGAGATCGGCGATCAGCGCATCGCTTTCGGCCGGATCGAACCCTGAAATGCTGATGATCTGGCCGTCGTTGAAATAGAGTGATTTGCGGCCGGTTTCCGGATGCGTGGCTATCAGCGGATGCACCGCCGGCGCGCGGCCCCGCTCGGAGTCTTCGAGACGCTCCTGCTGGCGCTTGAGCCGGCCACCGTAGATGTGCCCCGCCATGCAGCCTTCGAGTTTTTGTTTTAGTTCGTCCGGCAGCGCGTCGTAGGCTGCGTACGAATTCGAGAACAGCGTATCGCCGCCGACACTCGGCACGTTCACCGCATACATACCCGTTGCCTTGGCGGTGATGTAGTCGTAGCTGGTGTCGGTGTGCCACACGTTGCCGATGCGCACCAGCAGCGGCGAGGCGGTTTTGGTTTCTTCGCCGGTTTTGGTGTTGAGTATGCGGTTGTCCATCAGCATCAGATTGGGGTAACGCGGGTGATGCGCTTTTTTGGTCATGTGAGGCTTGAGTTCGCCAAAGCGCGAACTGAAGGCCATGAAGTCTTCTTCGTTCAAGTCTTGTCCGCGGATCACGATAACGATGTGATCGAGAAAAGCCTGATACACCACGCGGAAGGTCGCGTCGTCCATGGACTTGACGTTGACGCCCTGGATTTCCGCGCCTATTTTCGGCGAAGCGGGAATGACTTCTATCATGATGATTTCTCCTTGTTGCGGCCCGCTATTCATGCGCATGGTCGGTGCGCTGGGTGTTTTTTCTGGAACGGCATCGCCCGTTCGCGCGCAATGGCCAAACGGCAACCCCAATCATAGTATAAGCGCCGTCCTCCCGGAAAATGCACCGCGCCGCGGATGGCGATGCCGTATTCACGCTTGTTGGCGTTTGATCCGTGACCGATGACTACGCTGCCGGAATATTTTGCTGATTTCAGAATGGAACTGGATAATGCCGTCTTGTGCGATGATTGGATGGCGAGTGCCGGCTGACATCAAGGGGGGATACCGTGGATCAAGAAAAGCGCCGGAATGCGGGAAACGAACGCTTGCCCGCCAAGGTTTCAGTATTTGCGAGACTGCGAAAATTCGGCTTAATCAAGCTGCTGGTGCTGATGTTCTTGGCCGGGTTTTTTATGTTGATTGCCACGGTGCATCTGATTCAGCCCGCGATTCGCATGGGGATGTCACCGCGCGTTGCGGACAACCTGCCCTTTTTGGGTTTTGCGATGGGTGCGTTGGTGATCTTCTGCGCGGCCATTTCGCATGCTTTCATGGAGGCGCTGCAGATCGGCTTGGCGATTCCATTGCTGCTGTTTGCACTGGTGGGATCGGCGCTGGCTGTTGTAGCGAGTGTATTGGGGGCGTTGGTGCTCCTGGACGCGGCGCTCATTGCGGCGGTGGCCACCGGGTTATTCACCCTTGTGGTGGTAGTAGCGGGCAAGCTGATGGATTTGTTCGCGAGCGGTCGCGGCGCAAGTCGAAAATAGTCGCATTGGGAATGCGATAATCAGCCATCTATGCGCACCCCCGCAGCCTTGATGATCTTGCTGAATTTCGCGATTTCATTACGCATGTAATCCACCATCGCTTCCGGCGTGCTGGGCGCGGGCGTGTTGCCCGCCGCTTGAAAGCGGGCCACCGTGTCGGCGTGCGACAGCGCCTTGTGCAGTCCGCCGTTCAGGCGCATCACCAGCGCGCTTGGTGTTTTCGCGGGCGCGACGATGCTGTACCACGTCACCACTTCATAGCCCGGCCAGGTTTCCGTCAGCGTGGGTGTATCCGGCGTGAGCGGTGAACGCGTTGCGCCGCAGGTGGCGAGCAACGTCAGCCGGCCGGTCTTTACATGCGGCAGCGCCGAGGCCATGCTGACAAACAACATCTGAATTTGCGCGCCCACCAGGTCGGCAATCGCGGGCACTGCACCCTTGTAGGCCACGTGCCGGATATCGATGCCAGTCAACATTTTCAGCTGCTCGCCGCCCAGATGTGCGGTGCTGCCCATGCCCGCCGAGCCAAAATTAAGCGTGCCCGGCTTGGCCCTGGCGGTCGCGACCAGGTCAGCCACGGTCTTCGCGCCCACCGACGGGTGCGAGACCAGCGCAAACGGGCTGATGGCGACCATGCTCACCTGCGCAAAGTCACGAACGGGATCGTACGGTATGGCTTTATGTACCAGCGGCGCGATCACCATGGTCGAGCCGGCGCCGAGCAGCAGGGTATAACCATCGGGCGCGGCGCGCGCCACGATCTCCGCGCCGATGGTCCCGGCCGCCCCCGCGCGATTATCGACCACCACTTGTTGTCCCCAGGCCTCGGTCAGCCGTTGCCCCATGATGCGCGCCACCTGTTCGGCGGGGCCGCCAGCGGACGTGGTGTTTATGATGCGGATGGGTTTGTTGGGGTAATCCGAATGGTTTGACCGGGGCTGCGCATGGCTCGCCGATGCCAGTGCCAGTGTCCCGCAAAATAAACACGCCAAAACACCACCACGCCACATGCTCCCTCCTACTCCGCGCGGATGTTCGCTTCGCGCGCGACGGTTTTCCATTTGTTCATGTTCTCCGCCAGCATGGCGCCGAACTGCGCGGGTGTCCATACGGTTACTTCCGCACCTTCGGTGGCGAGTTGCTTCGCCGCGTCGGCATCGCGCAATATCGTATTGATTTCGGCATTGAGCCGCGTGATGATGGCGGGCGGCGTTTGCGCCGGTGCGACCAGTCCCCACCACACCGTGAATTCATAACCGCGCGCGCCGCCTTCGGCGAGTGTCGGCACATTGGGCAGCAGCGGCGAGCGCGTCGCGCCGCCCACCCCCAGCACGCGCAGCTTTTCCGTGCGCACAAACGGCATGCCCAGCGGCATGGTCGAAAACATCAGTGGCACTTCGCCCGCGAGCACCGCAAACGACGACGCGCCGCCGCCCTTGTACGCCACATGCCCGAGATCAACGCCCGCCGTGCGTTTGAACAGCTCGCCGCCGAAGTGATGCATGCCCGCAACGCCGGTCGAGGCATAGTTGATTTTGCCCGGCATGCTTTTCGCAAGCGCGATCAGCTCCGGCAGCGTTTTTGCGGGCAGCCCTGGATGGGCTAGCAGCATGTTCGGCCCCCGCCCGAACATCGCCACCGGCGCGAACGAGCCCAGCGTGTCGTACGGCACCTTGCGGATCACCTCGTTCATGGTGTGGGACGTCGAGGCGAACAACACGGTGTAGCCATCGGGCGCGGCCCGCGCCACGATTTCCGTGCCAATCACGCCCGCCGCGCCCCCGCGATAATCGTAAACAATCTGCTGGCCGAACTTGGCGGTAAGCCGCACGCCGATGAAGCGCGCGATCAAATCGTTGCTGCCGCCGGGCGGAAACGCGATGACCATGCGGATGGGGCGGTTGGGGTAGGCTTGCGCGGCGCTGGCCGCGGGCGCGGACTGTGCCATGGCGTTGCCCGTGAGTAGCGCGGCGCAGGCGAGCACGCCGGCGGTACGGTGGGCACGTGGTTTGTGCCCACGCATGGTTGAAGCATCAAGCGGTTTTTTCAAATCCATAAAGCGCCTCGGGATTTTGCACCAATATGCGGTTGCGCACCGCTTCATCCGGCGCCCACGTCGAGAGCAAATCAAACAGCAGCGAATCATCCGGCTTGCCGTCGGTTGCGCTCGGGTGAGGCCAGTCGCTGCCCCATACCACGCGCTCTGGCGCGGCCTTGACGAACGCCTGCGCGATTTGCGTGGCGTCCGCATAGGGCGGGCCGACTTCGGTGTTGAAATACGCGCCCGCCAGCTTGACCCACGCGCGCCCCGCGTCGATCAGCCCGCGCACGATGTGATGCGATGTATCGTTGATGCCAGCGGGCAAATGCGGATGACCCAGGTGATCGATCACGACGGTCACCGGCAGCCGCCGCAAAATGTCGGCGAGTTCAACAATCTGATCGGCCTGAATGTTGAACTGGATGTGCCAGCCGAGATTGGCGATGCGTTTCGCGAGCGGCTCGATCATGTCGGGCTGCACCGCGCGCGTTTTGGGGTCGCCGAGGCTGAAGCGGATGCCACGCACGCCGGCCTCGTCAAAGCGCTTGAGTTCCGCATCGCTGACGGTGGGATGCACCACCGCGATACCGCGCGAGTTTTTGCCGAACTGTTTCAGCGCATCCAGCGTTACCGCGTTATCGGTGCCGTAATGGCGCGGCTGCACGACGACGTTGCGCGTGGTGCCGAGGCATTGTTGCAGCAAGCGGTAATCCGCCACCGTGCTGTTCGGCGGCACCGGCCGCGCGGGCTGCGGCTGCGGCAACGCAAAACGCGCGGGATCGTAAATGTGGTGATGGCAGTCGCAGGCGTTCGCGGGGGCTTTGAGTTTGGGTGGGGCGGTGCCGGAGGAGTTGGGGACGGAAACGCTCTGTAATGTCATTATAAATATTCCATTAAAAACAGATGCTTACAAGTAGGGTGGACACGGTGTTTGTGCCCACGCGGACGGCTTTGCGCGCCATCACTCCTCCATCAACGCAAACGTCCAAACCGAAGCCCCCGGCGACACATGTGCGCGGATCGCGGGGTTGCTGATGCCGCTGTTGCCGCCCAGTCCGCTGATCACGGTGATGTATTGCTTGCCCTTGTGGGTGTAGGTGATGGGCATGCTGTGTACGCCGGAACTGGTTTTGAATTGCCACAGCGTTTTGCCATTGGACTCATCCACGGCGATGAATTCGCCGGTGCGCTTGCCGGTGAAAAGCAGCCCGCCTGCGGTGGCGAAGGTGCCGGCCCATTGCGTGAAGTCGTTGAGCGGCACGCGCCACTTTGCCTTGCCGGTGAGCGGGTCGATGGCTTCGTAGTGGCCCAGTGGCACGCCGGGGCCGCCGTCGATGAACTTGAAGCCGTTGCCGGTGTAACGCGTGCCCGGTTTGTATTCCACCTTGGGTTCAAACCAGTATTCCATCGACTGGTGAATCGTCGCGCCGTATAAGAGACCGGTGTTCGGATTGAACGCCATCGGCGGCCAGTTTTTGCCGCCGCGATACGACGGCCAGATTTCGACTTTCTCGCCAGCGCGCAGGCGTTTGGAAACATCCGACTCCACCGGCTTGCCGGTTTTCATGTCGATGTGGTCCGCCCAGTTTTGTTTGGCGTAGGCGTTGATGGCGATGGGCTTGCCGGTGGCGCGGTCGAGCACATACATGAAGCCATTGCGATCCGCGTGCATCAGCACCTTGCGCAGTTGTCCATCGACACGAATATCGGCGAGGATGTTTTCGTTGATGCCGTCGTGGTCGTACATGTCGCCCGGCGTCCATTGGTAATGCCAGACGATCTGCCCGGTCTTCGGACGCACGGCAATCACCGACGCGACATACAGGTTGTCGCCAGGGCGCACGTGCGGCGCCCACGGGCCGGCGTTGCCGGTGCCCCAGTAAACAAGATCGAGCTCGGGATCATACGAGCCGGTCATCCACGTACCGGCGCCGCCGCGCAAATGGTGATCGCCGCCCGCCGGCCAGGTGTCTCCGCCGGGTTCGCCGGGGGCGGCCGTGGTATAGGTGCGCCAGAGCTTCTTGCCGGTGTCCGGATCCCAACCGTCGATAAAGCCGCGGATGCCGTATTCACCGCCGGAAATGCCGGTGATCAGCACGCCGTTGGCGATCTGCGGCGCGTTGGTCATCGAGTAACCCTCTTTCCAGTCGATGGCTTTTTGTTTCCATACCTCCTTGCCGGTTTTTTGATCGAGCGCCACCACGTGCGCGTCCAGCGTGCCGCGAAACACCTTGCCGTTGTAGAGCACCAAACCCTTGTTGATCAGCCCGCAGCACACGATGCGCGGCACTTCCGGCGCGTAATCGACCGGCGTGCGCCACAGTTGGCGGCCCGTGTTGACGTCGATGGCGAAGGTGTCTTTCACCGTTGGCACAAACAGCACGCCGTTGTAAACCATCGGCTGCGCCTGCTCGCCGAGATTATTGTCGAGGCTCGCGCTCCAGACGGGGACTAGCTTCTTGACCGTGGATTTGTTGATCTGCTTCAGCGGGCTGTAGCGCTGCTGGTGATAGCCCATGCCAAAGGTCAGCACGTTGTCGGTGCTGCCGCCGTTGCCGTCGCGCTTGAGTTCATCGAGCGTTTGCGCGGATGCCGCACCTGCAAGAAACATCGCTGCCATTGCCGCTGTGATTTGTTTTTTCATGGTTCTCCCTTTTTTTCAGTGTGACTTATTTCAATCTTCAATCCAGACGTATGCCTGCGTCTTTAATCAGCTTGGACCATTTCACAAGCTCCGCTTTCATGAATTGACCGAACTGCTCGGGGCTATCGCCCACCATGTCCGCGCCCAGATCGAGCAGGCGCGCGCGCACATCCGGCAGTTGAATGATGCGCACGAGTTCGCGATTGATCTGCGCCACCAGCGGTGCGGGCGTGCCGCCCGGCGCGACGAATCCGTACCACTCGCGCGCCTCGAATCCGGGGAAGCCCTGCGAAGCGACCGTCGGCACCTGGGGCAACGCGGGCGAGCGCTCAAGCCCCGAGATGCCGAGCGCGCGCAGCTTGCCGCTGCGCACATAGGTGACGACCGTGGTGACGTTCTGCACGCCCATGGGAATCTGCCCGCCGATTAAATCAATCAGCGCCGGCCCGCCGCCTTTGTACGGCACATGGGTGATGTCCACGCGCGCGACCGATTTCAGCAATTCGCCGGTGAGATGCACCACGGTGCCAGTGCCCGCCGAACCGAAGCTGAGTTTGCCCGGCTGCGCCTTGGCGAGTTTGATGAGATCGCCGATGGAAGTCGCGGGCACCGAGGGATGCACCGAAATCACGTTGGCCACGGAAATCGCCAGCGTCACCGGCGCAAAGTCGCGTGCAGGGTCTACTGCGCTCTTGGCGAACAGCGCTGGACTGATGGCATGCGTGCTGATGATGACGCCCAGCGTGTGGCCGTCAGCCGGCGCGCGCGCGATGGCTTCTCCGCCGATCATGCCGCTCGCGCCGGAGCGGTTGTCGATGACGACGGGTTGTTTATGGGCCTCGGTCAGCTTCGGGCCAACCAGGCGGGCGACGATGTCCGTAGTGCCACCGGGCGGAAAGGGCACGATCATGCGCACGGGTTTCTCGGGCCACTTTGCGCCGGATGGGGCTTGCGCCAGCGCGCTGCTTGCCGGGGCGGCCAATAGAATGAGACACAACGGACGTATCGGATTCATGGTGAAAAGGTAAACAGCGGTGGAGTCAGTGCATCGTGCGTCCACGTACAACCGATGTCAAGGCGCGGCGGAATCGGCGTGGCGGGAGCGCGCGAGTCTACGGCTGTCGTGTCACGCCGAGCTCGGCCAGCGTTTTGCGCAGCACCAGATACTCGGCATCGAGATGCTTGCGCGTTTCTGCGCTATTTTTGAAATCCACCTCCCAGGCGTGTTCGAGCGCGGCGGCTTTCCATTCCGCACTGCTCGTGACTTTGGCGAACGTTGCGTCCCAGTAGGCGCGCTGCGCCGCAGTCAATCCGCCAGGGCCGACAATGCCGCGATAGGCCGCGTAAACCGCATCGATGCCTTGCTCGCGAAATGTCGGCAGCGCGATGGCCTTGCCCGCCTGGCGTTTTTCGGCACTGATGCCCATCAGGTTGACCTTGCCGGCGTGCGCGAGTGGAATCGCGCCACCCAGCGTGCCCACCCACGCGTCGATATGCCCGCCGAGCGCGGCCGTGACGCCTGCGCCACCCGCGTAAACAACAATACGCAAGGCCTTGGGATCGACGCCCGCCGCTTTGGCCAGCATGCCGAGCACGATGTGATTCTGGTTGCCCAGCGCGGGCGACAGGCCAAAGCTTACTGACGAGGGGTTGACCTTCAATCGCGCGATGAGGTCCTTCGCTGATTTTATCGGCGATTCCGCGCGCGTCCACACCGCGATGTACTCACGCATCAATATCGCCAGCGGCGTGAGATCCTGATAGCGTAGCGTGGATGCGCCGATGATGGCGTTGGTGAGCAGCGCCACGTTCATGGTGGAGATCCAGTGCGCGTCGCCCTGATGCAGGTTAAGCGATGACCACGCAATGGAGCCGCCGCCGCCGGGGCGGTTGTTGACGGTGATGGACGGCATGCCGGGGAGGGCCTGCAGGTGGCGTTGCAGCTCGCGCGCTTCACGGTCAGCGGCGCCGCCCGCGCCAGAGGAGACGGTGATTTCTATGGGGCGGGTGGGGGTCCAGGGTTGGGCGCGAGTCGGCGTTGTTATCGCAGTTGCAGCGCACATCAACATCAGTACGAGAAGGCGCCGCACATTGAAGAATACTCCTTCCCCTTCAGGGGCAAGGGCACACTTGAAGCGGAGCAGAAGGTGGGGATGGGGGTGGGGTTCAACGTATATTAAATTTATTGGCAAGGGAAACTCCATGCATCAAGTTCGCCGGGGGCAGCCCGGCGGCTGGTCACTTTCTTTTGTACGGCCAAAAGAAAGTAACCAAAGAAAACGCCGCCCCCGGTTCGCCGGCCCTTCGGGCTACCCTGCGCTGCTCGCGAAAACTGGCGGCTGCGGAACTCGCCCTCGCGATACCCCCGCGAGGACTCAGACAGTCCTCGCCGACCCCTCCAGTTTCCGCTGCGCTGCTCAGCGGCTCTCAGGGGGATGACCTCGATACACCTGCGCGTGTGCAAGTGTCCTGATTCCTTCATCGCATAACCCAATTAACCCACTACCCCAATATTCCAAGGCACAAACTCATGATCGCCCAGCCCCAGTAACTCGCTCTTGGTTTTTTCTCCCGAGGCGGTGCGCAGCATCAGTTCAAATATTTTCTGTCCCATCTCGCGCAGGCTCGAGGTGCCGTCGAGGATTTCGCCACAGTTGATGTCCATGTCTTCTTCGAGCTTGCGGAACATCGGGGTGTTGGTGGCGAGTTTGATGGAGGGTACGGGCTTTGCGCCGAACATCGAGCCGCGCCCGGTGGTGAACATGATCATGTTCGCGCCGCCGGCAATCTGCCCGGTAGCGGAGCAGGGGTCGAAGCCGGGCGTGTCCATGAACACAAAGCCGTTTTGGGTGACTGGCTCGGCGTAACGGTAGACTTCCATCAGCGGGCCGGTGCCGCCTTTCATCGACGAGCCCAGCGATTTTTCGAGGATGTTCGCAAGGCCGCCATGTTGATTGCCGGGGCTGACCACGCCGTTGATTTGCGTGTCGCGGCCTACGGTGTACACATCTTTCCACCAGCGGATGCGTTCGATCAGTTTTTCGCCGACTTCGCGATTGCGCGCGCGGCGCGTGAGCGTGTGTTCGACGCCGTAGATCTCCGGTGTTTCGGACAGGATCGCCGTGCCGCCGTGTTGCGTGAGAATGTCCATTGCCGCACCCAGCGCGGGGTTGGCGGTGATCGATGAGAACCCGTCCGAGCCGCCGCATTGCAATCCAATCATCAGATGGCTGGCGGAAACCCGTGTGCGCTTCACTTTGTTCGCTTCGGGCAGCATTTCCTTGACCGCCGCGATGCCGGCTTCGATGGTTTTGCGCGTGCCGCCGGTGTCCTGCATGGTGAACAGGTGCAATCGATCGCTGGCGTCGAGTTTTTGTTCCTTCACCAGTCCCTTGATCTGATTGCGTTCGCAACCAAGACCCACGATCAGCGATCCCGCCAGATTGGCGTGGCGCGCGTAGCCGGCCATCGTGCGGCGAAGTAAATCCATCGGCTCGCCGGTCATTTCCATGCCGCAACCGGTGTCGTGCGAGAAGGCCGCGACGCCATCGATGTTGGGATATTCGGCCAGCCGCTCGGGCGTAAAGTATTCCGCGATTTTGTGCGCCACCGTGGCGGAGCAATTCACCGTGGACAAGATACCGACGAAATTGCGCGTGGCCACCTGCCCGTTGGCGCGCACGATGCCCATGAAGCTTGCGCGCTCGGCCTCCGACACCATGTGCAGCGGTTGATATTCTTCCGCGTACGCGTAGTCGCGGTCGAATTCGCGGAACTGCATATTGTGCGCATGCACATAGCTGCCGGCGGGGATGTCCACCGACGCAAACCCGATCACCACGTTGTATTTCAGTATCGGCTCGCCTTGTTTGATGGCGTGCGAGGCGACCTTGTGCCCCGCCTGCACCTGCCCGCGACAGGTGAGGCCGCCTTCGATTTTCGCGCCCAGCGGCAAATCAACGCGCGCGATCACCACGTTGTCGGCATCGTGGAGGCGGATGGTTTTGCCGGTGACGGTTTTTTCTTTGATTTCGATCATGGGGGCCGAATAGTGGCTTAATGCGTTGAGTGAAAAACTATCCACGTCGTTCCCGCCTGCGCGGAAATGACGTGTTGGTGTGGATGTCGTGGTGGAAACACCTTAAATATCTGTTTTTAAAAATCTATTTATTAAACCGATCCTCCAGCCAATCGGCCACGGTGTCGCAAGCTAGCGTCAGGTAATCGCGCTGGCAATGCTGCGCGCCGCCTTCTGCTGCGGTGAACACGCGCATGGTTTTGTCTTTGGATGCGATGGCATTGAATAGTTTGTCCGCATCGGCGCGCGAGACTTGTGCGTCTTCTTCGCCGTGCAGCAGCAAAAACGGCACGGTGACTTTGCCGGCGACATCGCCGCTTTTGAAGCCTTCGAGTTTTTTCAGCGCCTCGTCGTAGGTTTCAACGCCACAGGTCCACAGCAGATGTTCCGCCGGCACCGGCAACGCGGCTTCCTGGATTGCCTTGAGGCGTTTGACCCACGTGGCGTGGTAATCCCAGATCGGCCCCCACGCGATACATGCGGAAAATCGTTTGTCCATCGCGGCGCATCGCGGCGCGTAATAACCGCCGAGGCTCATCGCCAGTATCGCCACGCGCTTCATGTCCACGTCGTCGCGCGTTTCCAGGTAATCGAGCGCTGCTGTGCCCGCGATATCAAAGTCGTACCGCATGTGCATGCCGCGAAAGCGTATCGCCTCGCCTTGCCCCGGCCCATCGACCAGCAGGCACGAAAAGCCGCGCCGTACCAGATCGGGCACGCCGCGTAGATACTGAATTTCTTTTTGCGTATCAAAACCGCCGAAGCGCACCACGCACGGCGCGCGTTTGTTCTTGGCGTTTTCGGCATGAATAAAATACGCGGCGAACGCGCCGTGCTTTGACGGCAGCTCGACGACTTCGATCTTTGGGCGGTCGGTGAGCGCGGCGAATTTGTGAAAGCATGCGAGCGATTTCTTATACACCGCCATCGCGAGATCGTCCTTGGGTTGGCGCGAGTGATCGCCGATCTGGTAGTAGAAGCACGCGCGCAGGTAGTTTTGCGCGGCGGTGAATTTATGACCCGCGGCTTCAGCGGCCTGCGCGGTTTGCATGCGCAAGTCTGCACCCTTTACCCATTCTTCGAACCACGCTTCATCGTCGCCCACTTTGTTTTGCAGGCGGCTGCCGATGCGCATGACTTCGGAAACTTCCGAGCCGCCATAGGGCGCGGTGGACAGCACCACCAGCATCTCGGCCGACCAGCGGTAGTTGCCGGG
>DHVE01000069.1 GCA_002412495.1 Betaproteobacteria bacterium UBA5216
GTGATGAGATGGTGTTTGCTGCCGGCTTTGCGACGGTCGGTCGGGTTGGGGCCTGTTTTTTTCCCCCATGCATGGCGCGCACAGAGGAACTGTCCACGATCGTACGCGACCACTCGATTTGCCCTGCCGCTTGCAGGTGGGTGAGCAGCGCCTAGTGTAGCTTTGTCCACGCCCCCGCGCGTTGCCATGCCACCAGGCGCCGCCAGCAACTCACACCCGACCCGCAGCCCATTTCCAGCGGCAAAGCCGCCCACGGAATTCCGGTGCGCAGCACGAACAAAATACCCGTCAGGGCTTGTCGATGGGTGATGGGCTTGCGTCCCGGATGCGCGCGTCGCCTGCGCCTTACCTTGGGCAGCAGCGGTTCCACCACTTGCCAGAGCTTGTCGTCCACGATCGGCTTTGACATGAATATTCTCCTTAAAAAGGAATCGACTCGTGCCAAAAAATACCCCATCATCCATAAAAGTACAACCTCTGCTTAACCGAACGTAATTTCATTTTGAAATGCGCCCTTAATACTTTGCGCCACTTTTGAGGCGCTGTCATGGGCAACTGTACTTTTCGGATTTACGATTATAGTTTGTTCAATAAGTGGCATTGTGATTGCGCAGTTACTGCGTCGACCATACACATCACTTCGCGTGCGCAACAGGTCAAAATGAGTTTTAAGTGTCAGCCATGACTTTATGAAGGTTTGTTCACCGGAGACTCTGGGTCAATCAAATAAGCCACCACATCCGCAATTTGCTCCGGCGTAAGAAATCCGCTAGCCCCCAGGCGCGGCATGTTCGAGCAAGGCATGAATGCCCAAGCATTGAAAATTCTCTCGTAGGTGTAACGCACCACGGCCTCGGAATTGCCGCGTTGCGTACCGTAGCCCGCCAGTGATGGCCCGACATTGCCGGCGTTGACCTCTTTGGGATCCATCGCATGGCAGTTGGTGCACAGTGCGCCATTGGCCTTCAGTTCTTCAACCTTGCCATTGACAATACGCTGTCCGCGGCCGTCCGAAACCAGTTCTGCGCCGATTTTCCAATTGCCGCTTAGCTTGCCGGATGTCGGGTACTGGATGCTGTCGCGAGCGCCTTTCACGATGATCGCGGATTGCGCCTGCGACAGCTTCGGACCGCCGACCGCGCTGCAAACGTGCTGCGATGCGTCCTGTAAGGTGCGTTGCTTGAGTGTCAACGCAGTGCTGACATAGGCATCGGCTACCAATTGCTCCGCGTGTTTAGCCGTGCTGTCCGCGTCTGGAAACGAGGCACATCCCGCGATCCACGCCATCGGCAAGAGAAGCATCAATGCAAATTTGAATTTCATCATTACGGATCGCCCGCCTAGCGCCGCACACCCGGCAGCTTGATCTCGCCGCCGTTTGCCGTGTGGTTGAGGTATGTCGTTATGGCCACGGTCAAGTCCGATGCAAACGCCAGATCGGGCAGCCGCATTTGCCAGAAGCAATCGTAGAGCCGATGCTGCATGGTGCGCACGGTGCTGTGCGTGCCACGATAGGCAGGCCAGCCCGTGGCAATGATTTCGCGCATTTCCTTTGCGCTGGTCATGTTGGGCAGTTCCTGCAGCCGGATGCGTTTGCCGGATTCGCCGTGGCAGGTGACACACGCAAAGTCGAGCGGTCCGCTGCGGCGATAAAAGAGATATTCGCCGGCTTTGTACATCTCGCGTTCCTTGGCATGCGCAAGGCGCACATCCATGCGCAGGCCGTTTGATTGCGAGCCGATGTAGCTCACTAGTGCCTCGATATCGGAATCCCGGTCCAGATTGCCAAATCGCGCGCGAACGAGGTCTTCGCGTTTAAACCCTTGCAGGTTCACCATGCAGGTCAACAGGCGCGATTCAAGATCCTGCACCTTGTCGGTGTCGGCGAAGTAGCGTGGCAATCTCGCGAACGCACCCTTGACCACGCCCGGCCCCATTCCCAGATCACAATGTTCAAGCGACGCATTTTTCGGTCCGCGCTTTTCGCTGAACAACCGTTTGCCCCGCTCGGTCCACAGGTCGCCGGGGTTATCTTCGGCGAGCATCTGGCGGCCCACCGCGAGGCCGTCACCTGCCTTGTCTTGCGCCGCTACCGGGTAAACCAGGGCCGCACAGATTATTGCTACCACCGCCATTTGATATCTGGCTTTCATATGTCCTCTTCGTGGCGGTTGCGGCGTCATGCGTTCAGCCTGCAACGATGATCGCCTCGTCCGTGCGCTTATCGTTTTTGTTATCGATCCACTGAACCACAACTTTGTCGCCAACTTTTGCACCCCTGACGCGAACGGCGAATACCGGGTTGCGAGAGACCGCCTGGCTCCATTGGCCATCATAGACGATATTGCCATTGTGCGTGACAGTCATGCTTTGTATGAAATGCATGGGCACGATGTTGCCCGCGGCATCCTTGCGCTGCCCGGTTTCCATCGGATGTGCGACCAGCACTCGTATATCCGCGACATCGCCCTTGAGCGTTGCGCGTATTTTCATTGGTTCCGCCATGTTGATTCCTTGCCGATAATATTTTCAGGCTGCCGAATGATTAACCACAGCCGCCGACGGTGATTTTTACCTCCTTGGACGCGGTGAAAAATTTTCCATCGGCCTTGACCACCGCGCGCACATGGGAGGTCTGTCCCATTTTTATGCGCACATAAGCATAGGGCTCCGCCCCGTTGGCGAACTCGGCGGTTGCCGACAGCGGAAACGGATTTTTCTCGGCGATGATCGAAATAGATTGCGTATTTGGAATGCGGCTTACCACCTCGATCGGCACCACCGCGCCGTTTTCCGCGATGTCGGGGGCGGTAATAACGATGTCACGGCTTTCGGCTGCGCTGCTCGCACCAAGCGACTTCATGGCATCGGCCACCGCCTTGGATTCGAAGCCGGCTTTGTTCCAGACCGCGGCGACGGCCTGTGTGGTTTTCAGCAGTCCCGCCGCGGCAACCGTGCCGAGCACGCCGAGCGCGCCGGTGAATTGCAACAAGGTTCTGCGCAAGGGGCGGGAAGGGTGTGACAGATTCATAATTAATCCTGAGTTTCGTGCTCAATATTAGCGCGGACAGCGCTGGGTAAAGTTTCCGTGAGAAGGCTATATGGCTGCAAGCGCCGGTGAATTCAAACAAATTCAAACGGCGCATGCTAGCCAGCTGATTTAACGCTGTCCAGCGCTGCTTCGATGACTCATGCCGGAAAATTCGCCTCAACGTCGCTTCGCGGGACGATCGGCTGGAGGTGGCTTCTTGCGGGCATCGCGGATCCAAGTGCCTGATTTTCCACCGGTTTTTTCGTGGAGTGCAATTTTTTCCAAGCGCATTCCGCGATCCACCGCCTTGCACATGTCGTAAATCGTGAGCAAGCCGGCGGTTACGGCCGTAAGCGCCTCCATCTCGACGCCGGTGCGCCCCGTCGTTTCCACGGTCGCTACGCATCGAACCGCGATGGCCTTGCGATCCAGTTTAAATTCGATATCCACATGCGTCAGCGCCAACGGGTGGCACAGCGGAATCCACTCCGGCGTGCGTTTGGCGGCTTGTATGGCCGCGATGCGCGCGACGCCGAGCACATCGCCTTTCTTGGCGTTGCCCGAAGCGATCAGCCGCAGGGTGGCTGGCAGCATATGAATGCGTCCCCCCGCGCGCGCCACGCGATGGGTTTCCGCTTTGCCTGCGACATCCACCATATGCGCCTGACCGTGCGCGCCGAAATGGGTGAGTTTTTGACTGCGTGAAGGCATGGGCTTGCTCATGAAATCAGGAACTAATCGCAAAGAAGTCTTATCATAGCACCATGCGCGCGCCGGCCCCTTCCACGAGTTTCACACTGAATGCATTGTTCCAGTTTCGCTGCGTGCTGGCGGTGCTGTTGCTTGCCATTCCAACCGTGCTGGCCCAAGGGTTGCCTGAGTTGGGAGAGCCGTCGCAATCCGCGTTTACGCCCGTGCAAGAACGCCTGCTCGGACAGAGCATCATGCGCGAGGCGCGACGTGATCCAACGTACTACGACGACGCCGAAGTGACGGATTACGTTTCGCGCGTCGGCAATCGGCTTGCGTCGCGTGGCAGTGACACGCGCCAGGAATTTGAATTTTTCATGATGCGCGATCCGCAGATCAATGCATTCGCGTTGCCGGGCGGTTTTATTGGCGTTCACACCGGGCTGGTCATGGCGGCGCAAAGCGAATCAGAAATGGCGGGTGTGATCGCACACGAGATTTCGCATGTTACCCAGCGGCATATCGCGCGCATGATCAACAATCAGCAATCATCGCAATGGCTGGAGATCGCGGCGCTTGCAATAGCGATATTGGCGGCGCGCTCGAATTCCCAGGTCGGTGAGGCGGTAGGAGCGATCGGCTCAGGATTGGCGGTACAGCAGCAACTGAATTTCTCGCGTGATTTTGAACGCGAGGCCGACCGCATGGGCCTGCAATTGCTCGAAAAGGCCGGCTTTGATCCACAGGGCATGTCTATGTTTTTCGAGCGTCTGCAGCGCGCAACGCGCGTTTACGAAGGGGGCGCCCCCGCCTATCTGCGCACACACCCGGTCACGTTCGAACGCATCGCCGATATGCAAAATCGTTCGCAGGAGATGCGGTATCGCCAGGTACCCGATCATATTGATTTTCACCTGGTGCGCGCCAAAATGAAGGCGGAGTTCGATGCGCCGCGTGAAACGGTCGCCTACTATCGCGACAGCCTTGCGGAAAAGCGCTACCTGTCAGAGGGCGGTGCTCGTTATGGGCTCACGGCGGCGTTACTGCGCGCGCGCGATGTGCCCGGCGCATGGAAAGAGTTTTTCGCATTGCGCGCGCTGGTCAAAGGAAATCCCATGGTGGAAACGCTGGGCTGTCGTATCCGGCTTGCGGGCGGCGATCCGGACGCGTTCAAATGTTTTCGCGATGCGCTGCAATATTTTCCGGGCCATCGCGCACTTGTTTATGAATATGCCGAAGCGCTGATTCAATCGCGGCAGGCGGAGGCCGCGCTTAAGGTGGTGGAGAGCCGGTTGACCGGTAGCTCCGATGATCACCGCTTGTACCTGCTCCAGGCGCGCGCCAACGCGCAGTTAAACCGGCGGCTTGCAACCTATCGCGCACAGGCCGAGGCGTATGCACGCATGGGCACGCTCACCGCGGCCATAGAACAACTGCAGTTTGGCCTCAAGGCGGGCGATGGGGATTATTACCAGATGTCCTCGGCGGAGGCACGCCTGCGCGAGTTGCGCGTGCGGGACGCCGAGGAACGCAAGGCCAGCCAGCGAAAAAAGTAGCCTACTGTACGAAGCGCACCAGCAGGCCCGCGGCCGCACAGACCGCAATAACGGTTATCACGCCCGCCTTGAATCGAAACAGCGCGATCGCGGCTGCGATGCCGATGATCAGAGAGGGCCAATCAAAATTTCCGGCAAACGGTGCGGCTTCGGTTGCCGAAGGCCACAGCACCTGCCACGCAAAAAAAACCGCGAGATTCAGAATCACGCCGACCACGGCGGCGGTGATGCCGGTGAGCGGCGCGGTAAATTTTAGCGCACCGTGCGTGGTTTCAACCAGCGGGCCGCCCAAAAAAATAAAAACAAAACTCGGTAGAAAGGTAAAAAACGTGGCGACGGTCGCCGCCGCCGCACCGGCGAGAAACAGGGCGTCCGGCCCCAGCAACTGCTTGGCCCATCCGCCGACAAAACCGACAAACGCGACGATCATGATCAGCGGCCCGGGCGTGGTTTCGCCGAGCGCGAGGCCGTCGATCATTTGCGTGGCGGTCAACCATTGATAGTGTTCCACGGCCGCCTGATAGACATAGGGCAAAACCGCATAGGCGCCGCCGAACGTCAGCAGTGCCGCCTTGGTGAAAAACCAGCCCATCTGCGTGAATACACTGTCGCCGCCGCTGATCTGAATCAGCAGTCCCATCGCGCACGCCCAGATCAACAACCCCACGATCAGCACGCGAACAAAGCGGCTCCATGTAAAGCGAGTATGTTCCGGCGTCGGCGTGGTGTCGTCAATGATTGCGGCGCCGTAGCTTTTGCCGGCATTGCCGTGTCCGCCGCCGGTGGCGAATTTGTCGGGTGCAATGCGTCCGCCGATGGCGCCGATGACGCCAGCGGCGATAACGATTAATGGAAACGGCAGGTTCAATGCGAAGATAGCAACGAAGGCCGCCGCGGCAATGGTCCACAACACGCCGTTTTTCAGCGCGCGCGAGCCGATGCGATAGGCGGCGAAAACTACCACGGCGGTAACCGCGGGTTTGATGCCATACAGCAATCCAGCAACGGCGGGCACATTGCCGTAGGCGATATAAATCCACGACAACGCAATCAGAATAAACAGCGAAGGCAGCACGAACAATCCGCCGGCGATGATGCCGCCCCAGGTTCGATGCATCAGCCAGCCGATATAGACGGCGAGCTGCTGCGCTTCGGGGCCGGGCAACACCATGCAGTAGTTGAGCGCGTGCAGAAAACGCCGTTCGGAAATCCAGCGCTTACGTTCGACCAGATCCTGATGCATGAGCGCGATCTGTCCGGCTGGGCCGCCGAAACTGATAAATCCCAGCTTGAGCCAATACCAGAATGCCTCGGTCAGCGTGACAGCTGGCGGCGCTGCATTGTCGGTGGCATGCGGTGCGTCGGACATGACGGCGGACTCAAGAGTTGGGTTCGTCCGAGTGTAACAGACAGGAGGGCTGTGTCATAAGGGAATGGTAAAAAATATCAATAAAAACAAATACTTATTAAATTAGTGGCGATGTCCGGAAAGGGCGGCAGCCGGCTCGCTTATAATCCGCCGTTCCTGAAATTGCCGGCGTGCCGCTTGCCCGTACGTATTACACCGCGCGCGGAAATTTCGACAATGAAAAAGCTGCACATGAGGGGAAATGATGTCTGCAACATTTGACAAGGAACTGGATGCGCGCGGCCTGAATTGCCCTTTGCCGATATTGCGCACCAAGAAATCGCTAACGGACATGACGTCCGGCCAGATACTCAAGATACTCGCGACCGATCCGGGATCGACCAAGGATTTTCAGGCGTTTGCCAAGCAAACCGGCAATGTGTTGCTGTCGGCGGATGAATCCGACAAAGTGTTTACGTTTCTGATGCAGAAAAAATAGGCCGTGATCGCGTGGGCCGCGACTACCGCATTTTGGTGCTTGGCGGCTATGGACATTTCGGTGGCCGCATTGGCCGGGCGCTGGCCCATGATGCGACGCTGATTATCGCCGGGCGCGATGGGGTCAAGGCGAACGTGGCCGCGCGCATCCTCGGGGCGCGGCATGAAGGCGTCGCGCTTGATCACACGGCGACGGATCTGGCGGCTCGCCTGCGCGCGTTGCGCGCCGCTACCGTTATTCACACCTGCGGTCCGTTTCAAGGGCAAAACTATCACGTCGCGCAGGCGTGTATCGCTGCTGGGGCGCACTACGTTGATCTTGCCGACGGCCGCGCATTCGTGGCTGACATTGCCGGGCTGGATGGGGCTGCCCGCGAACGCGGCGTGCTGGTGACCAGTGGCGCAAGCACGCTGCCGGCATTGTCATCGGCGGTGATCGACGAACACCGGGCGCATTTTTCGCGGTTGGATAATATTGACATTAGTATCGCGCCCGGCCAGCAGACACCGCGCGGCGTCGCCACGCTGCAGGCCGTACTGTCGTATTGCGGCAAGCCATTCGACGCATGGGAGCAAGGCCGCTGGCAGACGGTCCATGGATGGCAGGGTCTGCATCGCTTTCGGTATCCTGATTTTGGCGCGCGCTGGCTGGCACGCTGCGATGTGCCTGATTTGCAATTATTTCCGGCGCGCTACGCAGGTGTGCGGCGCGTGCGTTTTGATGCCGGGCTGGAACTGGCTGTCGCGCAAGGCGCGTTCTGGCTGCTGGCGGGAATGGTGCGCGCCGGGTGGGTGGGCAATGCGAGCCACTTTGCCGGCCTTATGTGCAAGCTGGGACCGTGCTTCGACTGGATGGGCAGCGATACCGGCGGCATGCATGTTGGGCTCGGCGGATTGGATCGCGAGGGACGGGCGGCGCGTATCGATTGGCACTTGCTGGCGCGGCGCGCCCACGGTCCTGAAATTCCCTGCTTGCCCGCGATCGTGATCGCGCGAAAATTGGCAGCTGGCGTTCTGACGACGCGTGGCGCCATGCCATGCATGGGGCTGATGTCGTTGGGCGAATTTGCCGAGGCGGTGACCGCGGCGCAACTCGATATTTCGTGGCGTACGGTTTTCTTGTAAACCCGTTCGCGGGCTTCGGCTGTAACGTTATGCGAGGTTACACAGTGTTACGCAGGGGTGCCGAGTAATTGCCGAATCGAAGAAAATACGCGCTTCAGACCGCGCCAGATTTTCGGCAACAACCAGAAAGCCAGCACGAAAAATATAATCAGGAACACCAGCATCAGCAGCGGAAACAGCAGCGCCACCCATACCGCGCCGATGGATAATGCGTCTTCGCTGAGGGATGCCGTCCAGTTGCTGATGGGTTCGGGCGAGGTGTTGATCAGCGCGCGTGCGCTGGCCTTGGTAATGTGACTCCCCGCCGCGACCGCGCCGCCGAGTATGCCCGCCGCGATGCCCATGCCTGCATCGCCGCCAGCCACCGCTGCGGCCGCCAGCAACGCACCGGCTGGAATGCGGATGAAGGTATGCGCGGCGTCCCACACGGAATCAAAGCCGGGAATCTTGTCTGCCAGAAACTCCACCGCAAACATGAAGCCCGATGCACCCATCACCCAAGGGTTGCCCAGCGATTGCAATTCGGCGGGCAACGTGTAAATGCCGAACTGCTGCAGCAGTCCGAGGAAAAATACCACGGCGTAAAGACGCACGCCGCTGGCCCAGCCGAGTCCGGCGGCGGTTGCTAACGAGGCAATGGCTTCCAAGATGTCGTTCTCCGCGTGACGTCCAATTACTTACAATAACGTGCGCAGTCTAGCGCGGCGTACTCGGGCACGCCAGCGCGGCGGACACCGCCGGGTGTAAACTGCCCGGATGCTATGGTAAGGCCTTTCGGAGATTTTGCGGTATTGGTGGAAATTGTTTAAAAACAATATCTTATGATAAAGCTCTATCAGTTTGCACCAGCCTTCGGATTACCCAATCTCAGCCCCTTCTGCATGAAGGTCGAGACGTATTTACGCATGGTGGCGTTGCCGTACGAATGCCCGCGCGGCGCTGATCTGCGGAAATCCCCCAAGGGCAAGATGCCGTACATCGAAGACGGCGGCAAAGTCGTGGCGGATTCCAGTTTCATCATCGATTACCTGAAAACAACATACGGCGACCGCTTGGACGCCAGGTTGTCGCCACAACAGTGCGCCATGGCGCTTGTGATTCAACGCACATTCGAGGAAAGCCTGTATTGGGCCGCCGTCTATTCGCGCTGGATCGACGACGCGGGGTTTGCAGTGGTGCGCGAAGCGGCGTTCTCGCGCCTTGCGTTTCCCTTGCGTCAAATCGTGCCGTTTTTCGCGCAACGCGCGTTGCGCCAGGAATTGCACGGTCAGGGCTTGGGGCGGCACAGCCGCGATGACATCTACGCGATAGGCTGCCGTGATATTGACGCGCTGTCGGAATTACTTGGCGATCAGGCGTTTTTCCTGGGGGCCGAGCCGGCATCCATCGATGCCACGGGCTATGCGTTTTTTGCGAACCTGCTATGGGCGCCCATCGATTCGCCCCTGCGTGCACGCGCCATGCAACACGCCAATATCGAAGCGTATTGCCAGCGCATGAAGGCACGTTATTACCCGGACTGACACATCCAGTCTGATACGCAGCTTGCGTTTTAGAATTGCGACGCCACGCCGGCCAGGACTACGCGAGCCGGCCTAGCTGTGCGTTGATATCGGACAGCGTGGATTCAAATTTCGCGAGACGCTCGCGTTCCTGCGCCACAACCGGCGGCGGTGCACGGTCGACAAAATTTGGATTGGCGAGTTTTGTTTTTGCGTTGGCAATTTCTTTTTCGTGACGTGCTTTTTCTTTTTCCAAGCGCGTTTTTTCGGCCGCTTTGTCGATCTCTACTTTCAGCATCAGTTTGTAGTGATCGACTATCGACACCGGCGCGTCGTCTTCTGGCAGCACGCCAACAATTTGCACTTCGGCGAGGCGCGCCAGCGCTGTCATATAGGGCGCAAATGCCTTGAGTTGCCCGGCATCGCCCTCGGCGATCAGCGGAACTTTCTGGCCCGGCGGCAGATTCATTTCGCTGCGTAGCGTGCGGCATGCGTTGATTAATTGCTTGAGCGTGGCGATGTCACGTTCGGCACTCTCGTCGATGCGCGCTGGTTCGCATTGCGGATAGTGCTGCAGCATGATCGACGGCCCACGCTGGCCAGCGAGCGGCGCGACGATTTGCCAGAGTTCTTCGGTGATAAACGGCATGACCGGATGCGCGAGCCGCAATATCGACTCGAGCACGCGAACCAGCGTACGCCGCGTGGCACGTTGCTGGGCTTCGTTACCCCCCTGCATTTGCACCTTGGCGAGTTCGACGTACCAATCGCAGTATTCGTCCCAAACCAGCTCATAAATGGCGCGCGCCAGATTGTCGAAGCGATATTCGCTGAACGCCTTGGCGACTTCGGCTTCCGCGCGTTGCAGGCGGCTGACCATCCATTTATCGGCGGTAGAAAATTCCAGCGGCGCCTCATTTTTGTTGCTGGCGTCGAGGCCGACATCCTTGCCGTCGCAATTCATCAACACAAAGCGCGTGGCGTTCCACAGTTTATTGCAGAAATTGCGATAGCCGTCGCAACGCTGTAGATCGAACTTGATGTCGCGGCCTGGCGAGGCGAGGCTCGCAAACGTAAAGCGCAGGGCGTCGGTGCCAAACGCGGCGATACCGTCGGGAAAATGTTTCTTGGTAGTGGCGGCGATTTTGCCGGCCTGCCGCGGATCCATCAGGTTGGCCGCGCGTTTTTCGATTAGCGCTTCGAGCGTGATGCCGTCAACGATGTCCAGTGGGTCGAGCACGTTGCCCTTGGACTTGGACATTTTCTGGCCTTCCGCGTCGCGGATCAGGCCATGCACATACACTTCGTGGAACGGCACCTTGTCGGTGAAATGCAGGGTCATCATCACCATGCGTGCCACCCAGAAAAAGATGATGTCGAAGCCGGTGACCAGCACGGACGAAGGCAGGTAACGATCCAGCGCAAAATTGGTTTTTTGCGGATAACCGGGTGTCCAGTCGAGCGTGGAAAAGGGCCACAGCGCCGATGAGTACCAGGTATCGAGCACGTCTTCGTCCTGACGCAGCGACACCGGCGCCACTTTTTCGCCGGCTTCAAGACGCTCGGGCAACCGCTCGTCGTACAATGCCAGCGCCTCGTCGTGGTTGCGCGCCACATATACATTGCCTTCGGCATCGTACCAGGCGGGGATGCGATGCCCCCACCACAACTGCCGAGAGATGCACCAGTCCTGAATGTTGGTGAGCCACTGGTTGTAGGTATTGGTCCAGTTCTCCGGCACGAATTTGAGCTGGCCGAGCGCCACGGCATCCAGTCCGCGCTGCGCCAGTGATTCCATTTTCATGAACCACTGGTCGGTGAGCATGGGTTCGACGATCGCGTCGGTGCGCCCACAGCGCGGCACCATCAGCTTGTGTGGCTTGGTCTCGCCAAGCAAGCCTTTCGCTTCGAGATCGGCGAGTATGCGCTTGCGCGCTTCAAATCGGTCAAGTCCGCGATAGGCAGCGGGCGCGTTGTCGTTTATTTTTGCGTCCAGCGTTAGTACGCTAATGGGGGCAAGCTGGTGCCGCACGCCGACCTGGTAATCGTTGAAGTCGTGCGCCGGGGTGATTTTGACGCACCCGGTGCCGAAGGCAGCATCGACATAATCATCGGCGATCACCGGGATCGTGCGGCCGGTCAGCGGTAGCATGACTTGCGCGCCGATTAACGCGGTATAGCGGGGGTCGTCGGGATTGACAGCGACCGCTACGTCGCCAAGCATGGTTTCCGGACGCGTGGTGGCGACCGTTAAATAGCCTTCACCGGCGGCCAGTGGATAGCGGATGTGCCACAGCTTGCCGTCTTCCTCGACCGATTCCACTTCGAGATCGGACACCGCTGTTTGCAGCACCGGATCCCAGTTCACCAGCCGCTTGCCGCGATAAATCAATCCCTGCTGGTGCATGCGCACAAAGGTTTCGGTGACGGTGCGCGACAGACCTTCGTCCATGGTGAAGCGCTCGCGCTCCCAATCGCACGAGCTGCCGAGGCGGCGCATCTGGCGCGTGATGGTGGAGCCGGATTCTTCTTTCCATTGCCACACGCGTTCGATGAATTTGTCGCGGCCTAAATCATGGCGCGACGCTTTTTGCGCGTCGAGCTGGCGCTCCACCACGATCTGCGTGGCAATACCCGCGTGATCGGTGCCGGGTTGCCACAGCGTGTTGTTGCCGAGCATGCGGTGATAGCGCGTCAGCGCGTCCATCAATGTGTGCTGGAACGCGTGTCCCATGTGCAGCGTGCCGGTGACATTGGGCGGCGGCAACAGGATGCAATAGTTTCCGGATTTTGCGGGATCGTTCCCGGCCTGGAAATAACCGTTTTTTTCCCATTCGGGATACCAGCGTGCTTCGATAGCCGCCGGCTCAAAACTCTTGGCGAGTTCCATGGTATTGCTTGAATGGCTTGAGGGTGATGAGGCGGGACCGGGGAACGCTAGGTGCGGAGTAGAAGACGGCATTATACCGGACGCGGCGCCGGCATTTGCCGTACGTAGCGATTCCAGATGCGAGCGTAGCGATTCTTCCACCGAGGTGCGCACCATCGCGCCGATGTTGGCCTTGAGATCATCGGTGATGCGCGCCAGCGCCTGATCCAGCGCCGAGCCGATTTCCGGCATGACTTGTTTTTGCACCACGCTGGTGATGCGTTCATCCACCTGCGACATTACGCGCAAATACGCGGCGTGTTCGAGATTCTGGTTCTGCACGCGGGAAATGACTTCGGTGCTTTCTGTCACGTCAGCGGTGGGTGGCTCGGGCAAGGCAGGCGGCGCAACGGCACTGGACACTGCCGCGGGCATGGGCAGCACCACGACATCGGTGAGTTCGGGCACATCGTCGTCATCGCTTCCACTGTCCGGCACGGGGCTTGCCGGCATGGCTATTGGGGCCTCGTGGGGCGGCGTATTGACTACCGCGTCCGCGGGTTCGACGGCTGTATGGGGAGCAACAGGCGGCGCCGGTGGCGGACGGCGATGCCGCAACAGCAACGCATCGGCGCGTGCGAGGATTTCGCTGCTATCGTCCCCGTCATCAGGGTTCGGATGTTGCGCCATCGTGCCTCGGACTACGATTCCGTTTTTGACAAATCGTGGCTGCGGATTTCATAGCCGCGGTCGCGATAAAACTTGAAGCGATCCCGTGCGCTGGCGCGGTCATGGTCGTCCATGCTGACTATCTCGATCAGCCGCTGAAAGCGACTGAACATCGGTGGCCATGCGTCGCGCAAATTGAGCAGTACTTCGTCGTGGGGTGGCTCGCCATCTTCGTGCGCAATTGTGATGGGCGTGCGCACGGCGAGTTCATGATTCGCATGGCAGTGCGGAATAAAGCCGGTGGACGAAGCAGTCCATAGCATGCGGTCTATTTTTTGCGCAGCTTCGGCATCAGGGCACAACACGGCAACCCGCAGACCACGCCCATAGGCCTTCGCGGCCAGCCGGCACGCGGTGTGCCATTTGTCGCCAACGTGGGTGTAAAAATCAATCTGCGTCATGCAGGTGATTGTGATGCAAGTTATTGTATTTTAATATTATTTGTCTATGCCTGCACGATGAATCAGGTATTGCGTCAGCAGCGGTACGGGCCGGCCCGTGGAACCTTTTTCCTTGCCGGATTTCCACGCAGTGCCCGCGACGTCGAGGTGCGCCCACTTAAACTTCTTGGTAAAGCGCGACAGGTAACACGCGGCGGTTACGGCGCCCGCCGGTCGTCCACCGATGTTGGCGAAGTCGGCAAAGTTGCTTTTCAGTTGTTCCTGATATTCGTCATGCAATGGCATGTGCCATGCGCGATCAAGCGATGTCTCGCCGGCGGCAAGCACTTCTTGCGCCAACGCGTCGTCATTGGCAAACAGACCGCTGACCACGTGGCCGAGGGCGATCACGCAGGCGCCGGTGAGCGTGGCGATATCGATTACCGCGGCGGGATCGTAGCGTTCGGCGTAGGTCAGGGCGTCACACAGTATCAGGCGGCCTTCGGCATCGGTGTTGAGAATCTCCACGGTCTGCCCTGACATGCTGGTGACGATATCGCCGGGTTTGGTGGCGCGGCTGCCCGGCATGTTTTCCGTGGCCGGGACGATGCCGACTACGTTGATTGGCAGACGCATTTCACCGATGGCCTTCAGCGTACCCAGCACGCTGCCCGCGCCGCTCATGTCGAATTTCATTTCGTCCATCTCGCCCGCTGGTTTGAGCGAGGTGCCGCCAGTGTCGAACGTCACGCCCTTGCCCACCAGCACCACCGGCTTTTGATTTTTCGGCCCGCCGCGATATTCCAGCACGATCAGCTTGGGGGGTTCGGCGCTGCCGCGCGCCACCGACAGCAGCGTGCCCATGCCGAGTTTTTCCATGTCGGCACGGTCAAGAATCTTCGCTTTCATGCCAGCGGTACGAAAATGTCTGGCCAGTTCCCTGGCTTTGTTCGCCAGATACGTGGGTGTGCAGACGTTTCCGGGCAGATTGCCGAGATCCTTGGCGAAACTCATGCCATTGCCGAGCGCCATACCCTGCTCCAGGCCTCGTTCCGCTGCGCGGCGTTCACCGGCGGATGCATAGGCAAAGGCCAGTCGTTTGAGCTTCGATTCCGGCGATTCGGGCTTGCTTTTCATATGGTCAAAGCGATACGACGCTTCGATGGCAAGTGTCGCCGCCTGCGCCACGCGCCAGGCAATGTCATGGGTTCCAGCTGAAAGCGACGTCAGGTGAATTTCCACGTCTGCCGCGCCGGTGGATTTGACGGCGCGAAATGCGGCTAGTAACGCACTGCGGTACGCCTTGGCGCCGAACGACTTTTCCGCGCCGAGTCCGACCAGCAGAACGCGCTCGCATGCCAGCTGGGGCACGCGATGCAAGACCAGCGTGGTGCCAGCGCGCCCATCCATGTCGCCCGCCTGAATCGCTCTGGAGAGAGCGCCTTTGGCGGCTTTGTCCAGCGCGGCGGCGGGCGCGGAGAGTTTGCGCGTCTCGAACACGCCCACCACGACGCAACCTGATTTCGCCGAGCCCGGCGTGTTATGCTTTGTGCTGAATTCCAAGATAAACTCCTGAACGGAAAAACATGGTATCGAAATTTGATTATCGATGGTTTCTCCGTGAAAAGCAAAATCGGTTTCCCGCCATAATTCTCGCGCGCCCACTCGTAATATTGTCCGGATGTTATTCCACAAGACCCTGCTGCGCGAACTGACGAGCACGGCGTTCGCCACCTTTCTTGTGCTGCTGGGTATCGTGCTTACTACGCAGTTGGTGCGGCTGCTGGGGCAGGCCGCCAGCGGCATGATCACTTCCACCAGCGTTATCGCGCTGCTTGGTTTTACCGCGCTGAGTTATTTGCCGACTTTGCTGTCGCTGACGCTGTTCATTGCGGTGCTGATGACGTTGAGCCGAGCCTATCGCGATTCGGAAATGGTGGTGTGGTTTGCCTGCGGCATGGGCCTGACCCGCTGGATTAAACCGGTGCTGATGTTCGCGTTGCCGCTGGTTCTGACCATCGCGGCGCTGGCGCTGGTGCTGTCGCCATGGGCGTCGGGCCGTGCCGAGGATTACCGCAAGATCATGGATAGCCGGGATGATGCCTCCACCGTCTCTCCCGGTGTGTTTCGTGAATCGCGGCAGGCGGAACGCGTCTATTTTGTCGAAGAAGTTTCCGGCACCGACAATCTCGTGGCCAATGTGTTTATCAATTCCACGCAGCACGGCAAGCAGGGCGTAATGGTGGCAAAGCGCGGCTATCAGGAAATGCACGAAAACGGCGACCGGTTCCTGGTGCTGTTGAATGGCTATCGCTATGAAGGCGAGCCCGGCAACGCGGATTTCAAAATCTACGAATTTGAACGATACGCGGTGCGCACCGAGACGCGCGAAGCCATCCGCGCGCCCAACACCAAGTCCGCAGCGACGCTGGAATTGATCATGCAACCCGAGCCGCGGAATCTGGGCGAGCTGTCATGGCGCTTCGGATTGCCGGTCTGCGCTTTCTTGCTGTCGCTGCTGGCGATTCCGCTGGCGTTCGTGAATCCGCGTGCCGGTCGGTCGGTCAATCTGGTGATTGCGCTATTGGTGTACATGGCGTACAGCAATTTGATGTCGATCATGCAAGTGTCCATTGCGCAGTCGCGCGTAAGTCTCGCGCCGGGCATGCTGGCGGTGCATGCGATAATGCTTATTCTGCTGGTTCTGATGTTCTATCGCAGGCTCAGTGTGTTTTCGTTTTACCGCCTGTTTCGATGAAAACGCTGCGACGCTACCTCGCTCGGGAGATCATGCTGGCAACCGCGCTGGTGATGCTGGCGCTGCTGATGTTGTTCGCGTTTTTTGACCTGGTGGAAGAGATCAAGGATCTCGGGCGCGGAACTTACCAGTTACGGCATATCGCGCGGCATGTCGTGCTGTCGATTCCCACCCACGTGTATGAGTTGTTTCCCATCGCGGCGTTGATCGGCACGCTGTTTGCGCTGGCGCAATTAGTGGCGAACTCGGAATATACCGTGATGCGCAGCGCGGGGGTATCGGTCACGCGCATGGTGCTGGCGCTGATAAACGTGGGATTGCTGTTTGCGGTGTTGACGTTTGTGTTCGGTGAATATATCGGCCCTGCGGCCGATCAGACCGCGCAGCGGTTGCGCTCACGCGCGATTACCGGCATCGTGGCGCAGGAGTTTCGCTCGGGCTTGTGGATGAAGGATGACAACAGTTTCATCAATGTGCTGGAGTTGACCGCCGAGGGCGACCTGAAAGGCGTGCGTATATTTGAATTTGATGGCGATGCAAAATTGAAGCTCGTTAGCTTTGCCAAGCGCGGTACCTATCAGGGGGATCGGCGCTGGCTGCTCGAAGATATATCGCAAACCGCTTTTACCGACGTGCGAACCGTGACCAGCAAGATTGCGTCGGCAAGCTGGCAGTCTGTGCTGGAGCCCAGCTTGCTCAATGTGCTGCTGGTCAAACCGGAGAAGATGTCTGCGGCGAGCCTGTATTCCTATGCCCAGCATCTGCGCGAAAACCGGCAGAAAACACTGCGCTATGAAATTGCCATGTGGTCCAAGGCCGCTTATCCGGGTGCGGTATTGACCATGATGATTTTGGCGCTGCCCTTCGCGTATACGCAGCGGCGGCAGGGCGGCGTGGGGGCGAAAATTTTCACCGGGATCATGTTGGGACTGGTGTTTTATTTTCTGGGCAAGTTGTCCGCTCACCTGGGATTGATCAATGAATGGCTGCCGGCGGTCAGCGCGCTGGCGCCAACCGCAGTGTTTCTGAGCATCGCGATGGGGATGTTGTGGTGGCAGGAGCGGCGGTAGCGATTACTGCGTATCGACAATGCGCGTGCCAGCCAACCGGTCGTGCAAAAACTGGCGATCCCGGTCCAGGAAGGCCCACAAGAAGCCCAACCCCAGGGTAAACGCGCTGATGAGCGCGAAGCCGTACCGCAGGGTGGCGCGCGCTGCGGTGAGTGGCGCTCCGTCGCGCGTCACGACGCGCAGCCGCCAGGTTTTCATGGGCAAGGTTTGTCCGGCGCTGATCCACTGCCGCACGTAATACAGGCCGCACAAGGCCAGCAGCCACAGCTGCAATGCAATGCGCGCGCTGGCGTGATCCCACGTGCGTGTCAGCATGACGGCCGGTAGCGTGCCCGCAAGCAATATGGCCGCGAGTACCAGCGATTCGTATATGAGGCTCAGCAGCCGCCGTTTTAGCGACGCGTTACCACAGCCAGTGGGAAGGGGGGATGCCGCCGTCACTTGCCCGACGCATCGGGAGCGGCGGCGTCGGGTGTGGCATCCAGCGCGTCGGCGCGCGGGGTGTCGGTCTTCAATTGCTGACGCTGGCGCAATTTCTGGCTGACTTCATGGCGCTGCGGCGGCGGCAGATTCTTCAATGCCTTGTAATTATCACGCGCGAGCCGGCGTTCTTCCTGAGAGAGTTTCGCCCATGCCTGCATGCGGGTTTGGAGCCGTTCCTGCGCATCCGGTTTCATTTTCGGATAGCGATTGGCAATGGTGACCCATTTTTTGCGGCGCGTGGTATCGAGGTTTTCCCAGTCCGCCGCGAGGGGGCCCAGCACATGCTGCTGCTGCGGCGACAATTCCGACCACAACGGACGGGCGGTTTTGGCCGATTCGGATTTTTTAGGGCTTTGCGATTGTTGCGCGCCAACCCCGGTTGCCACGCAGGCAACCCACAGCGAGAAGATCAGTGCGAGGGCCGCTTTAACCACGAATCAATGCTCCGGTCGAGATATGCGTTGATCGGCAATTCGCTGGTGAGCAAGCCTTCATCAATGTCTGCGATTTCACTGCCTTGGGTGCTAAAGGATTGCCAGGCGATAGCGCCGGCTAATGACGCCAGCAGTGCCAGCAAAACCACCAGCGCGCGCAGATTATGGCTGAACGGCTCCGAGATGCGCGCGGCGCCTTGCGTGGCCCATGCGAATGTCCACGAACGGGCGGGCTCCTCGTTAAAGTGCGCGAGCGCCTGCTTGCGAGCCTCGAGTAATTTGGCCGTGGTGCGCGCATCGAGTTGCTCCGTACCCTCGTTCAGCAGGGCCGCAATTTTTTCAGCCAATTCATGATCTTGCTGTGTGTTGCTCATAGCGTAATTCCCAATTTCTTCAGTGCATCGGCGAGCGTATGGGTTGCCCGGGAGCAATGCGTTTTCACGCTTCCCTCGGAGCACCCCATGGTTTTTGCTGCTTCTGCTACATCCATTTCTTCCCAGTAACGCAGGATGAAGGCCTCACGTTGACGGGCGGGTAGTTTATGCAGGCATTTTTCAATAAATTCAAGAACTTGTGCTCTCTCCAATTGTTTCAGAGGGGGGGCGGCGTAGGGTGATTCGTTTTCTACATCGATGGTGTCCAGCGGATCATAATCTTCCTCGGAATCTCCGTTAACCAGTGACGAAATCGGCGTGGTCCACGTAGAGCGGACTTTTTGCCGCCGGTAGAAGTCGCGAATGGTGTTTTGCAGTATGCGCTGAAACAGCAACGGCAGTTCTTCGGTTGGGCGGCCGGCATATTTTTCCGACAGCTTCAGCATGGAATCCTGCACGATATCCAATGCGACATGTTCGTCTCGCACCGCGAACATTGCCTGTTTGTATGCCCGGCGTTCCACATCGGCCAGAAAATCCGCCAGTTCCTTGTATGTAGCCAGTTCGGTCGCCTCTATTGTATTTGTAGTCCCGCAATGTCGAAATCGCGCGCGGGCCGCGCCATTGCGAGCAGACCGTTCGGTTGCATCTTAGCAAATCACCCCGACGACGCAAGTGCGCCCGGCGCGCGCGTGGGCAAGTGCCGCTATCATACTGTTTACAATACAGTTTTACTTGACCAGAGACGCCGCAAACGGTAAGGTTACAGGTTCCCGCGCGTCCTGCCCGAGTCTTGCCCGTTTCTGGCTTTATCCGGGGCACATTCCAGCGCCTGTGCAGTTCCTTTGACGGGTTAACGCTGGATGTATTGAAGGTTTGTCGGTTTTACTACTTTTAGGGTTTCTTTAAGGTTCCATAGGCCATGCAATTGACCGGTGCAGAAATTGTTGTGCGCTGCCTCCATGAAGAGGGGGTCGAACACGTGTTCGGCTATCCGGGCGGCGCCGTGTTGTTCATATACGACGAGCTTTTCAAGCAGGATAAGGTCAAGCACATTCTCGTGCGCCACGAGCAGGGGGCGCTGCATGCCGCCGACGGCTACGCGCGTTCGACCAACAAGGTGGGTGTGGCATTGGTTACGTCGGGACCCGGCGTCACTAATGCCGTCACCGGCATTGCGACGGCCTACACCGATTCGATTCCGCTGGTGGTGATCACCGGGCAGGTGCCCACGTACGCCATTGGTGAAGACGCGTTTCAGGAGTGCGACACGGTCGGCATCACGCGCCCCTGCGTGAAGCACAACTTTCTTGTGCGGAATGTCGAAGACATCGCCACCACTATCAAGAAGGCGTTTTATATTGCATCCACTGGCCGGCCCGGCCCCGTGGTGGTGGACATACCGAAAGATGTCACGGCGGCGAAAACAGAGTTTTCCTATCCAGCCACGGTCAGTATGCGTTCGTATAACCCGGTGATCAAAGGGCATCCGGGGCAGATCAAAAAAGCCATCCAGTTGCTGGCAGCCGCAAAGCGCCCGATGATTTACACCGGTGGCGGCGTCATTCTTGGTGATGCATCGGTGGAATTGACGCAACTGGTTAAATCGCTTGGCTTTCCTTGTACCAATACCTTGATGGGTTTGGGTGGCTACCCGGCGACCGACAAGCAGTTCGTTGGCATGCTGGGCATGCACGGCACGTACGAAGCTAATCTCGCGATGCAGAATTGCGATGTGTTGTTCGCCATCGGCGCGCGTTTTGACGACCGCGTGATCGGTAATCCGAAGCATTTTTTCGACCCCAAGCGCACGATTATTCACGTTGACGTTGATCCGTCGTCCATCTCCAAGCGCGTGAAGGTGGATGTGCCCATCGTTGGCAACGTGCGCGACGTGCTTAAGGAATTCAACAGGCAGCTCGATGCCGGCAAGATGCACATGGATGCGCCCGCGCTCAAGGCGTGGTGGGCGCAAATAGAGGAATGGCGTGGCCGGGATTGCCTTAAATACGACCGGACGAGTGCTATCATCAAACCGCAGTTCGTGGTGCAAAAGCTCTACGAAATCACCAAGGGCGACGCCATCATCACCTCTGATGTCGGCCAGCACCAAATGTGGGCGGCGCAATTCTATAAATTCAACAAACCGCGCCGCTGGATCAACTCGGGCGGGTTGGGCACCATGGGGTTTGGCCTGCCCGCGGCGGTAGGCGCGCAAATGGCCAATCCGAAGTCTACGGTCGCCTGCGTTACGGGCGAAGCGTCGATACAAATGTGCATTCAGGAACTGTCGACCTGCAAGCAATACAAATTGCCCATCAAGGTGCTGACTCTGAACAACCGTTACATGGGCATGGTGCGTCAGTGGCAGGAGTTTTTCCACGGCAACCGATATGCCGAGTCGTATATGGATGCGCTGCCAGACTTTGTGAAACTCGCCGAGAGCTATGGCCATGTGGGCATGCGCATCGATAAGCCCGCCGATGTGGAGCCCGCGCTGAAAGAAGCGTTTGCGCGCAAGAAGGATCTGGTGTTCATGGACTTTATAACGGATCAAACCGAAAACGTTTATCCGATGGTGCCTGGCGGCAAAGGCCTGTCGGAAATGATTCTGGTGTAATCATGAGACATATCGTATCGGTACTGTTGGAAAACGAAGCCGGCGCGCTGTCTCGGGTGGCGGGGCTTTTTTCCGCCCGCGGTTACAACATTGAGTCGCTCACGGTGGCACCCACGGAAGACGCCACGTTGTCGCGCATGACCATCGTGACCAGCGGCTCGGATGAGGTGCTGGAGCAAATCACCAAGCAGCTCAACAAGCTGGTGGATGTGGTCAAGGTGGTCGATCTCTCGGAGGGCGAGCACATCGAGCGTGAGTTGATGCTGGTGAAACTGCGCGCTGTGGGCAAGGACCGCGAGGAAATGAAGCGCATGGCGGATATTTTCCGCGGTCGTATCATTGATGTCACCGACAAAGATTACACCGTCGAACTCACCGGCACCTGTGCCAAGCTGGACGCGTTTTTGAAGGCCATCGACAGCTCGGCGATTCTGGAAACCGTGCGTACCGGCGCGTCTGGCATAGGCCGCGGCGACCGCGTGCTAAAGGTCTGACGGTCCAGACGGTCTGGTTTGATTGCGGCGGCGGTGGCGGAGGGGCATGTGGCTGACCGGTGCCGACACTTTCGATAATTTATTAACAAGGACGTTACGAAGGAAATACCATGAAAGTTTATTACGACAAGGACGCCGATCTTTCGCTGATCAAGGGCAAAAAAGTAACCATTATTGGTTATGGATCGCAAGGCCATGCGCACGCGCTGAATCTCAAGGAATCGGGCGGCAAGGTTACCGTCGGCTTGCGCAAGGGCGGCGCATCGTGGGAGAAGGCGCGCAAGGCGGGCCTCTCGGTAAAGGACGTCGGTGAAGCCGTCAAGGGTGCGGACTTCGTGATGATGTTGATGCCGGACGAGCATATCGCCAAGGTGTATCGCGAGGATGTCGCGCCGAATATCAAGAAGGGCGGCACGCTGGCCTTCGCGCATGGTTTTAACATTCATTATGGCCAGGTAGTGCCGCGCGAAGACCTCGACGTAGTGATGGTCGCGCCCAAGGCGCCGGGGCACACGGTGCGCGGCACCTACGCGCAGGGCGGCGGCGTGCCGATGCTGATTGCGATTCACCAGAACAAAACCAAAAAGGCGCGCGACATGGCAATGTCCTATGCGGCGGCCATTGGCGGCGGCAAGGCCGGCATTATCGAAACCACCTTCAAGGAAGAAACCGAGACCGATCTCTTCGGCGAACAAGCCGTGCTGTGTGGCGGATGCACGGCGCTGGTACAAGCGGGCTTTGAAACGCTGGTGGAAGCGGGCTACGCACCGGAGATGGCGTATTTCGAATGTCTGCATGAATTGAAGCTGATTGTCGATCTGATGTACGAAGGCGGCATTGCCAATATGCGCTATTCGATTTCGAACAATGCGGAGTACGGCGACTTCACTCGCGGGCCGCGCATTGTTACAGAAGAAACCAAGAACGAAATGCGCAAAATCCTGAAGGAAATCCAGACGGGTGCCTACGCGCAGGAATTCCTGCTCGAAAACCAGACCGGCGCCACCAAGCTGAATGCCATGCGTCGTATCGGAAAGGAGCACGCCATCGAGGTCGTGGGCGGCAAGCTGCGTGACATGATGCCGTGGATCAAGCGTAATCGTCTGGTGGATCAATCCAAGAACTAGGACGGCGTGAACACGTGAAGGCGTGAACGAGTGAACGGGTAGCGTCCTTAAAGCAGGTATACTCGTTCACATGTTCGCAAGTTTACTCGTTCACTGATGAATTACCCCCATCCCATTATCGCCCGCGAAGGCTGGCCGTTTATCGCGCTTTCGCTGGTAGTGGCGGTTGCGGTTCATGCCTACGCTGGCTGGGGGGCGGCATTATTTTTCTGGGTCGTGTTCGCATTCATGATCCAGTTTTTTCGCGATCCGCCGCGGGCGGTGCCCGCCGATCCGGCTGCAGTGATTTCTCCCGCGGATGGAAGGATCGTTTCCGTCGAGCGCGCGCGCGATCCCTATCTTGATCGGGATGCGCTGAAGATCAGCGTGTTCATGAATGTGTTTAACGCACACTCCAACCGCAGTCCAGTGGATGGCGAAGTTAAAAAAACCTGGTATTTCCCCGGCAGTTTTCTGAACGCGGCGCTAGCGAAGGCCTCGCTGGAAAACGAGCGCGCCGCGCTGTGGATTACAACGGCCAAGGGCGCCGACGTTACCTGTGTGCAGGTTGCCGGGCTCGTCGCGCGGCGTATACTTTGTTACGCGAAAACCGGTGACAGGCTGACGCGCGGACAGCGTTTCGGATTTATACGCTTTGGTTCCCGCGTGGATCTCTATTTGCCGTTGGATGCGACGCCGCGCGCCGTGGTCGGCGACAAGGTTTACGCCACGGAGTCGGTGCTGGCCGTTCTGCCATGAATTACGACGACAAGGACAGCAAGCTTTTCATCAAATCGCGTTTTGGCCGCCGCGGTATCTACTGGCTACCGAATATGTTCACACTGGCGGCGCTATTCTCCGGCTTTTACGCGATCGTGCAGGCGATGAACGAGCGTTTTGAATACGCCGCGATCGGCATATTCGCCGCCATGGTGCTCGATGGACTGGATGGGCGCGTTGCGCGCATGACGCGCACGCAAAGCGATTTCGGCGCTGAACTCGACAGCCTTTCGGACATGGTGTCGTTCGGCGTTGCACCCGCGCTGGTGGTTTATACGTGGGCATTGCGCGATTTTGCGTTTTCCAAAACCGTTCCAGTATTAGGGCCGTGGCTATCGACGAAGCTCGGTTGGATAGCGGCTTTTATTTATTGCGCGTGCGCGGCGTTGCGACTCGCGCGCTTTAACACCAATATTGACATTGTTGATAAGCGCTATTTTCAGGGCCTGCCCAGTCCGGCGGCCGCGTGCGTGCTGGCGGGGCTGGTATGGGCTGTGAATGAATACGAGATCAAAGGCGTGGATGTGAAATGGCTGGCGTGGGGGCTGACGGTCTTTACCGGCCTTACCATGGTGAGCAACGTCAAGTTCTACAGCGGCAAGGATATCAATCTGCGCCGGAGCGTGCCGTTTTCGGCGCTGGTCGGCATTGCCATGGGTGTGGGTGCCCTGTTTGTATTTGCCAGCACGCTGCCGGAATTGTTGTTCGCGGTGTTTCTGCTTTACTTGATATCCGGCTATGTGTTGTGGGCGTGGGAAAAGCTGAAAAAGTCTTCAGCGCCGCCGCCCCCATGAGCACGGACCGTGCACTGAGCTGACTGACAGTATTTTCCAATCCAGGTATG
>DHVE01000054.1 GCA_002412495.1 Betaproteobacteria bacterium UBA5216
GAGGGTTAGGGTGGGGGTGAGCATTTACGCACCGCGCGACCATTTCACCCCCATTCCAACCTTCCCCCCTCCAAGGGGGACGGGGTTTGTATCGCGGCTCAAATAGTGGCCTCACTTGTAACCTTTGGAGAACCATCATGCCCGCCGCCAAACCCCTCAACAAACGCAGCCAGCTCATCACCGCCGGTGTCGCGCGCGCGCCCAACCGGGCGATGCTGCGCGCCGTGGGCTTCGGCGACAATGATTTCGTGAAACCCATCGTCGGTGTCGCCAACGGCCACTCGACGATGAATCCGTGCAACGCCGGCATTCAGCCGCTGGTGGATCGCGCGATTGCCGCGCTCAAGGAAGCCGGCGCGATGCCGCAGGTGTTCGGCGTGCCGACCATCACCGACGGCATCGGCATGGGCACCGAGGCGATGAAATATTCGCTGGTGTCGCGCGAAGTGATCGCCGATTGCATCGAGACCGCGGTGAACGGGCAGGCGATGGACGGCGTGCTGGTGTGCGGCGGCTGCGATAAAAACATGCCCGGTGGCATGATCGCCATGCTGCGCATGAACGTGCCGGGCGTATACGTCTACGCCGGCACCATCAAGCCGGGCAAATGGAAAGGCATCGACCTTACCGTGGTGAGCGCGTTCGAGGCCGTGGGTTCGTATGCGGCGGGCAAGATGAGCGACGAAGATTTTATCGGCATCGAAAAAAATGCCTGCCCGTCGGTGGGTGCCTGTGGCGGCATGTTTACCGCGAACACCATGTCGAGCTCATTCGAAGCGCTGGGCATGAGCATGCTCGGCTCGTCGCAGATGGCCTCGCCCGACCCGGAGAAAGCCGATTCCGCCGCCGACTCCGCGCGCGTGCTGGTCAACGCCATCAAAAAAGACATCAAGCCACGCGACATCGTCACGCGTAAATCCATAGAAAACGCGGTGGCGCTGATCATGGCCACCGGCGGTTCCACCAACGCGGTGCTGCATTACCTCGCCATCGCGCACGCTGCACAGGTGAAGTGGACCATCGACGACTTCGAGCGCATGCGCAAAAAAGTGCCGGTGCTGTGCGATCTGAAACCCTCGGGCCGGTACGTGGCGGTGGATTTTCATCGTGCCGGAGGCGTGCCGCAGGTACTGAAAATGCTTTTGAAACACGGCTTGCTGCATGGTGATTGCATGACTATCACCGGCGAGACCATGGCACAGGCGCTGGCGAAAGTGCCCGACAATCCGCGCCGCGATCAGGACGTGATCCGTCAGTGGGACAACCCCCTGTACAAGCAGGGCCATCTGGCGATTTTGAAAGGCAATCTCTCGCCCGAAGGCTGCGTGGCCAAAATCACCGGTTTGAAATCGCCGAAGATCACTGGTCCCGCGCGCGTGTTCAACTCCGAGCGGGAAACCATGGATGCGATCATGGCGAAAAAAATCAAGCACGGCGATGTGGTGGTGATCCGCTACGAAGGCCCCAAAGGCGGCCCCGGCATGCAAGAGATGCTCGCGCCCACCGGCGCACTGATCGGTCAGGGCTTGGGCGAAACCGTGGGCCTGATTACCGACGGGCGTTTTTCCGGCGGCACTTGGGGCATGGTGGTCGGTCATGTCTCGCCCGAAGCCTACGTCGGTGGCCCCATCGCGCTGGTTAAGGAAGGCGACTCTATCACCATAGACGCTACCAAACTATTGATTAAATTGAATATTTCCGCCAAGGAGCTGGCCGCGCGCAAAAAGAAATGGAAGCAGCCGAAACCGCGTTACACACGGGGCGCGCTGGCGAAATTCATGAATGCGGTGTCTACTGCAAGCAAGGGCGCGGTTACCGATTGACCGCCGGCGCAATCCACAGGCAACCTGAAAAAGAAACCCCATGAAAACCTTGCTTGCAGGATGGACCGCCATGGTAGCAGCGCTTGCGCTCGCGCCACCGCACGCCGCAGCGCAGGCCTACCCGACAAAAACCATCCGCTTTATCGCGCCTTACGCGCCCGGCGGCGCCACGGATTTGCTCACGCGCACACTGGCATTGAAGCTGACCGAATCGTTGGGACAAACGGTTGTCGCCGACAACAGGCCGGGCGCGGGCGGCAACGTTGGTGCGGACATCGCCGCCAAATCGCCGGCCGACGGCTACACCATCCTGCTCGCGCCGGTGAGTCCGATGGCGATCAACGTCAGTCTGTATGGCAAGAAGCTGCCGTTTAATCCCGAGAAAGATTTTGCGCCGATCACCTTGGTGGCGAAGGTACCGCTGGTGATCGTGGTGCCGCTGGGTTCATCGGCAAAAACCCTGAAGGATTTTCTCGCATTGGCAAAAGCCAATCCCGGCAAAATGACTTACGGCTCGTCGGGCAACGGCAGTTCCAACCACCTCACCGGCGCCATGCTGGCGAGCGCGGCCGGACTCAAAATGATACACGTGCCCTACAAAGGCGGCGGCCCCGGCATGGTGGCGCTGATGGGCAGCGAGATCGACATGATGGTGGCGCAAATCCCTTCCAGCAAACAATTGCATGTGGGCGGCAAAGTGCGCGCGCTGGCCATCTCCACCGCCAAACGCTCGCCTGCCATGCCCGATGTGCCTACGATTCAAGAAGCCGCGTTGCCCGGCTTTGAAGCCACGTCATGGTACTGCGTGGTGGCGCCGGCCGGCACGCCGCAAGCAATCATCACGCGCCTGAACACCGAAATCATCAAGGCGCTGAACACGTCCGAGATGCGCCAGCGCCTCGCCGATGAAGGCGCCGACGTTGAACCGTCTACCCCCGCGGAACTCGCGCGCTTTGTGCGTGCGGAAATCGTCAAGTGGGCAAAAGCGGTGAAGGATTCCGGCGCGCAAGTGGATTAGAGCCGTTGAATTACCAGTCGGCTCCACGCGATTTTGCGCCGAACGAACTGACATGACTGGAATCGCGTCCTGAAAACCCGCGAACGCTCAACACGGGCATTGTTCTTCAAATCGTTTTTTTAGAAACGGTATTACGGTGTCGCGCCAGAACGAAGGATTGATGCAGCCGCTCGACATGCCGCCGTGGCTGTACTTTTCCACAAAAACAATGTCGGGATGTGAAACCGGCACCCCGGTCAGCAATTCGAACTCGGTCCGAAGCCATGCGGTAAATTCGTCGGCATTTACAGGTTGCCGTGCCGCATCGATACGCTGCATCAAATCCCTCCATAGCCAGGGGTCCCCGCGCAGGTTCCACTGATGCGGCTGCTTCTGGAAAAGCAGGGACAATGGGCGCGAATGGGCGCGGGTTGCCCATGTGAGTCCGCGACGATCGCTACACTGCCGCCAACGCCTGATCGACGTCGGCCTTGATGTCGTCGATGTGCTCGATCCCGATCGACAGCCGCACCAGATCTTCGCTGACACCGGCGCTTTCCAGTTCTTTCGCGGTAAGCTGGCGATGCGTGGTGGTCGCCGGATGGCATGCCAACGATTTCGCGTCGCCGATATTCACCAGCCGTGTTACCAGCTTTAGTGCATCGATGAATCGGCCCCCCGCCGCCTTGGCATCGCCGGAACCCTTGATTCCAAAGCTCAGGATGCCCGAGGCGCGTCCGCTCATGTATTTGTCCACCAGCGGTTTGTCGGCGTGATCAGGCAGACCGGCATAGCGTACCCAGCCGACTTTCTTGTGCCCCTGCAAAAATTTCGCGATCGCCAGCGCGTTATCGCAGATGCGGTCCATGCGTACCGCCAGTGTTTCGATGCCCTGCAGTATCAGAAACGAATTAAAGGGCGAGATCGCGGCGCCCATGTTGCGCAACGGCACCACCCGCGCGCGGCCGATATACGCCTCCGGGCCCAGTGCCTCGGTGTAGACTACGCCGTGATAGGACACATCCGGTTCGTTCAGGCGCTTGAATTTTTGCTTGTGCTCGGCCCACGGAAATTTTCCGGAGTCGACGATCACGCCGCCGATGGAGTTGCCATGGCCGCCGAGATATTTGGTGAGCGAATGCACCACGATGTCGGCGCCGTGCTCAAACGGCCTGCACAGATACGGCGTTGGCACCGTGTTGTCGACAATGATCGGTACGCCGTGCTTGTGCGCGATCTTGGCCAGTGCGCCGAAATCCACCACGTTGCCGAGCGGATTGCCGACGGTTTCGCAAAATATGGCCTTGGTCTTGCCATCGATCAGTTTTTCCCAGGCCTTGGGGTCGCGGTAGTCCGCGAATCGCACGTCGATGCCATACTGCGGAAAGGTATGCGCGAACAAATTGTAGGTGCCGCCATAGAGCGCGCTCGATGTGACGATGTTGTCGCCCGCTTCGGCGATGGTCATGACGGCATAGGTGATCGCCGCCATGCCCGACGCCAGCGCGAGCCCCGCGATGCCACCTTCCATCGCGGCGATGCGCTTTTCCAGCACATCCGTGGTCGGGTTCATGATGCGTGTGTAGATGTTGCCCTGCACCTTGAGATCGAACAAATCGGCGCCGTGTTGCGTGCTGTCAAAGGCATACGACGTGGTCTGATAAATCGGTACCGCGACGGCCTTGGTGGTTGGGTCGGGTGTATAGCCGCCATGCACAGCGAGGGTTTCGATTTTCATGGGATCTCCGATAGTGGATGGAAACGGAATTAGTATAGGCTCCCGTTCCGCTGGATGCCACTGTTCACAACGCAGTTAATTTATGTCACTGCCTGTGACAGAATTACCCAGAGATTAGAAACCGTCATGCCCAATCGACTCGCCCACGAAACCAGTCCGTACCTCCAGCAGCATGCGGAAAATCCGGTTGACTGGTATCCGTGGGGCGAAGAAGCGCTGACACTGGCGCGCACACAAGATAAACCGATACTGCTGTCGGTGGGTTACTCCGCGTGTCACTGGTGCCATGTGATGGCGCATGAGTCATTCGAAGATGCCGCTGTCGCCGCCGAAATGAACCGGCTGTTTATCAACATCAAAGTCGATCGCGAAGAGCGGCCCGATCTGGATCAAATTTACCAGACCGCGCATCACATGCTGACGCAGCGCAACGGCGGCTGGCCGCTGACGATGTTTCTGATGCCGGACGGCACGCCGTTTTTCGGTGGTACGTATTTCCCGAAAACGCCGCGTTACAACATGCCCGGGTTCCTGCAATTGCTGCCGCGGATTGAACAGGCTTACCGCGAGCAACGTGAAGAAATCGGCAAACAGAATGCATCGTTGCTGGCGGCGCTGGCGGGCACCGTGCCCTTGGGTGCCGATGCAGGCGCTTTCGTGCGCGCGCCGCTAGCCAAGGCGTTGCAGGAGTTCGCCCAGATGTTCGACCGCGAACACGGCGGCATCGGTCATGCGCCGAAGTTTCCGCATCCGTATGAACTGGCTTTTTGTTTACGGCGGCACGCGATCGACAACGATGCCGACAACGAAACAACAGGCCTCGACATCGCTCGCACCACGCTCACGCACATGGCCGAAGGCGGCATTTACGATCATCTGGGCGGCGGTTTTGCGCGCTACAGCGTGGATGACACCTGGACCATTCCGCATTTCGAGAAAATGCTCTACGACAACGGGCCGCTGCTGGCGCTCTACAGCGATGCATGGCTGGTGACGCAATCGCCGCGTTACAAAACCGTGTGCGCGGAAACCGCGGCGTGGGTGATGCGAGAGATGCAGCATGACGCCGGCGGTTATTACTCCTCGTTCGATGCCGACTCCGAGCACGTCGAAGGCAAGTTTTATGTGTGGACGCCGGATGTCGTCAAAGCCCTGCTCACGCCGGAGGAATACGCGGTAATCGCGCCGCACTATGGCCTCAATGGGAGCGCGAATTTCGAACACGAGCATTGGCACCTGCGTGTTACGAAACCCTTGCCGCCAGGGAGCGAAGCATTGCTTGCCTCGGCCCGAGCCAAGTTACTCGCCGCGCGCAACCAGCGCATCTGGCCGGGCCGCGACGATAAAATCCTGACCAGTTGGAATGCGCTGATGATCAAGGGCATGGCACGTGCCGCGCGGGTGTTCGATGAACCGGCGTGGCTCGCCTCGGCGCAACGCGCGCTGGATTTCATTCGTAGCGCGCTGTGGCAAGACAGTCGCCTGCTCGCCACCTGCAAAGATGGCAAGGCGCATCTGAATGCGTATCTCGACGATTACGCATTTTTGCTCGATGCATTGCTTGAACTGATGCAGACCGAATTTCGCGCCGAGGATCTCGCGTTCGCGCGTGCCCTCGCGGACCGGCTGCTCGGTCAGTTTGAAGACCCCGATAATGGCGGGTTCTTTTTTACCAGCCACGATCACGAAAAACTCATCCTTCGCAACAAGCCGGGGCACGACAATGCCACGCCGTCGGGCAACGGCGTCGCCGCGTTTGCGCTGCAACGGCTGGGGCATGTGATCGGTGAGCCGCGCTATATCGATGCCGCCGAGCGCGCGATCCGTTTGTTTTATGGCGCCATGCAGCGCCAGCCCAGCGCGTTTGTGAGCTTGCTCGCCGCGCTGGAAGAAACGCTCGCGCCGCCGCGCGTGTTGGTGCTGCGCGGCGAGGCCGGCGCGCTGCGCGAGTGGCAACGCGCGCTCGCCGGGCGTTATCGGCCCGACACCCTGGTCATCGCCCTGCCAAACGACGCCGCGAACCTGCCGCCCGCGCTCGACAAGCGGCCCGTAATGGCGAAGGCAGCCGGCGGCGTCAACGCGTGGCTTTGTCAGGGCGTTAGTTGCTTGCCACCGGTATCCGAATTGGGCACAATCGTGCGCCTGCTGGATGCGGGATGCAATTAAAAGTCAATTTAAACAAATACTTATATGGAATCCTCGATTATGAAACGTTTGCTCGCGGTCTCGGCCGCAACCTTGGGCCTGTTACTCGCGAGTGGCGCGCAGGCTGATGAGAAGATCGCGCAAGCCAATGGCTGCATGACCTGTCATCAGATCGACAAGAAAATTCTCGGCCCGTCGTTCAAGGACGTAGCCGCTAAATACAAGGGCGACAAAGCCGCCGAAGCCACGCTGATCAAGAAAGTGAAAGACGGCGGCAAAGGCGTGTGGGGCGAAATGCCCATGCCGCCCAATGCCCACGTAAAAGACGCCGACATCACCGCGATTGTGAAGTGGATTCTGGCGCAGAAGTAACACCGCATTCTTGACGCAAAAAAGCCGGCTCGCGCCGGCTTTTTTGTTTGAGGCATTTGTAGCGGTGCTGGCAAAGCGTGGTGCTCCAAAACTCCTACTTCTGTCGTTCCCGCCTGCGCGGAAACGACAGTGCTATGGTTTGTTCCGGCGTTTGGTACGGTGACGACCGGAACTAAAAAAACGCCAGCGCCCGCGCTTCGATGCTCTGCCGCGGCGGCGCGCCCGGCGGCGTGGCCGGATCTTCAAACGAAGTGTGCGCGGTAAAACGCGCGCGGCCGTCTTTCATCGAATCGTACACCTTGAACACCAGCGCTTCGTCGCGCGTCATTTTTGGAAAATAAATCCAGCGGTGCCTGGGGTTATAGGCCAGGCGATAGGTCTGCCCGATCCGATTCGGATAGCGCCGCTCGGCGATCAGTAAATCATCAAAGGCGATGGTGTGGGCGTCCACCATTGCCAGCGGATTCGATTCAATCGGCTGGTTGATTGCCCGCCAGACCTGAATGATCGCAAAGCGCTTTTGCAACAACGCCTCGGCTTCATCCGGCAGCAAATCACGCACGCGCTGCGGGCCGGACCACTCGGTGTAATCGTTGTGTGCCGAAACCACCGGCTCGCGAATCAGCTTGGCCTCGCGCTCGGCCTGATCCCCGGAGCGCAAGGTGTGATCGAACAGCACCACGCGCGTGGCACCCGATTCGCGTTTGATGAGATCCTCGACTTCGCGGTAGTACACCGACTTTAATTCCTGCTCGTCGAAAAAATTCTTCACGGCGGTTTTGTGATCGACAAACACGAAGCCGTTTTTTTCCAGCGTGAATGTCGCCGCCGCCGGCCGCCCGTTTTCCATCGGCATCGGGCGCATATCCAGCGCGCCGGTCTTGCGGCGGCTGATGTTGCCGGGGCCAAAGGTTTCATTGACGAGTTTTTCGCCGGTGTTCAGGGTGTACGGTATTTCAACCAGTTTTTGAGGATTGGGCGCGTTCATGGGTTCACCTTCATTCAGGGGGCCAGACTGCAAGACTAGGTCATCGCCGGGCAAACGGTCAAATGTGCGTACAATGCGCGCCATCGAATCAACCGGGAGAAGACCGTGGCTGCAAAGCATGAATCGCAGGAAATGATGGGCTTTATCGGCGTGGGTGTGATGGGCGGGCGCATGGCGCGGCGGCTGCTCGAAGCGGGATTTCCGCTGGTGATACACGACGTCAACCCCGCCGCCCTAAAACCGCTGGTGAAGCTGGGCGCGAAAGTCGCGCGCACCCCGCGCGAGGTGGCGGACAAGGCGCGCATTGTGTTTGCGAGCGTGCCCACACCGCCGGTGTTGCGCGAGGTGGCATTGGGAGCCAGCGGATTAATCCACGGCAAGGCCATCAACATACTGGTTGATCTTTCCACCACCGGTTCTACTATCGAAAAGGAAATCGCCAAAGCCGTCGCCGCGCGCGGCATCGACATGGTGGATTCCCCGGTGTCTGGCGGCGCGTCGGGCGCCGACAAAGGCACGCTAGCGGTGATGGTCGCCGGCAAGGCGGCCTGCGTCGCGGACGTGCGCGAAGCGCTGAACGTGATTGGCAAGGTGTTTGTCGTCGGCAAACAGCCGGGCCAGGCGCAAACCATGAAGCTGCTCAACAACCTGCTGTCCACCAGCGCGCTGGCAATGAGCCTCGAAGTATTCGTGGCGGGCGCGAAAGCCGGACTCGATCCCGACATGATGGTGGCCGTCATCAACGCCGGTAGCGGCCGCAACAGCGCCACCGAGGAAAAAATTCCGAAATCGGTGCTCACGCGCAACTTCGATTTTGGCTTTCCGATTTCCGGCGCACGCAAGGATATCGGCCTTGCCATCGAGGAATGCCAGGCAATGGGCTTGCCCATGATTGTCGGCAACGCCGCCAAACAACTGTGGGAGTTTGCCTACAATCAGGGCGGCGGCAAGCGCGACATGACGACGCTGATTACCTATCTGGAACCGTGGGCGGGGGTTGAGGTGCGTGGCAAGGCGGCGGGCAAAAAGCGAAAATAAAAGCGAAAATGAATCACACGGTGGTATGCCAATGTAATCCAAATGGCAGGTGTGGCGGTCCAAACAGAAAGTGCAAGACGCGACGATTGCCGCCACCGTGAATGCGCGTAGACGCATGCAGTAGCAGCGGGCGCATCAGCAACGCAGCGCCCCGGTCCGCCGCGCACACCACCTCGGCGGTTGTTTCGCGCAGGCGTTCGATTTCGCCATCGTTCAGACGGCCACTGCAATGCGATCGGGGGATCACGCGTAGCGGCCCCGCATCCGCCGGACACGCATCCAGATGAAGCCGTATCGCGACCAGACTTTCAAGCACAGCTGCAGGCGGTTGCGTGTGTAAAACGCCCTCTTTAACGGCCCATCCGCTGCACTCGGTGGCATCAACCCGCGCACGGACAGGAATGCCTATATCCTGATGAACAGAAACGCCCCAATTCTTTTCGGCACTTTTCTCGAACAGCGTGCATTGCACAGCCGTAGTTGAAGCGCCAAGCAGGGGGGCAATCTTTACATGTGATCGAAGGGTCTCTGCGAGACGCTGGCACCACGGCAATTGCAACAAGCTGCGCGAACCTGCTTTGGCGACAGCGAGTTGCGACACATTTTCAAGCGCTACATCGCATGCAGCGGACGGAATAACATTCGCAATTAACTCGTAGCCCAGCTCCGTGAAGTGTTCAGTGCTCATTTCGATGCAAAGGCTAGCATGAATTGACAACCCCAAGCACGCCAACGATAATCAATTTTCCAGCACAAACAACAGCTTATCGATAGGGGGATCACCATGAACCGCAGACAGTTAATCCACGCCGCCGCGGCCATTGCGACCCTGCTCGCGCTAACCGCTTGCGGCGACAAAGCGGCACCGCCCGCACCCAAAAAAGCCGACGCGCCGAAGGCGCCGGAGGTACAGGTGGTAAAGATTGGCGTGGCTTCGCCGCTGACCGGCGCACAGGCGCATATCGGCATCGATATCCGCAACGGCGTGCAGCTCGCGATTGAAGACGCCAACAAGGCCGGTGTCAGCATCGGCGGCAAGGCAGTGAAGCTGGAGATGGTGGCCGAAGACGACGAAGCGAATCCCACCAAAGCGACGACCGTGGCGCAAAAGCTTGCTGACGCCAAAGTCTCGGCCGTGGTAGGACACTTCAATTCCGGCGCGTCAATTCCGGCGTCGAAGATTTATGCGGATGCCGGCATTCCGCAGATTTCGCCCTCGAGCACCAATCCGGATTACACGCTGAAAGGCTACAAGACCACCTTCCGCGTGGTCGCGCACGACGGTCAGCAAGGCCCGACCCTGGGCCGCTTTGCACTCGATAAGCTCAAGGCGAAGACCATCGCGGTCATTGACGACAGCACGGCGTATGGCCAAGGTCTGGCGGACAACTTTGAAGCGGCGGTGAAAGTGGGCGGCGCCAAGCTGGTGGCGCGCGAGCACACCACCGACAAAGATACCGACTTCAAAGCGATACTCACCAAGATCAAGGGCAAGAATCCGGATCTCATCATGTTCGGCGGCATTGATCCGCAAGCCGGCCCGATGAAAAAACAAATGGCTGAACTCGGCATCAAAGTGCCGCTGATCGGCGGTGACGGCATGCAAACGCCAAATTTCATCAAGCTCGCGGGCGAGGCGTCCGAAGGTACGATGGCCTCGATCCCTGGCCTGCCGAAAGACAAAATGCCCGGCGGCACGGAGTTTCTTGCCAAGTACAAGGCCAAGTTCAATGCCGAGGTCGAGTTGTTCGCGCCGATGGGCTACGACGCGGTGATGGTGTTTATCGAAGCGATGAAGCGCGCGGGTTCATCCGACCCGGCGAAGTTTCTGCCCGAAATCAGCAAAACCAATTACAACGGGGTGATCGGCCCCATCGCGTTCGACGAAAAAGGGGATCTCACCAATGGCCCGATAACCATTTACGTGGTGAAGGGCGGCAAATGGGAGGCGCTGGAAACCGTTACGCCCAACACCGGCGCCAATAACACATCAAAGGCAGAAGCACCCAAGGACGCGGCGAAGAAGTAAGTGGTACGCTACACGTCATAAAGCAAAATAACGGCACCCGCGCGGTGCCGTTTTCATGTGATTCATGGATATATTCCTCCAACAAATCCTGAACGGCCTGTTGCTCGGCAGCATCTATGCGCTTGTCGCACTGGGCTACACCATGGTCTACGGCATCCTGGGGCTGATCAACTTCGCGCACGGCGACATCGTGATGGTGGGTGCGCTGGTGGCGTGGTCGGTGATTAGCGCATTGGGCGCGAGCCTGCCGGTGCCGACGGTATTGCTGCTGGCCACGGCGGCGGCCATCGTAGTGTGCGTGGTGCTGGGGCTGGTGGTCGAACGCGCCGCGTATCGCCCGCTGCGCCACGCGCCGCGGCTGGCGCCGTTAATTACCGCCATCGGTGTGTCGATACTGATCCAGTATTCGGCGGCGCTGGTGTGGGGCAAGCAATATCTGTCGCTGCCGGAAATCGTCAAGCCCGGCCAGATCGAATTCGGCGGCGCGCAGATCACCACCACGCAGGCGTTCATTTTTGTGCTCGCGTGCGCCATCATGGCGGCGCTGCTGTGGTTTGTAAAAGCCAGCCGCATGGGGCGCGCGATGCGCGCCACGGAACAAAACCCGGATGTCGCGGGGCTGATGGGTGTGAACACCACGCGGGTGATCGCGTTCACCTTCGCGCTGGGCGCATCGATCGGCGCTATCGCGGGCGTGATGGTGGTCTTGTATTACGGGCAAGGGCATTACTTCATGGGCTTCATGCTGGGATTAAAAGCATTTACGGCGGCGGTGCTCGGCGGCATAGGCAATATTCCTGGCGCGATGCTCGGCGGTCTGCTGCTGGGGCTGATCGAAAGTCTGGCCGCCGGTTATATGGGCGACATCACCGGCGGCGTGTTTGGCAGCAATTATCGCGATGTGTATGCGTTTATTGTGTTGGTGCTGGTGTTGATGTTGCGACCGTCGGGGTTGATGGGGGTGGGCTCAGGTGATCGAGCTTAACGCCCAAAATCTTTTTGACACAGATTAACGCGGATGAACGCAGATTTAGACATTAACAAGGTGACCGAGTTGGTCATCGGATGCGCTTATCGGGTTGGAAGTGCATTGGGCTCGGGCTTTCTTGAAAAAGTATATGAGAATGCGTTGATTGTTGAATTACGCAAAGCAAACATGCCGTTTAGCCAACAACACGCCATGAAGGTTATGTACTCTGGTGAAGTGGTAGGCGACTATATTGCCGATATCCTTGTGGCTGGCTATGTGATCGTCGAAATCAAGGCGTTACATCGTATTGAGAAGATTCACATGGCCCAATGTCTGAATTATCTAAGGGCATTAAATTTGCGGATCGGTTTGCTGATCAATTTCGGTGCGCCGAGTGTAGAAATCAAACGTATCGTCAACGGACTTTAATCTGCGTTCATCTGCGTAAATCTGTGTCGAAGAATTTGACCTTACATCGTTTTCTCCTTTACGCATCCATTGCAATAGCAATGATCGCGCTGCCGTTTGTAATCGACGCGACTCTGGGCCGTGCATGGGTGCGTATCATCGACGTGGCGTTGCTGTTCGTGATGCTGGCGCTGGGCTTGAACATTGTTGTCGGTTACGCCGGCCTGCTTGACTTGGGGTACATCGCGTTTTTTGCCGTGGGTGCGTATTGTTATGCGTTGCTCGCGTCGCCGCAGTTTGGCATACACGCGTCATTTCTGGTGTTGCTGCCATTGGGCGCGATGGTGGCTGCGGTGTTTGGCGTGATTCTGGGCGCGCCTACGTTGAAATTGCGCGGTGACTATCTCGCCATTGTGACGTTGGGTTTCGGCGAGATCATCCGCATTTTTTTGAACAACCTGAATCGCCCGGTGAATATCACCAACGGGCCGCAGGGCATCACGCTGATCGACCCCTTGCAAGCGGCTGGCTTTTCTCTTTCAAAAACATATACTTACGGCGGGTTCGTGATTGCGCCCGTGCATCTGTATTACTTCGTGTTTCTGGCGTGCGCGCTGCTGACGATTTTTATTTCGCAGCGCCTGGAAAATTCGCGCATCGGCCGCGCGTGGGTGGCGATACGCGAAGACGAACTGGCCGCCAGCGCGATGGGCATCAACACGCGCAACGTCAAGCTGCTGGCGTTTGCGATGGGCGCAACGTTCGGCGGCGTGGCCGGCGGCTTGTTCGCGTCGTTTCAGGGTTTCATCAGCCCGGAGAGTTTTACGCTGCTCGATTCGGTGATGGTGTTGTGCATGGTGGTGCTGGGCGGCATGGGCAATGTGCGCGGCGTGGTGCTGGGCGCAATTTTGCTCACGGCATTGCCCGAGGCCTTGCGCTACATCGGGCCGCTGCAACAGCAATGGCTGGGACGCGTATTCATTGACCCTTCCGACTTGCGCATGTTGTTGTTTGGCCTCGCACTGGTGCTAATGATGTTGTTCCGCCCGGCGGGCTTGTGGCCTTCCAAAACGCGCCGGCGCGAGCTGTTGATTAACGCTACGGAGAAAGCTGGTGGCTGACACGCTGCTCGCCGTCAGCGGCATCACCAAGCGCTTTGGCGGCCTGACCGCGCTGAACGCGGTGTCGCTGTCCGTGTCCGCGGGCGAAATCTATGGGCTGATCGGTCCCAACGGCGCGGGCAAGACCACGCTGTTTAATATCATCACCGGCGTGTATGCGGCCAACGAAGGCGAACTGGTCTTTGCCGGCCAACGATTGTCAGGCCTCAAATCGCACCGCGTGGCCGAGGCGGGCATCGCGCGCACGTTTCAAAACATTCGTCTGTTTGCCAACATGACCGCGCTGGAAAACGTGATGGTCGGCCGCCACGTGCGCACGCGCGCGGGCGTGCTGGGCGCGATCCTGCGCAACCGCGTCACCCGACTTGAAGAATCAGCCATCGAAAAGCGCGCGCATGAACTGCTTGATTACTGCGGCATCGCGCGCCACGCCAACGAACTTGCGCGCAACCTGGCCTATGGTGACCAGCGCCGCCTCGAAATCGCCCGCGCTCTGGCGACCGATCCGAAATTGCTGGCGCTGGATGAGCCCGCCGCCGGCATGAACGCCACCGAGACCGCCGCGCTGCAACAGTTGCTCGAACGCCTGCGCGGCGATGGTGTCACGCTGCTCCTGATCGAGCACGACGTGAAACTGGTGATGGGCCTGTGCGATCGCGTTGCCGTGCTCGACTACGGCGAAAAAATTGCCGAAGGCGCGCCCGCCGAGGTGCAGCGTGATCCCAAAGTAATCGAAGCTTATCTGGGAGTCGCCGTTGCCTGACGCGCTGCTTCATGTCGAGGGCCTCAAGGTGGCTTACGGTGGCATCTATGCCGTCAAAGGCATCGATCTCGACGTGCGCGCGGGCGAAATGGTGGCCCTGATCGGCGCCAACGGCGCGGGCAAGACCACCACGTTAAAAGCGCTGTCCGGCCTGTTGATGCCTGCCGCAGGCAGCGTGCGTTACGACGGACACGACATAACGGGAATGCCTGCGTTTGAGCTGGTGCGGCGCGGCCTGGCACTCGTGCCCGAGGGCCGCGGGGTGTTTGCGCGCCTCACCGTCGAAGAAAATCTCGCGATGGGCGCTTACATTCGTAATGACAAGGCAGCGATTGCCGCGGATTGCGAACGTGCCTATGCCACGTTTCCGCGGCTCGCCGAACGCCGCGCGCAACTCGCCGGCACGCTCTCCGGCGGCGAGCAGCAAATGCTCGCCATCGCGCGTGCGTTGATGTGCAAGCCGCGCTTGCTGCTGCTGGATGAGCCGAGCATGGGTTTGGCGCCGATTGTGGTGCAGAAAATTTTTGAAACCATCCGTACGGTTGCGCGCGAGGGCGTTACGCTACTGTTGATCGAACAAAACGCGCGCCTGGCGCTGCAAACCTGTGATCGCGGTTATGTGATGGAAAGTGGGTTGATTACGTTAAGCGGCGAAGCGAAAGCGCTGCTCGATAACGCGGACGTGCGGCGTGCCTATCTAGGCGAATAACGGCGCCTTCACCCGGCGCGTGTATCGGGTGCGCGCCTGCACTACAGATATTTATCCCACAGCAGATTTCTTAGCCGGTTACCCGGATCAACGCGCGCCTTCAGCGCGGCGAAGGCGCGGGCTTGCGGGTAGGCGCGGTCAAATTGTTCGCGCGTCGCGTGCAGACGATACGGCAGGTAGTAGCGCCCGCCCAGTTCCAATGCCGCATCGATCAGCTTCCGGGTCCAGACACCCACGGCATCGCTGGCCGAGGGTTGCGTGCCCTGTTTGTAATAAAGCACAAACGTAAACATTTCCACCGGCGCCCACGCCATCAACGACACCGTATCCGCCGGCGAGTGACGGATCGACACATTCAGCGCATTGACCTGATGCGCCTTCAGGATACCGGCCATCCGCTGCGTGAACGGCACGAGGTTTGCCACCGGCACAAAGTATTCCTGCAACAGGTAGGTGGATTGGCGGCGCGAGCGGGGCTCCAGTGACGCCGCGTCCTGACTGGCCTCGTAGTTTCGCCAAGTCACGGCTTTTTTCAGCAACAGGGCGCGGTCGATCACGCTCTCGCGCAAATGACTGCCGCCGGGCAGTTCCGTGAGCGCCCAAATCGCATTTTTTTCGAGGTTGTAGTCGAGACCGCGCGGCACCAGCCGGGCTTTTTCCGTCAGCGGTTGTTCGGAAGTAATCCAACTGATCGCGCGCGGCGACGCAAAGTGTGGCGGCGTCAAATCCGCGTTATGCAAGACCATGTTCTTGTTGGTCAGAATCTTGTCGCGGAAAAACGCGGGATATTGTTCCAGCGCCACGTTCTCCACCACGCGTTCGATTCTAGAATTGGCATCGAGCGCGAGTTCCACTTCCGTGATGATTCCCAGCCCGCCATAACCCCCGGCTACCGCGCGAAACAGTTCCGGCTCTCGCGTGCGCGATAACTCCAGCACGTCGCCGCCGGCGGTCACCATTTGCATGGCCTGCACGGCATTCACCAGCGGCCCCTGACCCACGTAGCGTCCATGCACATTCACGGACACCGAGCCGCCCACCGTAAAGTTGGCGTAGCTCTGCATGATTTTCACCGACAAATCGCGCGGGTCGATAACCTCCTGCAGATCGCGCCAGGTCATGCCTGCCTGCACGCGTATGCTGCGTCGCGCCGCGTCGAAAGACACCACCTGATTCATCGCGCGCATGTCCAGATGCAGTGAACCGGCGGCGGCAATCTGCCCGCCCATGCTGTAGCGGCCGCCGCCTACCGATACCGAACCGCGCCACGCCCGCAACGCAGTGCGAATGTCATCGGCGGAACGCGGCTTGCGTTCGTCCGCGACGATGACCGGGTTCAGTTGCGTCACGTCGTTGATGGTTTTGCCGCTGGTCGCACCGAGCACGGGGGCGAGTGGGGAGACGCCTGCGATGGCGGCAAGTTCGAGAAAACGGCGGCGGTGCATGGAGGCTTTTCTGGCCAAGCGCAAAATTTAACGGCTGCGTGAGCAACACGTCTATTTTAACCATGCGCCGAACCCGAATTCCAACCCGTGCCGCTACTGACGGAAGTCGCGGGATGTATCCGGTATGATGACGCCACGATGAACAAACGCCAGCGTTTTATGGCCGCCGTACGCGGCGAACCGGTCGATTACCCGCCCACGGTGGCGTGGTGCAATTTCGCCACCGATGCGATCGATGGCGCCGAGAACGCGCGCCGCCAGTTGGCGTTTCACGCGCTGTGCGATTGGGACATCTGCAAGGTAATGAACGACTATCGGCTGATTCCGCCGGCCGGCATCGAAACCATAACGACGCCCGCCGACATGCGACGCTTCGTGAAGCAGTCCATGAGCGAACGCATTTACGCCGAGCAGCTCACGTGTTTGCGCATCATGCGCGACCGGCTTGATCCCGAAGTGCCGCTGATCGATACGCTGTTCGAACCGTTTTTTTCGCTGCTGTTCGCGGTCGGCTTCTCCAAGGCGCCGCTGATCCGCAGCCACCCGGACGCGGCGGCCGGCATGCTGAATGCGCTTACCGATACCTTTATCGATTATCTCGCGGAGATTCGCAAAATCCCGGTGGACGGCGTGCTCTACGCCACCAATGCCTGCATCCTTGCCCCGTCGTCGCGCGGCATCAGTGACGACGAATTTCACCAGTTTCACGAGCCGTACGACCGGCGTTTGCTCAATGCCATGGCGGGCCTCACGCGCATCGTGCATGCGCACGGCAATCCGCTGGATTTGCGGCGCATACTGGATTATCCCTGCGAGGTGTTGAGTTGGTCTGACCGGCTGGCGGGAAACCCCTCCATCGCCGCATTACGCAAACTCACCGGCAAGTGTTTGATGGGCGGCATCGACGAAACCAAGCTGCACGAACGCGCGCTGCCGGAAATCCGCGCCGAAGTGGCCGATGCGCTGGCGCAGGCCGGCGGTACACGCAACTTCATCCTCGCACCCGGTTGCAATGTCGCGCCAGGCATCGCGCTGCGCGCCCTGCATTGTTTTCGCGATGCCGCACGCGCGTCAACGGCGTCAGCGGCTTCAGCAAAAGGGTAAGGCGCCATGTCCCGGCACGTTGTCGTTATCGGTGCGGGCGTGGTGGGCGCGGCGAGCGCTATCGAAGCCTTGCAAGACGGGCATCGCGTCACGCTCGTTGACCCCGCGGAACCCGGTGGCGAAGCGGCGGCAAGTTACGGTAATGCCGGCTGGCTGTCTTCGCACTCGGTGTTGCCGCCGACCGAGCCGGGGCTGTGGAAAAAAGTGCCGCGCTTTCTGCTCAACCCGCTGGGACCGTTGACCATCCGCTGGGCCTATCTCCCGCGGGCGGCGCCGTGGCTGTTGCGTTATCTCGCCGCCGGATGGACGACCGCGCGCGTCGAGACCACGGCCCGCGCGCTGCGCGCCTTGCTGGAAGATGCGCCGCGCCTGCATCAGGCGCTCGCGGAAAAAGCCGGCGTTACGCAGCTCATAGAACGGCGCGGCGTGTTGCACATCTATCCGTCGCGCGCGAATTTTGAAGCGGAGGCCAACGCCTGGCGCATACGGCGCATGATGGGCGTGCAGTGGGAGGAGCTGAACGCTGACGCATTGCATCAGCGCGAGCCCGACTTGCATGCGCGCTACCAGTTTGGCATTGCCGTGGACGAGGCCGGCAGTTGCCGCGACCCCGGCGCTTACGTCGCGGCGCTGGTTGCTCATGCGCAGGCGCGGGGCGCGCAACTCGTGCGCGACCAGGCGAATGGGTTTCGCATCGAGGGCGGACGATTGAAAGCGGTCACAACGGGCGGCGGCGACATCCCTTGTGACGCTGCCGTGATCGCCGCCGGCGTGCGTTCAAAATTGCTCGCGGCGCGGGCGGGCGACCGTGTGCCGCTGGGCGCCGAGCGCGGCTACCACGCCGTGATCGATCAGCCCGAAGCCGGGCCGCGCACGGCGATGATGGCGTCTGACTGCAAGGCCGTCGCCACACCCACCTCGACCGGATTGCGTATCGCCGGACAAGTGGAAATTGCGGCAGTGGATGCCGCGCCGAACTGGCGCCGTGCGGAGATATTGCGTGATCATCTGCTCAGTCTGTTCCCGCGGCTGCCGCGTGACATTCCGGCGCATCGCCTGCGTTACTGGATGGGTTGCCGCCCCAGCATGCCGGACGGCTTGCCGTGCATCGGGTATGCAAACGCAAGCCGCGATATTATTCATGCGTTCGGCCACGGGCATATTGGCTTGGGAGGCGCGGCGCGCACGGCGCGTGTGGTCGCGCAACTGCTGTCTGATCGCGCGCCGGAAATTCCACTGGGGCCCTATGCCCCGGGACGCTTTGCCTGATAGGTTCGCCGCAAGGAGCACTGCCAGATGGTCTCTTCAGCATCACCCAATATTGCGCGCGGCGGAAAGGCTGTTTACGGCGCGCCGCTCGGCATACTCATGCTGGAAGCGCGCTTTCCGCGCATCCCCGGCGACATGGGCAACGCCACTACCTGGCCGTTTCCGGTGTTGTATCGCGTGGTGCGCGGCGCGAGTCCGGAAAAGGTCGTGCTGCACGGCGCGCGCGGATTGCTGCCGGATTTTCTCGATGCAGCGAAAGATCTGGTTCGCCTTGGCGCCGAAGCGATCACCACCAATTGCGGATTCCTGTCACTGTTTCAAAATGAACTTGCGGCGGCGGCGGGCGTGCCAGTGGCCACGTCATCGATGATGCAGGTACGCTGGGTGCAGGCTACCCTGCCGCCGGGAAAACGTGTCGGCATCGTCACGGTGAGCGGTTCGACACTGACGCCGGCGCATCTGGAATCAGCAGGCGTGCCGCTCGATACGCCTTATGTCGGCACCGAAAACGGTCGCGAGTTTTTTCGCGTGCTGATCAAGGCCGAGAAGGACGACATGGATATCGATATGGCACGGCAGGATATTGTGGATGCCGGCAGAACGCTGGTGGCCCGGCATCCCGACATCGGCGCCATCGTACTTGAATGCACCAATATGCCGCCCTATGCCGCCGCCTTGCGCGAGGCCGTTGGATTGCCGGTCTATGATATTTATTCGATGATCAACTGGTTTCACGCAGGCTTGCGTCCGCGTCGGTTCGATTGATATAACACAATGATTATAAACAATATTTTTAGGCCCTTCTGGTGGGGCTTGTTGTTTGCAACCGCAGCCCACGGGGCGTATCCCGAGAAACCGGTTCGCATCATCGTGCCGTTTCCGCCCGGCGGCAGCGCGGATATTCTGGCGCGCACGCTCGGCAACAAACTGCACCCGGTATTACGCCAGGTATTTATTGTCGATAACCGCGCGGGCGCGGCGGGCAATATCGGCACGGACCTCGTCGCAAAATCCAAACCCGATGGCTACACCCTGCTGGTGGGCCTGATGAACACGCACGTGGTGAATCAGGCGTTTAATGCCAACCTGCCATTCAAGGGCGTGGATGATTTCACGCCGGTGGCGAATCTGGCGGCTGTCGTCACCACCATGGCGATACATCCTTCGGTGCCGGTCAGCAATGTCAAACAGTTCATCGCCTTCGCCAAGGCCAATCCCGGCAAGCTGGCGTACGCAACCGCCGGCAGCGGCTCATCCAATCATCTGTGCGCCGCCGTGTTCGAGAAGATGGCGGGATTGCGCATGCTGCACATACCCTACAAGGGTGGCGCGCCCGCGACGCTCGATACCGTGACCGGTCAGGCGCAAGTGATTTTCACCGCCGCCACGCAGACGCTGCCGCACGTGAAAACCGGGCGTCTTAAATTACTGGGCGTTACGCGCGGTCAGCGGGTTTCGCTGTTGCCCGATGTGCCCGCCATTGCCGAGACGCTGCCAGGATACGACATCGTGGTGTGGTTCGGCCTGTTCGGTCCGGCCGGCATGCCGAAAGACATCACCGCGCGGCTCAATACCGAAGTTAATCGTGTGATGAATACGCCGGAGACCAAAAAAACCATGGAAGACATGGGCGTCGAGGTGTACAACGCAACGCCGGAGCAGTTTCTCGACACGCTTCGCAAGGAAACGGCTTACTGGAACAAGGCGGTGCGCGAGTACAGTCTCAAAGTGGATTGAGCGCGCGACCGCAAATAATTGATTAACCACATAAAGACGTTCATGCACGCCTATCGCCCCACCCTCACCGGCACACGTCACATGATTTCAGCCGGCCATCACGCCGCCGCGCACGCGGGCTTCACGGTACTTGAGGCCGGCGGCAACGCGGTGGATGCCGGCGTTGCGGCGGGTATTGCGCTGGGTGTTTTGCAAACCGATCTGGTTAATTTCGCCGGTGTTGCGCCGATGATGATTTATCTCGCCGGCACGCGCGAAGTAATCAACATCGACGGCCTCGGCACGTGGCCGAAGGCGGCGGACATCAACGTGTTCATTCAGCAGCATGGCGGCAAAATGCCGCCGGGTATATTGCGCACGGTGATTCCCGCCGCGCCTGATGCCTGGATTACCGCGCTGGAAAAATACGGCACCCTGAGTTTTGGCGAAGTGGCGCAAGCCGCCATTCGTTTTGCGCGTGATGGTTTTGCCATGCACTGGCTGATGGCCGGATTCATTGAGCAAAACGAAGCGGAATACCGTCGCTGGCCCTCGAACACGCAAACGTTTTTGCCCAACGGTAAACCGCCGCGTGTTGGCGACCTCTTCGTGCAAAGCGAGCTCGGCCGTACGCTCCAATACATGGCCGACGAAGAAGCCGTGCAATCCGGCAAAGGCCGCGTCGCCGGATTACGCGCCGCGCGCAACGCGTTTTATCGCGGCGATATTGCTGCCGCCATCGCACGCTATCACCGCGAAAACGGCGGCTGGGTAACGATGCAAGACATGGCAGATTACACCGTTTCATTCGAGACGCCGCAGCGCACGCGCTTTGCCGATGTCGATCTGTATACCTGCGGGCCATGGTCGCAGGGCCCGGTGCTGCCGCAGGCGCTCAATGTGCTGTCCGGCATGAATCTGCGCGCGCTGGGCCATAACACGACGCCTTACATACACGCCGTGACCGAGGCGCTGAAACTCGCCTATGCCGATCGCCAGTGTTATTACGGCGATCCCAAATTTGTCAGCGTGCCGATGGATGCGCTGCTGTCGGTTTCGTATGCGGATCAACAGCGCAAGCGTATCGATGCGCTGAAAGCTGCGCCGGGCATGCCCCAGCCCGGCGCCGTTGCCGGCCGCCCGGCCCATACACCGCAACTACCGCCGGCGGCGACGGGCAATCCACCGCCCGCGCCGGACACCTCATACGTCAGTGTGATTGATCGCCACGGCAATGCGTTTTCGGCGACGCCGAGCGATGCGTCATCCGCCACGCCGGTGATTCCCGGCATCGGCCTGTGCCCTTCGTCGCGCGGCTCACAGTCGTGGTGCGATCCGAATCATCCCGCGTCCGTTGCGCCCGGCAAGCGGCCGCGACTCACGTGCAGCCCGGCGATGGCGCTGCGCAACGGCAAGGCCTACATGCCGTTCGGCTCGCCCGGCAACGATGTGCAGCCGCAGGCCATGTTGCAGGTATTTTTGAATCTGCACGTGTTCGGCATGGATTTGCAGTCCGCCATCGAAGCACCGCGGTTCGCAACCTACAGCTACCCGTCTTCATCCGAGCCGCACACCTATCTGCCCGCGCGGCTCACCCTCGAAAGCCGCGTGCCGCGCGCAACCGGCGACGCATTGGCGTCACTGGGACACGACATCAAGTGGTGGCCCGAGCTCGAAGAAGCCGCGGGTGCGGTGTGCGCGGTACGCGTGAATCCGGAAACCGGCGTGCTCGAAGGTGGCGCCGATCCGCGCAGACTGGCTTACGCGTTGGGGTGGTAGGGGCAACTGCTGCGCGCGAGGCGGGGTATGGCGTGAGTCTTATAGCCGGCTAGAAGCATCAGTAGTCGCAGACCTTTGTTTCTCCAGTATCACCAGCGCGATCCCGCCCAGTATGGCGACCGACGCCAATACCAGACGCAGGGTAAGTTGCTCGCCCAAAAGAAGAATGCCGCCCACCGCTGCTATGACCGGAACGCTCAGTTGCACGGTTGCCGCGCTGGTGGCTTTTAAGGCGGGCAGCGCGGTGTACCAAATTGCATAGCCGATGCCGGACGCCAGGGCACCCGACGCCACGGCATAGGCGATGCCGGTGTTATCCAGCGTCGCGTGGTCATGCAGCAGCACGCTTACCACCGCCGCAATCGGCACGGCACGCAAAAAATTACCCGCCGTAATCCGCGTGGGATCGCCCGCGCCCCTGCCGCGCAGGGAATAAACGCCCCATGCCGCACCGGCGGCCAACATCAACAGCGCGCCGATCAAGGGCGGCGCCGCCAGCCCCGGCAGCAGCAACCCCACCAGGCCCGCGAGTGCGAGCGCCAGACCAACGATCTGCACTTTGCGGAACCGCTCGCCGGCCCACAGGCCGTGGCCGATCATGGTGGCCTGCACCGCGCCAAACAGCAACAGCGCGCCCGTCGCCGCGGTCAGGCTCACATAGGCAAACGAAAAACACACCGCATAACCGCACAAGGCCGCAGCCGACAGCCAATTGCCGCTGCCGTGATTGGCGCGACGCGTCGCGCGCGCCACCAGCCACAACATGAGCGCGCCGGACGTCAATCGAATCAGCGTAAAACTCGCCGCATCAATGGGCGTGTGTTTGAGCGCAATCCGGCACAGCAGTGAATTGCCCGCAAACGCAATCATCGCCAGCGTGGTCAGGGTGATGAGGCGGGCGCGGGACATCGAACGGGTTTTACAAGATCTTCGGGACGATGTGAACGTGCGGGTAAGTGTTCTACCGAACGGGGTGCCATCGGGCACCCCGTTCACAGGCCCAGTTCGGACAAGCCCGGATGTTCATCGGGGCGGCGCCCCAGCGGCCAGTGAAACTTGCGATCACCGGCCTGAATCGGCAGATCGTTGATGCTGGCTATTCTGCGATGCATGAACCCCTGTTCGTTGAACTCCCAGTTTTCATTGCCGTACGAGCGAAACCAGTTGCCCGAATCGTCGTGCCACTCATAGGCAAACCGGACCGCGATGCGATTGCCGTGAAAGGCCCACAGTTCTTTCACCAACCGGTAGTCCAGCTCTTTTTGCCATTTACGCCGCAGGAATTGCACAATGGATTCGCGTCCGGAAAGAAATTCAGAACGGTTTCTCCAGACGCTGTCCGGCGTGTACGCCAGCGAAACCCGCTCTGGATTTCGGGTGTTCCAGGCGTCTTCAGCCATGCGAACCTTCTGCGCCGCAGATGCGCCGTCAAACGGCGGAAAGGGGGGTCTGGGTGGTTCGGCAGTGCTCATGCTGATCTCCTCCAGTATTCAAGTGTGACTAACGTTTGAGCCAATTGGCGGCGTGCCCACCAAAGCGCAGTCCGCACCCGACGTGCCGTACTCTCCGCGAGGGGCAACAGGCCCAAGGACAAGCGCGATACGGGCAACCGAGTCTTGAATCGATCGCAGGAGCCCGGCGGGATCGCACGAACGTAAAAGGCTGGACTTTGATCCGTGCGTAACACGAACCGATGATCCTTCGCGCGTTACGACTAGATCGAGGTCGGCATCGGTGAAAGGCATCCGTAGCAGGGAAATGGGCAGGTTTGCTGGAGTTGCTTAACGTGTCGCTCAGCCGCCGCTAACGGTTACACATCCTCATCTGTTTGCCTTGCCAGATGGGGTAGCGTGGCACGAATGGTAGCCTTGAGAGCGGAAGCGGCCATGTCCGGAGCGGCGGCATCCCAGACAATTGTCAAATGATGGTTCGTGTCGAAGTGCGTCTTCGTTTCCTCAAACTTAGTGCGTTCGCATGTATAAATGACCGGTTTGCCAAGCCCTTCCGCATACCCAGCCTCCCAATAAGCGCCTAGGTTATCGTGCGTAAGATCTGCAACCAAGAAGTCGGAGCTTTGAATTTCGACTCGAAGTCGATCATCAATTAATCCAGCTTTTGGAACATCGTCAAGCTTAAAAAGATCAAATCCGGCCAACTTCGCCGCAGGCTTAAGGACGTCGATTAGTAACCTCTCTAACACGGAATCACCAAACTTCATTGCCATGAAAGCCTTCCTATAGGCAGCACTTCCTTTTGCGAGATCCTCATAGAACGTCCAGCCATGAAATGACAGTGTCGCCTTTGCATTGCCTTGTACCCCGATGGTCTTCAGCTGATGCCCTGTCAGCAGACCAACTGCGAAGAGATGATCTAGTATGAGCGCGAATCCGCTATCCGATTTGGCGCCGACTATGCTCGCATGCGTTCTCGGAGATATGTCGACAAGCTCCCCAGGTCCAGGAAGGGATTGAGCTAACCAACGGATCAAAAGGTCCGCCTGCTGCTGTGGCCGAGGCAGAGGTCGCTTTAGAACTTCCTCAATAGTCGCAGTAGAAAACATTACTTCCGAATTCACTTCTTGGGCACGTCGCAGGGCGTGGCTCAGCTTTGCCGACGCATCTGTCGCAGACGACAGTATTCCTGGAAGCGTTGCGATCAACGTGCGAGTGAGAACAAAGCGGCCACATCGAGGACAAGAGAAACGTGTTGCATCTCTCTCATCGGGAGTCGATGGCGAAGTGAGCAGCGGTGTATTACAGATCGGACAGTTGGCGCTCATCGCTGCGTTGTGTGGGAAATATAACGTCTTGCTGAACGGCGGGCTAGGATGGTATTCATAGAGCCTATGGCGCGGGCGGCCCGTCGGTTCAATATAGAGTTATGTCTATAATACTCGTTACAAGTGTCCGATGCTTGATCAGACGCCGGGAGCGGATGTGGCGAGCCAGTCTCTCGCCACCAGAAACGTATCGTATAAAGATGCTTCACGCGAACCCGCCTCCGGCTTCCAGTCATACCGCCAGTTCACCACCGGTGGCAGCGACATCAGTATCGATTCCGCCCGCCCGCCGGACTGCAGCCCGAACAGGGTACCGCGGTCATAGACAAGATTGAATTCAACATAGCGCCCGCGGCGGTAGGCCTGAAACGCGCGCTCGGGTTCGCCATAGGGCAGCGCGCGGCGGCGCTCGACGATGGGGGCGTAGGCTTTGAGAAAATGATCGCCCACGCTTTGCATCATGGCAAAGCAGGTGACGAAATCGGGGGTGTGTACGTCGTCGTAAAAAATGCCGCCGATGCCGCGCGGCTCGTTGCGGTGTTTCAGATAGAAATAATCGTCACACCATTTTTTGAATTTAGGGTGCAGATCGGCGCCAAAGGGAGATAGTGCATCGCGGCAGGTTTGATGAAAATGGCGCGCGTCTTCTTCAAACCCATAATAGGGCGTGAGATCCATGCCGCCGCCGAACCACCACACGGCATCCGCGCCCGGCTTGACCGCGCAAAACAGGCGCACGTTCATGTGTACGGTGGGCACCATCGGGTTGCGCGGGTGCAGCACCAGCGACACGCCCATCGCCTCATACGAACGGCCCGCGAGTTCCGGGCGCGCGGCGGTTGCCGAGGGCGGCAGACCTTGCCCGAACACGTGCGAGAAACCGACGCCACCGCGCTCGAACACGTTGCCTTCTTCAAGGATGCAGGTGAGGCCGCCGCCACCGCCCAAGTTTGCAGGCCGCGTCCAGGCGTCGCGTTTGAAGGCTTTGCCGTCGAGCGTGGTCAGCGCATCGATGATGCGGGTTTGCAGCCCTTCGAGATAAGTTTTTACCGCTTGAGTATCCATAGTATCCATGGGGTGCAAGGATACCTTACCGCGACACCGGTGTTAGGGCTTGCGTGCACCGGCAGGGCCGATTGCGCGATAGCCGATATCCCGCCGCAGTTGCATGCCGTCAAACCGGATTTGCGCGGCAATTTCGTAGGCGCGTTTTTGCGCGGTGCGCACGTTGTGGCCGAGCGCGGTGACGCACAGTACGCGTCCGCCGCTGATGACCACATCGTTGCCCTGCAATGTTGTGCCGGCATGAAACACGTGATAATCCTCGCCGGCTTCGCGTGATTCCGGAAGCCCGCTGATCACGTCGCCCTTGCGCGGATTGTCGGGATAACCGTGTGCGGCCAGCACCACGCCCAGCGCCACGCGCAGATCCCATTCGGCTTCGACTTGATCGAGCGTGCCGTCGATGGCGTGTTCGATCAGGTCCACCAAATCACTCTTTAAACGCATCATGATGGGCTGCGTTTCCGGATCGCCCATGCGGCAGTTGAATTCCAGCGTGTTGACCTTGCCATCTTTGGTGATCATCAACCCGGCATACAAAAAGCCGGTGTAGGGGATGCCGTCCTTTTCCATGCCCGCGAGCGTGGGCAAAATGACTTCGCGCATCGCGCGCGCGTGGATCGACGGCGTGACCACCGGCGCCGGCGAGTAAGCGCCCATGCCGCCGGTGTTGGGGCCGATATCGCCATCGCCCAGACGCTTGTGATCCTGACTGCTGGCGAGCGCCAGCGCGTGTTTGCCGTCGGCGAGCACGATGAAGCTGGCCTCCTCGCCTTCGAGAAAGGCTTCGATCACCACGCGCGCACCGGCCGCGCCCATTTTGTTGTCGATCAGCATCATATCGACCGCGGCGTGCGCCTCGGCGACGTTCATCGCCACCACCACGCCTTTTCCGGCGGCGAGGCCATCGGCCTTGATCACGATGGGCGCGCCTTGCTGGTCGATATAGGCGTGCGCTTCTTGGGCGTCGCTGAAAGTGGCGTGAGCGGCGGTGGGTATGCCGTGACGCTTCATGAAGCTCTTGGAAAAATCCTTGGAGCTTTCGAGTTGTGCGGCAGCTTGTGTCGGGCCGAAGATGCGCAGCCCGGCGGCGCGAAAGGCATCCACCACGCCGTCGGCAAGCGGCGCTTCCGGGCCGACGACTGTCAGTAACACATTGTTTTTATTGACAAATTCTATAAGGTCGGCGGTGCGTGTCAGAGGCACATTTTCCAGACCCTTTTCGCGCGCGGTTCCCGCATTGCCGGGCGCGACATACACTTTTGAAACGCGCGGCGATTGCAACAAACGCCACGCCAGTGCATGCTCGCGACCGCCGGAACCGATAACGAGAATTTTCATTTAGTGTCTGAAATGTCGCACGCCGGTGTACACCATTGCGATGCCGTGTTCATCGGCCGCGGCGACCACTTCTTCATCACGGATGCTGCCGCCGGGTTGAATAATCGCTTTCGCGCCGGCTTCGGCCACCACATCAACGCCATCGCGAAACGGGAAGAACGCGTCCGACGCCACGACGGAACCGGCTAATGTCAGCTTGGCATTGGCGGCCTTGATCGATGCAATGCGCGCGGAATCGATGCGGCTCATTTGCCCGGCACCCACGCCCAGCGTTTGCCCGTTGCCGCAGAACACGATGGCGTTGGATTTCACGTACTTGGCGACTTTCCAGGCGAACAGCAAGTCGGCGAGCTGTTGCGACGTGGGCTTGATTTGGGTGACCACTTTGACATCGGCGGCGGAAATCACTTTGTTGTCTGCGGATTGAATCAGCAGACCGGAACCGATGCGCTTCACATCGTGCGCATTGCGGCCTTGCTCCCACGCGGTTTTGCCGTCTGACTTGACGTTATCCAGCGGGATTTCCAATACGCGCACATTCGCTTTGGCCGCGATGATTTTCAGCGCGTCGGCCGCATACGCCGGCGCGATCAACACCTCGACAAAGAGCTTGCTTACGGCTTGCATGGCCACCGCATCGAGCGGCCGGTTGAACGCCACAATGCCACCAAATGCGGACGTCGGATCGGTCGCCAACGCCTTGGCATACGCCTCGGCACAATCACGGCCCACTGCCACGCCGCACGGATTGGCGTGTTTGACGATCACGCACGCGGGTTCGTCAAACGACTTGACGCACTCCCACGCCGCGTCGGCGTCGGCGATGTTGTTATACGAAAGTTCCTTGCCCTGTACTTGTTTGGCCGTTACCAGCGCGCCGGGCGCGGGATGCAAGTCGCGATACAGCGCGGCGTGCTGATGCGGGTTTTCGCCGTAGCGCAAATCCTGCAGCTTGACGAAGCGCCCGTTTGATTGCGCTGGGAATTCGCTCCGTTTGCCGTCGGGCTGAAGTGCTGACAGATAATCGCTGATCGCGGCGTCGTAATTGGAGATGCGGTTGAATGCGGCCACGGCCAGCGCGAATCGCGTTTCGTCCGACAATGCGCCGCTGCGTTTGATTTCGTCCAGCACCGCCGAGTACTGCGCGGCATCGGTCACTACACCCACGCCCCGCCAATTTTTGGCTGCCGAGCGCACCATCGCCGGGCCGCCAATGTCGATGTTTTCGATCGCGTCTTCGAGCGTGCAATCGGCTTTGGCCACCGTGCTTTCGAACGGATACAGATTAACCACCAGCAAATCAATCGTGGGAATGCCCGCGTCGGCGATAGCGCGCAGATGGGATGCCTCGTCACGCCGCGCCAGCAGTCCGCCGTGAATTTTCGGATGCAGCGTTTTCACGCGGCCATCAAGCATTTCGGGAAAACCAGTGTAGTCGGCGACTTCGATAACCTTGAGTCCGGCATCGGCGAGCAATTTTGCGGTGCCGCCGGTGGACAGCAGCGACACGCCGAGCGCGGCCAACCCGCGTGCAAATTCCACCAGTCCGGTTTTGTCAGAGACGCTGAGCAGCGCCTGTTTGATCGCGGTCACGGCTAAAACTTGATGCCGTGCGCCTTCATCTTCTTGCGCAGCGTATTGCGATTGAGCCCCAACATCTGCGCGGCATGCGTTTGATTGCCGCGCACGCGCGTTAACACCGATTCGAGCAGCGGTTTTTCGACGCAGTTGATCACCATGTCGTACACGCCGCTCGCTTTCTCTCCGTCCAGATCCTTGAAATATCCTTCGATTGCCTTGCGCACCGTGCGCGCCATATCGCCGTCGTTCAAGGGCCCCGTTCGATTTATCATGCCGCAATATCCTCACTGTAGATCAAGTGCCGGCCACGGTACGCGAGTTCGTTGAAGAACGCGTCCACGGCCTCTAATTGTTCCTGGCAGGTTTCAAGCTGGTTCATCGCATGACGAAACGCGGCTGAACCCGCCAGCCCTTTGCTGTACCACGAGATGTGCTTGCGAGCGACGCGCACACCGCGCTGCTCGCCGTAAAAACCGTATAGATCGTGCAGATGCGCCACCAGCACACGGTGAATTTCGCGTACTTCCGGGGGCGGCAAATGGGTGCCCGTGTCGAGAAAATGATTGATCTCGCGAAACATCCACGGGCGACCCTGCGCTGCGCGGCCGATCATCACCGCGTCGGCCTGCGTGTATTCGAGCACGTGCTTCACCTGCTCGGGCGTGCTTATGTCGCCATTGGCGATCACTGGTATGCCAATTTGCGATTTCACTTCGGCGATGGTGTCGTACTCGGCCTCGCCGGAAAAACCACACGCGCGCGTGCGCCCGTGTATCGCCAAAGCCTGGATGCCGGATTTTTCGGCGATCTTCGCCACCGTGACCGCGTTGCGGCTGCCCTGATCCCAGCCGGTGCGTATTTTCAACGTCACCGGCACGTCCACTGCATTGACCACGGCATCAAGGATGCGGCCGACCAGCGGCTCGTCTTTTAATAGCGCGGAGCCGGCCATCACGTTGCATACTTTTTTTGCCGGGCAACCCATGTTGATGTCGATGATCTGCGCGCCGTTGTCGACATTAAAGCGCGCGGCATCGGCGAGCATTTGCGGATCGGCGCCGGCAATTTGCACGGAGATCGGATCGACTTCGCCTTCGTGGTCCGCGCGGCGGCGGGTTTTTTCAGAGCCCCACAGCAGCGAGTTGCTTGCCACCATTTCTGACACCGCCATGCCCGCGCCCATTTGTTTGCACAATTGACGGAACGGCCGGTCAGTCACGCCCGCCATCGGCGCCACTACCAGCTTGTTCTTCAATTTGTGTTTGCCGATTTGCATGCGCGCGATGTTTCAATAAGCCAATGCAGGGAGGACGCGATTCTAATACCGCGTTCGTGGCGCGCAAAGCGGAAATTGATTAATTTTTGCGCACCATCGGTATCCTCGGCGTACATGCGACACTGCCCCATGCCAGGTCACAGAAACTCGTTATAAACCCAGATACTTACCGGTCATTGTTCGCGCGCCACATGCGCACATTACGCTATGCGTTTGCGCGGAGTGGTCTTTTGAATTGGCGAGCGCTTATGCGCAAAAAAATTTCGTCCGCCATCTTGCAAACAGCCGCCGTTGTGGTATGCGGCGAAACAGTAAGAGCCGCGCGGATTTTATTAACCGCGCGCACCGAAGATCATGCGCCGCGCGAAAAAAGTTTACCCTCGCGCGCCGAAGATCATACGTCGCGCGACATAGTTTCGCGCGGGTGCGATGCTGCCGAGCAAGGTCATGCCCGCGCCGCGTGCGATATCCAGCGGCATAAAATCATTGGAAAATAATCGCACCAAACTGTGCGTGGCCGCGATGGTGGCGTAACGGTCAACGCGCCGGTCTGCGTGATACTGGCGCAGCAACGCAGGATCCAATAGTGTTTGCACCGTGCCGGTGCGTAAAACTTGCGCCAGCTCCCACGCATCACGCAATCCGAGATTCAGGCCCTGCCCCGCCACCGGATGCAAGGTTTGCGCCGCGTTGCCAATGGTTACCAGGCCCGGTTGCGGCGTGGCGCCGGCGCCGAGGCGCAGTGTGAGCGGATGACATGCGCGCTGCGTAACGTCCGAGACGTGGGTAAACGCGCCCAAGCGTCCGCCAAACGCGTCGCGCAATGCCGCAAGAAATACTGTTGTATCGGCTTCGCGCAGTGCGGCCGCGCGTTCTGGTGCGAGCGTCCACACCAGTGCCATCTCGTCTCCGAATGGTAGTAACGCCAGTGGTCCGTCATGCGTGAAGCGCTCGTAGGCCACATTGGCATGGGGCCGTGACGTGCGCACGCGCGCGGTGAGTGCTTGCTGCGCGTAGTCGATTATCTTGGGCGGCGCGAGGCCGGCGATGTCGCCACCATCGGCGATTACCACCAGATGCGCAGTGAGTTGGTTCAATGCCCCGTCCTGTATATAACCGAGGTACTGCCGGTCGCCGTCGCGCGACAGTGCCGCGGCACGTGCGCCCGCGCGGAAATCAGTTACCGTGCGCCGCGCAGCCTGCACCAGTGAGTTGTAAATATCATTAAAATCAAATACATATCCCAAGTGTGCCACGCCGGCATCCGCGGCACTGAAGGCCATGCGACCGAAGCCGCCGCGCTGCGAGACGTGAACGCCGTTGATCGTGCTATGTACGCCTGCGCGTGTGAGGGCGTCCCACGCGTCAAGTCTTTCCAGCAACAGGCGGCTGCCGTGCGACAACGCGATTGGACGTGGCTCGCGCGCAGCGGCCAGGTCGTGCGGCGCGTGTTCGCCGCGCGATTCAAGTACGGTGACGCGTAAATTGCCGCCGTGCGATGTAAGCGCCAGTGCCAGCGCTGCGCCCACCGGACCGCCGCCGACAATGACGATGTCTGTGTCAGTTGTCACTGTGGTATCGACGCTCATCGCAATCTGCGTATTCAGCGCATTTAGCGCGAGGCCATCACGGCTTCGATATCTTGCACCGACTTGGGCGCGGCGCGCGTGAGGATTTCGCAACCGGCTTCGGTCACCACGACATCGTCTTCGATACGCACGCCGATATTGGCAAAAGCTTCGGGCACGCCCGCGCCGGGGCGGATATAACAGCCCGGCTCCACCGTCAGCACCATGCCCGGCACTAGCGCACGCCATTGTCCATCGAGCTTGTAGTCGCCCGCGTCATGCACGTCGAGTCCCAGCCAGTGGCCGGTGCGATGCATATAAAACTGGCGATAGGTTTCTTTTTCCAGCGCTTCCTGCAAGCTGCCGCCGAGCAGTTTTAAATCGATGAAGCCTTGCGCCAGCACTTTGACGGCCGCATCGTGCGGCGCGTTCCAGGTGTTGCCTGCCCGGACTTCGGCGATGGCCGCGGCTTGTGCGGCCAGCACCAGTTCATACACTGCTTTTTGCGGGCCGCTGAAACGGCCGTTCACCGGGAACGTGCGCGTGATGTCCGATGCGTAACCATCGAGTTCGCAACCGGCGTCGATCAGCAGCAGGTCGCCGTCTTTCAGGGGCGCATCGTTGCTCACGTAATGCAGCACGCAGGCATTCGCACCGGACGCCACGATGGAGGTATACGCGGGCGACTGCGCGCCGTGACGGCGGAATTCATGCAGCAACTCGGCTTCGATCAGGTACTCAGTGCCGCCCGCGCGCGCGGCGCGCATCGCGCGCAGGTGCGCACCGGTGGAAATGTCGGCGGCGCGGCGCATGGTATTCAGTTCGTCGGCATCCTTGATCAGCCGCAATTCGTCGAGCAGCGTGTGCACGTCGGCGATGTCCCGCGGCGCGGCCACACCGGTGCGGGCGCGGCCGCGCACCTCATTTACCCAGCCCAGCAGGCGAGCATCCCACGCGTTGTCGCCGCCGAGGTGCGCGTACACCGCCGGTTGATCGGCGAGCAGATCGGGCATACGCTTGTCGAGTTCAGCGATCGAATACGTTTCATCAAAGGCGAAGGTTTCCCTGGCCGCCGCCGGCCCAAATCGAAAGCCGTCCCAGATTTCGCGTTCTTCGTTTTTTTCGCGGCAAAACAGCAGATGGCGCGGCTTTTCGCCGGCGACGATGACGAGCACTGCTTCCGGTTCGGTAAATCCGGTGAGATGGTAAAAATAGCTGTCGTAGCGATACGGATAATGCGCGTCACGATTGCGCGTGCGCTCGGGCGCGGTGGGCACGATGGCTACGCCATGGCCAATCAGTTGCGCGAGCTTTGCGCGGCGGCGGATATACGGGGCGGTGTTCATGTTGTCTTGATTATAGCGCCCGTGGGTGACGCGTCAGCCGGGCGTCCAGCGTCGCCAGCCGTTGCGGCGTGCCGACATCATTCCACTCACCGCGAAAGTGCTCGCCCGATACACGGCCGTCGGCGATGGGGCTCGCAAGCTGTGCGGCAAGCCGGGCCTTGGCGCCCCGCACAATGTCCGAGAACAGCGCCGGATGGTAGGCGCCAATACCGCTAAACGTCAGACGTTCGCCATCGCTGGTGACCACGCGCCCGCGCAATCCAAAATCGCCGGCGGGATGATGTTCGGGGTTGTCGACCAGAACCAGATGCACGGGCTGGCTTGCCGACAAGTTTCGCGCGCGCGCCACAAGGTTTGCAAAGTCGTAGTCGCTGTAAACGTCGCTGTTGACCACCAGAAACGGCTGATTATCCAGTAGCGGCAGCGCCCATGCGATGCCGCCGGCTGTCTCCAGCGCCTCGCGCTCGAAGGAATAGACGATTTTCACGCCATCGGCGGCGCCATCGCCCAAGGCGGCTTCAATTTGCTCCGCCAGATGCGACACATTCACCACCAGATCGGTCACGCCGGCGCGCTTCAGTCGCTCGATCACCCAGCCGATCAATGGTTTGCCGCCAACCTGCAGCAATGGTTTGGGCGTGGTGTCGGTCAGCGGCCGCATGCGCTCGCCACGGCCCGCCGCCAGGATCATCGCTTTCATGGGCTGATTAAAACGTATAGCCGATGCCGGGCGCACGGCCTTCGAGTTCGTCGAGCAACTTTGCGAAGGGCCCCAATTCGCGATAGCGCGTGCTTACTTTGCGTGCATATTCGATGAAGCGCGGCGTGTCTTTCAGGTAATGCGGCTTGCCGTCGCGGTAGTTGATACGCGCAAAGATGCCCAGCACTTTGATGTGGCGTTGCAGGCCCATCCATTCGAAATCGCGCCAGAACGTGGCGAAATCCTCGTTTACGGGCAGACCGGCGGCCTTGGCGCGCTCCCAATAACGGATCACCCAGTCGAGTTCGCGTTCCTCGGGCCAACTGATAAAGGCATCACGAAACAATGATGCGACGTCGTAAGTGATCGGTCCATAGACCGCATCCTGAAAATCCAGCACGCCCGGATTCGGCGTGGAAAACATCAGGTTGCGCGGCATGTAGTCACGGTGCACATAAACGCGGGGCTGGGCCAGCGCGGCGTCAATCAGGCGTTTGGCAACGTCGTCAAAAACCTTGCGCTGCACCGCGGATAACGTTGTTTGCAGGTGCTTATCCACATACCAGTCCGGGAACAGATCGATTTCGCGCCGAAGCAGCGCCGCATCATACGGGGGCAATACGCCGGGCTGGCTGGCGCGCTGCCAGGCAATCAAGGCGTCTATGGCATCGCTGAAACAGGCGTCCGGATTGCTGGCATCAAAACCATTCAGAAAGGTGGTGGTGCCCAGGTCGCTTAACAGCAAGAAACCGCGGTCGAGATCCTGCGCCACGATTTGTGGCACGTTCAGGCCGGCGGCCTGCATCAACCCGGCTACCCGAACAAAAGGCCGGCAATCCTCCTGTGGCGATGGTGCATCCATCGCGATCCAGGTATTCCCTTGGGCTGTAATGCGAAAATACCGGCGGAAACTGGCATCCGCCGAAGCAGGCGCAAGGGAAAACGTGTTTGCTTTGAAGAAGTTACCCGCGAGCCATGCGTGTAGCTCCGTCAGCCGGGCATCTTTTTCAGTCAAAGCTTGGATTGCCTTAAGTTGGGATTTATGCGATTTTAGCACTTCGTCCCGCAGCGTCCCCAACGCCGAAATCCGCATCCGAACATCCGTCACGCCTATTGTTAATGACCGCCTGCCCGCGTAAATCCCGTATTGCGTTAGCGCTATTGTGTGCGTTGCCGGCCTTGGTTCCCGCCTTCGCGCTGGCGCAGCAGGGCCTGCAATTGCGTCCGCAGCCGACGCTGATCGATTTGCCGCCCACGAATAAAGACGATACGCCGATGTACATGGAAGGTGATCGCATGCAGGGCCACAACGACCGGGAAACCGAGGCGCAAGGCAGCGCACGGTTTCGCGGTCGAGGGCAGTCCATCGCCGCCGACTGGATGCGGCTCGACAAGCGCGACAACGAACTTACCGCCATCGGCAATGTGCGTATGGAACAGGGCGCGGAATTGACCGAAGGCGCGCGCCTGCGCTACAACCTCGATACCGACCGCGGGCTGATGGAAAGCGCGCGCTATTCGTTAAGTCCTAAGGATACCGGCAACGCGCCAGGCTCGACCAACACGGCGCCGGCATTTGATGCGCGCGGCACCGCAGACCGTGTGCTGTTTGAAGGCCCGGGCTTGATGCGCGCGCAGCAGGCGACGTACACCACCTGCGAACCAGGCGACGATTCGTGGCTGATCCGTGCGCGCGACATGCTGATCGACAAGGACAACAACACCGGCACCGCGCGCGATGCTCAAGTGGAGTTTTTGGGCACCAACATTTTTTATACGCCCTACATGACGTTCACGCTGCATCAGGAACGCAAGTCGGGATTTCTTGCGCCGCACTATGGCACCACCAGCACCAGCGGTTTTGAATTCAGCGCGCCTTATTACTGGAATATCGCGCCCAATCGCGATATGACGCTCACGCCGCGCATCATGGCGCGGCGCGGCCTGCAACTGCGCACGGAATTCCGTTACCTTGACCCCCTGTACAAAGGGCAGTGGGATCTTGAATATCTGCCCAACGACAATGTTACGGGCGTGAATCGCTATATGATGAAGATCAACCACACTCAGGCGTTAGGCATGGGGTGGTCGGGCACGGTGGATGTGAACAAAGTTTCGGACGGCAAGTATTTCACCGATATGTCGACGATGGTTGCCCAAACCTCGCAAACATATCTAGTCCGGCAAGGTGTCCTGTCTCGCGGCGGCACGTGGGGCAACGCCGGCACCTATAGTTTTTCAGCCTTGGCGCAAGGCTGGCAAACGCTGCAGACCGATCCGCTCGCGCCCCTGACGCCGCCGTACAGCCGGCGTCCGCAGCTCTCGTTTAACGCACAGAACCAGAACGTGCTGAAGGGAGACTTTGATTTTTACAGCAGCTACGTGGACTTTAGTCATCCCACGCTGGTAAACGGCAAGCGCGTTGTGGCGTATCCCAGCCTGTCGTTTCCGCTGACCACGCCTTACGCTTATGTAACACCCAAGGTCGGGGTGCACATGACGCGCTATTCGCTGGGTCAAAACAATACCACGGCATTGCCCGATGCCTCGCGCGTGTTGCCAACATTTACCGCTGACAGCGGGCTGTTGTTTGAGCGCGGCACCAATATATTCGGCAAATCGTATACCCAAACGCTCGAGCCCAAGCTGTACTACGTTTACATACCCTATCGCAATCAGAGTTTGATCCCAAACTTTGAGAGTGGCGTGCAGGATATTAACTTTGCCACGATCTATTCCGAAAACCAGTTCAGCGGCAGTGATCGTATCAATGACGCGAATCAGATCACGCTGGGTGTGAACAGCCGGTTGATAAACCCGGACACCGGCGTCGAGGCGCTGCGCGCGGGCATCGCGCAACGTTATTACTTCCGTTCGCCGGTGGTCACCCTGCCGGGCGTCGCGCCCATCAACAGTTCGAGGTCCGACCTGCTCGCGGCGGTAAGCGGCAACGTCGCGCCCGGCTGGACAGCGGATCTCGGCTGGCAGTACAGCACTGACACCAGCCAGACGAAACGCATGAGCGTGGGCGCGCGTTATCAGCCGCAGCAAGGCAAAGTGCTGAATCTTTCGTATCGCCATCAGGCGAATTCGGCCGGTGCCACCGACGGTTTCAAGCAAATGGACATCTCGGGGCAGTGGCCCATCACCGGCAAGTGGAATGCCGTCGGGCGCTGGAATTATTCGGCGCAGGATAAGCGGCTGCTGGAAGCCTTGGGCGGGCTTGAATATGACGGCGGTTGTTGGGCGCTGCGTGTCGTGGCGCACCGCCTGTCCACCGCCACCAACGCCAGCACCAGCGCGTTTTTTGTCGAACTGGAATTGAACGGCATGACGCGGATCGGGTCGAATCCGCTGGATGTGCTGCGCCGGAATATCGGTGGCTATACACGCTACGATCCGCGACAATCACGCCCCAACGAATATTTTGTGCCGGAACAACGCTAACCGGGTGGATTCCTGCGAGTCAGTTGGCCGGCAGGCCTTACCGGAATGCGAACTAACCATATGTTTTTAAACAGATTTCTATGTGCGCTGCCACTGGGCCTCTGCACCGCGCTGGCGTTGCCACCCAACGTGGGTGCACAACAAAAACCACGTCTCATCGTTACACTTGATCGTATTGTCGCGGTGGTGAACGATGAAGTCATTACCCGCAATGATTTGAGCCAGCGCGTCGCGGTCGCCGAGGCGCAGTTGCGGCGGCAAGGCACGCCGGCGCCGGCGCGGCCGGATCTGGAGCGGCAGGTATTGCAGCGCATGATCGCCGATCGTGCGCAACTGCATTTTGCCAAGGAAAACGGCCTGCGCGTGGACGACGTGGAGCTGGACCGCGCCATTGGCCGTATTGCCGAAGACAATAAATTGTCGACCGCCCAATTACGCGTCGCGGTGGAGCAGGACGGCGTACCCTTCACGAAATTTCGCGAAGACATTCGCAATCAGATTGTCATGTCGCGGCTGCGCGAGCGCGAGGTCGACGACAAAATCATCATCACCGAAAGCGAAATCGACAATATGCTGGCCAATCCGCAACAGCAGGCGGCCGGCGCGGATGAATTCAATGTGTCGCACATACTGGTGCGCGTGCCGGAAAACGCCAACCCCGACCAGATTCAGGGGCGTCTCGATCGCGCCGAAGAAGCGTTGAAACAACTGAAAACCGGCGCCAATTTCCGCCAGGTTGCCGCGGCGTTTTCCGAATCGCCCGACGCACTGCAAGGCGGCAACATGGGCTGGCGCGATGGCGACCGGCTGCCGACCTTGTTCTTTGATGCCCTGCGCAACATGAAGGCCGGCGAATTAAGTGGCGTGCTGCGCAGTCCCAATGGTTTTCACATACTCAAGCTCGAAGACCGGCGCGGCGGGCAGGCGCCTGCGACCGTGCAGCAAACCAACGCGCGCCATATCCTGATCAAGGCCAGCGAACTGGTCTCCGACAACGAGGCGCGCAACCGGCTGCGCAATCTCAAGGAACGCCTGGAAAACAAAACCGATTTTGCGCAGCTCGCGCGTTCCAATTCCGAAGATACCAGCGCCTCCAAGGGCGGCGATCTCGGCTGGCTTTCTCCCGGCGATACCGTGCCGGAATTCGAGCGCGCGATGAACGCATTAAAGCCCGGCGAGATCAGCGAGCCGGTGCGCTCGCCGTTCGGCTGGCACTTGATCCAGGTCGTCGAACGGCGCAACGCGGATGTCTCCAAGGAGCGCCGGCGCCTCGTTGCGCGCCAGGCGCTGCGCGAGCGCAAGAGCGAGGAAGCCTACGAAGAATGGGTGCGTCAATTGCGTGATCGCGCCTACGTCGAATTGCGCCTGGAAGAGCGGTGAATACGCGAGCAGGCGGCGTCTCCACACGCCTGCCGACCCTGGCCATCACCGCCGGAGAACCTGCCGGCATCGGTCCTGAAATTTGCGCGGCGCTTAAGACGGCAACATTGCCCGCGCGCCTGGTGATCATCGCCGATCGCGCATTGTTATGCGAGCGCACCCAAATCGATTGGCCTGACTTCGCCGGTGGTTGTACCGCCGTCGAAGCCGGCGTTAGCGTGCTGCACGTTCCGCTGACGGTTTCCTCGGTTGCCGGCAAGCTGGATGCCCGCAACAGCGGCTATGTGCTGCGCACCCTGGGCGTCGCCTGCGACGGATGCAGCGATGGCCTGTTCGATGCCATGGCCACGGCGCCGGTGCACAAAGGGGTGATCAACGATGCCGGCATTGCCTTCACCGGCCATACGGAATTCTTGCAGGCGCGTACGCGCTCGCCGCATGTGGTCATGATGCTGGCGGGTGGCGGCATGCGCGTCGCGCTCGCCACCACGCATCTCGCGCTCAAAGACGTGGCATCGCACATTACCCGCGCAAGCCTGACGCAGACGCTGCGCGTACTGCATCACGATTTGCAACGGCATTTCGGCATCGCCGCGCCGCGTATCGCGGTGGCGGGATTGAATCCGCACGCCGGAGAATCCGGGCACATGGGACGCGAAGAAATCGAGGTCATCGCGCCGGTGATCGGTGAATTGCGCGGCGCGGGCTTGACCCTTTCCGATCCCTTGCCCGCCGACACCCTATTTAATCCCGACCGGCTGAAACACTACGACGCAGTGCTCGCGATGTATCACGATCAAGGTTTGCCGGTGCTCAAATATGCGAGCTTCGGCGCGGGCGTCAATGTCACGCTGGGCCTGCCCATTATTCGCACTTCGGTTGATCACGGCACCGCGCTGGATATTGCGGGCAGCGGCAAGGCCGATGCGGGCAGCCTGATCGAAGCCGTAAAACTCGCCATCAGCATGGCCAACGCCACTGCGCCGCGCCGCAGCGCCTGATTCCGCCATGCGCCAGCCGCCGCAGAAGTCGCATTAGTCGCATAAGTCGCTTAGGCCGCATATGCCGCATAAACCACGCAAGCGCTTCGGACAAAATTTCCTTCAAAAACAAGAGGTTATTGACGATATCCTGTGGGCAATCCACCCGCAACCCGATGATTTGATGGTGGAAATCGGCCCCGGCCTGGGCGCGCTGACTCAGCCGCTGGCCCAAGCGCTGAAACAGTTGCATGTGATCGAATTGGATCGCGATATCGTCACAACCCTGCGCGAAAAATACACCAACGGCAACGTGATCATTCACGAAGGCGACGCGCTGAAATTCGATTTTGCATCGCTGGGCGCGAAGATTCGGGTGGTTGGCAACCTGCCCTACAACATTTCAACGCCGCTGCTGTTTCATCTCACCGCGCAAATCGCTTGCGTGCACGACATCCACGCCATGCTGCAAAAAGAAGTGGTCGAGCGCATGGTGGCCGCGCCCGATACCGCCGCGTACGGGCGGCTGTCCGTCGCGCTGCAATACCGGTTTGAAATGGAAAAGGTACTCGACGTGGGGCCGGATGCGTTTTATCCGCGGCCGAAAGTGGATTCGGCGGTGATCCGCATGCTGCCGCGCGCGAAACCCGAACGGCAAGCCAGCGACGAAGCGCTGTTCGCGCGCATCGTCACCACCGCGTTTTCACAGCGCCGCAAGACCTTGCGCAATACGCTGCGCAACGTGCTGGAGTCAGCCGATTTTGAAGTGCTGGGCATAGATCCGCAAGCGCGCGCCGAGACGCTGGCGGTTGGTGATTTTGTGCGGATCGCCAATCACATAAGCGCGGGACAAAAACCCTAAGTGGTTTTTCGCTGTACAAACTCGATCTTGTAGCCGTCCGGATCTTCGACAAACGCGATCACGGTGGTGCCGTGTTTCATCGGTCCCGGTTCGCGCGTAACCTTGCCACCGCGTTTTTTGACTTCTTCGCAGGTTTTGTACGCGTCATCGACTTCAATCGCGATATGGCCGTAGCCGTTGCCGAGGTCGTATGCGTGCGTGTCCCAGTTGTAGGTCAGTTCCAGCACCGACGTTATTGATTCGTCGTCATAACCAACGAACGTGTTGGTGAAACGTCCCGACGGATATTCCGACTGGCGCAGCAACTTCATGCCGAGCACCTGGGTGTAAAAATCGATCGAACGTTGCAGGTCGCCCACGCGGATCATGGTGTGCAGCATTCTCATGGTGTTGCTCCGGTTAAACCTGCACCATTTCGAAATCGTCCTTGCGCGCGCCGCACTCCGGGCAAGTCCAGTTTATTGGCACGTCCTCCCATTTGGTGCCGGGCGCGATGCCTTCATCGGGTACGCCAGCCGCTTCGCTGTAAATCCAGCCGCAGATGAGACACATCCAGGATTTATAAACAGTTGCTTCGTTGGTCATGATGAGAACGGATCGATATCGGGTTAAATGGTGAATTGCGCTAGAATCGCATTTTAATCGATTCCGCCAGCGGTTCCCGCCGCTTTTCCACTCGGTTTTCGATATCCAATTGTCTTTTGAATGACGCCATGCCCGAAGCACCGCCCATTGTTCTGGTTTTTTCAGCGACCGATCCCACCGGGGGCGCCGGCATGCAGGCGGACATTCTCACCCTTGCCAGTATGGGATGTCATCCGCTGTCGGTGATTACCGCGATCACCGTGCAGGATACGATGGGCGTGGACGACATCATGGCGATTGACGCCGACTGGATCGCGGATCAGGCGCGTTGCGTGCTCGAAGACATGCCTGTGGCGGCATTCAAAATCGGCGTCATCGGCAGCGTGGATAACGTCACCGCGATTGCAGAGGTGGTGTCGGATTACCCGGAAATCCCGCTGATCCTCGATCCCGTGTTTGCGTCGGGCCGCGGCGACGAATTGGCGAATGAAGATATCGTCGCGGCGATGCGCGAGCTGCTGATCCCGCAAACCACCATCATCACGCCCAACAGTCTCGAGGCGCGCCGGATGGCGATGAATGAGCCCGACGACAAGGATGATCCCGATCTTGCGGAGTGCGCGAAACGGATCATCACACTGGGCTGTGAATACGTGTTGATCACCGGCACGCATGAAAACACGCTGCAGGTGGTGAATACACTCTACAGTGAAGACGGCGTGGCCAGTGCGGAATCATGGCCGCGGCTCCCGGGCCAATACCATGGATCCGGCTGCACGCTTGCGTCGGCCATAGCCGCCACCATTGCCAATGGATTGCCGATGGTCGAGGCCGTGAAGGACGCGCAGGAATACACTTGGCAAACGCTCCGGTCGGGCTTTCGCGCCGGCATGGGACAACATATCCCGGACCGGCTGTTTTGGGCGCGCGAGGACGAGCCGTCGGCGGACGCGGCTGCTACCGTCGGGAAAGACGCCGTATGAAACCCATGCGCGGCTTGTATGGCGTGACACCCGACGAGGCAAACAGCGCGCATCTGTTGTCGCGCGTGCGCGGCGCGCTCGCGGGCGGCATGCGCATCCTGCAATATCGCAACAAGTCGGCGAACGCCGCGTTGCGGCTTGAGCAGGCAACGGCGTTATCCGCGTTATGCCGCGAGTTTGACGCGACACTGATCATTAATGACGATCTGGAATTGGCCATAGCGGTTGATGCCGGCGGGCTGCATCTGGGCGGCGAAGACGGTTCGCTGGCGGCGGCACGCGCGCGGCTGGGGCCTCGCAAGCGGCTTGGCGCATCGTGCTACCGAAGTCTGGATAACGCCGAGCGCGCGATCGCGGAGGGCGCGGATCACATTGCCTTTGGCAGTTTTTTTGTCTCCACCGTAAAGCCCGGCGCGGTGCGTTCTTCGCCGTCGCTGCTGACGGAGGCGAAGCAAAAATTCAAGGTGCCGGTGGTGGCCATCGGCGGTATCACATTGGATAATGCGCCGGTGCTGATTTCCGCCGGCGCGGATAGCGTTGCGGTGATCACGGCGTTGTTCGGCGCGCCGGATGTTACGATTGCGGCGGCAAAATTCAACGCGCTCTTTTGTGGTAACAGCGGTCAGGGTGGTAACTTGCCATGAAACAAAGCCAGAAATTGTTTAATCACGCGCAACTGATCATTCCCGGCGGCGTCAATTCGCCAGTGCGCGCGTTTCGCTCCGTGGGCGGCACGCCGCCGTTCATCAAGCGCGGCCGCGGTTCACAGATTTGGGATGCCGACGGCAATGTTTATATCGATTACGTCGGATCGTGGGGGCCGTTGATTGTCGGCCACGCGCATCCGGATGTGGTGAAGTCCGTGCAACAGGTCGCCGAGCGCGGCTTGTCGTTCGGCGCGCCTACCGAATCCGAACTGGAAATGGCGAGCCTGCTGATCAAGCTCGTGCCATCGATGGAAATGGTGCGTCTGGTCAGTTCGGGTACCGAAGCGACAATGAGCGCCATCCGGGTCGCGCGTGGATTTACCGGGCGTTCGAAAATTATCAAATTCGAAGGCTGTTATCACGGCCACGCCGACGGACTGCTGGTGAAAGCCGGGTCGGGTGCGCTTACGTTCGGGCAGCCCTCCTCAGCGGGCGTGCCAGCGGAAACCACGGCGCACACGCTGGTGCTGGATTTTAATGACGACGCTGGCGTTGCCGCAGTGTTTGCGCAACAAGGCAGCGATATCGCCGCCGTAATCGTCGAACCGGTAGTGGGTAATGCCAATTTGATTGCACCCAAACCGGGATTTCTGAATCTGTTGCGCGAGTTATGCACGCAACACGGCGCAGTGCTGATATTCGATGAAGTCATGACCGGTTTCAGAGTCGCGCTCGGCGGCGCGCAGGCGCTCTATAACATCAAGCCCGACATGACGACGCTAGGCAAAGTGATTGGCGGCGGCATGCCGGTGGGCGCGTTCGGCGGAAGGCGCGACATCATGCAGTGCGTGGCGCCACTGGGGCCGGTGTATCAGGCCGGAACGCTGTCGGGTAACCCGGTGGCGGTCGCGGCCGGGCTTGCCACGCTAACGCTGGTGCAGGCGGCGGGTTTTTACGACAGGCTCAACGCCACGGCCTATACGCTCTGTAAAGGGTTGAACGAAGCAGCAGCATCGCGCAACATCGCGTTTTGCGCGCAACACGTTGGCGGCATGTTTGGATTGTATTTTCGTAACGGTCACACCGTACCGCCCCAAACCTACGCCGAAGTCATGCAGTGCGACAAAGAACGTTTTAACGCGTTTTTTCACACCATGTTGGCGGAAGGCGTGTATCTGGCGCCGTCGGCGTATGAGGCAGGATTTGTATCGGCGGCGCATAGCGCAGCCGATATTGACAAGACTATTGCCGCCGCCGATAAGGCTCTTGCTACCTTGTAAATAATCTTTTAAAAATAATTACTTACATAACCTCTATTATCGCAGACCGGCGATATATTCCGATACGGCCGCGATCTCGCGATCAGATAACTTACCGGCGACCGTGCGCATCATGTTGTTCGGGTCGTTTTTGCGTTCGCCCGCGCGAAACGCCTTGAGCTGCGCGGCAGTGTATTCGGCATGCTGGCCCGCCACGCGCGGAAACTGCGCGGGCAACCCGGCGCCGTTTGGCGAGTGACACGACGCGCAGGCAGCCACACCCTTGGCCGCGATACCGCCACGATAAATCAGTTGGCCTTGCTTCACCAATTCGGGATCGCGCGCGGAACGCGGACGCGGCGTTTGGCTGGCGTAAAACACCGCGACATTCTTGATATCGTCATCGCTGAGGCCGGCTGCATTGCCGGCCATGATGGCGTTGCCGCGCTCGGCTGGCTTGCCGTCCTTTGATTTGAAGTTGACGAGTTGCTTGACGATATATTCGGCATGTTGCCCGGCAAGGCTGGGGTTAACCGGTAGCGGGCTGTTGCCGTCCGGGCCGTGGCAGGCCGCACAGACTTTGCCGACGATTTCCTGGCCCTTGGCGGCATCGCCCTTGACGACAGACTGTGCCAACAGCGTGGGCGCGTAAGTGGAAAAGGCAATGGCGGTGACAGAGGCGGCGGTTGCCAGAATCGGGCGGAATGTCATGAAAGCTCCGGAAGGCACAGAAAAATAAGGCAGGGGTATCAGAAGCGCCGTATTGTATAGTACACGGCTATTTTCGCGCCAGAATTGGGCGCATTTACAATGACCTAGGCCCCCACACGATGACTACGCCATGACCCATCCCGCCGTAGAGTTTCTCGCTTCCGCGCACCGCATGGAAGAAATGTGGCTGGACACGGGCCGCGAGGTCGCGTTCGCCGGCCGATCCAACGCTGGAAAATCCAGCGCGATCAATGCGCTGGCGGCGCGACACAAACTAGCGTTTGTGAGCAAAACGCCGGGACGCACGCAAACCATCAATTTTTTCAGCGCAGGCAAAAATCGTCGCTGGGTGGATCTACCGGGTTACGGCTACGCCAAGGTGTCAAAAACTGAGCGCGAATACTGGGGCGAGTTAATAAGCACTTACCTGATAAATCGCAAGTCTTTGTTTGGATTAATTATTTTGGCGGACTCCCGCCATGGGATCAAACCGCTGGATGCGCAGTTGATCGCGTGGTTTTCGCCTACCCGTCGACCAATACACGTGTTGTTGACCAAGGCCGACAAACTGACGCAGAGTGAGTCGATGGCGATTTTGCGCAAGGTGAAAAGCGAGCTCGCGCGCGGGTATGCTAACTGTACCGTGCAGCTGTTTTCAGCGACCGCAAATCGTGGCGTGGCGGAAGCGAATTCGGTGGTTGCCGGCTGGCTGGATGCACCGGCTGAACCAACGCAGGTGGATTTGCCAGAATAGCGTACAGAAAAAGCCCCCGGTAAAGGGGAGTAAACCGGGGGCGAAAATGCCGTTATTTGGATGGAATCCGAAATACGGCGCCCGCTCAGGGAGGTGAAGCGGGAGACGAAAAATCGTCGTCTATTCTTAAGACGCTTATAATCCGAAAGAGTTCCCTAATTATTTTCTCTCTGTAATCATTAGCTTATGAGCAAACCCTCTTTAGGGGCATTCCCCCAACGGCGTATGCGCCGCATGCGCCGCGATGATTTCTCGCGGCGGCTGATGCGCGAGAACCGTTTAACGGTGGACAACCTGATCTACCCGGTGTTCATTATCGACGGAAAAAACCGCACGCAGAAAATTGATTCCATGCCCGGCGTCGTGCGCTACACCATCGACAAACTGCTGGTGCGCGCCGAAGAATGCGTGAAGCTCGGCATCCCGGCGCTGGCATTGTTCCCCGCCGTGGAAGCGCGGTTGAAAACCGCCGATGGCCGCGAAGCCGTCAACCCGAAAGGGTTGGTCCCGCGCGCGGTGACTGCACTGAAAAAACATTTTCCGGAGTTGGGTGTGATTACCGATGCCGCGCTCGACCCGTACACCACGCACGGCCACGACGGCGTGCTCGATGGCAGTGGCTATGTCCTCAACGATAAAACCGTCAGCGTGCTGCAAAAACAAGCACTGGTTTGCGCGGGCGCGGGCGTGGATATTATCGCGCCGTCGGACATGATGGATGGTCGCGTAGGCGCGATTCGCGAGGCGCTCGATGGAAAAAATTTCATCCATACGCGCATCCTGTCATATGCCGCTAAATACGCCTCGGGTTTTTACGGGCCGTTTCGTGACGCGGTGGGCTCATCCAAAACGCTGGGCGGCGGCAACAAGTACACCTACCAAATGGATCCGGCCAACAGCGACGAAGCGCTGCGCGAAGTCGCGCTCGATCTCGAAGAAGGCGCCGATATGGTCATGGTCAAGCCCGGCATGCCGTATCTCGACATCGTGCGCCGGGTGAAAGACGAGTTCCGTGTGCCGACCTACGTGTATCAGGTCAGCGGCGAATACGCGATGCTGAAAGCTGCCTCGATCAACGGCTGGCTGGATGAACAACGCGTGGTGATGGAAGCGCTGCTCGCGTTCCGGCGCGCGGGCGCGGACGGGATACTGACTTATTTCGCGGTGGATGCGGCGCGGTGGTTGAAGCAAGCCGGCTAGTCTAAGTTTGCGAAAGCAACTCCTCGACGGCCGCAATCTTCGCGCGCTCGATGGCCTTCCCTGCCAGCGAGGTTTTTAACGGCACGCGCGCATCCCGGGGCGAAAGCACGGTGATTTCGATGTCAGTGCCTTCGTCATTCATGGTAAACACCGGTACGGTGATGCGCGCCTCGCCGCGGTAGAGCGCCGTTTGTCCTGGCTTGTAGTCGATGCCGCGCCCGATCAGGAATAATTCCACTGACTTCGCGTCGTCCGTGAACAATTGCAGATTGATGTCGGCGTATTTGCCGGCGTTGCCGGAGAGTACCGAGCCGCACAGATGCGGATTGAATTGCGCCAGTTCCTGCATTGCGCGCACGGCTTTTTCGCGCAGTTCCTGCAAACGTTCCCGCTGATCATCAGCGCGAAATGTTTCTTGATAACTTTTTAGCGCGTCGTCGATTTCGTCGTTGCCGGGCAAATGGCGCGTGTCGGCGATGCCCGCCTGACGCGCGGCTTTTTTCTTGGCCAGCGCGTAATCTTCAACGCCATCTTCGACCATAATGCGCGCCGCTAGGTGCGCAATGCGCCTGCGCTCGTCGTTGCGGTTCGCGCCTCTGGACACGGTGGATTAAAACAATTGATTGCGCGCCGATTCGGGCGTGGGTGGCGCGCCGCCGGGCGCATCGCCCGAGGCTTCGCCTTCGGCGCGCGGGGAGAATTCCTGAAAGTAGACTTCTCCGCCGACGGACGTCACGCCCTGCGGTGCTTCGAGAGGTTGTTCCGGCACGCCTTTGAGCACCACGGACATGTAATTGATCCAGATCGGAAGCGCCACGCCGCCGCCGGTTTCGTTGCGACCGAGCGTTTGCGGCTGGTCGAAGCCCACCCACACCACGCCGACCAACCCGGGATTGTAGCCGGCAAACCATGCGTCGAGAAAATCGTTGGTAGTACCGGTTTTCCCGCCCAAGTCGCTGCGGCCGAGTTTCATCGCGGCGGCCGCCGTGCCGCCGCGCACCACGTCGCGCATCATGCTGGTCATGATATAGGCGTTGCGTGCGTCGATCACGCGCTCGGCATTTTCATTGGCGCGTACGGGTTTTTCTTCGAACAGCACCGTGCCACGTCCGTCTTCGATGCGCCGGATGAAATAGGGCTTCACCCGAAAGCCGCCATTGGCGAATACGGCATAGCCTCCCACCATCTGCATGGGTGTGACGTTACCGGCGCCCAACGCCATGGTGAGATACGGCGGATGCAATTTGGCGTCGAAGCCGAACTTGGTGATGTAATCCTGTGCGTAGTTGGTGCCGATCGCTTGCAGGATGCGGATCGATACCAGATTTTTTGAGCGCATCAGAGCGGTGCGCATGGGCATCGGACCATCGTACTTGCCGTCGTAATTTTTCGGGTCCCATGCCTGTCCGCCGGTTTGCGTGGCGGTGAACTGCAGTGGTTCGTCATTGATGATGGTGGAGGGCGTAAAGCCTTTTTCCAGGGCCGCCGAATAAATAAAGGGCTTGAAGCTGGAGCCGGGCTGCCGTATTGCCTGGGTAGCATGGTTATATTGTGTGCGGGCGAAATCGAACCCGCCTACCAGGGCGCGAATAGCGCCGTCTTTGGGATCGGCGGTGATCAGCGTGGATTCTACGGCCGGAAGCTGCGTGATAAACCAGCGTTTCTTGTCGTCGGGCTGGACGCGGATGATGGCGCCCCGGCGTATGCGTAAATTGGGGCCGGCCTTGTCGGTAAGGGCCTCGGCAACGAATTTAAGGCCGACGGCATCGTTAATTTCTATCCATTCGCCGCCGCGCCGGTAGGCCTTGACGCGTTTGGGTGATGCTTCGGTGACGATGGCGGCGCGGATGTCGTCGCTATCCGCGTGGTCCTGCAAGGCTTCTTCGAGCGCTTCTTCGGTGGCGCCCGCCGGGATTTCGGCATAGGCCTCCGGCCCGCGGTAGCCGTGCCGGCGGTCGTACTCGAGCACGCCTTTTCTCAAAGCCGCATAAGCGGCTGTCTGGTGATCGACGAGGATAGTGGTGGTGACCTTCAGCCCCAACGCATAGGCGCCTTCCTGGTAACGCTCGTACATGGCCGCGCGCACCATCTCGGCGATGTATTCGGCGCGCGTGGCAAATTCGTTCAGCTCGTTTTTGACCGGCAGCGGTTGTTTGTCGGCCTCGGCCTGCTGGGTTGGGGTGATGGTGCCCATTTCACGCATGCGCCGTAATACGTATTGCTGGCGCAGCTTGGCGCGCGCTGGATTCGCCACCGGATTAAAACTGGACGGCGCCTTGGGCAACCCGGCCAGCATGGCGGTTTCCGCCAAAGTCAGTTGGTCGAGATTCTTGCCGTAATAGATGTGCGCGGCGGAGGCAAACCCGTAGGCGCGCTGGCCGAGGTAAATCTGGTTGATGTAAAGTTCGAGGATCTGCGATTTGCTCAGGCTGGATTCAATCTTGAAGGCAAGCAACATTTCGTTGAACTTGCGAGTGAGCGTTTTCTCGCGCGACAGGAAAAAATTGCGCGCCACTTGCATGGTGATGGTGGATGCGCCCTGGCGCGGGCCGATCAAGGTGAAGTTGGCGATGGCTGCGCGAGCCAGGCCGATGTAGTCAACGCCCTTGTGCTGGTAGTAGCGCTCATCCTCGGCGGCCAGGATGGCGTCCACCATCGGTTTTGGAACCTGCTGTATGGACACTACGGCGCGACGTTCCTCACCGAACTCGCCTATTAATTTGCCGTCCGCGCTGTATACTCTTAACGGCACTTTGGGACGATAGTCGGTGAGAACTTCCAGTGTCGGCAGCGTCGGCCAGACCATCACGGCAACGAAAGCAAACAGCAACGCTGTTGCAAAAACACCTACAACCACAAGTAATAGCGGATACGTAATCCAGCGAACAGACATTTAGCGGTGACCTTCCAGACAATATCTTTCGATAATTCCTGCACTTAGCGGCATTTGTTGATAGTGTACTTGAATATCTACCAAGTCGAAAATGAACACGCTACACTATATCCCAGAATGCAACATTAGCCACGGCGTGCGTCGCAAGCGGCATGCGATAAAAGTGTTTACAAAATAACGAGTTATACGTATCATTTAAAGTAAATTACGGGCGAAAACACTTATATGCCTATTCTTAAAGAAAAATTTGGTGGGGTGATGACGAAGCTGGAGCGCTTGTTCCAAGCCAAATCGCCTCCTGTAATCGGCGTGGATATCAGCACGTCCGCCATCAAAATGGTAGAGCTGACCGACCGCGGCAGCCATATGTATCAAATCGAGCGCTACGCAATCGAGCCGTTGCCGCGCGATTCCGTGGTGGAGGGAAATATAAACAATCTTGACGCGGTCAGCGAATCTCTTAAGCGTTGTCACGCCAAGCTGGGAAGCAGCATCAAAACCGTGGCCATTGCGCTGCCCAACGCTGCCGTGATTACCAAGAAAATAATGGTGCCGGGTGGTTTGACCGAAGATGAGATAGAAGTTCAGGTCGAAACCGAAGCCAATCAATATATTCCATTTTCGCTGGATGAGGTGAACCTCGATTTTCAGGTGCTTGGGCCGGCGCCAGGCAGTCCCGATGACATTGAAGTCATGATAGCCGCGTCGCGCAAGGAAAAAATCGAAGACCGGGTCGCCGTGTCGGAAGTTGCCGGACTCAAGGCGACCGTCGTCGATGTGGATTTGTTTGCCGCGCAATCTGCCTTTGAGCTGATTGAATCGCAGTTCCCCGAAAAGGGCAAAGACCAGAACATTGCGATCGTGGACGTGGGCGCCACGTTCACAAATGTCAATGTACTGCGCAATGGTCAATCCATCTATCTGCGCGAGCAACCCTTTGGCGGCGCCCAGTTGACGCAGGAAATACAAGACAAATTCGGTTTGTCGCGCGAGGAGGCCGAAGTCGCCAAACGCGCTGGCGGCCTGCCCGACAACTACGAGACGGACGTGCTGAATCCATTCTTGGAAACTTTCGGCCTGGAAGTCGCACGCGCGTTGCAGTTCTTCTTTACCTCGACGCAGTTTAATCAGGTACATCACATCGTGTTGTCCGGTGGTTGTGCCGCCTTGCCCGGCGCCGATGCTGCCGTGGCAAAACGCACCCAAGTCAATACGGTCATCGCGAATCCCTTCGCCAATATGGCGTTGTCGTCCAAAGTGAGGCCGAAGAGCCTTGCTCAGGATGCACCGTCGTTGATGGTCGCTTGTGGATTGGCATTGCGGAGGTTCGACTCATGATTCGCATCAACCTGCTGCCGCATCGCGAGTTACGGCGTAAACAGCAACAAACACAGTTTTTTACGGCGCTCGGCGTGGTCGCCGTGATTGGCGCGTTAATCGCGTTCGGCATTTATTATGTGCTGGACGAAGAACACGACAATCAGGTGAATCGAAACAAATATCTCACTGCGGAGATAGCCAAGGTCGACAAGGAAATCGAAGAAATCAATCGCTTGAAAGAGCAGACCGCTTCCTTGCTGGCACGTAAACAAGTCGTGGAAACACTCCAAGGTAATCGTGCGGATACGGTGCATTTGCTGGATCAATTGGTGCGGCAGTTGCCCGATGGCATGTATTTGCGTTCGGTAAGGCAACAGGGATCTAAAGTGACCATTACGGGTGTTACCCAGTCCCAAGCGCGCGTGTCAACATTAATGCGCAATCTGGAGTCTTCACAGAAACTGGCTAGCCCGGCGCTGGTGGAAATCTCTGCCGCCGCTGCCGCCGCCAACGCGGCGCGCGCCAACAACTTTACGATGACGGTGAATGTCGTCCGTCCCAAGCCTGCGGACGCGCAGGGTAAAGCGCCGACAAAAGGATAACTTGCCATGACACTTGACGAATTACGACGGCTGGATCCCAAGAAAATTGGCTCATGGCCGGTATTGCCTAAATTGGTGGTGCTCGGCGTCGTACTGCTGGTAATCCTCGGACTGGCATACTGGTTTGTGTGGCAAGACCAATTGGCCCAGAACGAATCCGAGCGCGCCAAGACCGAGCAACTGAAAACCACGTTTCTGGACAAGAAAAAAGTGGCTGTTGATTTACCTGCGTATCGCAAGCAGTTGGATGACATCGAAAAGCAATTTGGTGCGCTGTTGAAACAGTTGCCTGGCAAATCCGAGATGGACGCTTTGCTGACCGACATCAATCAGGCTGGACTGGGACGCGGCCTGCAATTTGAACTCTTCAAGCCCGCACCCGCCGAAACCGTGAAGGATTTTTATGCGGAGTTGCCCATCACCATCCGCGTTACTGGCAATTACCATGATATCGGTGCGTTCGCTGGCGATATCGGCAAGCTCTCGCGTATCGTGACCCTCAATGACATTTCCATCAGCGGTCAAGGCACCTTGGCGATGGATGCCACAGCCATGACATATCGCTATCTTGATGAAGCTGAAGTGGCACAAAAAAGGAGAGCAGCGGCGGCCTCGGCTAAGAAAGGCGCTCCGCCGCCCAAAAAATGATGCGTAAATATCTCATACCGCTATTTGCATGTACCCTGCTATCGGCTTGCGGCGGTGAAAAGCATTCCGATTTGCGCGAGTTCGTTAAAAACTCGGACAATCTGCCGCGTGGTCGAATTCCGCCGTTGCCGGAAGTGCTGCCTTACGTGCCAGTCGAGTATACCGCTTTTGATCTGACCGATCCGTTCAAGCCGCGAAAAATCGAGCCGCCGAAAGGCGCGGCCGTGGCAGGCGGTGTGCAACCCGACGTGAACCGCCGCCGCGAACCCTTGGAAGCGTACCCACTTGAGGCGCTGAAAATGGTGGGAATTCTTAAGCAAAAGGGGTATTTCGCCCTGGTGAAAACCCCCGACAATAATTTGTTTCAGGTTAAATCTGGAAACTACTTGGGACAAAATTTCGGACGCATCACGGAAATTTCGGACGGCTCCATAAAACTCAGAGAAATCGTACAGGACAGCAATGGTAACTGGGAAGAAAAAGACCAGACCCTATTGCTGCAGGAATGACCAGGAGAACAAGATGAAAATTACCTATCCGTCGTTGTCTTTATCGTTGCGTGCGCGAAACTTCTTGCTCGCAATGCTGTTCGGAATCGGAGTGCATGCGGCAAATGCCCAGAACAGCATAGAGAGCATTAACGTATCTCCACAAAGTGGAGGCAAAGTGGTGGTTCGCGTGGGCTTGAAAGAAGCTCTGGCAACGCCCCCGGCAGGATTTACGGTAAACAATCCGCCGCGGCTGGCATTCGATTTTGCGAATACAGCCAATGCCATGGGCAAAAACGTACAGGACGTTTCCAATGCCGACGTGCGCCGTATCAATGTGGTGCAGGCCGGCAATCGTACGCGCATGGTTCTTGAACTGACTCGTGCGTTGAACTATGAAACGCAGCTAGATGGCAAAGTAGTTCTTATCACGTTACAAGGAACAACGGCGGCGGAAGTGGGTGCTAGCGGCCAACGGTTTGCAGACACCGCTGTTATTGACCAAAAACATAGCTTGCGTAACGTCGATTTCCGTCGTGGTAGCGCGGGGGAGGGACGTGTCGTTATTGATCTGTCTGATAACCAGGTCGGCATCGATTTACGGAAACAAGGCCGTTCAATTATTGTAGATTTCGTTAATTCTGACTTGCCGGCCAATCTGGCCAAGCGCTATGACGTTGCAGACTTTGGTACGCCTGTCCAATTGATCGAGGCGACAAAACAAGGGAACAGTGCCCGCGTGGTGATTACGCCGACCGGCAATTGGGAGCATTCCGCGTATCAAGCCGACAATCGCTTTATCGTGGAGGTGAAGCGGGTTGTGGAAGATCCGAATCGGCTGGTGCAGAAAGGGTTTGCCGGGGAAAAACTTTCTCTTAACTTTCAAAACGTCGAGGTTCGATCAGTATTGCAAGTGCTGGCTGATTTTACGGGCCTGAATATCATCACCAGTGATTCGGTGACCGGCAATTTGACGCTTCGGCTTAAAGATGTACCTTGGGATCAGGCCTTGGATATTATTCTGCGTAGCAAGGGCTTGGATATGCGCAAGGAAGGCACCGTCGTCTGGATTGCGCCGCGCGACGAACTGGCGACGCGTGAAAAATTGGCCCTAGAGTCACGTTCGCAGATATCTGATCTGGAGCCGATGCAGACCGAGCGATTCCAGATCAATTACCAGAAAGCTGATTTAATTGTGCCGCAGCTTATCGGGACTGGCGGGGCCGCTGCTGCAAACCGTCTGCTGTCTAAGCGCGGTAGTGTCACCGTTGATGCTCGATCCAATCAGCTTTTTGTGCAGGACACGCCTTCGCGCCTTGAAGATGTGCGACGCCTGATTCGTGCCATCGATATCCCGGTGCGCCAGGTAATGATCGAGGCCCGGATAGTTGAAGCATCGGACACTTTCAGCCGTAATCTGGGCTCTCGCCTAAGTTATGTGGACAACACGGCGAATCAGATTGGTTTGCCGATAAACGGTTCAAACCCGTTACGGCTAGGCGTTGGTGGAACTAGCAGTGCGCCAATTGGCGGCCCGGTGGGGACCTTGTCTACTGTTCTATTTAATAATAAACAAACCCGCTTTCTGAATCTTGAATTGACGGCGTTACAAGCAGACGGCAAGGGCAAGATAATTTCCAGCCCGCGGGTTATTACCTCTAACCAGTCCGAGGCGACCATTGAAGATGGCACTGAGATTCCCTATCAGCAGGCGTCATCCAGCGGTGCAACAGCTGTATCGTTCAAAAAAGCCACGCTTTCACTTAAAGTAAAACCGCAGGTTACACCCGACGATAACGTCATAATGACATTGCGAGTGAATAAGGATTCACGAGGCGAGGTCACAAATGGCGTGCCTGCTATCAACACAAAGCAGGTATCGACAGAGGTGTTGGTGGAAAACGGAGGTACCGTAGTTCTCGGGGGCATCTACACCTCTGAAGAGCGATCCGACACGTCCAAGGTGCCGGTGTTGGGTGATTTACCTTACGTGGGCTTTCTGTTCAAGAACAACCAAAAGGTGGATGATCGGCGCGAGTTACTGGTATTTATCTCACCGAAAATCCTCAAAGATAATCTGAACGTGCGGTAGCGGATAGTTAGAGAAGGCGCGTTCATAGGCAATAGATTACGCGGCATCCGAAGATGCCGCGTTGTTTTTGGAGCACTGGAATTCGATGCCAAAATACCAAGGCGCGACGGGATCATCGAATCGGCTAGAATCCGCCCATGAATGCTACAGAACCCCCGCCCCAATTTGTGATCTCCGGTGAAAACATTATCCTAGTCGGCCTAATGGGTGCCGGGAAAACCTCGGTAGGCAAGGCATTGGCGCGCATTCTAGGTAAGACCTTTGTTGACTCGGATCAGGAAATCGAACGCGCCACGGGCGTAAGAATCCCCCACATATTCGAGATCGAAGGTGAAGCGGGTTTCCGCGCGCGCGAGAGCAAGATGTTGGTGGAACTCGCGCAGCTCCGCAACATTGTTCTGGCCACCGGCGGCGGTGCTGTATTGGCTAAAGCAAATCGTGATTTGTTGGCCGCCAGCGGCACCGTGATTTACCTGCACGCGCCCGTGCGGTCTCTGGTCAAACGCACGAGGCGAGATCGCAACCGACCGCTGCTGCAGGTGCCTGATCCCGCCGCCAAGCTCACGGTATTGTACGAGCAGCGAGATCCACTGTATCGCGAAGTGGCGCACCTGATCGTGGATACCGGTGATCAGAGCGTGCGGGTGCTCGCGGGTCAGATTGAGGCTAAACTTCACGAACTCACCACCCCGGCCGCGCCCACAACGACCTGATTTCATGCACACTCTATCCGTAGACCTCGGCAATCGCAGCTACCCAATCCATATTGGCTCGGGACTTTACACGCAAGAGCGGCTCATACCGGGGAAGCTGCTAGCGGGGAAAGCCGTTGTTATCACCAATGAAACGATCGCCCCGATCTACCTGGAGCCGTTGCTCGCCTCGCTGCGCGCCCGTGAGACCGCGGTTATCCCGATTGTGCTGCCGGACGGTGAAGCCTATAAAAGTTGGGAAACGCTGAACAAGATTTTTGACGCATTGCTCTCGAATCGCTGCGAGCGCAAGACGCCCTTGATCGCGCTCGGCGGCGGCGTCATCGGCGATCTTACGGGTTTTGCCGCCGCGACCTATCAACGTGGCGTACCTTTTATTCAGATCCCTACGACGCTACTGGCGCAGGTGGATTCCGCCGTCGGCGGCAAGACCGCCATCAATCATCCGCTGGGCAAAAACATGATCGGCGCGTTTTATCAGCCACAGGTGGTAATTGCGGACATGGACACGCTGCGCACTCTGCCCCCGCGCGAACTCGCCGCAGGTCTCGCTGAAGTCATCAAGTACGGATTTATCCGGGATTCCGAGTTTCTCGACTGGCTGGAAAAAAACATAGACCGGCTGAACGCGCTGGAGCCAGAAGCACTTGCTTTTGCCGTCGAACGATCCTGTCAGAATAAGGCCGAAGTCGTCGCCAGCGACGAACGCGAAACGGGGGATCGCGCGTTGCTGAATTTCGGGCACACGTTTGGGCACGCGATTGAAGCGGGCATGGGGTATGGCACCTGGCTGCACGGCGAAGCGGTAGCGGCGGGCATGGTCATGGCGGCGAGATTTTCCGAGAAACTCGGCTTGATCAACAAAGCCGATGTTCAGCGCGTGGTGGATATTCTGTTGCGCGCCAAACTCCCCGTTGCCGCGCCGGAACTGGGTGCCGACCGCTACCTCGATCTTATGGGGCACGATAAAAAGGTTGAAGGCGGCAAGATCAAATTCATTCTCCTGAAAACCCCCGGCGAAGCCTTTATCAGCAACCAGTACGACGCAGCCGCGCTCTCCGGCGTGCTCTCCACGCCCGCGGAAATCCATGCTTAAAGTCGCGCCCTATGCCGCGCAAGCGGCGGCCACCAGCGGCCGCCTGCATCGCGAGCCCGCAGCGCAGGGCCGCAGTGAATTTCAGCGTGATCGAGACCGCATCATTCACTCCACCGCGTTTCGGCGGCTCGAATACAAGACCCAGGTATTCGTGAACCACGAAGGCGATTTGTTCCGAACCCGTCTGACGCACAGCCTGGAGGTCGCGCAAATTTCGCGCTCCATCGCGCGCCAGTTGAATCTGGATGAAGACCTCACCGAGGCTATTACGCTGGCGCACGATCTCGGCCACACACCCTTCGGCCATGCCGGGCAAGATGCCCTGAATACCTGCATGAAACCCTATGGCGGCTTCGAGCACAATCTGCAAAGTCTGCGCGTGGTCGATCATCTCGAACAGCGCTACGGCGGTTTTGACGGCCTCAATCTCACGTTTGAAACCCGCGAAGGCATCTTGAAGCATTGCTCGCGAAAAAATGCGTTGCAACTCGGCGCAGTGGGCGAACGTTTCATCAAACGGCGGCGCCCTTCGCTCGAAGCCCAACTCGTCAACCTGTCAGACGAACTGGCCTACAACAATCACGATGTAGACGATGGCTTGCGTTCCGGATTGGTTACGTTGGAGCAGCTTTCCACCGTGCCAATTTTTTACCGCCATCGCGAACAGGCGCTCAAGGAATTCCCAAAGATCAATGGCCGCCGCCTGATCCACGAAACCGTCCGCCGTATGATCAGCACCTTGGTGTCTGATCTCACGCGCCAGAGCGCGACCAATATTCGCGCTCTGACGCCCAAGTCGGTGGAAGACGTGCGGCGCGCGCCGGCACTGATAGCCTTCAGTCCGCGCATCGAAAAGGAGCAGCTTGAATTGAAGCAATTCCTGCGCGTCAATCTCTATCAGCACTATCGCGTGGCGCGCATGAGCAGCAAGGCGCGGCGCATCATCACCGAATTGTTCGACGCCCTGCTCGCCGAACCCAAGCTGCTGCCGCCCGATTTTCAGGCGCGGGCCCGTGACGACAAACCGCGCGCCATCGCCGATTACATCGCTGGCATGACAGACCGCTACGCCATGCTGGAACACCGCCGGCTGTTCGCCGTGGAGCCCGTCTAAACCGTGTCGAATCCACTGCTGACGCCAAAAATTCCCTATTGAAGCAAGGGCTTGGTACCGGTAGACTTGTAGGGTTTCACCCCTTTATTTTTGGTTCCGCTGCGGTATTTTTGTGGCGGCGCAATAGTTTTCACTTAAGCAATTGTTTTTATTGAATATTTGGTGATGCCCATGAACCCGGATTCTGTGAGCGATTGTTACCCGCCCGCTGCCCAAGGTCTGTACGACCCGGCCAACGAACATGATGCCTGTGGCGTCGGTTTTGTTGCGAACATCAAGGGCAAGAAAAGCCACGAAATCATCGAGCAAGGTCTCACCATCCTGAAAAACCTCACCCATCGCGGCGCGGTGGGCGCGGACCCCAAGGCGTCCGACGGCGCAGGCATTTTGATCCAGATGCCCGACACTTTTTTCCGTCAGGAGATGGCCAAGCAGGGCGTGAAGCTGCCGCCGTTCGGGCAGTACGGCGTGGGCATGGTGTTTCTGCCGCGCGAACCGGCCTCGCGATTTGCCTGCGAATACGAAATCGAACGCGCGATCAAGGATGAAGGCCAGGTGCTGCTCGGTTGGCGCGATGTGCCCGTCGATAACACCGATCTGGGTGAATCCGTAAAAAAGATCGAACCGGTCATCCGCCAGGTGTTCGTCAAGCGCGGCTCCGGCGTCACCGTGACCGACGCCCTGGAGCGCAAGCTCTACGTCATCCGCAAGGCTTCTGGCCACGCCATTCAGGCGCTGCATCTGAAGCACGGCTCGGAGTTTTATGTGTCGTCGTTTTCCGCGCGCACCGTGGTGTACAAGGGCATGCTGATGGCCAATCAGGTCGGCGTGTTCTATAAGGATTTACAAGACGCGCGCGTCGTGTCGGCGCTCGCGCTGATACACCAGCGCTTTTCGACCAACACGTTTCCCACGTGGGATTTGGCACACCCGTTTCGCATGATCGCGCACAACGGCGAGATCAACACACTGCGCGGTAACGTCAACTGGATACGCGCGCGGCAAGGCGCGATATCGAGTCCGATCCTCGGCGACGATCTCCAGAAACTTTGGCCGCTGATCTATCCGGGCCAATCCGATTCCGCGTCGTTCGACAACGCGCTGGAGTTGCTGGTGATGAGCGGCTACTCGATAGCGCACGCCGTGATGATGATGATTCCCGAAGCATGGGAAGGCCACGCGCTGATGGACGCCAGCCGCCGCGCGTTCTACGAATATCACGCCGCAATGATGGAGCCGTGGGACGGACCCGCCGCGATAGCCTTTACCGATGGTCGCCAGATCGGCGCTACGCTCGATCGAAATGGCTTGCGCCCGGCGCGTTATATTGTCACCAGCGATGATCTGGTGGTAATGGGTTCGGAGTGCGGCTGCCTGAACATTCCTGAAGAAAAAATCATCAAGAAGTGGCGCTTGCAGCCGGGCAAAATGTTCCTGGTGGACCTCGAAAAAGGCCGCATCGTTGACGACAACGAGCTAAAGGAAACGCTCGCGTCGACCAAGCCGTACGCCGAATGGATCGATCGCATCCGAGTCAAACTGGATGACGTTGAAAGCGACAAGGCGCAGCCGGAACGCAGTGATGTGTCGTTGCTCGACCGCCAACAGGCCTTCGGCTGGACGCAGGAAGAACTGAAGTTCCTGCTGATGCCCATGGCCAACAACGGCGAAGAGGCCATCGGCTCCATGGGCAATGATTCGCCCATGGCTGTTTTATCCAATAAAAACAAAACCTTATATCACTACTTCAAGCAGCTGTTCGCGCAGGTGACGAACCCGCCGATAGATCCAATACGTGAAGAGCTAGTGACTTCGCTGGTGTCGTTTATCGGGCCGAAGCCCAACCTGCTCGGCATCGACGAAACCAATCCACCGATTCGGCTCGAAGTCAGCCAGCCCGTGCTCGATTTTTATGAGATGGAAAAAATCCGTCATATTGATCGCTACACCGACGGCAAATTCAAGTCGTGCGAACTCGACGTCACCTACCCGCTGGCGTGGGGCAACGAGGCCATCGAAGCGCGACTGGCAAGCCTCGCCGCACAGGCCGAAGACGCCGTGCGCACGGGCTACTCGATCCTTATTCTGTCTGATCGCAAGGTTAACCGCGACAACGTGGCCATACCTGCATTGCTGGCGTTGTCGGCGATTCATCAGCATTTGACGGATAAAGGCTTGCGTACCAGCGCCGGCTTGGTTGTTGAAACCGGCAGTGCGCGCGAGGTGCATCACTTCGCATTGCTCGGCGGTTACGGCGCGGAAGCCGTGCATCCTTATCTCGCGATGGAAACGCTGCTGGATCTCGCCGAAAGCAAGCAACTCGGCGCCGATGTCGACGGCAAAAAAGCCATCAAGAATTTCGTCAAGGCCGTGGGCAAGGGCTTGCGCAAAGTGATGTCCAAGATGGGCATCTCGACGTATATGTCGTACACCGGCGCGCAGATATTCGAAGCCGTGGGCCTGGCTAAGGTTCTGGTGGATAAATATTTCACCGGCACCACGTCGAACGTGGAAGGCATAGGGCTCTTTCGCGTGGCCGAAGAAGCGATCCGCACCCATCGCGCTGCATTCGGCAACGACCCAGTGCTCGCGGGTGCGCTCGACGCGGGCGGCGAATATGCCTGGCGCGTGCGCGGCGAAGAACACATGTGGACGCCGGACGCCATCGCCAAGTTGCAGCACGCGACACGGCAAAAAAGTTATTCCAGCTTCAAGGAATACACACAGATTATCGATGATCAATCCAAGCGGCACATGACGTTTCGAGGGCTGTTCGAATTCAAATTCGACCAATGCAAACCCGTGCCGATTGAAGAAGTGGAGTCTGCCGCGGACATAGTCAAACGGTTCTCCACGGGTGCGATGTCGCTCGGCTCGATTTCCACCGAGGCGCACACCTCGCTCGCCATCGCCATGAACCGCATCGGTGGCAAATCCAACACTGGCGAGGGCGGCGAAGATCGCAATCGTTTTGCGCCGGTGAAAGCCGGTGAAACGCTGCAATCCAAATTAGGCGCGGCGCGCGTGGAGAACTTCGCCGAAATTCACGAAGGTGATTCGCTCAAGTCGAAAATCAAGCAGGTGGCTTCGGGACGTTTCGGTGTAACCGCCGAATATTTATCGAGCGCGGAACAAATCCAGATCAAGATGGCGCAGGGCGCCAAGCCCGGTGAGGGCGGCCAATTACCCGGCAAAAAAGTGTCGGAGTACATCGCCGAGCTGCGTTACTCCACGCCCGGCGTCGAGCTCATTTCGCCGCCGCCACATCATGATATTTATTCGATTGAAGATCTCGCACAACTGATTCACGATCTGAAAAACGGCAACCCCAAGGCGTCCATTAGCGTGAAACTGGTTTCCGAAATCGGCGTGGGCACGGTGGCCGCGGGCGTCGCAAAGGCCAAGGCGGATCACGTTACCATTTCCGGTCACGACGGCGGTACGGGCGCGTCGCCCTGGTCGTCGATCAAGCACGCGGGCACGTCGTGGGAACTGGGTCTGGCCGAAACGCAACAAACGTTGGTGCTCAACAAGCTGCGCAGCCGCATTGCCGTTCAAGTCGATGGCCAACTAAAAACGGGTCGTGACGTGGTGATCGGCGCGCTGCTGGGTGCGGACGAATTTGGTTTCGCCACGGCGCCGCTGGTCACGCAGGGCTGCATCATGATGCGCAAATGCCATCTCAATACCTGCCCGGTCGGCGTGGCCACGCAGGATCCAGTGCTGCGCAAAAAATTCACCGGCAAGCCCGAGCACGTGATCAATTTCTTTTTCTTTATTGCCGAAGAAATTCGCGAGTTGATGGCGCAACTGGGCGTGCGCAAATTCAATGAGCTGATCGGGCGTTCGGATTTGCTCGACATGCAAAAAGGCGTCACGCACTGGAAAGCCCTGAGCCTGGATTTCACGCGCATATTCGCGCAGCCTAAAGTCAGCCCGGACGTGTCGCGCTTCCACTGCGAAACGCAGGATCACGGCCTCGACAAGGCCATCGATATGCGCCTGATCGAGCTTGCGCAGCCGGCATTGACCCAGGGCGAAAAGGTCACGATCGACATGCCGATCCGCAACATCAACCGTACGGTCGGCACCATGCTGTCGCACGAAGTCGCCCGGCGGTATCAGCACGCCGGGTTGCCGGACGACACCATTCACGTGCGTTTTGCAGGATCCGCCGGCCAAAGTTTCGGCGCATTCCTCGCGCGCGGGGTGACGCTCGATTTGATCGGCGACACCAATGACTATTGCGGCAAAGGCTTGTCCGGCGGGCGCGTCAGCGTGCAGCCGTCACCCAAGTTCAAGGGCGATCCCACGGAAAATATCATTACCGGCAATGCGGTATTGTATGGCGCGATTGAAGGCGAAGCCTATTTCCGCGGCGTGGCGGGCGAGCGTTTTGCGGTGCGTAACTCTGGCGCGCATGCGGTGGTCGAAGGCGTCGGCGATCACGGCTGTGAATACATGACCGGGGGCACGATCGTGGTGCTGGGCATGACCGGGCGCAATTTCGCGGCGGGCATGTCGGGCGGCATCGCGTATGTGTATAACGACAGCGGCGTTTTCGAGCGGTACTGCAACGGCGCGATGGTCAAGCTTGAGCCGGTGCTCACCGAAAAAGAACAGGAGGCCAGGATCGCGTGCGAGTTGTGGCATCGCGGACTGAGCGACGAAGCGCAGCTCAAGCAAATGATCGACGCGCATGCGCGCAACACCGGCAGCGCGCGCGCCAAGGCGATATTGGATAACTGGGCCGCCGAGCGCGCAAAATTCGTGAAAGTGTTCCCGCACGAATACCGCCGCGCACTCGGCGAACTGGCCGCAAGCCACAAAAAAGTCGCTTAAAAACATAAACTGACGGTAATACGGCCATGGGTAAAATCACCGGATTTCTGGAATACGAGCGACTCATCGAAGTCGCCGAAGACAAGAGCACGCGCATCAAGCACTACCGCGAATTCGTTGGTCATTTGAGCGACGAGCAAGCGAGCGTGCAGGGCGCGCGCTGCATGGACTGCGGCACACCGTTTTGCATGAGTGGCTGCCCGATCAACAACATCATTCCCGACTGGAACGATCTTGTTTACAAGCAGAACTGGCGCGCCGCACTCGATACGCTGCACTCGACGAATAACTTTCCGGAATTCACCGGTCGCGTGTGTCCTGCGCCGTGTGAAGAAGCCTGCACACTGCGCATCAATACCGATCCGGTCGGCATCAAATCCATCGAACACGCGATCATCGACAAGGGTTGGGAAAACGGCTGGGTTGTGCCGCAACCGCCGAAACAAAAAACGGGAAAACGCGTGGCGGTGATCGGCTCCGGCCCGTCCGGCATGGCGTGCGCGCAGCAACTGGCGCGCGCCGGGCATGATGTGGTGTTGTTCGAAAAGAATGATCGCGTTGGTGGCCTGCTGCGCTATGGTATTCCCGATTTCAAGATGGAAAAGCAGTTCATCGACCGACGCGTGGAGCAGATGAAGGCCGAAGGAGTTGAAGTGCGTGTCAATCAGCACGTCGGCGCGAGCGGCAGCAACGGCGTGGACGCCAAAAAGCTGCTGGCGGAGTTTGACGCCGTGGTGATGTCCGGCGGCGCGGAAACGCCGCGCGATCTGCCGGTGCCGGGCCGCGAGTTGGCCGGCGTGCATTTCGCGATGGAGTTTTTGCCGCAACAAAACAAAGTCGTTGCGGGCGACAAAGTGCCGGATCAAATCATGGCCACCGGCAAGCATGTGGTGGTGATTGGCGGCGGCGACACCGGCTCTGACTGCGTGGGCACCTCCAATCGTCACGGCGCAAAATCGATTGCGCAATTCGAGTTGCTGGGCAAGCCGGATGATCCTCTGCGCAATCCCGTGTGGCCGTACTGGCCGACGCGACTGCGAACCTCGTCGTCGCACGAAGAAGGCGCGAATCGCGATTGGTCGATTGCCACCAAATCCTTCGTTGGCGAGAATGGCAAAGTCAAAGCGTTGAAAGCCGTGCGCCTGAAGTGGGAGGGTGGCAAAATGAGTGAAGTGCCCAGCTCCGAATTTGAAATGCCCGCCGACCTGGTGCTGCTCGCCATGGGCTTTCTGGGTCCCACGCAAAAAGGCCTGCTCGAACAACTCGGCGTCGAGAAAGATGCGCGCAGCAACGTGAAAGCCGACACCGACAAATATCAGACCTCGGTTGCCAAGGTATTCGCTGCGGGTGACATGCGCCGCGGACAATCGCTCGTGGTATGGGCGATCCGCGAAGGGCGGCAGTGCGCGCGCGCGGTGGATGAATTTCTCATGGGAACGTCGGACTTACCGAGGTAAACCGTAAGGTGAAGGCGTGAGGCGTGAGGCGATCCGTGGTGATGCGCCGCACGCCTTACGCCTTACGCCCTGCGCCATTCAATGGCCGCACTCATAAACGACACTTTCATTCGCGCCTTGCTGCGCCAGCCCACACCGTATACGCCGGTGTGGATCATGCGGCAGGCGGGGCGTTACCTGCCCGAGTACAACGCGACGCGCAAACGGGCAGGCAGTTTTCTGGGCCTGGCGAAAAACCCGGGTTACGCCACTGAAGTCACGCTGCAACCGCTGGCGCGCTTTGCGCTCGACGCGGCGATTTTGTTTTCCGACATTCTTACCGTGCCGGACGCGATGGGCCTGGGCCTGTATTTCGCCGAGGGGGAAGGCCCGAAATTCGAACGGCCGCTGCGCGACGAAGCGGCGATCAAAAAACTCGCCGTGCCGGATATTGGTTCGACATTGCGTTACGTGACGGACACGGTATCGCAAATCCGCGGCGCGCTCCATGGCAAGGTGCCACTAATCGGTTTTTCCGGCAGTCCTTATACACTGGCGTGTTACATGGTGGAAGGCGGTGGCAGCGCGGATTTCCGGCGCATTAAATCCATGCTGTATGACCGGCCTGATCTGCTGCATCACATTCTCGACATCAATGCCCGGTCGGTGATCGCTTACCTCAACGCGCAAATCGAGGCGGGCGCACAGGCGGTAATGATATTCGACACCTGGGGTGGCTCGCTCAGTGCCGCGGCGTATCGCGAGTTTTCGCTCGCTTACCTGCAACGTATCGTCGCCGGGCTGACGCGCGATCACGATGGCGTCAGGGTGCCCAGCATCGTGTTTACCAAGGGCGGCGGTTTGTGGCTCGAAGATATTGCCGCGATCGGCTGTGATGCCGTGGGGCTCGATTGGACCTGCGATATCGGCGCCGCGCGCGCCCGTGTGGGTGCGAAAGTGGCCTTGCAGGGAAATCTGGATCCGATGACGCTTTTCGCACAACCCGAATCGATACGCGCGCAGGTGGGCAAGGTGCTCGCGTCATACGGCAATGGCCCTGGCCATGTGTTTAACCTCGGCCACGGTGTTTCACAGTTTACCAACCCCGATCACGTCGGCGCGCTGGTCGAGGCCGTGCACGACCTCAGTCGCGCGTACCACGCCTGATTCGTCACCTGCGGCAAAGAAACATATACACAGCAAGGACTTAGCACCGGTATCGCAGCCAGCGTACCAGCGTCCCGGGGTGTTGTTTTGTAAGTGTATCTTTATAAACAATATTTTCACGAGTCTCGTGCGGCAGGCTAAGTTCTTGAATCCTATGGAAGTCCGCAGAATCTCCGCAGTGAGCAATCATTAACAGAATTATCCACAGGCTAAAATTCAGGCCGGCGGCCAGCGTGGATGTCCTTGCGGCACAACGGCTTGCGACCTATTCTCAAGTCCGCTCTTAAACAAATCCGCTTAACTTCGCACGGTTTCGCCCTGCCGCTGCCGCACCCCGCGCCATTCATGAAAATCGTCCGCGTCGGCTTCGATATGCCGCTCGACAAGCTGTTCGATTACCGATGCGATGCGGTAAGAGACGGCGACATCGGCGCGCGTGTGCTGGCGCCGTTTGGCAATCGCAACGTGGTCGGTGTCATCCTCGAAATCGCGGACACCAGCAGCGTTGCTACCACACGCATTAAGCCGATTACCCGAATCTTGCGCGAAGCGCCAGGCTTTACGCCAGACGACATTCGGCTCCTCCGGTTTGCCGCCGATTACTATCACCACCCTTTCGGCGCGGTGGCGATGGGCGCCCTGCCTTCGGGTCTGCGCCGCGTGCGCAAACAACCGGCGAGATCGCTCACGCATTATGTGCTGACGGCCTTGGGCGCGACGCGCACGCTTGACAGCTTGCCCGCGCGTGCGGCAACGCGGCGCCGGTTGCTGGGGCTATTTCTGCAACAGAAGGCGCTGGACGATGACGCGGTGCGCGCATGCGCTCCGACCGCCAAAACCGCGCTGCGGCAACTGATCGAGGCTGGATATGTGACCACCTGCGAAGGCGCGCTCCCCCCGATACCGGACGTTGCCACGCCAGCCCCGCCGGACATCGCCGGCCCGTTGCTGACCAACGATCAAACCGCGGCGGTCGAGTCCCTGTGCGCCGAATTGTCCGCGTTCAAGGCGCATTTGCTGCTCGGCGTCACCGGCAGCGGCAAGACAGAGGTGTATTTGCGCGTCATCGATGCGGTGCTGAAAAAAGGCCGGCAAACGTTGCTGCTGGTGCCGGAAATTTCGCTCACGCCACAACTCGAAGCCACCGTGCGCGGCCGTTTTCCCCATACCAAAGTGGTCAGCCTGCACAGTGGACTGAACGAAACCGAACGGCTCAATCACTGGATCGCCGCGCAATCGGGCGCGGCGCGCATCGTGCTCGGCACGCGGCTGTCGGTATTCGCGCCGCTGCCGGAGTTAGGCTTGATCGTCGTTGACGAAGAGCACGATACGTCGTTTAAACAAAGCGATGGCTTCCGATATTCGGCGCGCGATCTGGCCGTGGTACGCGCGCGCCAGCGCGGCGTGCCCATCGTGCTCGGCTCGGCCACGCCCGCGCTGGAGACCTATCACAACGCCGCGAGCGGGCGCTACGCGTTGGTGACGCTGCCCAACCGCATCAACAACACCCTGCCGCGCATCCATTGCATTAACACACGCGACGTCAGGCTCGACAACGGCTTTGCGCAACCGCTGCTTGGCGCGATACGCGAACGGCTGGCGCGCCGCGAGCAAAGCCTGGTGTTCATCAACCGCCGCGGCTATTCACCCGTGCTGATGTGTCACGACTGCGGCTGGCTGTCCGGTTGCCATCGCTGCTCGGCGAAGCTGGTGTTGCACGCACATGATCGGCGCCTGCATTGCCATCACTGCGGTTATCAATCGAAGGTGCCGCTGGCGTGCCCGGATTGCGGCAACGCCGATCTGTCGCCCATCGGGCAAGGCACGCAGCGCATCGAAGCCACCCTGAGCGAACGGTTTCCGCAAGCGCGCATATTGCGCATCGACCGCGACAGCACGCGCGCGCGCGGCGCGTGGAGCGGAATGCGCGACCGCATCGAAGCGCGCGAAGTCGATATTCTCGTCGGCACGCAGATTCTTGCCAAGGGCCATGACTTCGCCAACCTGTCGCTGGTATGCGTGGTCAACGCCGACAACCTGCTCTACAGCACGGATTTTCGCGCGCCGGAGCGACTGTATGCACTGCTCACGCAGGTGGCCGGCCGCGCGGGACGCGGTGTCACACAGGGCGATGTGTTGATCCAGACCGAATTTCCAACGCACCCGCTCTATGCCGCGCTGCGCGATCAGAACAGCGCGCGCTTCGCCGATGAATTATTGAAAGAACGCCGTAGCGCGGGATTTCCGCCGTTTCAGTATCAGGCGCTGCTGCGCGCCGAAGCGCCCAAGCTCGAAACCGCCATCCAGTGGCTTACGCGTGCCGCTGCGCGCGCGAAAGAAATCGACGAAGCCGTAATGGTCTACGACCCGGTGCCCGCCGGCATGATGCGCCTCGCCGGACGCGAGCGCGCGCAACTGTTGGTGCAATCTTCCAGCCGCAATCGATTGCAGAAATTCCTGGCGGCCTGGTGCGCGGCGTTGAGCGAAAAACAGGCCAGCGCGGCGCGCTGGTCCATTGATGTCGATCCGCTGGAGTGGTAGCCGCTATCCGTCGTTCACGGTAAACCGGGATCGCCGACGGTCGCCAAGGTCGAGCGTCGCCAACGGGCGGCATCATGATAGAATCGATTGTTTTTAAACGATTTTTTCTCTGCGGACCTGGGTATTTGGATAAGCCGACCGCCGGGAAACACAGGAACCCATGAGTCACGCTTCTTTCGCGGACCCCAAATCAGCGCTCGTCGATTTGTTGGCCACCGCTCTAAAAGCCGTCGCGCCCGATGCGGCCGGCAACGTCATCACGCTTGAGCGCCCGAAGCAAACCCAGCACGGCGATTTTTCCTGCAACGTCGCCATGCAGCTTGCCAAAACGCTGCGCGCCAAGCCGCGCGATATCGCGCAAAAACTGCTGGCGGCGCTGCCTGCTTCCCCACTGATCGACAAGACCGAAATCGCCGGTGCGGGCTTTATCAATTTGTTTCTCACGAGCGCGTTCAAGCAGAGCATCGTCGCGCACATTCTGGCCGCGCGCGAAAATTTCGGCAAAAGCGTGGCCAGCGCGCGCAGGAAAATACAGGTGGAATTCGTCTCCGCGAATCCCACCGGGCCGTTGCACGTAGGCCACGGGCGCGGCGCCGCGTACGGCGCGTGCCTCGCCAACGTACTGGCGGCGACCGGCCATGAAGTCGAGCGTGAGTTTTACATCAATGACGCGGGCCGGCAGATGGACATTCTGGCCCTCTCGGTGTGGCTGCGTTACCTGGAGGCGCGCGGCTCCGCAGTGGCGTTTCCGGCGGATGGATATCGCGGCGAGTATGTGCGCGACATTGCGCGCGCGCTTGATGCCGCCGAGGGCAAATCGGGCGCCCGATTTCAACGTGCGTTTCCAACGGCAGCGCCCGCCGAAGGCGAGGATGCCGATGCGGCGCTTGACACCCTGATCGCGCGCGCGAAGGCAACCCTCGGCGACAACTGGCGCGCGCTGCATCAATTCGCGCTGGATGCCATGCTTGCCGATCAACGCGATGACCTCGCCCGGTTTGGCGTGACCTATGACCGCTGGTTCTCCGAGCAATCGCTGCACGACGGCGGTGCGCACGGTACGGATAGCGCTGTCGCGCGCGCGATGGCGGTGCTGCAGCGCAACGGGCATCTCTATGAAAAAGACGGCGCGCGGTGGTTTCGTTCCACCACCTTCGGCGACGAAAAAGACCGCGTGGTGTGCCGCGAGAATGGGCAGTACACCTACTTCGCTTCCGACATCGCATACCATCTGGACAAGATCGAGCGCGGCTACGATCAATTGATCGATGTGTGGGGCGCTGATCACCACGGCTACATCGCGCGGGTAAAGGGTGCGATCACGGCGATGGGCGCGGACGCCAAAAAGCTCACGGTGACGCTGGTGCAGTTTGCGGTGTTGTATCGCGGCACCGAGAAGGTGGCGATGGGCAAGCGCGCGGGGGAATTTGTGTCGCTGCGCGAACTTCGCGATGAAGTGGGCAACGACGCCACGCGGTTTTTTTACGTGCTGCGCAAGAGCGATCAGCATCTCGATTTCGACATGGAACTGGCGAAATCGCGCACCAACGAAAATCCGGTTTATTACATCCAGTACGCACATGCGCGCGTGTGCAGCGTTTTCGAGGCCTGCGATACCTCGGTGGCCGAGGTGGCCGCGGCCAATCTGTCACCACTGGAATCCGAGGCGGAACTGGAGTTGTTGCAGAAACTCGCCGAGTATCCCGAGATCGTGCAGAGCGCCGCGCGCGATCTCGCGCCGCATCTGATCGCGTTTTACCTCAAGGATCTGGCCGCGCTGTTTCACAGCTACTACAACGGCACGCGATTTCTGGTGGATGAATTACCGGTCCGCCACGCGCGGCTGGCGCTTGCCGGCGCGGTGCGGCAGGTGCTCGCGAACGGCCTCGCGTTGCTGGGTGTGTCGGCGCCGGAAAAAATGTAAGATATGCCCATGTCCAAGGACTACAACAAAAATCCCAAAAAGCGCAGCGACGGTCGCGGCGGTTCAATGTTTGTTGGAATCCTGATCGGCTTGGTGCTGGGCTTGTCAATCGCACTGGGTGTGGCGTGGTACATCAACAAGATGCCCAACCCATTCCGCGAAAAGCCGCAGGCGCCGCCGTCGCCCAAGGCCGACGCGCCGAAGGCGTCGCCTTCCGCCAAGGCAGCCGATCCGGCCGCCGCCGACAAGGGGCCGCGCTTCACCTTCCCGGAAATTCTCAAGGGCGACGGCAGCGAGAAATCCGCCGACAAGGGTGATAAAGCCGACAAAGCATCGGTGCCCGCTGCCAAGGAGGCGTTTTTTCTTCAGGCCGGTTCGTTCCAGAATGCGCCCGACGCTGACAACCTGAAAGCGCGATTGGCGTTAGTGGGTATAGAGGCCTCGATTCAAACCACGAATTTGCCTGACAAGGGCGTATGGCATCGCGTGCGGATTGGTCCGTATGCGGATGTCGAGGAACTCAATCGGGTTCGCAGTGTTCTCAAACAGAACGGCGTGGACGCCGCCTTGGTGAAAGTGCGCGAAGCTGACAAGTAGCGCGTGTTGAACGTTTCGGAGAATTCGCATGCGTGTGATGAGCCGTTGGTTACAGTCGATTTTTGTCGTGGCAATCCTGGCGCTGGCGACTGCGGGTGCGCATGCGCAACTGGTGCCAGGCAAGGATTATCTGGTTCTTAAGTCGCCGCAGCCGACATTGGCCGGCAAGAACATCGAAGTGATGGAATTTTTTTGGTACGGCTGCCCGCATTGCGCCCATTTGCAGCCTTCCCTGCATGAATGGCTGAAACGCAAACCGGCGGATGTCACGCTGCGCCGCCAGCCCGCCGCGTTCCAGGATAACTGGGTGCAACTCGCGCGCACGTACTACGCAATAGAAGCACTCGACGCGGTGGACAAACTGCACCTCGATTTATTCGACGCGATACACAAGACCAAGGTGTTGAATCCGCCAGCGTTGGCAAAAGATCAAAAGCCGCTGTTCGACTGGGTGGCGGCCAAGGGCGTCAATCGCCAGAAGTTCGAGGAAGCCTATAAATCGTTCGGCGTGTCGAGCAAATCACAGCGCACGATCGATATCACGTCCTCATACGATATTACCGGCACGCCAACGCTCGTCATTGATGGCAAATATCTGATTGGTCCGGGCATGGCCCCATCCAAGGCGGACAATTCCGTCAACTATGAAATATTTTTCAAGCGCGTTGATCAATTGATCGATATGGCACGCAAGAGCCGCGGGGGTAAATGAAAATGAACATGTTTAGAATAAAAAGCTGGTTGCGCATGCTGGCACTGTGCGCGGCGGCGACCATGACGGTGGCCGCGCAAGCGCAACAAACGCTGGATCGTCCGCTGGAGCAAACCTATCGCGTGATCGTGCCGCAGCCGGTGGAAACCGGCGAGCGCATCGAGGTCATCGATTTTTTCTGGTATGGGTGACCGTTTTGTTATCAGCTTCTGCCCGTGCTGGCGGAATGGGAAAAACGCAAACCGGCGGATGTGGTCGTGCGCCGCATCCCCGCGATTTTGCGCGAGGGCTGGTTGGCGGATGCGCACCTGTATTACACGCTCGAGTTGTTGGGCGAAGCCGATCGCTTGCACGCCGCAGTGTTCGACAGCATACACAAAGGCCAGTTGCGCACCAGCGATGAAGCGGCGGTCGCGGAATGGGCCGTCAAAAACGGCATCGACGCGCAGAAGTGGCAGCAGGCTTACCGCGATAATGAAGTACGCAACCGCGTGGTGCGCGCCATGAAACTCGCCAGCAGCTACGACGTGCGCGGCACGCCGGCGGTGATCGTCGATGGCCGCTATCAAACCGGCGGCGGCATCGCGGGCGGATTGACCAATATTCCGCTCGTCGTCGATGGGCTGATCAATCTCGCGCGCGAGCAACGCAAGAAAAAGCCGTAGCCCGCCGCGCCGTCGTGACGGCGGCACCGGACGCCGTGACGAATAATCCATTGCGCGTATTTATCACCGGCGCCAGCAGCGGCATAGGGGTCGCGCTGGCGCATCACTACGCGCGACAAGGCGCGATCCTTGGTCTGGTGGCGCGCCGCGCGGCGTTGCTTCAGCAAACATCCGATAAAATATCAACAAAAACATATGCTTATGTAGCCGACGTGCGTGATGTGGCAGCCATGGCGCAGGCCGCGCGATCCTTCATGACGGACGCGGGCTTGCCCGACATCGTGATTGCCAACGCTGGCGTCAGCGTTGGCACCCTGACCGAGCACGCCGAAGACGCGGACACGTTTCGTGCGGTGCTTGAAACGAATTTGCTGGGCGTGCTGCACACGTTTCAGCCGTTCTTGCCCGCGATGAAGGCCGCGAAACACGGCACCTTGGCGGGCATCGCCAGCGTCGCCGGTTACCGCGGGTTGCCGGGCGCGGGTGCCTATTCGGCCTCCAAGGCCGGCTTGATCTCGTATCTCGAAAGTCTGCGAGTTGAATTGCGGCCCACGGGCGTCAAGGTCATTACCCTTTGCCCCGGCTTTATCCAGACGCCGATGACGGATAAAAACCCCTACGCCATGCCGTTCATGATGCGCGCCGACGCCGCCGCGCAAATAATGGCCCGTGTGATCGAACGGGGAAAATCCTACGCGGTGCTGCCCTGGCAAATGGCCGTGGTCGCTCGCGTGTTGCGCGTGCTGCCCAACCGATTGTTCGACCGCCTGATGCAGGGCCGGGGACGCAAGCCGCGCCGCCAGCACGGCGGCTGATACACGCGCCCGCTACGCCTCAAGCCATCGTTCCAGGCCGGTCAGATCGCGCACCACAGGCGGCACGTCGTCGCCGCGCCACTCGGCATCGGTGCGGTTCATCCAAATCACGTGCAGGCCCGCCGCGCGCGCGCCGCGCACATCCAGTTCGATGTCGTCGCCGACATGCAACACCTCGCCGGGCGTGCAACCCAGTTCGCGGCAGGCGATATGAAACAGCGCAGGGTCTGGCTTGCTGACCCCATGCGCGTGCGCGGAGATAATGGCCTTGAAGTGCTGCCCCAGTCCAATGCGCGTCACGTCCGCGTTGCCATTGGTGAGCGATGCCAGCGAAAAGCGCCGCGACAATCGTACGAGGCTGTCGCGCACTTCCGGATAGAGATCAACTTCATTGCGCGCGGTCATGAAGACTTCCAGCACGCGCTCGATGAGTTCATTCGCTGACGTGCCGCATAACCCCGCCTGCTCGAACGCCGCGCGCATGGCCATGCGCCGGATGCGCAAAAAATCGTGGTGCAACTCCGGGTGCTGGTGAAATATCGCGAAGCGTAACTCGCGCAGTTGCTCCAGCGGCCACCGGGCCGCCACGGCGGGCGCATGCTCGGTGAGCCACGCGTAAGCGCGTTGCTCCGCGCGCGTGAGCGTGGGCGCGGAGGGCCACAGCGTATCGTCGAGATCAAGCGTGATAGCGCGGATATTGGGCACAATGGTTTGGATGCTTGCGGCAGCGGGATTGACGGTTGCCGCGAATTGTACGCCTGCCTGCACAGCTTGACCCGCCCGCCTGACCTGCTTAACCTCGGCGGCGGCATTCGATCAAAACACCGGCGCCGCCGGAGGAGCAAGGCATGAATCGCTGGGCAAACGGTTGGTCACGAACATTCATCGTCAGCGTGGCCGCGGCTCTGCTGAGTGGCGCGGTTTTCGCAAACGCGCAGGACGCCCCAACGTACCCAACGCGGCCGGTGCGGCTCATCGCACCGTTTGCCGCGGGCGGCGGCGCCGATCTGGCCGCGCGGCGCCTGGCGGAGCGGTTGAATAACCGCTGGAAGCAGCCGGTTATCGTGCATAACATCGCAGGCGGCGCGGGCAATGCCGCCGCGCAGGCCGTCGCATCCAGCGAACGGGACGGTTACACGCTGTTTTTTGCGTCGTTGCCGATTTTGGTCACCAATCCGCTGCTCTATGCGAGGCTGCCGTTTAACCCCGAGCGCGATTTCGCACCGGTCATCCTGGTGAGCGACACGCCGCACATTATGCTGATCAGCGCCGCATCCCGCGCAGGCAAGCTGTCCGAATTTATCGCGTATGCCAAATCGCAGTCCGGCAAAGTCAACTTTGGTTCGGGCGGGCAGGGCACCTCGTTGCATCTCGCGGGAGAACTATTCAAAAAGGTCGCGGGTCTCGACATGGTTCATGTGGCCTACAAAGGTGCGGCGCCCGCAATTACCGCGATGCTGGCGGACGAGGTTCAGATGATGTTCGACAACGGCGCGGCCGCGATGGGTCACATTCGCGGTGGTCGTGTGCGCGGCCTGGGTATCGCAGCCAAGGTGCGCGCTTCGGCATTGCCTGAGGTGCCGACCTTCGATGAAGCTGGTATTTCCAATTTTTATTCCGGCGTGCCGCACGGCGTGCTGGTATCCGCGGGCACGCCAGCCCACACCATCACGCTCATTAATCGCACCATCAATACGATATTTCAGGAACCCGAATATCGCAAAATCGTCACGCAGTCGGGCATTAATCTCGCGGGAGGCGAACCGGCGCAATTATTGAGAATTACTTAACCGTAT
>DHVE01000125.1:0-24987 GCA_002412495.1 Betaproteobacteria bacterium UBA5216
CAGCAAGGTGTAGCCATCGGGGGCCGCGCGCGCGACAATTTCCACGCCGATGGTGCCGCCCGCGCCGCCGCGATTGTCGATCACGAATTGCTGGCCGATCAGGTCAGACATCTTTGCCGCGAAAATGCGCAAAATCGTATCCAGCGATGAGCCGGCGGATTGCGCGGCGATCATGCGAATCGGGCGCTGCGGGTAGGCGCCGCTGGGCATCGTCTGAGCCTGCGTGTTCAGGGCTGTAACCGCAACCGTCAGTCCAGTCAGGGTTAGAGCGGCCAACTCCTTGATCTTTCGATGCATATGGACTCCTCGACGATATAGCGGGGGTGTGGCGTGAACGCCATTCTGGCACGGCCCGCGCGCTGGCGGGAAGACCCCTTTTCAAATGTTGCTGTTTAGGCGCACAATCCTTTATGAAATGCCAAACATTCAACGGAGGCGGTCATGGGTAACATGGAACAAGTAGGTCTCACACTGGAAGCGTTTGCGGCAAAGTGCCACGATTTTGTGAAAGCGGAACCCGGCCCGGCCGGCCGTCAGAAAATTTGCACACTGCTGTCGCAAGTGCTGAAGGATGAGCAGTTTGTCGCCAAGTACGTGGACAGCAACAGCAAAGAGCGCAACGTTCTGTACGAAGATCCGGAATTCGGCTTTTGCATCATCGCGCACAACTACGAAGGCCCAAAGGAGAGTGCACCGCACGATCACGCGCATTCCTGGGCGATCTACGGTCAGGCGCGCGGCGAAACCGCGATGAACGACTGGGCGCTGGTGGAAAAGGCATCGGTGCAAGTGCCGGGCAAGGTCAAGCACGTGCGCACCTACACGCTAACCCCTGGCGTGGCGCATCTGTATAACGAAGGCGATCTGCATTCGCCGAAACGCGATGCCTCGACCAAGCTGATCCGCATCGAAGGCACCGACATGTCGAAGGTGCAGCGGCTGAAGTTCGTGCCGGTGTGAGTTAAACGTGAGGCGTGAGGCGTAAGTCGCGGATCGAGGGATGCCGCGCTTCGCCTCGTTCCTGTCTAACGCCTCAAGGCAGTATCAGTGTATCGCCCCGGTCGGAATCGCCGGCAGCGGTCCTTGCGTCAAATTGTATAAGTGCCGTTTGCGCACCAGGTACATCGATCCCGAGATAAACGCACCAAACAGTCCGATCACGATATAGATCGACACGTCCATGCTGATCAGCAGCGCGTACAGGCCGATCATGATCAGGATGGAAACGTTTTCGTTGAAATTCTGCACGGCGATGGAGTGGCCCGCGCCCATCAGGATATGGCCGCGATGCTGCAACAACGCATTCATGGGCACCACGAAATAGCCCGACAGCGCACCGATCAAGATGATGAGCGGTACCGCGAAATAGACATTCGGCACCACGATCATGAGCATCACGATGATGCCCATCAGAATGCCCATGGGGATCACGTTGACGGCGCGATTGAGCGGCACCATTTTTGCCGCCATGACCGCGCCCACCGTGACGCCCGCCGCGCATACCCCTTGCAGATACGTGGCCCGGGACAGGTCGTAGCCCAGCGCGACTTCGGCCCACTTGAGTACGATAAATTGCAGGGTGGCCCCGGCGCCCCAGAAGAGCGTGGTAATGGCGAGTGAAATCTGTCCGAGTTTGTCGCTCCACAGCAGCTTCATGCAGTGCGAAAACTCGCGGATCAGATACATCGGGTTACGATTCACCATCTTGTGATCGACGCCGGTGTTCGGGATGTACAGATTAAAAATGGCGGCGATGACGTAAAGCACGACAATCACGCCGATGGCGGCTTCGCCCGGTGTATCAATTTGATCGAGAAAGTGTGGCAGCGGTATCGCCAGCAGTTTGTCGGATATGGCTTCACTCACCAGTGCGCCGCCAAGCAGCGTGCCCAGAATGATGGAGCCGACGGTGAGGCCCTCGATCCAGCCGTTGGCTATCACCAGTTTGTGGTGCGGCAGATATTCGGTGAGGATGCCGTACTTGGCCGGCGAGTAGGCGGCGGCGCCAAGCCCGACCACTGCGTAGCCCAGCAGTATGGTCAGGTAGTCTTCCACGCCGGAGATCGACCACCAGTCGTGCGTGAAGATGATCAGGCAACCCAGCACCTTGATGGTATTGGTGATGAACATCACGCGGCCCTTGGGCATCGAATCGGCAAACGCGCCAACCACCGCCGCGAACAACACATAGGACACCGTGAACACAAACTTCAGCATCGGCGTCATCCACTCCGGCGCGAGCAACTGCGTGAGTAACGCAATGGCGGCGATCAGCAGGGCATTATCCGCCAGCGACGAAAAGAACTGCGCCGCCATGATGATATAGAATCCGAAAGGCATGCTGTTGATTTACAACGGTAATTTTGCGGTTCAGGGGCTGGGCCGGTAAAACGGTCGCGGAGTTATACCATAGTTTGCAAGTCTGTTGCGGAGCCTTGAGCAGCGTCCGATCGCGGCGCGCCTCACTTGGTCTGCGCGTCCGGCATTTGGTTCACGCCTTGTGCGGGGTTATCTGCGGCGCGCCTGCGATGCCGCGCTACGCGCTACTCGTGGTTGGCGAAATGTGGTTGAATACAACCGCAGTTGAGAGTTCGGCGTTTGGAGCGGGGATATCCCGTCACGCGATCCGCGATGACTCTCGGCGCCTTACCCTCCACTCCAAACCGCTTCACCATGGCCGACCGGCGATTACAGGTTTTTCAAAGTGTAGCCAAGCATCTTTCGTTCACCAAGGCGGCGGAACAGCTGTTCATGACGCAGCCGGCGGTGACGTTTCAGGTGAAGCAACTGGAGGAACATTTCAACGCCCGGCTGTTTGAGCGCCAGCGCGGACGGATCTCGCTGACGCCAGCGGGGCAACTGGTATTGGGATACGCCGAGAAAATTCTTGCGCTGTCCGACGAAATGGACACCCGCGTGGGCGAGTTGACGGGCGAGGTCAGCGGGCCGTTGCTGCTGGGCGCGAGCATGACCATTGCCGAATTCATCCTGCCGCGCATCCTGGGCGAGTTCAAGGCCTTGCACCCGCAGGTGCAGACGCAAATGACGGTTGCCAATTCCGAAATCATCGAAAATCGCGTCGCGGAGCTTGCGCTCGACGTGGGGCTGGTGGAGTCGCCGTCGCATCTGCCGAACGTGGCGACCGAAGTGTGCTGCGACGACGAACTGGTGATGATCTGCGCGCCCGGCCATGTGCTGGCAAAAAGCCGCGGCGTGACGGCGCGTGATGTGTTTGCCCAGCCGATTATCAGCCGAGAGAGCGGGTCGGGGACGCGCGAATTCGCCGACAATTATTTTCGCGACCATGGGGTCACGCCCGACGAGTTGAACATCGTGATGGAACTCGGCAGTCCCGAGGCCATCAAGGGCGTGGTCGAAACCGGCATCGGCGTGAGCATCATGTCGCGCGCGACGGTGAGCAAGGAACTGCGCTTGGGCACGCTGGTGGCGTTGCCGTTAAAGCCGCGTCTCATACGCAAGCTGTCGGTGCTGACGCCACGCGAAAAATTCCGCTCGCGGCTGGTGTCCGCGTTCGTGGCGTTTGCGCTCTCGCGCATGCGGCAAGTGGCTGGACTGAAATAGCAGCGCGCAAGAACCGAACCGTCTAGTGAAAAGGGAAGTCCAATGAAAAAAATCATTAACTATCTGTTTTTATGTGTTATTTCAAGCGTATCGGCAGGGGCGTTCGCACAGGCCTGGCCGTCGCGCCCGATTCGTTTTATCGCGCCGTTTCCGCCCGGCGGCGGCACCGATCTGAATGCACGCGTGATCGCACCGCGCCTCGCTGCGGCGCTGGGCCAGCAGGTGATCGTCGAAAACCGCGCCGGCGCGGGCGGCATGGTGGGCACCGAGTTCGTCGCGAAATCGCCGCCCGATGGCTACAACATGGTGATTGCCACCATCGGCCCGATTTCGATCAATCCGAGCCTCTACGCGAAAATGCCCTACGACCCGGTGAAGGACCTCGCACCGGTGACGTTGACGGGCGAAGTGCCGAACGGACTGGTGGTGCATCCCACGCTGCCGGTGAAATCGATCAAGGAGTTGATCGCGCTGGCGAAGCAACGGCCACGCGAGCTGAATTACGGCTCGTCGGGCAATGGCGCGGGCGATCATCTGGCCGGCGAAATGCTCAACGTGATGGCGGGCATCCGCATGACGCATGTGCCGTATAAAGGCGGCGCGCCGGCAATGGTCGATTTGCTCGCGGGCAACATCCAGTTGATATTCGCGACACTCGCCACCGGCATTCCGTATATCAAGAGCGGCCGCGTGCGCGCGCTGGCGATGGCCGCGCCCACGCGGTTTGCCTTGCTGCCGGATGTGCCCACCGTGGCGGAATCGGGCGTGCCCGGCTTTGCGGTGGTCAACTGGGCGGGCATCTTTGTGGCCGCGGGTACGCCGCGTCCGATCATCGACCGGCTCAATACCGAGGTGGTGAAGGCGCTGGGCGCGCAAGACGTGAAACAAAAATTGCTGGAGATGGGCCTGGTGGCAGGCTCGAATACGCCGGAGCAATTCGCGGCGTTTATTCAATCCGAAACCGTGAAGTGGGCGAAGGTCATCAAAGACGCCAACATCAAGCTGGAGTGAGCACGTGGATGAGCGCGTGAATACTTACGTGACCCAGACCTTGCCCGGCACCCTCGCGGAGGCGTCTAGCCTGATACGGGCACGCGCGCTGTCGCCGGTGGAACTCACCCAGGCGCTGATTGCGCGCACGGATGCGCTCGATCCGCTGGTGAATGCCTTCATCACCCGCACCCGCGAACTCGCGCTCGGGCAGGCGCGCGAGGCCGAGCGCGAGATCGCGGCGGGCAAGGTGCGCGGGCCGCTGCATGGCATCCCCATCGGGCTGAAGGATATTTACGAGACGGCAGGCATACGCACCACCGGTCATTCCAAAGCATTCGAACATCACGTACCGCGCGAGGATGCGGCGGCGTGGGCGCGGTTGCGCGAGGCGGGCGGCGTGCTGATGGGCAAGCTCGCCACGCACGAACTCGCGCACGGCGGGCCGTCGTTTGATTTGCCTTGGCTGCCCGCGCGCAATCCGTGGAATCCCGCGCATTATGTCGCGGGCAGCAGCAGTGGATCGGCGGCGGCGCTGGCAGGCGGCTTTGTATTGGGTGCGCTGGGCAGCGATACCGGCGGCTCGATACGCGGGCCGTCGTCGCTGGCGGGCTTGTGCGGTTTGAAGCCCACTTTCGGGATGGTAAGCCGCGCGGGCGTGATCCCCAATGCGTTCAGTCTGGATCACTGCGGGCCGATGGCGCGCACCGCCGAAGATTGCGCGTTGCTGATGAACGCCATCGCCGGTTACGATGCGCGCGATGCCGGCAGCGTGCGCGCCGCGCCGCGGGACTTTTGCGCGCATTTGCGCGATGACCTGAAAGGCCTGCGCATCGGCGTGGTGCGCCATTTCTGGGAGCGCGACGTGCCGGTCAACGCCGAACTCGCGGCCGCCACCGAAGAAGCGCTGCGGGTGTTGCGCGGACTGGGGGCGCGCGTCGAAGACACCGCGATGCGACCGGTGCGCGATTACTACGACGCGTGGAATCTGATTGAAGAGCCGGAAACATTTTCGATTCATCGCGACAAACTCACCACGCGGCCGCATGATTTCGGCACGGTGTTTCTGGAACGCACGCTGCTGGCACTCTTGATTGAATCGGCGGACTACGTGCGCGCGCAGCAGGCGCGGGCGCGGTTCATCGGCGAGATGCAGTCACTGCACGAAAAATATGATGTGCTGCTGACGGCGGGTGCGGGGCCGGCGCCGCCGCTCTCGAACAACCTGGCGGTGTGGCCGGGGCCGAATGTGTTTTCGCCGTTTGCGCTGCTGGGCGTGCCGGCGCTGGTGTGCTGCGCGGGCTTTAGCGCGAACGGGCTGCCAATGTCGATACAACTGGTGGGCCGGCCCTTCGAGGATGCGCAACTGCTCGGCGTCGCGCACGCTTTTGAGCGCGCCACCGGTTACTGGATGCGGCGCGCGCCGCTGGAAAATTTCGTGGCCTCCGCGCCGCTCACACCGATTAGGCCTCGCGCGGTCGTGATGGATACTTCGGCGCTGGATGCGCGTTTGCTGGCGCGTTGCACGCAGGCGGCGGCACACGCGGGCGTGCCGGTTTCGGAACCGCAACTCGCCGTGCTATGTTCCAACGCGCCGCAATTGCTGGAAATGGTGGCGCGCGTGCGCGCGAGCGTGGACGGCTGGCACGAGCCGGCCGTGGTGTTCTCTCGATATAATTCGTAACTAATTGTTTTTAAATAATTATTTTGTATCGCCCCCTCTCGGCCACTATTGACTTATCCGCGCTGCGTCACAACCTCGGCGTGGTGCGCGGGCACGCCAAATCGTCGCGCGTGCTCGCGGTTATCAAGGCCAACGCGTACGGGCACGGCGTCATGCGCGTGGCGCGTGCGCTGGCGGCGGCCGGCGTGGATGGCTTTGCGCTGCTTGAACTCGATGCCGCGATTGCCTTGCGTGAAGCGGGCTTGCAGCAACGCATCGTATTGCTCGAAGGTTTTTTTGACGCGCGGGAATTGGCGCTGCTGGCGCGGCATCGCATCGACACCGCGGTTCACGGCGCGGATCAACTCGCGATGTTGCAACAGGCGTCTGAGAACGCCCGGCTCAACGTATTGCTTAAACTCAACACCGGCATGAACCGTTTGGGTTTTGCCGACGCGGCCTTTGCCGATGCACTGGCGGCATTGCGCGCCAACGCGGCGGTGGGCGAGATCACGTTGATGACGCATTTCGCCAACTCGGACGACGCGCGCGGCGTGGCGTGGCAGATGGCTGCCCTTGAAAAAATGACACAAGGTATAGCGCTGCCGCGCTCGCTGGCGAATTCGGCCGCTATCTTGCGGTATCCGCAAACCCACGCGGATTGGGTGCGCCCGGGCATCATGCTCTACGGCGCCACGCCGTTCGCCGATGTCAGCGCCGCACAACTGGGATTGCGGCCGGTGATGACGCTCTCGTCGTGCATCATTGGCGTGCAGCAACTAAAGGCGGGCGATACCGTGGGTTATGGCGGCGCGTACACGGCCACGCGGGATACACGTATCGGCGTGGTGGCCTGCGGTTACGCCGACGGCTATCCGCGCCACGCGCCCGGAGGCACACCCGTGCGCGTGGGCGGCGCGATGACCGTCACCGTGGGACGTGTGTCGATGGATATGCTGTGCGTGGATATCACCGGGCTGCCGGATGCCACCGTGGGAACGCCCGTCACGTTGTGGGGCGAGGGCAACCCGGTGGATGACGTGGCCGCGGCTGCGGGCACGGTGGGATATGAATTGCTTTGCGCGTTGGCGGCGCGGGTGCCGGTGGTGGAGCTTGGCTAGGAACAGGCAAAAGGATGCGTCAAGCGTGGCGACTGCCGTCCGCACGCCGCGCGAGCGCATCGCGGCTGTGCTGCGTTCGCGTTTCGCGTTGCGTATCCATACTTCCGTATTGCTGTTGTGGACGTTCAGTGCGGGATTGCTGACGACCAAGGCGATGTTGTTGCTGGGCGTGCAATCGATGTTTTTCCGCTATACCGTGGCGCTGGCGGTGGCTTATGCAGCCTTCCTGGTGGGCGTGCGCATCTGGTTGTGGTACGTGGGCGCCCATGAGGTGCGAGCCGATCCGCGTTTCGGCGGTACGCGCAAGGCCGACGGTAAATCGAATGGTTCGCTGGATTTGCCGGACTTGTCGTCGGGCGGCGGGTCTCCGGCCGAAGTGTTTAGAGGCGGAGGCGGGTCGAGCGGCGGGGGCGGCGCCACGTCGAGCTTTGATGCCGGCGGCGCACCGCAGCCGAACCTTATGATCATGGATACGCCTCCCGTCACGGGTGGTGGCGGGATCGGCTCAGGGGGCGGGGGCGGTGGTGATGGCGGAACACTGTCGAAACTGGGCGACATCGGCGGTATTGGCGATCTCGGTGGGGATGACGGATGCCTGATTGCCTTTGCCATCATGATCGTGGTCGGACTGATTGCACTGGCGATCGGTGGCGCGTTTTTCGTGATCAGCATGGGCCCGGAGGTGCTGATTGACGCGGCATTCAGCGCCATGTTGTCGGGCGGCCTGATCCGCAGCGGTGCCCGCGTGAGCGATCCCGACTGGATTGGCAGTGTGATCAAGGGTACATGGAAGCCGTTCGCCATCGTGCTGGCGATGATCTGGATATTTACCGGCACCGCGGCCGTGCTGACGCCCAAGGCACATACCTTTGGCGAGGTGATGCAAATCGTCTGGCCTTTGTTGCTGGAGGCTTTGTAATGGCAAAAGCAAAAACAATCTACGTCTGCACCGAATGTGGTGGGCAATCGCCGAAGTGGCAGGGTCAGTGCCCCGGTTGCCAGCAGTGGAACACGCTGGTGGAGAGCATCAACGAATCGGTGGCGCCGGGCGGTAATCGTTTTGGCCTGATCGCCGAGGCAGGCAAGCTGCAGCGACTGTCGGAAGTCGAGGCGCGCGAGGAAGCGCGCATTCCGTCGGGCGTGTCGGAGTTCGACCGCGTGCTGGGCGGCGGGCTGGTGCCGGGCGGCGTGGTGCTGATCGGCGGCGATCCGGGTATCGGAAAATCAACGCTGCTGCTGCAATCGCTGGCGGCGATGGGGGCCACGCGCAAGGTTCTGTATGTCAGCGGGGAAGAATCCGCGCAGCAGATCGCGCTGCGCGCCAGGCGGCTGGATGCGGACGGCAGAAATGTCAGTGTGCTGGCGGAAATCAATCTGGAAAAGATTCAGGCGACGATCCAGCACGAAAAACCCGACGTCGCGGTGATCGATTCGATTCAAACCCTGTATTCATCGGCGCTCACCTCCGCGCCGGGATCGGTGGCGCAGGTGCGCGAATGTGCGGCGCAACTCACGCGCGTGGCGAAGTCGGGTGCGACGACGATTATTCTGGTGGGCCATGTCACAAAAGAAGGCGCGCTCGCTGGCCCGCGCGTGCTGGAACACATGGTTGATACGGTGCTCTATTTCGAGGGCGATACGCATTCCAGCTTCAGATTGATTCGCGCCTTTAAAAACCGCTATGGCGCGGTGAACGAGCTCGGCGTGTTCGCCATGAGCGAAAAGGGCCTGAAAGGTGTGTCGAACCCGTCTGCGCTGTTTTTGTCGCAGCACAGCGGTGAAGTCGCCGGCTCGTGCGTGATGGTTACACAGGAGGGCACGCGTCCGATCCTGGTGGAAATCCAGGCGCTGGTGGATGAGGCGCATGCGCCGAACCCGCGGCGGCTCTCGGTGGGGCTGGAGCAAAACCGCCTTGCGCTGCTGCTGGCGGTGCTGCACCGTCATTCGGGCATCGTATGTTTCGATCAGGACGTGTTCATCAACGCGGTGGGCGGCGTGCGCATCACTGAACCTGCCGCCGATCTGGCGGTGATGATGGCGGTGGTTTCTTCACTCAAAAACAAACCTTTGCCGGCGAAACTGGTGGTGTTCGGTGAAGTGGGTCTCGCGGGCGAAGTGCGCCCGGTGCAGCGCGGGCAGGAGCGGCTGCGCGAGGCAGCTAAGCTCGGCTTCACGCACGCGCTGATACCCAAAGCCAATCAGCCCAAGCAGGCGATACCGGGCCTGAAAGTGTTTGCGGTGGAACGTATCGAGGAGGCGGTGGTAAAGTTTCGCGACGCGTTTGTGTAAAGACCACGTGGAGGCATCATGAAGAAAGTGCTGAAGTGGATTGCGTTGTTGGTGCTGGTATTGGTCGTGATCCCGCTGGCGGTTGTGCTGGCCATCAACGCGGTTGACGAGACGCTGGATCCCAAGGCGGCGGCGCTGGGAGAGCCCCGCGCATCCACACTGCCGGAAGCAGACAACGGCTATTTCGCGTTGCTGGCGATGGGGGCGGCGGATGGCGCCGATGCCGCGGCGTATGCCAAGGCGTGGTTGGCCGAGGCGCGGGCGGCGGCCAAGGAAAATCGCGCGGAGAAGCGGCCCGAGGTCAAGCGCGCAAAGCGTCCGGAAATCTGTGACGCCATTCAGAAGTCGTGCCTGTCGGCGGCGCAGGAAGCGGCGGCAGATATGCCCGGCAAGTTGGACGCCTACAAAGAGGACCTTGAGCGCTACGAAAAGCTGATCGCGTCACGCGCCTATGAAGAGGTACTCGATTATCCGATGCGCATCGATGGGCATTTGCCGAACTATTCACCGGTGACTGCTACGCATCGGGCTTATCTTGCGCGCGCGGCGTTGCTGGTGCAGGACGGAAAAATCGACGAAGCATTGTCGGCGTTGGAGCGTGAAATCGCGTTTCAGCGCATGATGCTTGCTGGCACGCGCACGCTGATTGGCAAAATGGTGGCCACCGCCAACTACACGCGTGACCTTGCGTTTATCGTCGATCTGCTGCAAACCCGCGCTGCGGATATCAAGCCTCACGCGCCGCGCATTGTCCAACTGTTAAAGCCCATCGCGCCGGATGCGCTGCGACTGGATGCGGCGCTGGATACGGAATTCGGATTCATCAAACAGCAGATAAAAAATCCGGGCGCGGCCGGCGTGACGGTAGAGGCGCCGCGTTGGATCGAGCGTATCGCGCTGACGCTTTTCCACAAGAACAACGCGAGCATCAATCAGTTTTATGCCGGGCATGTCCGCCGGTTGGAAGCGCTGCGCAAACCGCCCGGCACGTTGCTTGTGGAAAAGGATGTGCCCGCGCCGCGGTTTGAGATTTCGCGAATTCCGGATTACGTTTACAACCCGGTCGGCAAGATTCTGCTGGAAGTGGGTAATCCGGCGTTTGTGGCGTATGCGTTGCGGCTGCACGACCTCGATGCTTATAACCGCCTCGTGGGGCTGGGGGTTGAACTCATCGCGGCGGACGTGGGTGTGGAGGGCATCGCCGAGGCAGTGGCGAAATCCGATGCGCGTTTTTACGATCCATACACCGGCAAGCCGATGGCGTGGGATGCGACGGCCCGGCAACTGTCGTTCAAGCCCACCGAAGGTCTGATTAATCGCAAGCCGTTCAATCTGGACAAGGGCCGGCTGGTGTTGCGGTTGTAATCATGCGGCCGGCGCCCACGTCATCGCTCACGCCGGGCAGTTTGATTCTCAGACTGTTCATTTGTATCGCGGTGACATGGACGGGCGTGGCGCTGCTGGGTTTGATCGGCTATCCGATGACCGCGCCCGTGTGGGCCGCCGCGTTCGTACGGCCCTTGCTGGAAATTTTTCCGGCCCTGGGGCGGGTGATCCACCGGCAGGCGTATCAGGAATGGGAGGGCAAAACCTACAAGTACAACTACACGCATCTGCGCGTTTATTTCGAAGGCGATGATGCGTGGTTTGTGGCGCAGGATGTGTTGTCCGTGCTCGACAAAAAAGTCGAGCCATGGCTCGATACGCGATTTACGCCCGACGAGTACACGGTCATTCCTGGGCGCAAGGAGAAAGGTCTTTCGCCAGCGGGTGTGATCAAATTAACGCAGATCAGCGAACACCCGGAGGCCGCGAAATTCCGGCTGTGGTTCGAGCGCGCGGTGGTGTTTACGTTAAAGCGCAAGCAGGAGATGACGGAAACGCACGGAAGGGCTTGAGCGGATGGCGTGTGCCGGCATTGCGCGTGTGTTGGGGAATATGTTGTAAGGCTATGTTTTTAAATGGTTATTTGCCAACTCAATCATGCGGTTTGGTGGTTCCAAATCAAGGTGCCGATGATGAACACGTATACAGGGCAGACTCCTGAAAACCGCACCCGCCGCAAATCGAAGGATCTCGATGCGCACAAACCCCTATAACACCGGGCTCGACAAGAACGCCGCGAACCACACGCCGCTGTCCCCGCTATCGCTGCTTGCGCGTAGCGCGTATGTGTATCCGCAACGCGTAGCGGTTATCCACGGCGGCATTCAACTCACGTGGGCGGCGGTGTACGCGCGTTGCCGCCGGCTCGCTTCTGCATTGAGCAAGCGCGGCATCGGCGAGGGCGATACGGTGGCGGCGATGTTGCCCAATATCCCCGCCATGAATGAAGTCCACTTCGGCGTGCCGATGTGCGGCGCGGTGTTGAACACGCTGAACACCCGGCTCGATGCCGAGACCATTGCATTCATGCTCGACCACGGCGAGGCGAAGGTATTGCTCACCGACCGCGAGTTCTCGGGAACCATCGAAAAAGCGCTGACGCTAGTCAAGCACAAGCCGCTGGTGATCGACGTGGAAGACGAGACTTACTCCGGTGGCAAGGCGCTGGGCGAGGTAGGCTATGAAGACTTCATCGCCGGCGGTGACGACAATTTCGCGTGGCACACACCCGCCGACGAATGGAACGCGATTTCGCTTAACTACACCTCCGGCACCACGGGCAACCCGAAGGGCGTGGTGTATCACCATCGTGGCGCGTATCTCAATGCGATAAGCAATATGTTGAGCTGGGGCATGCCGCAACACCCTGTGTATTTGTGGACGCTGCCGATGTTTCATTGCAACGGCTGGTGTTTCCCGTGGACCATCGCGGCGGCGGCCGGCACGAACATCTGCTTGCGCCGGGTAGACGCACAGGCGATTTTTGATCTGATCCGCGCGCACAAGGTCACGCATTATTGCGGCGCGCCGGTGGTACACAACCTGTTGTTGAACGCTCCGGCGGCGATGAAAACGGGCATCCATCACACGGTCAACGCACTGGTCGCGGGCGCGGCGCCCCCCGTGGCAATGATCGAGGGCATGGAGAAAATGGGTTTCCATCTCACGCATGTTTACGGGCTGACGGAAACCTACGGCCCGGCGGCGGTGTGCGCCAAGCACGACGATTGGGACACGCTCCCGGTGGAACAGCGCGCGGAACTCAATGGCCGTCAGGGCGTGGCGTATCACTTGCAGGAAGGCATGACGGTGATGAACCCGCAAACCATGCAACCCGTGCCTGCGGACGGCGAAACCATGGGCGAGATCCTGTTTCGCGGCAACATCACCATGAAGGGGTATCTCAAGAACGAAAAAGCCACAAAGGAGGCCTTCGCCGGTGGCTGGTTTCATAGCGGCGACCTGGCGGTGATGCAGCCCGACGGCTACGTCAAAATCAAGGATCGCTCGAAAGACATTATTATTTCCGGCGGCGAAAACATTTCGTCGCTCGAAGTCGAAGACGCGCTGTATCGCCATCCGGCGGTGCTGGCGGCAGCGGTGGTCGCCATGCCCGATGCCAAGTGGGGCGAGGCGCCGTGCGCGTTTGTCGAATTGAAAGAGGGCACTCAACCCACCGAGCAGGAGATCATCGAACACTGCCGCTCACGCATGGCGCGCTTTAAGGCGCCCAAGCGCGTGGTGTTTGGCGTGCTGCCCAAGACGTCGACCGGGAAAATACAGAAGTTTGTGCTGCGTGCGCAGGTCAAGTCGGCTTCGGCGATTGACGCTTGAGGGGGGGGGGCGGCTGCATCTTCGAAACCCGCAGGCGCGGCAAGGTGTTGAGCGTTTTGTCGCGATCATCGATGTTGATCAGTAGATTTGACGCGGGACGAAGTGATTGGCGCTTGGACTCTCTTTCCGTCGTGAAAAGTGGAAGTTAACGTCCCGATTGTGGCGCAAAGTGCGTGGAGCGTAGCGCAACTCGAAACTTGTCGCTCACGAATCGGCTGTTAGACTCCAAACCGCCACCTCAACCGCAGCAGCCAGCCTCGAATCCCTGCAGGAGGTTGGTATGGTTCCGGGAACCACCAACCACTCAAGGTACGACTGTAGTCGACGCCTCGATCATCAATGAGTGTCACAGTGCACTTATACGGACTCTCCTCACTCAGGCCGCCAGCCGCCGGTTTTTTCCTGGTTATGTCGAACGCAAGTTCTAAGCGCGCGGATTTGACCAAACTACGGTCTGACCCTTGGTGTTCGACGTTTTCCCAGAACATCTTGGTGTAGAAAGACCCGATGCGTTCCAGTGGGCGCTTATCAAAAATGGGTGACCATTTACTGGACATGAAGTCGATGAAGAAGGACGTTTCGCCCGAGCTGCGAGCATAGGTGAGCAGCTTTCCCATAACGTAGTCGTCTTGCGCATAGTTCATCAGGCTCGTGAACGATGCGCCAATGTTGTGCGCCACGGACTTCAGGACTTTGTGCTTAGCCATCGATGATATTGGCGTCTAACGATTAGCTTAAAGGGCGCGCGGCTTTTCGCGCGTCCCGGTTGAAGCGGCAGTTGGGCGGCACTGGACTAGTACGGGCAATCGACTTTCTCTTTACGGGCAACGCGATCAAGCGTTACAAAGCGATCGCTCCACATTTGGTTTCCGGCGATCACTTGGAGCACCGCGCTGCATTGGCGCTCGGGGCCGCTTACCTGAGCTCCAAGGACATAACCATAGGTGCCTCTGACGGTGAACTGCGTTCCCGCTACAATTGGTTCTTCTTCAGGTTCCCAGTGGAATGTGCTCTTGACTGGCACAATCGCTCCGGCCACGGGAACAGCCGTGCCACGACTGACGGTACGATAGCAACTAAAGAGGTATTCGCGCACACGTTGCGTAATTTCGGCAGGCGCTTCCGAGTAGCAATATCTCTCGCTCCGCGGCCCGGATTGAAGAAGTTCCGACTTGTTCGATGGAATTACACCGCAACCGGCAATGGCCGCCAAAGCACTAACAAGGGCTATTCGTTTCAAAGGGCCTCCTTGTGACGCCCAACTCTGATATGGGGCGACAGAATTGCAACTTAACTCGGCGTGGTGTCCGTATAACTGGGTGCCGAATATTCTTGAAAAATTATTATAAAACAATGCCTTAATTCTTAATCTGTAAGGTTTCATACAGCATTAACTTTTCGGTATAAAGTGGCACGTTAAAATCGTTCAGTACCGGAACTGCATCAACAATAGCATGCCTCGCCGGTGGCTTCAGCAACATCAATACGTTGAAAAAACAGCGCTGGCATTCGCCAGTGCTGGCAAGGTGCGTTGCGGGCGAATTTTTGGACGTCCACATCCGGCCTGCTGCACTATCACAAACAGGCCGCCAAGCCGCGAAAACTCAACCCCCGGCCTTAATCCCCGCCGCTTTCACCACGTTCTGCCATTTGGCGACATCTCGTTTGAGCATGGCGCGGAAATTTTCCGGTGTGCCACCTGCGGCATCCATGCCGTCGCTGGCGAGGCGTTCTTTCACGTCGGGCAGTTGCAGGATGCGATTGATTTCGCTGTTCCAGCGCGTGACTATTTCTTTCGGCAGTGCTTTCGGGCCGAACACCGCGACCCAGCCCACGGCCTCATAGCCGGGTACGGTTTCCGCCACCGTGGGAATATCCGGCACGGCGGTGGAGCGTTTGGCGGTGGTGACCGCGATGCCGCGCAGCCGGTTGTTTTTGACTTGCGACACCATGGTCGGCATCGCGCCGAAATTCAGTTGTATCTGCCCGCCGAGCACGTCGATCAGCGCGGGGCCGGCGCCTTTGTACGGCACGTGTGTCATCTTGGTGCCAGCCATCAGGTTGAACAACTCGGCGGCAAAATGCGTGCTGGTGCCCGTGCCGCCGGTGCCGAAATTGAGCTTGCCGCGGTTGGCCTTGTCATAGGCAATCAGTTCCTTGGTATTGGCCACGGGAACGGCCGGGTGGCTGACGATCATGAAGCCCGATTCACCGATCAGCGCTATCGGCGACACATCAGTCACCGGGTCGTACGGCAACTTGAGCAGCGCGGCGTTGGTGGCATATCCGGCCGCGACAACCAGCAGCGTGTAGCCATCGGGCGTTGCGCGCACCACGGTTTCGGTGCCGATGGCGCCGCCACCGCCGGCGCGATTGTCGAGCACGATGGATTGCTTGAATGCCTCCGTGAGCTTCGGTGCGAGCACACGCGCGACAATGTCGGTTTGCCCGCCGGGCGGAAACGGCACGATCACGCGGATGGGTTTGGCGGGGTAGGGCTGCTGGGCATGGACGTGAATGTGGAAGGCGGCCAGCAGCAGCCCTGCAAGTATGGTTATCAGCCGGCAAGTTCGCATTGCGTAATTCCGAAGGGTTGTCGTTGCGATACGCGAAAGCGCGTCGGGTGAATTATTGTTCGTTCGAGTCACGCTGCGCAATCCCCTGATTATTGCGCGCTGCGATGGACTAAAATATCGGTTCCGTCTGCCCGCCTGTGGCATCACAAGGCATCACAACCCACTCTCATTCTTATTCATCCAATGGATTTCACGCTCACTGAAGATCAACGCGCGTTTCGCGATTCCGTCGCGGCGTTCGCGCGCAAAGAGCTGGCCGAGGGCGCTGTCGCGCGCGGTCAGGTGTCGCAATTTCCGCACGAGATCGCCCGCAAAATGTCGGCGGCGGGGCTGCTCGGCATTACGCTGCCCGAGGCCGATGGCGGCGCGGGCGGCACGCTGATGGATGCGGTGCTGGCCATCGAACAAGTGGCGCTGGTGTGCCCGCGCAGCGCGGACGTGATTCAAGAGGGCAACTTCGGCGCGATCCGCGTGCTGGCGCATTTCGCCACCGCCGATCAAAAAAAGCGTTATTTACAACCGTTGCTGAAAGGCGATGAGGTAATCGCCGTAGCGATGACCGAACCCGGCGCGGGCTCGGCCACCACCGATTTGCAAACTACCGCCACGCCCGACGGCGCGGGTTTTCGTATCAATGGGCAGAAGGTGTTCCCGAATCCGCACGCGGATCAGTATCTGGTGTATGTACGCTATGGGCCGGGGGTTGGCGGCATCGGCTCGGTGATGTTGCGGCGTAGCGCGCCGGGGTTTTCGATAGGCAAGCCCGGCAAATTCATGTCAGGCAACGAATGGGCGCCGATATTTTTTGACAATGTGTATGTGCCGCCCGAAGATGTGCTGTTGCCTGCCGGTGGGTTCAAAAAGCAGATACAGGGTTTTAACGCCGAGCGTGTGGGCAATGCGTCGCGCTCATTGGCGTATGGACGCTACTGCTTCAACCTTGCGCGCGAATACGCCTTGACGCGCAAACAGTTCGGCCGGCCGCTGTGTGAATTTCAGGGTCTGCAATGGAAATTCGCGGACATGAAAATGAAGCTGGAAGCCGCGCAATTGCTCTTGTACCGAGCGGCCACCAATGCGGACAAGGGCTTTCCGGATGCCGAAGAGACAGCGCTCGCCAAGCTGATGTGCAATCAGACCGGCTTTGATGTCGCCAACGAGGCGATGCAAGTGATGGGCGGGCTCGGTTACACGCAGGAGACGTTGGTCGAATATTGCCTCAAACGCTGCCGCGGCTGGATGATTGCGGGTGGCTCGGTGGAAATGCTGAAGAATCGGCTGGCGGAGATTATTTTTGACCGGCGTTTTTCTCAGCGGCCACCGAAGAATGGCTGAAGGGCTTTGACGCAGATTTCGCAGATTTACGTAGATGAAAACCCCACCATGTCGTTCCCGCGCAGGCGGGAACCCATAACACCGTTCCACTTGAGACGGCTTATGGATTGCCGCCTGCGCGGGAATGACGACAAGGGGGTAATCTGCGTAAATCTGCGAAATTCGCGTCAAAAAAGATTTTGAACTCAAGGAGCAACCGAAGTGGTTATTGATTACAAACTTGAAAACAACATCGCGATCGTCACACTGAATCGTCCGGATAAACTCAATGCGCTGACCGATGAGATGTACAACCGGTTAACGGAATTGTTTACGCAGTTTCAAACCGACGACAACGTGCGCACGGTCATCCTCACCAGCGCGGGGCGCGCGTTTTGCGCCGGCAGCGATGTGACCACCATGGTGAATACGAACTTGGCAGCGGGCCGCGCGCGCATGCAAACCCGTCACGCGATGATCAACGCCATCGCGAATCTGGAAAAGCCGGTGATCGCGGCAGTACGTGGCGCCGTCGTGGGTATCGGGTTTTCCATGGCGATGGCGTGTGATCTGATCGTCGCCTCCGACAACGCTAAATTCTCTCAAATATTCAAGAAGATAGGTCTGGTTCCGGACGGTGGCTCGATATTCTTTCTGGTGCAGCGCCTGGGTGTTGCGCGTGCCAAGGAGCTGGTTTACACCGCGCGCATGCTGCCGGCGGAAGAGGCACGTGAGTGGGGCATCATCAACCGCGTGGTGCCGGATGCCGAGCTGGAAGCGAATGCGCTGGCTTTGGCGCAGGAGATGGCGGGCTCCGCCACGTTTGCGCTGGCGCTGGCGAAAAAAATGTTCCAGGCTATGTACACCCCCACCCTCGAAGTGCAGTTGGAGCAGGAAAATCTGTGTCAGGCCATTGCCAAGCTGACGGATGATCACATTGAAGGCGTGACCGCGTTCAAGGAAAAACGCGCGGCGGTGTTCAAGGGACGCTAGACCGTGCGGGCGTTACATGCACTGGCTGTTTTGATGTCGGGCGCGTTGTTGCTGGCGGTGGGTCCGGTTGCGGGGCAGAATTTTCCATCGAAGCCCGTCAAGATGATCATGCCTTATCCCGGCGGCGGGCCGACCGATATCCTTGGCCGTTTGATCGGGCAGAAGTTGTCGGAGGCGTGGGGGCAAAACGTCATCATCGACAATCGGCCGGGTGGCGGCGGCATGATCGGCGGCACGCTGGCGGCAAAATCCGCGCCGGATGGCTACACGTTGTATCTGGGCGGCGTCACCACGCTGGTGCTGGCGACTTTTTTGCAGAAGAACATGCCGTTCGATCCGCAGCGCGATTTTCAACCGGTGTCGCAGACCACGATTTCGCCGCTGCTGCTGATGGTGCATCCGGCGCTGCCCGCAAAGAATGTGCAAGAGTTCATTGCGCTGGCTCGCGCGCGGCCCGGTGATATCAACTACGGCACTTCGGGGCCGGGCGGTTCGGGGCATCTGGCAGGCGAACTGTTTCGCACGGTGACCAAGACCAACATCGTGCATGTGCCGTATCGCGGCGCGCCGCCAGCGCTGAACGATCTGGTGGCGGGGCAGTTGCAAAGTGTATTTGGTTCGATGCTGGCGGCGGTGCCGCATGTGCGCTCCGGCAAAATCCGTGCATTGGCGGTGACCGGCCCCAAACGCTCAATTGCCGTGCCGGAAGTGCCGACCTTCGCCGAATCCGGGCTGGCCAATTACGACGCCAGCACCTGGAACGGCATACTGGTGCCGAGCGGCACGCCGCGCGCCATCATTGACCGTCTGCATGGTGAATTGGCGAAAATTCTGCGCACGCCGAATGTGCTGGACCGGCTTTCCGCGGACGGGCCGATACCCGTGAGCAGCACGCCGGAAGAGTTCGCTGCTTTTATCCGGGCCGAACGCGCGAAGTGGGGCGCCGTGGTGCGCGAGGCTAATATACGCATTGAATGAACGGCTTTTTTTTGACACGGATTTACGCAGATGAACGCAGATTAAAAGCCCTATCCCCGTCGTTCCCGCGCAGGCGGGAACCCATAACACCGCGCCATATGGCCCCCAGTATGAGTTCCCAAGTAAGCAGGAATGACATGTCTGGAAGGTTTGCGTTTAAATCTGCGTTCATCTGCGTAAATCTGTGTCAAAAAGCTTTTGAACCTAATCGCATAAGATCGCATAAGGAATGAATCATGGACACTAACACCACCCCGCAGCACGCTACGGGCGCCAGCAAAAGAGTCGCAGAATTCGCATCGGCGCTTAACTACGACAAGTTGCCGGCCAATGCCGTGCATGCGTTCAAGCGTGCACTGCTGGATTACCTGACCTGCGCGATTGCCGGTTCGAAAATGGAGCCGACGCGGATCGTGTTTGATTACGTTTCCAGTTGGGATCAGTCCAAAGAGGCCGCAGTGATGGGCACGACAACGAGGCTCTCGTGTCCCAATGCCGCGTTTGTGAACGGCACCAGCACGCACGGACTGGATTTTGATGACGGTTTTACGCGCGGCTCGGTGCATCCATCGGGTGCGGTGTTTCCCGCTCTGCTTGCCATCGCCGAAAGGCAGCGCTCCAGCGCCAAAGACTTGATTGCGGCAGGCGTCGCCGCGTATGACATCACCGCGCGCATCGCGGCTACCGTGCACCCGACATCGGCCCGGCGAGGGTTTCACAACACACCCACGGCGGGCGTGGTGGGCGCGGCGGCGGGGGTGTCGCGTTTGCTGCATCTCGATGCGAAGACCACACTCGATGCAATGGGGATCGCGGGCAGTTTCTCGGCAGGGCTGCGCGAATATCTGTTCGGCGGCGCGGAGGTCAAGCGTATTCATCCGGGCAAGGCGGCGCGCGACGGCATCACCTGCGCCGAACTCGCGAAGCGCGGCTTGACTGGGCCAGAGCAGGTGCTGGAAGGCAAGCATGGTCTGTTTAACGTAATGGCCGGGGAAAACGCGGTGGCTTCGCGCATGTGCGATGCGCTGGGGGAGCGTTTTGAAATCACCAATGTATATTTCAAGCCGTATCCGGCATGTCGGCATTTTCATGCGGCGCTCGACGCGGTGCGCGACCTGCGCAAGAAGCACACCATTGCGCCGGCGGACGTGGCACGCATCGATGTCGGCCTGTATGAAGTCGGCGCGCGCGGACATGACCATCGCCACGCGCACAGCTTGCTCGACGCGCAGATGAGCGCGCCAGTGAGCGCGGCGCTGGCGATGCGTTTTGGCGAGGTGACAGTGGGCACTTATGACCCGGCCAATATTCAAAGCGCCGAAGTGCAGCGGCTGATCAACGTGACGACGGCGGTCGCGGATGCCGAATGCGAGCGCATTTATCCGGGCTGTCGTTCAGGCGTGGCGAAGGTGACGTTGATGAACGGGCAATCGTTCGAGCAGCGCGTGTTGAACCCCAAGGGCGAAGTGGAAAACCCGATGACCGACGATGACCTGATGCACAAATTCCGCGCCAATTGCGAGCCGATGGTGGGCAAGGCCAAGTGCGACCGCGTGCTGGAGTTGGTGTGGGCCATTGAAAAGGCGAACAGTCTCGACGAACTGTATAACTGGCAGTAGTAACGATGGCCACGTCAGCGCTGAAGTCATTTTTTGCGCCCCGGTCGGCGGCGATCATTGGCGCCTCGGAAGACCTGTCGAAATTCGGCGGGCGTCTCTACAAGACCATGATCGATTTTGCCGCGGCATCGGGCTATCGTGGCGAAATCGTTCCGGTGAATCCGGGCCGCAAGACCATCTTCGGCCACACGTGTTATCCCGACATCAGCGAAGTGCCGCAGGCGCCGGAACACGTCGGCATTGTGCTGGCCGCAAAATTCGTGATGCCGACGCTCGAAAAATGCGCGGCGCGCGGCGTGCGCTTTGCCACCGTGATGAGTGGCGGCTATGCCGAAAGCGGCAGTGACGAAGGCCGGCGCATGCAGCAGGAACTCAAGGCATTCGCCCTGCGCACGGGCATGCGTATCATGGGGCCCAACTGCAATGGCTTTGCCAGCTACACCGACGGATTTGTGATGACCAACACCTCTGCGGTGCGCGGCGCGCGGCGCGTGGCGGGCAATGTCGCCGTGGTCGGGCAGAGTGGCGGCCTGGCGCAGGTTAATGTGATGTGGCGCGCGATGGAGGCCGGGCTCGACATCAGCTATCAGGTGAGTTGCGGCAACGAGGTGGACATCGACGCCATCGAGTTTGCGCAATTTACCGTCGAGGACGAGGCCACTGACGTGGTGCTGATGGCGGTGGAAAGCATACGTTCGGGCGAACGGTTTATGGCGCTCGCAAAAGCCGCCGCGGAACGCGCCAAGCCGCTGTTGGTGCTGAAATTCGGCCGCACCGATGCGGGCCGCCGCGCGGCGGCCTCGCACACGGGCGCGATTACCGGCGCCGATGACGTGTGCGATGCGGCGTTCAATCAATTCGGCGTGATTCGTGTGGAGGACTGCAACGAGCTTTACGAATTCGCGAAACTGCTGCGCACGCGCCGTTTGCCCAAGGGTCGGCGCATCGCGGCGCTGACCGGATCGGGCGGGCATTGCGTGCTGGTGGCGGACACGGCTGCTAGCCTCGGGTTGCAGTGGGCCGAGTTCGAACCCAACACCTGCGCTGCGCTGGAAAAAATGCTGCCACCGCTGGTGGCGTTGGGCAATCCGCTCGATCTCACCTCGGCACAAACCGGCTCGCCCACGTTGTTTCCGGATTCGATGAAGTTGATTGCCTCCGATGCCAACGTCGATGTGCTGATGCCGATATTGGTGGCGCCCACGATCTCGGGCATGGATGAACTGGTCAAGGTGAACGAAAGCCTGGATAAACCGGTGGCGGTGCTGTGGACGGGCTACTGCCCTGAAAACAAGGACATCGTTGCCGCCACGCTGAACCAGCGTGGTGTTGCCACTTACCGCGATGCACGCATGTGTTTGCGCGCAGTGCGCACAGCGGTTGATTACGGCGATTTTCTACAACGTCGCGCCGCTGAACCGGGTGTGATCGCGCGCGCGGCGCCTACCCAGGCGGCTGATGCGGCGCGCGCTGTGCTGGCGCATGCGGGGCGCGTGGTGAACGAGCGCGTGAGCAAGCGGGCGCTGGCGGCTTACGGCTTGCCGGTGACACGCGAAACACTGGCGCGCACGGCCGACGAAGCAGTGCGCGCGGCGGCGGCCATCGGCGGCGCGGTGGCGTTGAAAATCGAATCGGCGGACATCCCGCACAAAACCGAAGCGGGCGGCGTACGCCTCGGCGTGCAGGGCGAAGCCGCCATACGCGCGACGTACGACGACATCCTGAAGTCTGTAAGAAATCATGCGCCGCAGGCCAACGTTGATGGCGTGCTGGTGCAGGAGATGGCGCCGCGTGGCCTGGAGATGATGCTGGGGGTTACGCGCGACGTAACCTTCGGCACGGTGGTGTCGGTGGCGCTCGGCGGCGTGCATGTCGAAGTGTTGAAAGATATCGCGCATGGCATCGCGCCGCTCTCGCCCAACGACGCGCGGCGCATGGTGGATAGCCTTGCGGGGCGCAGTCTGCTCGACGGCGTGCGCGGCGCGCCCGCGTGTGACGTGGAAGCGCTGTGTGATGCGCTCACGCGGCTCGCGTGTTTCGCGCAGGATTTCGGAACGGAAATTGCCGAGCTGGATATCAACCCGGTGATCGTGTTGCCGCGCGGGCAGGGCGTGAAGATCGTCGATGCGTTGATCGTGAAAGCCTGATGACGTAAATGCGCAATTGATAGTAACTATTTGTTTTTAAATGACAAATTTAATTCCTGAGTTATTAATTGAAAACCGTGATGGGCTGTTGTGCATCACGCTGAACCGCGCGCAAAAAGCCAACGCGATGACCATCGAAATGACGCGCGGACTGGGCGAGGCATTGCGCAACGCGCGCGCCGATAGCGCGGTGCGCGGCGTATTGATTACCGGCGCGGGCGAGCGGGTTTTTTCGGGTGGCGTGGATGTGCGTCAGACATCGACCATTGCAACCATGGCCGCGGATGAATTCCGGCAGGCGCGTTCCACGGCGTTTTTCACCGTGCTGATGGCGCTGGTGGATTTTGAAAAGCCGGTGGTGGCCGCGGTGAATGGCGTGGCGAGTGGCGGCGGATTCATGATCGTCGCGCTGGCCGATGCAATTGTGGCGTCGGAGTCGGCGTCATTCACGTTGCCGGAAATAGATTTGGGCACGCCGCCGCTGGCTGGGCTGGCCATTCTGAATCCCCTGCTGGGCGGCGCGGTCGCTTATGATCTGGTGCAAAGCGCGCGACCATTGAGCGCGGCGGAAGGCCGGCAGCATGGGCTGATCCACGCCGTTGTGCCGCGCGCCGATGTGATGACACAAGCGGAAAAAATAGCACGTAATCTGATGGCTAAAAGTCCGCGTGCCTTCGCGGCTAGCAAGGCGTGGATGCGCAAACCCATGCGCGCCGCTCTGGAAGCTGCCGAACAAGCCATGGTCGCGTATCGCGCGACGGGAAGAGACTGAGATGAAATTTGAACTGACTCCGGAACTCACGCAGATGCGCGAAGCGCTGCGCAAATTCGCCAGGGCTGAACTGGAGCCGCTGGAAAATGTTATCGACAAAACCGGCGAGTTGCCGCCGCACCTGTTGCCGTTGCTGGGCAAGCAGGGTTATCTGTCGATGCGCTTGCCGGTGGAAGTGGGCGGCGCAGGCATGGGCTTGTTTCCGTATTGCCTGATGCTCGAAGAATTCAGCCGGTCGCACCGCGTGTTTGGCATCCTCGCGAGCGGCGGCGGGGGGTTGACGCCGATTGCGATTTCGCGCCACGGCACGCCCGAGCAGCGCAGCAAGTATCTGACCGGCCTGATGGACGGCACCAAGCGTACTGCGTTCGCGCTGACCGAGCCCGCGGGCGGCTCTGACAATTCGGCCATGACGACGCGCGCGGACAAGACGGACGATGGCTGGATACTCAACGGTCGCAAGCATTACATCAACGGCGCGCACGACGCGGATTTCATCACGGTGATTGCGATTACCGATCAGGTAAAGCGCACGCGCGGTGGCGTCACGGCGTTTCTGGTGGATCGTGGTACTCCGGGTTTTAAGGTTTCGCGCGTGGAAACCACCATGGGCTCGGATGTGATCAAACTCGCCGAGCTGGAATTCGACAACTGCAAAGTGCCCGACAGCGCGGTGCTGGGCAAACCGGGGCAGGGCTTTGATCTCGCGAAAGAGTCGCTGCGCGATGGCCGCATGGCGGTGTCGTGTTCGTGCATCGGCACGGCGGATCGATTGCTCGAAATGTCAGCGCAACACGCAAAGTCACGGGTCACATTCGGCAAGCCGCTCGCGGAACGTCAGGCGATCCAGTGGATGCTGGCGGACAGCGAGGTGGATATCGTCGCCGCGCGTGCGATGGTCTATGAAACGTTGACGCAAATTGATGCCGGCAAGGATGTCGGGACCGCGCCCAGCATTTGCAAGCTGTATTGCTCCGAAATGGTGGGGCGCGTGGCGGATCGCGCGGTGCAGATTCACGGCGGCATGGGCATCGTGCAGGGGTACCCGATTGAACGCATGTATCGCGACGTGCGTCATTACCGCATTGGTGAAGGCTCATCCGAGGTGCAGCGCATGCTGATTTCGCGTGATGTGTTGAAGCGTGTGTCGTGAGTAGCGCGAAAATGATTGGGATTTCCTTGCCCTCTCCCGGCCTTACGGCCACCCTCTCCCCCAACCCCTC
>DHVE01000125.1:25303-143191 GCA_002412495.1 Betaproteobacteria bacterium UBA5216
GAGGGGTTGGGGGAGAGGGTGGCTGCATAGGCTATTAAATTTAAACGCCCTAACGAAACACTTAAAATGAACATAAACGAAACCCGCATCGTCGGCATCGGCGAAAGCCGTCTCGGCAAGGTGCCTGACCGCAGCGCGCTACAGTTGCAAAGCGATGCGGCACAGGCTGCGCTGGCCGACGCAGGGTTGACCATGGCCGAAATTGACGGCCTGATTACCACGCCGGTGCGCGTGGAGTCCTGGAACATGCCGTGCGGCGTTGTGTCGAGTTTTCTCGGCGTGAAGCCAGCGTATTTGTCCACGCTTGATCTCGCGGGGGCGTCGGGTTGCGCGATGATTCATCACGCGGCGATGGCGATAGCCTCGGGCCAGTGCGAAACGGTGTTGTGCGTGGCGGGGCAAAATTTGCTGACCAACCGCACGCGTTCGTCGGCGGTGCAGACCATGGCGGAATCGGGTGCCGCGCACCCGCAGTTTGAAGTGCCGTACGGGCCGCTGGTGGCGTCGAATTACGGGCTGATCGCGCAGCGCCATATGTACGAATACGGCACCACGGCCGAGCAGATGGCTGAGGTAGCGGTGACCATCCGCAAACACGCATCGATGAATCCGAGGGCGCATCAGCAAAAGCCGCTTACCGTGCGCGACGTACTCGATTCGCCGATGATTACCTCGCCTTTAAAACGGTTTGATTGCGCGCTGGTGTCGGACGGCGCGGCGGCGGCGATTATCACTACCGCCGATCGCGCGCGCGATCTGAAACAAAAGCCCGTGCACTTGCTGGGGCAAGGCTATGGTCTTTCGCATAGCTATGTGGGCGAAGCGATGAACCTGCCGCACAGCGGCGCGGTGATGTCCGGCAAAAAAGCGTTTGCCATGGCCGGTGTGTCGCACGCGGATATCGACGTTGCCGAACTCTACGATTGCTTCACCATCACCGTCATCATTGAACTCGAAGATTTGGGCTTCTGCAAAAAAGGCGAAGGCGGTTCGTTTGTGCAGAACGGGCGCATTGCGCTCGGTGGTGAACTGCCGGTGACCACGCACGGCGGTTTATTGTCGTGCGCTCACCCGGGAGTTGGCGGCGGATTGTTTCATGTGCTCGAAGCCGTGCGCCAGTTGCGTGGCCAAGCCGGCGCGCGACAGGTAAAAGACGCGAAAATTGCGCTGGCGCACGGCAATGGCGGTACCATCGCGATTCATTGCACCTTGATTTTGGGCGTTTAAAAAGTTATTTAAAAACAAATGGTTATATATGACATTTCCCCGCCCTCTACCTTCGCCCAACCCGCTGACCGCGCCGTACTGGCAGGCCGCGCATCAAGGCGAATTAAAACTGCCGCGCTGCGAAGCGTGCACTAAATTTCACTTTTATCCGCGCAGTGCCTGCCCGCACTGCGGAGCCACGCAACTGAGTTGGCAGCGGGTCAGCGGCAAAGGCGAGGTCTATAGTTTTACGGTGGTGCATCGCGCGCCGAGCAAGGGCTTCGAGGAACTGGTGCCGTACGCGGTGGCGGTGGTGGCGCTCGAGGAAGGCCCGCACCTGATGACGCGGCTGAAGGATGTTGATCCGGCCAAGGTGCGCATCGGCCTGCGCGTGCAGGTGGCATTTGAAAAGCAGGATGACGAGACGACGTTGCCGGTGTTTCGACCCGCGGCTTAAGGAGGCGGAATAATGAACGCTGCTGCAGGGCACAATCCGTATTGCACCGTAGGGTGCGCCTTAGTCGCGTCTGATGGCATCTGGCGCAATGTGCTGCGCTTGTTGATGCCCTACGCTTTGGTGCTTTCGACAGGGCTGGTGATGGCGCAACCGTACCCTACCAAGCCGGTGCGCCTGGTCGTCCCGTTTTCACCGGCGGGCGTGGCCGACTTCATCGGACGGGTCACGGCGGAAAAATTGGGCCAGCGTCTTGGGCAGAATGTGGTGATTTTCAATCGCGACGGCGGCGGCTCGGTGGTAGGCACCGAGCTGGTGGCAAGATCCACCCCAGACGGCTATACAGTACTGCTGGTTTCCAGCGCGTTTACCATGAACGCCGCGGTCAGCCGTCAATCGCCGTTCGATGTTCGGCGCGATTTTGCCCCCATCGGTCTGGTATTCGAAGGGCCTGGCGTGTTGGTGGTGCATCCGTCGGTGCCTGCGAACTCGGTGCAGGATTTGGTGGCCTACGCGCGCGCGAATCCGGGCAAGCTGCGCTATGGTTCATCGGGGGTGGGCAGCGTGATCAACCTGGTGACGGAGTTATTCAAGTATCAGGCCAAGGTCGATATCACGCACGTGCCGTACAAGGGTGTCGCGCCGGCGGTGGTGGATCTCGTCGGGGGACAAATCGAGATGGTGATGGCGGGCATTTCCATCGCTACACCGCTGGTCAAAAGCGGCAAGCTGAAGGCGTTGGGCATCACGGTGCGCAAGCGTTCACCGGTGCTGTCGGATGTGCGCCCCATTTCCGAGCAGGGATTGCCCGACTTCGAAAGCTCTACGTGGTACGGCCTGCTCGCGCCGTCGGCAACGCCACCGGCCATCGTCGCGCGGCTCAGCACCGATCTTGCGCAGGTGATCAACAGCGCGGATGTGCGCGAGCGCTTTGCGAGTCAGGGCGGTGAAGCGCGGTCGAGCACGCGCGAAGAATTTGTTGCATTGATCGACAGTGAATTGCGGCGCTGGCAAACAGTGGTCAAGGCTGCCGGGCTGCGTGCGGAGTAATTTCTGGTATTGCGTTTGTTAACGTGCGGCACGGCGTTTATTGCCACCGACGTGTTATTGATTATCAAGGAGGCGCTATGTGTTCGTTTCGTGCAGGGCTGAATAAAGCCCTGTTTGTATCCGTGATGGCCGCGGTTATTGGTTCTGTTGAGGCGCAGCAGCCGGCGGTGCAGGCCTCGCCCGCGCCCCAGGTACAGCCGACTCAGCAGGCGCTGACCCCGCCTCCTCCCCCTTCATGGCAGCAGGGGCGCCCGGAGTCGATGAAGAGTTCCACGCTCGCGCCGAATCCGCCGGGCCTGACCGCGAAAGCCGCGTCCGAAATGAAACTCGACAAGATCAAGATGCCGCCGGGTTTCGCCATCGAACTTTGGGCGCAGGGCTTGCCCAATGCGCGATCTATCGCGGTGGGTGCGAAGGGCACGGTGTTTGTCGGCACGCGCTTGATCGAGAACGTGTATGCCGTGATCGAGAAAGACGGCAAGCGCGAGGTGAAAACAATCCTGAAGGGCTTGTACCGGCCGAACGGCATTGTGTTTCACGGCGGCTCGCTGTACGTGGCGGAGCTGTCGCGCATTCTGCGTTACGACAACATTGAGGACAATCTAGACAATCCACCAAAGCCGGTTATCGTTTTCGACGCACTGCCGAAGGACGAACCGCACGGCTGGAAATATTTGTCGATGGGGCCGGACGGCTGGTTGTATTTCAACATCGGCGCGCCGTGTAATGCCTGCGTGCCGCCGGATACGCATGCGCAAATCGTTCGTGTAGACCCTAAAATCGGCGTGATGGAAACCGTGGTTAAAGGCGTGCGCAACAGTGTCGGCATGGCGTTTCATCCCGTCACCAAGGAATTGTGGTTTACCAATCATGGCCGCGACTGGCTGGGCGAGGACATGCCCAATGACACCCTGCATCGTGTGTCGAAAAAAGGCGTGCATTTCGGCTATCCGTATTGCCATCAGGGCGACTTCGTCGATCCGGAACTCGGCATGGGCCGCTCGTGCGCGGAATTCACGCCGCCCGCGCTGAAACTCGGGCCGCACATCGCGCCGCTGGGCATGCGTTTTTACACCGGCAAAATGTTTCCCGCCGAGTTTCGTAACCGTATCATCATCGCCAATCACGGTTCATGGAATCGCACCAACAAAATCGGCTTCAATCTGATGCAGGTGACGCTGGACGCGCAAGGCAAACCGGTGAAATACGAACCCTTCGCCGAAGGCTGGGCGGATGGCAACAGTTACTGGGGCCGGCCGGTGGACGTGCAGGTCATGAATGATGGCGCGCTGCTGGTATCGGATGACGTGGCTGGCGCGCTGTATCGCATCAGCTATAAGAAGTGAGGGGTGAGGCGTCAGGCGTGAGGCGTGTTGTCGTGGTTGGGGTGCTGTGGCTTGCACCGCCAATCCATACGTTTGCTGCGGACGTCGAGGCCGGGCGCGGCAAGTCTGAAACGTGCGTTGCTTGTCACGGGCTTGGCGGCAATGCCACCTTGCCCGGTGTGCCGTCGCTGGCGGCGCAACCGGCGATGCATACCTTTTTGCAACTGGTGCAGTTTCGTGAGAAGCGCCGGCGCGATGCGCAGATGTCGCCATTCGCGGAAAAACTGACTGACCGCGACATGCAGGACATCGGCGCCTATTTCGCGGCGCAGACGGCGGCGCCTTCCCGGTTTGTGGCGGATGCCGCCAAGGCCGCGGCAGGACGCAAGGTGCTGGAGGCGCACCATTGCGGGTCATGCCACATGCCGGATTTGTCGGGGCAAAATCAGATTCCACGTCTCGCCGCGCAGAATGTCGAATACGTGGTGAAGCAATTGCGTGGACTCCGGGATGGCAGCCGGCGCGATATTGATGGCACAATGGCAAGTGCGGCACAAGCGTTGAGTGACCAGGACATCGAGAATCTGGCGCATTATCTGGCTACATTGAAATAGACGGGGAGAACATAAAAATGAAACACTCAAGCATGCGTTCAGCCATAACGTTGGCGGTGGCTTCTGCGCTGGCGAGTCTAGCCAGCGGTGCTGCCGCACAGTCGGCACAAAGGCCCACCGTGTTGCCCGAAGTGTCGGTGAGCGCCACGCGCGTCGAGCGCGACAACATGGATATTCCCGTATCCATCGACACCATCGACCAACGCACCATTCGTGAAGGCAACGCGCAGGTGAATCTGTCGGAGGCGCTCAATCGCGTGCCGGGCATCGTGGTGCAGAATCGCCAGAACTACGCTCAGGATTTACAGATTTCGTCGCGCGGTTTCGGCGCGCGCTCGACCTTTGGCGTGCGGGGTTTAAGGCTGATCGCCGATGGTATCCCTGCCACCATGCCGGACGGGCAAGGGCAGGCTGCCTCCTTTAATTTGTCATCGGCGAAAAGCATCGAAGTGTTGCGTGGACCGTTCGCCAGTCTGTATGGCAACTCGGCGGGCGGCGTAGTGCAGATTTTCACGGCGGATGGTCCGAAGGATCCTACGCTGTCATTAAGCGCCGTTTACGGCAGCTACGATACCTACAAGCTCGGCACGCAGTACGGCGGCCAGCACGGACCGCTGAATGTGGTGATCGATGCCTCGCGTTTCGAGACCAACGGCTATCGCGATCACAGTGGCGCGCGGCGCGACCATTTCAATGCCAAGTTCAAGTATGACCTTGGCAGCGCGGGCGTGTTTACGCTGGTACTCAATGCGCTGGATCAACCCGAGACCGAAGATCCGTTGGGGCTAACGGCCGCACAGGTGGCGCAGAACCCGAAGCAGGCCGGTGGCAACTTTGCCGCGGGCGGCGCAAATGCGATCAATTTCAATACGCGCAAGAGCATCTCGCAGGGACAAGCCGGTCTGACCTACGACGTATCGTTTTCGGGTAACACCAAGCTCAATGCCCGCGTCTATTTCGGCGACCGGCAGGTGACGCAGCATCTGGCGATTCCGCTCGCTACACAGAACGCATTCGTCAGTCCCGGCGTGCGCACCCATTCTGGCGGGGTGGTCGATCTGGATCGGGGTTTTGGCGGCGCTGCGGTTCGTGTGACGCATGAAGCCCAACTCGCGGGCGGGCCGTTCACCCTGAGCGCGGGCGTGGATTACGACCGCATGAAAGAGCGCCGCCGCGGGTTTTTAAACAACCTGGGCGTCACCGGCGATCTGCGGCGCGACGAAGACAACGTCGTCACCAACACGGATTTTTATGCGCAGGCAGAATGGCAGGTTATCAAGGATTTAAGCCTGATGGCTGGGTTGCGCCGAAGCAACGTGCAGTTCAGTTCATCGGATTACTTCACGCTGACCAACGGCAACGACAGCGGGGCCGTGGATTACGCGCGCACCACGCCCGCGTTCGGTGCGACGTACAAAATCACGCCGACGCTGAACGTCTACGGCAATATCGGCAAAGGCTTTGAGACCCCGACTTTCGCGGAACTGGCCTACCGACCCGGTGGCGGCACGGGGCTGAATTTTGCACTACAGCCCTCCAACAGCCTGCACCGCGAAATCGGCCTGAAAACGCTGATCGGCGATAACGGTCGCGCCAACGTCGCGTTGTTTCGCGTGGATGTCACCAATGAAATCGTCGTCGATACGAACGTCGGCGGCCGTTCGACCTTCAAGAACGCGCCCGGCACGCGTCGCGAAGGACTGGAACTGGGCTGGGGGCAGAAATTCGTGCATGGCTTTGAGGCGGCGTTGTCCTACACGCTGCTCAATGCGCGTTTCACGCAGGGATTTACCACGCTCACTGGCACGCCGTCGGTTGCAGTGCCGGTGCGCGCCGGCAGCAAACTGCCCGGCATCGCGGGCAACAACCTGTTCGGCGAACTGGTGTGGCGTCATCAGTCGAACGGCTTTCATGTCGGCGCCGAAGTGCGCCACAGCGGCAAGGTATGGGTGAACGACCAGAACGCCGAGTTCGCGGGGGCATACACCATCTACAACCTGCGCGCGGGCCTGCAGCAGCGCGGCAAGGGCTGGAAGCTCACGGAGTTTGTGCGTATCGATAACGTCGGCAACAAAGGCTACATCGGTTCGGTGATCGTGGCCGAAGCGAATAACCGCTATTACGAACCGGCGCCGGGGCGGAATTACGTGATTGGGGTTAACGCGGAGTTTCAGTTCTAAATCTGGCGTGCGGGACAAGGGCACGCTTGAAGCGGAGCAGCTCGCTCCCGCTGTAGGTGTGCAGGTAGTGTCCGTTGCTGAAAGAGCGTGTGCGCCACTCCGTTTCAGATGCACATTCGGCGTCAAAGCTAACGCAAAAACATAGGGTTACGATCATTTCGGATCAAGCGGCATGCGCCATCACATCCGCAGCGCCTTGCCATACCCCGTCAATTCCCAATACCCGCGCCCGACGCGTTTGGCGTTTTCGCCCTCGCCTTCAAACGCGGTGACCGCGCCTTCCCAGTAGGTGTTGCCCATGGTTTGCGCGTGGAGTTCCTGCGCGTCGAACAGCGGGCGCAGGTGCAGCGTGCGTTGGCCGAGAGCGATGCGGGTTTCGACGGGGTACTTTCCGCCTGCCCGTGACGTCCAGTGGCGCGTGGGCGCAAACGCGATCGCGTTGCGTGCCGGCTGCAACACGCTGCCATCGGCATGGCGCCATTTTGCACTGGACCACACAGCGGGCGCCGACGCGTCACTCGCGCGCAACTGAAACGCCATCAGCGCGCCGCCATCGTCGAGGTTTAATCCCAGCCAATCCCAGCCGATGGCACCTGCTGGCATCAGGGCGCTTGACCATTCGTGATCGAGCCATGCGGTGCCGGTCACCGTTTCGCGCTGGCCGCGCACCGTGAGTTCGCCGCTGACGTTCAGATGCGGTTCGCTGTAGTAGTAGCTGGCGTTTTCGATCAGCGGGCCCTTTTGGCTGAAACCTCGGTTGCCTTGGAGCAACGGCGCCTGGCTGGGGTGCGCGGTCAGGCGCAAAGCAAATTCTTTGGCCTGAAACGTGGTTTGATAAGCGCCGGATGGCTCGCGGCGCAAACGCCAGTTGCGTATCCACACATCGGTGTCGGCGTCGCGGGCTTCAGCGAGCCCGAAGCCTGCGCGCGCGGCGCGTTCTTCGTGCAGGATGTGGCCGATGCGCGAATCGCTGACGGCCACATGCGCGAATAACAACTGGTTGGCGGTGAAGCGGCTGGCGTCGGCGCCTGCAACGAGGGGCGTGCGCACGCGGAAATACGTTACCTGAAAGCCGCAGGGTGCATTCACGCCGGCGCGATCCAGCCAGCCGGTCATGTACCACCATTCAATGCGATGATCGGGATGCGCACCGTGGTCACGCGGAAATTGCAGCGTTGTGCCGGGCGTTACAAGGGCATAGCTGAACGCTGTGGCGTGCGCGGGGGCGAGGCCCGTGCCACCGGCCAACAGCAGCGCGCGTCGCATAAATTCACGCCGGCGCATGATAGAAGCGATAACCGTAGGATGGGTGAAACCCATCACAGCCGAACCTCGCACACCAGAAAACGCGGCTGTGTTGTTGATGGGTTTCACCCATCCTACGTTGGCTGTCCATTGTGTTTACCAATCCTCGCGCACCGAGCGCACCAGATCTTGCGTGCCGATGACCTGCCGTGCGGTAAACCACGCCGAGCCGGCGGCGGCAACGACCAGCGCGGCGGAGAACGCGGCCAACTGAAACGCCGGAATATGAAAATCCATGCTCCAGCCGAACGATTGCGGGTTGATCACGAACACCAGCACCGCCGCGAGTATCATGCCCAGCAACACGCCGAGCAGCGCGCCGAGCGCCGCCAGCGCCGCGCCTTCGACGGTGAGCATGCGTGTCAGTTCGCCGCGCGTGAGGCCCAGATGGCGCAGCATGCCGAATTCTTTTTTTCGCGCCACGATCAGGCCGGTGAAGGCGGCCACCATGCCTGCCAGACCGATCAGTACTGCCACCGCTTCCAGCGCGTAGGTGACGGCGAAGGTGCGGTCAAACACCTTGAGACTCAGCGCCCGCACGTCGGCGGTTTCGGCAATTTCAAGCGCGGGTACGCCGAGCAAGCGGGTTTTGAATGCCGGGAGCAGGGCAGCGGCATTGATGCCGTCTTGCATCCACAACGCCGCGTCGTGCGCGCGCGCATCGCCAGTGATGCGCGCATAGTCCGTAAAATTCATCACGATGGAACCATGCTGGCGTGCGTAGTCGCGCCACACCCCGGCGATGTGCACGCGCGTGGCGGCGACTCGATTCGGGTTCATCGGCAAGGGCAGATCAAACGCGCCGTCCGCATCGAGGCGCAGTGGTTCGCGGTACAGATCGCGAAATGATTCCGACACCCATACCGAAGGCGTGGCGTCCGCGGGCGTGGGGTAGCGTTTCACCAGCGGCAAACGGCTATCGATGGAAATTCCCTCGCCGAATTCACGGATTACCAGTGCAACAGGCGGCCGCGCGGGATTCAGCGTCAATTTTTCGGTGCGCACGAATTCCGCGCGCAGCACGCCGGGCGTGGCTCGTATTGCCGCTTGCGCGGTCGCGTCAAAAAAGCCCGGTGAGCGGGTTTGGCCCCCCGAGTGCTGGCGCAAATAGGCGGGTGCGGGCAGCACCTGTTCCAGCCAGTCTTCAACCGAGTGGCGGAACGACGTCACCATGATCGCCATCGCGCCCGCGAGACTCACCGCCGCAAGCACGGCCGCCAGGCTGATACCGGCTTGCGCAGGGGCGTTGGCCAGCCGGGTGATGGCGAGTTGAAGCACGGCCGGCGTATCGGCACGCGCGCGGCTGTTGGTCAGACGTGCGCCCTGGCGAAATACCCACGCGGCTATCGCGGGGGTGAGCAGCAGCGTGCCGATCAACAGGCCGCTGATGGCCAGGTAACCAAGCACGGGTATACCCTGTATCGCGGGTGCAAACGCGAGCAGCGCGCTGATCACAAACGTTCCGCCGCCCGCGAGCACGGATGGCCCCGAGCCGGTGGTGTCGTGCAGGCTACCGGTTTTCAGCGCCTGTGCGGGGTGCGCGCGCGCGGCCTGGCGCGCGGGCAGCCACGCGCCGAGCATCGCCGCGCCGCAGCCGAGCAGCATGAACAACGCGGTCGTTCCGGGCTCGAAGGCGAGCGCGGGGCGCGTGCCATGAAAAAAGCCCGCTCCGAGATCGCCGCCCAAAACGTGTAAAGCGGCCCACGCCAACGCGTAACCCAACGCCGCGCCGAGCAGCGCACCGGCGGCGCCCAGCAGCACCGCTTCAAACAGCATCAGTCCCACGGTCCCGCGCGCGGTGACGCCGATCACACGCATAAACGCCAGTTCGCCGGCGCGTTCCGCCACGCTCAGCATTTGCGTTGAAAACACCAGTAGCGCGCCGGAGAACAGCGCGATCATCGCCAACATGGTGAGGTTGACGCGATAGGCACGCGACATCGCGGCGGTTTGCTGCTCACGCACTTCAGGCAACACTGCGTGCGCACCTTGCGGCAAGTCAGCGGCGATGTCGCGCACGAAGGCCGTGCGATCCACGCCCGGCAACAGGCGCAGATCGAGCCGGGTGATTTGCCCTTGCAGATTAAACAGCGCCTGCGCTGCGGCGATGTCCAGCACGGCGACGCGCTGCTGGCTTTCGATGCCCGCGAGCACGCCTGCGATAGCCAGCGTTACCGGGCCGCGCGGCGTGGTCACCGTGAGTTGCTTTTCCGGCGACTTGCCCGTGTTCAGCCACGCCATCGCGGCGGGCGACACGGCGATGCGGTTGCCGCCAACGTTTTCCAGCGGGTCAGCGGCGGTTTCGCCGGGCCGCGCTATCAAATGTGGCGTAAAACGCGCCGAAGCGAAGGGATCGAGTCCGATCACCTTGAGCGATTCACGTCGGCCCGCGACCGCGACATCGATTTCGATGATCGGTGCAATGGCTTCGATTTGCGCGTGCAGCCCTAACTTGCCGTAGAGCGTTTCGTCAATGGCACGGTTGACGCCTTCGATGCGCACATCCGCTTCGCCGGCCACGGTGCGAAACGCCTGCTGCATTTCCGCCAGCGCGGCGTCATTCACGAGATTGACCGCCAGACCCAGTGCCACGCCCACGGCTATGGCCGCCATGGCCAAAACGCTGCGGCGCGCGCGGGCGCGCAGCGGGGCGAAGGACAGCGCATGGAGCAAGTCGAGCGCGGCAATCATGATGTGGCGTTGCCCGGCCCGTTGTGCATCACGACGAGACTGCTGGTGAATGGCGCGCCAGCGCACCTAACGCGGGTTGAGTGCCCGATGTGGCTTGTAATAGTGATGTGGCAGTCAACCGGCGCCGGCCGCCAACATCATGTCGGCGCCTTTTTCAGCGATGGCGATGGTCGGAATGTTGGTGTTCGATGATGACAGCGTGGGGCAGATCGATGAATCCACCACGCGCAGCCGTTCCAGGCCTCGCACGCGCAGTTGCGGATCAACCACCGCGGCATGGTCGATGCCCATCTTGCAGGTGCCTGCCGCGTGCCAACTGGTGCCCGCATTGCCCTTGATGTATTCGAGCAGTCCGGCGTCATCCTGCACCCCTGGTCCCGGACGGGTTTCGCGCACGGTGACGGCTTTCATCGACGGCATCTGTGCGATGTGCCGGGCCATGCGCGCGCCATCAATCATGACTCGCACATCGGATTCGTTCGACATGTAGCGGGGATCGATGCGCGGGAACACCAGCGGGTCGGCCGATTTAATATGCACGTAGCCGATCGATTGTGGATGCAGCAGCGTTACGCCAATGCCGAAGCCTGGAAACGGATCGAGTCCGGTCTTGATGGTTCTGGCGGAACGATCCTTGCCTGAAAAAAGATGCATGCGGATCACCAGATCGGTCTGCGGGGCATCGGGACGGCTGCGCACGTTCATGGCGGAGCTGCCGGATGCAATCGACAACATGCCCTTGCGCGTGAACAGGAAGCGTATGCCTTCGCGCAGCTTGATCCACGGGCTGCGCAAAACGTCGTTGATGGTGATCGGCTTGGCGCATTCGAAGGTCATGCGGATGTTGGGATGATCCTGCATGTTTTCGCCGACGCCCGGCAGGTGTTGCACGGTCGCGATGCCGTGTTCACGCAGAATTTCACTGTTGCCGATACCCGACAGTTCCAGCAACTTGGGTGACGCCAGCGGCCCCGCGGTGAGAGCCACTTCGCGGCGCGCCCTGGCGCGCAGCACGGCATCGCCCAGCCGCAGTTCGACGCCGGTCGCGCGCTTGCCGTCCAGCAGCACGCGAGTGGCTATTGCACCCGACAGTATGCTCAGGTTCGGCCGATGCGCGACCGGACGCAGATAGGCTATCGACGAACTGCAGCGCAGGCCGTCGCGTGTCGAATATTGCGAATGATAGGCGCCTTCATAGTCGCCGCCGTTGTAGTCGGGCGACTGCCGGTAGCCCGCTTCCTTGCAGGCCATCCAGTAAGCCTTGGACAATTCGTCAAAATCCTTGATGACCGTGCAGTGCATGGGACCGCCGCGACCGCGCACGGCAGGATCGCCGTCGGGACAATCTTCCAGTTTTTTGAAGTACGGCAGCAGATCATCATAGCCCCAGCCAGCGCAGCCCTGATCGCGCCAGCGGTTGTATTCAATAGGATCGCCACGCACAAACACGTTGCCATTGATGGTGCCAGAGCCGCCCATGACGCGTCCGCGCACCCATTTCTGGGCTTTGCCGTTAAGATGAACCTGCGGTTCGGTCATAAAAGGCCAGACAAAGCGATCGTCATTGATCAGCTTCGCCACCAGCGCGGGCACCAGTACGTTGATATTGCCGGCATCGCTGCCGCCGGCTTCGATCAGCAGTACCTGATTGCGGCTGTCGGCGCTTAACCGGTTGGCGAGCACACAGCCGGCGGAACCGGCGCCGACGACAATAAAATCGAACTCGGCATTATCGGGAATCGAATTCACCTGCACGGATGCTTCTCCTGGGATTTTTACCGCATTTCAGGCGTTGTAATTCAGCCGCAGTCCCGGTTCGGGCCAGCGCGCCGCGGCCACCTGGCCAACGCCGGACAACGTGATGAACGCAGTGCGCAGGTCCGGGCCGCCGAAGCAGATGTTCGTGGGATACACGTCGGGCAGCTTCACCTGGCGCACGACATGTCCGTCCGGTGCGATCACGGTGATGTGTCCGGTCATTAGCGTGGCCACGCAAATATTGCCCAGCGCATCGATGGCCAGACTGTCAAAGCGCTGGAATCCCGGCAATCCGCACACCAGTCGTCCGCCGTTGGGCGATGGAAAGCCTTGTTTGCTGAGTTGGCCCGGCGCGAGCACATCGTACGCCCAGACGCGGGAGGTTTCGGTTTCAGACACGTAGAGCGTGCGCCCATCGGGCGACAATCCGATGCCGTTTGGCGTGAGCAATGGGAAAGCCACTTCCTTGATCGAACTGCCGTCCGGCTGCGCGTAGTAGATGCCGCCATGATCGCGATACCGCGCATGCCGCTTGCCGAAGTCAGTGAAATAAAATCCGCCCTGCGTGTCGAACACAATATCGTTGGGCGCATTCAAACGGTGTTCGCCACAATGCGTGTAGAGCTTGCGCACCTCACCGGACGCCGGATCGACGCGCTGAACATAGCCGCCGTTGTAATCCTTGGCCGGGCCCAGCGTGCCGGTGTGGCCCTTTCGGTATTCGTTGCCACCATTGTTGCACACGTAATACGCGCCGTCCGGGCCGATCGCCACGCCGTTCGGGCCGCCCCCGAGAACGGCCACCACCGTGACTGTTCCATCCGGGTGGATGCGCTTGAGTTTTTGGCCGGCGATCTCGGCTACCACCACCGAGCCATCGCGCAGGGCGACCGGGCCTTCCGGAAATTCCAGGTCACTGGCCAGGATTTGGAGTTCCGGCAGTTCGTTTTGCTGCTGCGTCATGGTTAATTGACCCTTGCGCCGGATTCGCTCACGACCGCCGCCCATTTCTTGAGTTCACGCTGGATGTGAGCCGCCAGTTCCGCCGGCGTTCCGCCGATGGGTGGCGCACCCATTTCGTTCAGCTTTTCAATGACGTCAGGCAGTTTGATCGCGCGATTGACGTCCGCATTGACCTTGCTGATGATGTCGCGCGGTGTCTTCGCGGGCGCCAGAACGCCGTACCATGAACGCACGTCATACCCCGCTGCGCCCGACTCCGCCATCGTCGGCAGGTTGGGCAGGCTGGGCGAACGTTCCGGGCTGGTCACCGCGAGCGCCCGTACTTTGCCGGCCTTGATGTGCGGCAGTATCGATACGATGGGATCGAAGGTCATCTGGATTCGGCCGCTCAGCAAATCGGTAAACATTTCCACCGTTCCCTTGTAGGGCACGTGGGTTGTGTTTATTTTCGCAAGTGAATTGAACATGGCGCCGGCCAGATGATGCGACGTGCCGTTGCCTGACGACCCATAATTCAATGCGCCGGGTTTCGCACGCGCGAGCGCGATCAGCTCTTGTATGGTGTTGGCGGAAACGCTGGGGTGAATCACCAGCACACTCAGCGTCGATGCGACCAGATTAATGGGCTCGAAATCGGCCACGGCGTCATACGGAATCTTCGAATACAGCGCGGGGTTGATGCCGTGCGTGCCCACCGTGGCCATCATCAAGGTGTAGCCATCCGGCGCGGCGCGTGCGGCGACTTCCGTGCCGATGCTGCCGCCCGCGCCAGCGCGGTTTTCCACCACGACCGAGGAATTCCAGAACTGCGCGAGCTTTTGTCCAATGATGCGTGTGACCACGTCGCTGGCGCCACCCGCGGTGTACGGCACAATGATGCGCACCGGGCTGGCGGGGTAGCCACCGGTTTGCGCGGTGGCGAGCGGCGGTGCGCAGGCCAAAACCGCCCCAGACATTACGTTGAAAGTCAGGTGAACGACTGCATACTTCTTCATGAGTCCTTCGTGAAGATGGTGGAATACAGGGGGGTATTCGCGCGCCGACAAGTGTTTTTCGCCATGCCAGCGTGACAGCAAGCGTAGCCTAACCGAGAGGCAGCATCAAGCGCGATGGCGGCGCCCGACTGCAGACATATTGTGGAAGGCTGATCGCGGCGATCATGCCGCGACATCGCGCAGCCCATCGCGCGTCAGTCGTAGCACGCGCTGCGTGGTTTGCGCGGCGAGCGCGGAGTGCGTGACGAGAATACCGATTGCGTGCTCGCGCGCGATGCTGTCCTTGAGCAATTGCAATATTTCGGCGGCGCGTTCCGGGTCTAGATTGCCGGTGGGTTCGTCCGCCAGCACCAGCTTGGGACGATGAATCAGCGCACGCGCCACCGCCACGCGTTGCAATTCGCCGCCGGAGAGTTCACGCGGGAAACTCGCGCCGCGATCCGCGAGGCCGACGGCGGCCAGCATGGCTTGCGTGCGTTCCAGTCGCTCGTTCGTCGCGACTTTTTGCAACAGCAGCGGCAGTGCCACGTTGGCGGCCACGGTCAGGTGCGGCAACACGTGAAACGCCTGAAATACAAATCCCATGTGTGAACGGCGAAAGCGCGTGCGTGCGTCATCGGTTTGCGTCCCGAGATCCGCGCCGTCCAGAACGATGCGCCCGGCGTCGGGCACGTCCAGCCCCGCCAGCAGATTGAGCAGGGTGGATTTGCCCACGCCCGACTCGCCGGTAATGGCGACGTATTCGCCGGGTTGGATGGTCAGATCAAGATTGTCAAATACCGTGCGCGCGCCGTAGCGTTTGGTGAGCTGGGTGACGGAAAGCATGGGAGAAGTATAGAGGCTGTTTGCCGGCTTGGAAGATGCATCCTGGGGCTGCTTATCTTGTCGGCAATTTTGTTGACAATATCGTTGACAAAACTCTATGATCCATGGATGGCACTGTCTCCGCCGTCTCCGACTTCTTTTTCGTCGCAACCTCGCCCCGACCCACGCAATCCGCCGGGTCCTCGTGCGAATCGCGCGGATTTGTTCAACGTGGTGCGTGAACGCATCGCGCGGCACGATTACCGGCCGGGCGCCAAGTTGCTGGAGAATGATCTGGCGCGCGAATTCAAGGTCTCGCGTGCCCAGGTGCGCGAGGCATTCGGCGCGCTGGAGAGCCGCGGCTTGATTCTGCGTGTTCCCAATCGCGGCGCGGAAGTGGCGCGTCTCGATATCTCGCAGATGTTCGAAATCTATGATGTGCGCGAGGTGCTTGAAGGCCTGTGTACGCGGCTCGCGGTGCAGAATACCAAGCCGGCGTTCTGGCAGCCGCTGGTTACGCTGTTCGGCAAACCGATGGAGCGCAGCGTCAAGAATGGCGACTTCGAGGATTACATTGAAAAGCTCCAGTTGCTGCAACGTCGCACGTCCGAGGCAGCCAACAATCGCGTGTTGACCGACATGCTCGCCAGCATTCACGACAAGACCCGTGAGTTGATGCGGCGCATCATCATCCTGCCGGGGCGCGCAAACGACGGATTGCAACAACATCGTGCCGTCCTGTCGGCGATGCGGAAAGGGGATGCACTCCTCGCCGAAAAATTAAAGCGTGAGAATATCCGCTCGTCGCGCGAGTTTCTGGTGCGCTACCAGAAATTCATTTTATGACCGGAGTGCCAAACTTGTGACCACCCACAAAAAAAGCGAAGAGAGCCCGCCGCGAGTGATCGTGCGCTTGAACCGGGTTCAACTGTCGCGGGCGCGTTTTGCTCGGCGTGACAATTAACCTGAAATGGAAGAACGCGACATGGCTTTTGAAAATTTGCTGAACGAACTGGAAACGCGCCGTGCCAAGGCGCTAGCCATGGGCGGCGCGGAAAAACTCGCGAAGCGGCGCGTGGCGGGCTTGCTTAACGCGCGTGAACGCATCGATGCGCTATTCGATGCCGGCACGTTCATGGAATCGGGGCTGTTTGCGACGTCGGTACATCCGCAGGACGCTGAAAAATCACCGGCCGACGGCAAGATCGCAGGCTTCGGTCAGATACGCGGACGCGAGGCGGCGGTGGTGGCGAATGATTTCACGGTGATGGGGGCCTCGTCGGCGGCCATCAACATGAAAAAAATTGGCCACATGAAGCGCACTGCGGCGAGTAAAGGTATCCCATTGATTTTATTGGGAGAATCGTCTGGTGCGCGATTGCCGGACAACATGGGCGCGCGGGGCATGGGCACGTTGCTGGCGCAGGATCCGCAGCAATATCTGCGCTGTCGCGAAAGCCCGTGGGTGTCGGCGGCGCTGGGGCTGTGTTACGGCTCATCGACGTGGTACTGCGTGCTGGCGGATTTTAACGTGATGCGCAAGGGCGCGATCATCGCGGTGTCGAGTTCGTTGCTGGCGTCGTTAGCGATGAACGACAACGTGGAGGCCGAGGAACTCGGCGGTTGGCGCGTACATGCCGAGATCACCGGCTTCGCCGATCAGGTGGTCGATACGGACGAGGAAGCAATTGACGCGGTAAAAAAGTTTTTGTCGTATCTGCCGTCGAATAACACCGAGGTGCCGCCGGTGGTGCCGGTGCCCGCCGGATCGGGGGATCGCGCGGCGGAAATACTCAAAATATTGCCCGAGTCGCGCACGCAGGTTTACGACATGCGCAAGGTGCTGCAATGCATTGTCGATAAGGACAGTTGGTTTGAACTGAAGGCGCGCTTTGGCAAGACCGGCGTGACCGCGCTGGCGCGGCTTGATGGCAAGACCGTGGGCGTGATTGCCAATAATCCGCTCTTCAAGGGCGGCGCGCTGGACGCGGATGCCTGCGACAAGATCGTGAGCTTTCTGGTGTTGTGCGATTCGTACAATATTCCGATATTGATGTTTGTCGACACGCCGGGTTTTGCCATCGGCGTCGAGGCGGAGCGCAAGCGCGCGCCGGGTAAAATCATGAACTTCATGAACGCGCTGGCGTTGGTGACGGTGCCAAAGCTCACCGTGCTGGTGCGCAAAACCTATGGCCAAGCGTATATCAACATGGGCGGCGGCCGGAATTCGGATGAGTTTCTGGCGTGGCCCACGGCGGAGATCAGTTTCATGGATCCGAATTATGCGGTGACCGTGGTGTCGGGCCTCAAGCCCGGCGACCCTGGGTTTGAGGAAAAGAAAGCCACCATGGTGAAGGACAACTCCGTTTATGACATCGCGTCGGTATACGCGGTGCAGGATGTGATACGCCCCGAGCGGACGCGCGACTACTTGATACGCATGCTTGGCGTGCATCAGTTGCGCCTGAGCAAGGGCATCGGCAAACATCTGCTGGCAACCTGGCCCACGAGTTTTTGATATGAACTGGAAACCCGAAGCGGATGAAATCAAGGTTCGTTACCAATGGGCCGATGGATTGGGCGGCGAGGCATCGGTCAAGCGTCACCATGAGCAGGGCCGTCTGACCATTCGCGAACGCATCGCCGGCGTACTGGACCCTGCCTCGTTTCAGGAGGTAGGCAAGCTCACTGGCAGCGCCAGTTACGAGGGCGGCAAGCTGCAAAAAGTGGTGCCCGCGCCGTATGTCATGGGGCTGGGTGAAATCAATGGCCGCCCGGTGGCCATCGGTGGCGAGGATTTCACGGTGCGCGGCGGCACCAGTTGGGGTGGCAATCGGCGCAAGGGCGGGCAGGGGGGATTTGTCGAAGACCTGGCGTTTCAATACCGCATACCGCTGATCAATTTGATCGACGGCGCGGGCGGCAGCGTGACCTCGGCGCAAAAGCGCGGCTACACGGTGTTCCCGGGTATACACGGTTTTGAACGCTCGGTGGAATTGCTGGGTACCGTGCCGGTGGTGAGCGCGGTGATGGGCACGGCGGCCGGTGGGCCGGCGGGGCGCGCGATTCTGTCGCACTGGTCGGTGATGGTTAAGGGCACCAGCCAGATTTTTGCGGCGGGGCCGCCGGTGGTGGAGCGCTCACTGGGTGAAAAAGTGACCAAGGAGGCGCTGGGCGGCGCGCCGCTGGCGGTGGATGCGGCGGGCACGGTGGACAACGCGGTGGACAACGAAGCGGACTGTTTTACCGCGATACGCCGGTTTTTGTCGTATCTGCCGCAGAATGTGTGGGCGTTGCCGCCGCGCGTGCCGTGTTCCGATCCGGTGGATCGGCGCGAAGCGTCGCTGCTGTCGATTGTGCCGCGCGAACGGCGCCAGCCTTATAACATGCGCAAACTGATTTCGCTGATCGTGGATCGCGAGTCGGTGTTTGAAATTCAGCCGACATTCGGCAAGTCGGTAATTACCTGTTTCGCGCGCATGGATGGCAAGGTCGTGGGCGTGGTTGCGAACAATCCGATGGTGCTGGGCGGCGCAATGGACGTGAAGTCCGCGCGCAAGCAGACGCATTTTGTCGAGCTGTGCGACACGTTTCATATCCCGCTGATTTTTCTGGTGGACGTGCCCGGCTTCATGGTGGGCACGGCGGCGGAAGCGGCGGCAACGCTGCGCGAAGGCATGCGCTCGGTGTACGTGGGGTTGCAGGTGACGGTGCCGGTGATGACCGTGGTGATTCGCAAGTGCTACGGCATGGCCGGGATGGGCACGACGGACAAGAATGGGGTGGATTTCAAGATTGCCTGGCCCAGCGCCGAATGGGGATCATTGCCGGTCGAAGGTGGCGTCGCGGCCGCGTACCGGCGTGAATTGGCGGCTGCGCCCGACCCGGCGGCGCGGCAGAAGGAAATCGAGGAAGAATTGCGCCGCTACGCGTCGCCCTTGTTGACGGCGGAGGCCTTTGCCGTGGAAGATGTGATCGACCCGCGCGATACGCGCCTCTATTTGTGCCGGTTCCTGAATGCGGCGCAGGGGCGTCTGGAAACCAGTCTCGGACCGAAGTACCGTTGTGGCGTGCGTCCTTGATTGTGTTGCGGTGTTCCGGGGGAGCTGGATCGTGCCTGACAAAGTGAGTTCATAACGAGGAGGAAACATCATGATGTTCAAACGGGCTGCAAGAACATGGGCCGTGCTGTTGCTGGCGGCGGCAACGATGGTGGTTCCGGTGGAGCGCGCCGCGGCGGAAGTGGATGACTTCAAGGTGTCTCTGCAGTACGGCATCGGTTATCTGCCGCTGGCGATCATGAAGCAGAACCAGTTGATCGAGAAATATCTCAAGGCGGAGGGTCTTGCAACCAAGGTGAGCTGGACGCAGTTGAGCTCCGCGCAGCCGATGAACGATGCGCTGTTGTCCGGTAATCTGCACGTCGCCTCGGGCGGTACCGCGCCGTTTCTGATTCTGTGGGGCCGCACGCACGGCGGCTTGAACGTGAAGGCGGTCGCGGCGCTGGCGTCGATGCCGATGTACCTGGTAAGCAATAACCCGAAGGTGAATACGATTCGGGATTTCACCGAAACCGACCGCATTTCGATGGCGGGCGCAGGCACGTCGATACAGACGATCGTTCTGCAAATGGCGGCGGCGAAAGAATTTGGCGATGCAAACTTCAACAAGTTCAGCACGCAGTATCGCAACCTGTCGCATCCGGACGGGCTGGCGGCCTTTTTGTCGGGCAAGGAAATCACCGCGTATTTTTCCTCGCCGCCGTTCCAGTATCAGGCGCTGGAAAAACCGGGCGTGCGCCGCATACTGAATTCCTATGACGTCACCAATGGCCCGGCGACGTTTCTGGTGGCGTGGGCGACCAGCAAGTTCCGTGACGAAAATCCCAAAACGTTTCGGGCATTCGTGAATGCGTGGAAGGAAGCCGAAGCGTTCATCGCCAAAGACAAGCGCGCGGCGGCCGAACTGTATGTGAAGGAATCCAAGGATCGGAGCGGCGTCGAAGGCATACTCAAGCTGCTGAACGATCCGGAAATTCGCATCACCATGACGCCCGAGAACACCATGAAATTCTATGAGTTCATGAACAAGGTGGGCACGGTCAAGCCGAAGGCGGCGTCGTGGAAGGATCTGTATTTTCCGGAAGTGCATAACCTGCCCGGAGGTTGATGCCGTGAATGAAGGGGTAGTAACGCCGGCGCAGGCACCGGTACCACCGCTGCTGGAAGTGCGCGGCGTGACCTTGCAGTACAAAACCCGCGATCACCTGGTCACCGCCGCCTACCGGGTGGATTTTGATGTCTATCGTTCCGACCGGTTTGTGATACTGGGGCCATCCGGCTGTGGCAAATCCACGCTGCTCAAGGCCGTGGGCGGTTATATGAAGCCCGTCGAAGGATCGATGCTGCTGAATGGCGCCGAAATCGGAAGGCCGGGCGCTGACCGCGTGATGGTCTTCCAGGAATTCGATCAATTGCTGCCGTGGAAAACGGTCAAGCAGAACGTGGCTTTCGCACTCACGTCGAGCGGCAAGCTTGGCGCGCGCGAGGCCGAGGCGCGGGCGCTGCATTACATCGACAAGGTCAACCTGACGCGTTTTGCAGACAGTTATCCGCACACGCTGTCGGGCGGCATGAAGCAGCGCGTGGCCATTGCGCGCGGCATGGCGATGGAGCCGGCCATATTGCTGATGGACGAACCGTTTGCCGCGCTCGATGCGCTGACCCGCCGCAAGATGCAGGACGAGCTGCTGCAACTATGGCAGGACACGCGCTTTACGGTGATGTTTGTCACGCACTCGATTCCGGAGGCAGTGCTGCTGGGCAATCGCATCCTGCTGCTGAGTCCGCATCCGGGCCAGGTCAAGGCGGAGCTTAACAGTGACGGCACCGACCCTGTCGGCGCGGATGGCAAGCCGCTGTCCGCGCGCATCCACGAGCTGCTGTTTGCGCAGACGGTCGAAGAGGAGAACGTTCCCCATGGCTGAGAGCCCGATGGTGGTTCGCGCCGAGTTTGTGCGTGAGGTCAAGGACAGCGCCTATGGCGTGGTGGAAAAGCCGCTGACCACGGCGGAAAAAGTCTGGAACAACGATGCGTTTCGCAAGGGGTTGCTGCTGGCGGCGATGCTGGTGATCTGGCAGTTGTATGCGGCGTGGCTGAATAATCCGCTGCTGTTTCCGAAATTTTCGGATACCTTCGCGGCTTTTTACGAGGGCATCAAAAGCGGTGTGTTGCCGCAGCGCGGCTGGTCATCGGTCAAGGTGCTGGTGCAGGGCTATGGGATCGGGCTGGCGCTCGCGGCGTTGCTCACGGCATTCGCGATCACCTCCCGGCTGGGCACGGATTTGCTGGAGACACTGACAGCCATGTTCAATCCGTTGCCTGCGATTGCGCTGCTGCCGCTGGCGTTATTGTGGTTCGGCCTGGGCAACGCGAGCCTGGTGTTCGTGATCGTGCATTCGGTGTTGTGGGCTGTAGCGCTGAACACGCATTCCGGATTTTTGTCGGTATCGCAGACGCTGCGCATGGTGGGCCGGAATTACGGTCTCTCGGGGCTGGGGTATGTGACCAAAATTCTGATTCCGGCGGCGTTTCCATCGATACTGACGGGCATGAAAATCGGCTGGGCGTTTGCGTGGCGCACGCTGATCGCGGCGGAACTGGTGTTCGGCGTCTCATCGGGATCGGGCGGCCTGGGCTGGTTCATTTACGAGAACAAAAATCAGCTCGACATTCCCAATGTCTTCGCCGGATTGTTCTCGGTTATCATCATCGGTCTGGTCGTCGAGAACCTGATCTTTCGTCAGATGGAAAAAATAACGGTGCGCCGCTGGGGCATGCAAAGCTGAGGTGCCGCCCGCGCCAGTCAATGGAAAGTCGTTGTGAATCCAATATTCAAGTTCATGGTGTTGCCGGGCCTCGTATTCGCGTGCGCGGTTATGAGTGGGGGCGCGATGGCGCAGGCGTATCCGGCAAAGTCGATCCGCCTGATCGTGCCGCTGGCGCCGGGCGGTGGTAACGACACCATTGCGCGGCTGATCGGGCAAAAAATTTCGCCGTCGCTCGGTCAACAGGTGGTGGTCGATAATCGCGCGGGCGCGGGCGGTTTGATCGGGGCGGAGATGGCGGCAAAGTCGCCGCCGGACGGCTATACGCTGTTGCTCGGCAACGTGGCGACCATGACCATCATTCCGAACTCGCAAAAGAAAGTGCCCTACGATCCGCTGAAGGATTTTCAGCCGGTGAGCCTGATCGCTTCGGCGCCGCTGTTGGTGGTGGTGCATCCGTCGCTGCCGGTGAGTACCATCAAGGAACTCGTATCGTTGTCGAGGGCCAAGCCGGGGGCCATCAACTACGCTTCGAACGGCATCGGCACCTCTACGCATCTGGCCACGGAAATGTTTTCCATGATGGCGGGCGTGAAATGGGTGCATGTGCCATACAAGGGTTTGTCCCTGGCGATGACGGATTTATTAAGCGGGCAGGTACCGCTGATGTTTTCGAGCGCCGTGGCGATGCTGCCGCATGTGAAAAACGGCAAGCTGCGCGCGATTGCGATGACCGGCACGAGGCGTGCACAAGCCATTCCGGATGTGCCCACCGTAGCCGAGGCTGGGGTGAAAGGTTATGAGTCAGGATCGTGGTATGGCATTGTTGCGCCATCCAATACCCCGCGCCCGATTATTGACCGGTTGAACAAGGAAATCGTGGCGGTGGTGAAATCGAAAGAAATTCAGGATCGGCTCAATAATGAAGCGGTCATTCCCAGTGGCAACTCGCCCGAAGAATTCGCCGCGCATATCCGCAGCGAGTTTGAGCGGATGGGGCGGGTGATCCGCGAGGCGAAAATCGTGCTGGATTGAGAAAACACATAACTATTTGTTTTTAAAGTAATTTATTGCAACAGGCGCCAACACCATGACCGAACCAGTGCTCTATCAGGTGCGCGATCAAATCGCGTGGATCACACTCAATCGTCCGGAAGCCATGAATGCGATTTCGGACGCCATTCGCTCTGAAATTCCCAAGGCGCTGGCCCGGGCCGACGCCGACGATGCCGTGCGTGTTATTGTCTTCAGCGGAGCGGGTGAGCGCGCGTTTTGCGCGGGTGCCGACGTCAAAGGCTTCAACGCGGTGGAGTCGCTGGTGAAACATCGTCAGGGCCGCGCGCACACGCACTGGATACTCGCGTTTGATCAGGTGCGCAAACCGATCATCGCCGCGATACACGGCTATTGCCTGGGGGGCGGACTGGAAATCGCCATGGCCTGTGACATCCGCATCGCGGCCGAAGGCGCCAAGTTCGGCTTGCCCGAAGTGTCGCGCGGCACACTGCCCGGCAGCGGCGGCACGCAGCGGCTGGCACGCATGGTCGGACTGGGGCGAGCGCTCGATATCGCCTTGTCGGCGGATCACGTGAGCGCGGAGGATGCGTTGCGCATGGGGCTGATAAGCCGCCTGGTACCGCGCGCCGAGTTGATGACTGCCACCGAAGCCCTGGCGAAACGTATCGCAAGCCACGCGCCGCTATCGGTGTTGTTGGTGAAGGAAGCCGTGCGCGGCAGTCTCGATACTGATCTGCCGACGGGCTTGCGCATCGAGGCCGACTTATCCACGCTGATTGCCTCGACAGAAGATCGTGTGGAAGCAGGCAAGGCGTTTCGCGAGAAGCGTAAGCCGGAATTCAAGGGGCGGTAGGCCCAGATGGACGGGCTGTCAGTCCACTTTGTAAATAATCAATTAAAACATTAGGTTACGGTGGCATTGCCGCGCGTAACGGTTACATCCGCGCCTGCTTTCCGCTAAAATACGTGGCGGTTGCAAAGACTATCCCCAGCAAGTTTCCACTCGTTCCCTCCAAAGGAGTAGCAATGAAAGTTCTGGTCACGGCCAAGCGCGTGATCGACCCGTATGTGAAGGTGCGCGTCAAATCCGACGGCACCGGGGTCGAGACGGCCAATATCAAAATGACGATCAATCCGTTTTGCGAAATCGCGGTAGAGCAAGCCGTGCGCATGAAAGAAGCGGGCATCGTTACCGAAATCGTGGTGGTTTCCATCGGTCCGATTCAGTGCCAGGAAACCATCCGCACGGCGATGGCCATGGGCGCGGATCGCGGCATTCTGGTCGAGATGGCTGAAGAAGCGCAGCCGCTGGCCGTTGCTAAGATTCTTAAAGCCATTATCGAAAAAGAGCAGCCTCGCTTGGTCATTATGGGCAAGCAGGCGATTGATGATGACTCAAACCAGTGCGGGCAGATGGTTGCCGCGCTGCTGGGCTGGCCGCAGGCGACGCACATTTCCAACGTGACGATCAACGGCGACACGGCCGACATCACGCGCGAGATCGACGGCGGGCTGGAAAAGCTTACCGTCAATCTGCCGGCGGTAGTGACGGCCGACTTGCGCCTGAACGAGCCGCGCTACGTCACGCTGCCCAACATCATGAAGGCGAAGAAAAAGCCGCTCGAAAACATCAAGCCCGATGCACTGGGCGTGGATGTGAAGCCGCGTCTGAAAACGCTGAAGGTTGCCGAGCCTGCGTCGCGCAGCGCCGGCGTCAAGGTTGCCGACGCCAAGGAACTGGTAGCTAAACTCAAGAACGAAGCGAGGGTCATTTAAATGGCTATCCTGGTAATCGCCGAACACGACGGCAAAAATCTCAAACCCGGCACCACCAACACCATCACCGCGGCGGGCAAGCTCGGTGGCGATGTGACGGTGCTGGTGGCCGGCCACAATTGCGCCGAAGCGGGCGCCGCGGCGGCCAAGGTCAAAGGTGTCGCCAAGGTGCTGGTCAGCGATGCGCCGCAATTTGAAGGCGCGCTGGCGGAAAACATTACCGCGCTGGTGTTAAGCGTGGCGAAGAGCTACACCCACATCGTCGCCCCGGCCACCGGCATGGGCAAGAACTTCATGCCGCGCGTGGCGGCGTTGTTGGACGTGCAGCAAATCTCCGACATCAGCAGCGTGGTGTCGGCGGATACCTTTGTGCGCCCCACCTACGCCGGCAACGTGATGGCAACGGTGCAGTCGTCCGACGCGATCAAGGTCATTACCGTGCGCGCCACGGCATTTGATCCGGCTGGTGATGGCGGCTCTGCTCCTGTCGAGGCATTGGCGGCCACCCCGGCAGCGGGCCTGTCCAAATTCAACGGCCAGGAACTCACCAAGTCGGCACGACCCGAACTCACCGCGGCACGCATCATCGTCTCCGGTGGCCGCGGCATGGGCAGCGCCGAAAACTTCAAGATCCTCGAGCCGCTCGCCGACAAACTCGGCGCGGCCGTGGGCGCCTCGCGCGCGGCGGTGGATTCCGGCTTCGTGCCGAACGATTATCAAGTCGGGCAAACCGGCAAGATTGTCGCGCCGGAAATGTATGTCGCCGTGGGTATTTCGGGCGCCATTCAGCACCTGGCGGGGATGAAAGACAGTAAAGTCATCGTCGCCATTAACAAGGACGCTGAAGCGCCGTTGTTCTCGATCGCCAGTTACTGGATCGTGGATGATTTGTTCAAGGTGGTGCCGGAGCTGGTGACCGAGTTGGGTTAAATCTGGGGTGCGGTGCAAGTGTTTATTGCCACCGCTGTAGTCAAAGGAGGGGCGCGATTCGCAAGAGTGGCGCCCTTTTTGTTGGGCGACGGATAATGTGGCATATCCTGCGAAGGAAAACGAGCATGACCAAGCGCAATTCGAGGTTCGTCAGAAGAGGTGCTGCGCTGCTGCTGTTGCTCACGGCGTCAACAGTAGCTACCGCCCAGACTTACCCCACAAAACCCATCCGCCTGATAGTGCCCAACGCGCCCGGCGGTGGCACGGATACGGTGGCGCGCGCGATCGCGGACAAGCTCGCGCCTGCGCTGGGACAGCAAATTATTGTCGATAATCGTGGCGGGGCGGGCGGTGCAATCGCGGCCGAGATGGTGGCGCGCGCACCGAAGGACGGGCACACACTGCTGTTGGGCAGCGCCGCGACGCTGATCACGGGGCCGGCGCTGATTACACAGCGCAAGTACGATCCCATCAAGGATTTTGCATCCGTCGCGCTGGTGGGTACCACGGCGTATATTTTTGTCGCGCATCCTTCATTGCCAGCGGCGACGGTGCGTGAATTTATCTCGCTTGCGCGCACGGCCGACGGGCGCATCACGTATGCGTCGACGGGGCAGGGCAGCCCGTCACATTTGGGCGGCGAACTTTTTCAGGCGCTGGCGAAAGTCAAAATGACGCATGTGCCGTTCAAGGGCGGCGCACCGGCGATGATGTCGTTGCTGCAAGGCGAAACCTTTGCCCTGTTCGGTAATTTTGTGACCGCGTTGCCGCAGGTGCGCGAAAAACGCATTCGTACGCTGGGGGTGACGAGCATCACGCGAAGCACGCTCGCGCCGGAGATTCCCACCATCGACGAATCGGGCTTGCGCGGTTTTGAAGTGGAGCAGTATTACTCGGTCGTGGCGCCCGCCGGCACGCCCGCCGAAATCGTCAACCGGCTGAATCGTGAAATCGCACAGCGCTTTGCCGTGCCGGATGTGCGACAGCGGCTTGCGCATGAAGGCATCGAATTGCGAACCGCGACGCCCGCCGAACTGGGCAAGCTGAACGCCAGGCAGTTCGAGAAATGGTTGAAAGTCATACAGCGGGCCGGGATACAACGCGCCGAATAGGCGCGCCCCTAGGACATTGGGCTTTGCGGTAACATAGCGGCGTGTCTCGCAAGATTGCGCTATTTTTTCCTGGAGTGTCGCCATGTCATCGTATGTTGCCCCGCTGAAAGACATGTTGTTCGTGATCAACGAACTCGCCGGTTTGGACGAGGTTTCCAAACTACCCGGCTGCGAAGAGGTCAATGCGGAACTGATCGAGGCCGTGCTGGGCGAGGCAGCGAAATTCGCACAGGAAGTGCTGGAGCCGCTCAATCGCGTCGGGGACAAAGAGGGCGCGAAGCTTGCCAACCATGTGGTCACGTCGCCCAGCGGGTTTAAGGCGGCTTACCAGCAGTTTCGCGACGCGGGCTGGAACGGCCTTGGCGGGCTGACGCAATACGGCGGACAGGGCCTGCCGCATCTGGTGTCGAACCCGGTGCAGGAAATGTGGAACAGCAGCAACATGGCGTTCTGCCTGTGCCCGATGCTGACCTCCGGCGTGATGGAAGCGCTGGCGCATCACGCGTCCGCCGAGCAGTTGCAGCGCTATATGCCCAAGCTCAACTCAGGCGAGTGGAGCGGCACCATGAACCTGACAGAGCCGCAAGCAGGCTCCGATTTGGCGGCAATTCGAGCGCGCGCGGTACCAGCGGGCGATCATTACAAGATCAGCGGCACCAAGATATTCATCACCTGGGGCGAGCACGACATGGCGGATAACATCGTGCATCTGGTGCTTGCGCGCCTGCCGGACGCGCCCGAAGGCGTCAAGGGTATATCGCTGTTTGTTGTGCCGAAGTTTTTGCCAAACGCCGATGGCAGCCTGGGCACGCGAAACGATGTGAAATGTGTATCGATCGAACACAAGCTCGGCATCCATGCCAGCCCCACCTGCGTAATGCAGTATGGCGACGCGGGTGGCGCGGTGGGGTACCTCGTGGGTGAGGCCCATCGCGGGCTGGAATACATGTTCACCATGATGAATCACGCGCGCCTCGCGGTGGGCCTGGAAGGCGTGGCGGTGGCGGAGCGCGCGTATCAGCACGCTCTCGACTACGCGCGCACCCGCGTGCAGGGGCGCGAGGTCGGCCAGCGCGGCGGCGACCGCGTGACCATCATTCACCATCCCGACGTGCGGCGCATGCTGATGCAGATGAAGTCGCAGATTGAAGCCATGCGCGCGCTGGCCTATCTGGCGGCGGCAACACTCGACAAGGCCAAGCATCATCCGGATGCCACCGAGAAGCGGCGCAATCAGGCGCTGATCGATTTGTTGATCCCCGTGGTAAAAGCGTGGTGCACCGAGCAGTGCGTGGAGATTGCTTCCACCGGCGTGCAGATTCACGGTGGCATGGGATTTGTCGAGGAGACGGGGGCGGCGCAGTACTTGCGCGATGCGCGTATCACTACCATCTACGAAGGCACCACGGGCATACAGGCGAATGATCTGGCGGGCCGCAAAGTGGGGTATGAAAAAGGCGCGACGGCGCTGGCGGTGATCGCAGAGATGCGCAAGACGGTTTCGGCGCTGACGGGGGGGGAATTGTCCGCCATCGGAAATTCGCTCTGCGGCGCCATCGATGCGCTGGAAGAAGCGACCCACTGGATCGTCGATACGTTCCAGAAAAATCCGAATGCGGTGTTTGCCGTGGCGGTGCCGTACCTGAAGCTATTCGGCACCGTGGGCGGCGGCTGGATGATGGCGCGCGCGGCCGCGGTGGCGCAAAAAAAGCGCGGCGAACCCGGCGCGGACACCGTGTTTTTCGATACCAAGCTCGCGACGGCTCGGTTTTATTGCGAACACATTTTGCCGCTGGCGGCGGCGTGCAAACAAACGGTGGTGAGCGGGGCTGGCAGCGTACTGGCACTGGAGGAATCACAGTTTTGAACAGGAGAGTTCCATGAAAGGTGTTGCCGCGCGTTGGAGAGGATGGACAGCAGTTGCGTGTATCGTGGGATTCGTGGGCATCGTGGGATACGGCACGGAAATACTTATGGCGCCGGCGCATGCGGCCGACGGCAAGGCCGATGCCAAGGCCGAGGCAGCGGCGGCATTCAAGGCCGCCGAGGCGGCGATGACGCGAGGCCCCGCCGACATCAAGCTTGCCGATCAGGCAGTGATCAAGATACCGGAGGGCCAGACGTTCATACCCACGGCGGAAGCGGGGCGTTTGTTAACCGTGATGGGTAACCGTCCGGGGGATGGGTTGCTGGGCCTGGTAATGCCGCTGAGTGACGCGGAGTGGATCGTGGTCGCGCGCAACGTCAAGGCGGGCTATGTTAAAGACGACGATGCCAAGGACTGGAAGGCCGATGAACTGCTTGCCAGTCTGAAAGAGGGCACGGAAGAAACGAACAAGGAACGCCGCCAGCGCGGCATTGGCGAAATCGATGTCATCGGCTGGGTGCAGCCACCGACTTACGATGCGATCACGCACCGGCTGCTGTGGTCGCTGTCGTCCAAGCCGAAGGGTGCGACGGACACGGCCAACGCCGGCATCAATTACAACACTTACGCGCTGGGACGCGATGGGTACATCAGCCTGAATCTGGTGACGTCGCTGAAAAACATTGAGCGCGACCGGCCTGTGGCGCATACCCTGCTGGCAGCGCTGAATTTCAACGAAGGCAAGCGCTACGCGGATTTTAATGCGTCAACCGACAAAGTGGCCGAGTACGGACTTGCGGCACTGGTGGCGGGCGTGGCAGCGAAGAAACTCGGCCTGCTTGCAGCCGTCGGCGTGTTTCTGCTGAAATTCTGGAAGATTGCGCTGCTGGCCCTGGCGGGCATCGGTGCCGTCGCCGGAAAATTTTTCGGACGCAAGAAATCGACGGATTCCCATCAACCTCCCACCCCTTAAATTGAAAGAACAAAAATGACTCCCTCGCTTTCCAATCCATTGGCTGCCCGTCTGAAACGCGGCGATCTGGGCCTGGCACTGATGATCCGTCACGCGCGCACGGTGGACATCGCGCTGGCCGCTCATGCGTGCGGCTTTGACGCGGTGTATTTTGATTTGCAGCACAGCCCGCTGCCGGAAAATGAAGTGGCGCAAATGTGCGTGGCGTCGCTGGGTGCCGGTGTGACGCCGCTGGTACGTATTCCAGACAAGGACTACGGGCTGGCGCTTCGCATGCTGGATGCGGGAGCGATGGGCATCGTGGTGCCGGATGTGGTGACCGCGGATGATGTGCGCGCGGCGGTGGCGGCGTGCAAGTATGCGCCAATAGGCCATCGCTCTGGTACGTCAAGCTGGGCGCATTTCGGCTATCAACCGGTGCCAATGGTGGAAGCGCGCAAGGTGCTGAACGAAAACACCCTGCTGATCTGCATGATCGAAAGCCGCGCCGCATTGGAGAACGTCGAAGAAATTGCCGCGGTGCCCGGCGTGGATATTCTGCATATCGGCAGCAACGATTTGTCTTCGGACATGGGCATCGTCGGCGAACTCACCCATCCGCAAGTCAAGGCGGCATTCGAGCGCGTGGTGGCGGCGTGCCACAAACACGGCAAGATTCCTGGCATCGGCGGCCTCGCGGGTGCCGATACCAAGAATTACGATTACGCCATCAAGCTCGGCGCGCGCTTCATGTCTGCCGGCAACGAATGGGCGATGATGATCGCGGCGGGCAAGGAGCGGGTAAAGTCGATACGCGGGTTGCATTCGGTGTAGCCGCGCACCAACGTACCTGCGTCATGGTTTTTTGGGGAACATGGCTTTAAACGAGGGATGTTCGAACGTTTTCTTCAGAAAATCCTGCGTGGCTGCCCCCAAGGCTTGTGCAACCTGGCCACACGCGATATCGGCAATGAAGTTGGTCGAGAACGAATAAACGTTTTCGACAGTGAACGGCGCTTCGTCGGCCTTATTGAACCGCATGCGCATCGTCCAGTTTCCCGCGCCGATATTTGAATTGAAATCGATGTGCTCCAGATGCCCATGCAGGGTGTTCGCTGATTTTTCGTTAAACAGTCCGGATATTTTTAGCTCCGAGATCAGCGCTTCCCGGATATACATTTCAAAGGGACGCTGATCCGGCGGCTCCACCGGTCCGGCCGCTCTACACATGATGGAGTTAAGGCCCGGATTGAATGTGGTGAAATTGGCAACCTGCAATGTAGCATCCGACGATTGTTTCACTTGTTGCAGCATCGCCACATTTTCGGCGGACAGACCATAGCGCTGCGACGTGTGTGTGCACGCGGTCGTCAGCAAAACGATGATTACGGACAAAGCTATTTTTGCGTAATTGAAGCGCATTGTTGAACCCTCCCCGAGAGGATGTTGAAGTTGTGCAAACGTTCGTCTCATTGTAGGTCAGCGAACCTCTTCCAATGGGGGTAACGTCAGATTCGAAGTACGTGCTTTGCGGGTGATGGTTTGCGGGCACTGAAAAGCGGGCTGCGAGGCAGCGGGAAGTACGGTTTATAACGTATTTCCCGCTCCTTGCGGTTACGTCCCGATATGTACCTGATACTGCGCCCCATTGGAAAACGTGCAGGTGCCCGCACCCTGGTACGGCGTGCTCATCTGGTATTCGCATTTGGCGAAAGTGCCGCGCCCGCCAAACGCGCTGGCGACGCCACGCCGTTCGTCGTTGGCGACGCGCGTGGCTTCTCCCGCCAGCGTTTCGCCCATGTAGTTGAACTGGAAGCGGCCCTTGCCGCTCATCATGTTGGTGACCTGACCGGTGAGCACGCCGGTCTGATTCGCCAGATCGTTGGCCGGGTACAGGCGCACATTGAGCGAGGCCGACATGGGCCCGGTCGAGATCACCGGCGGCGGCAGGCCGTTGGTACCCTGCGGGCCGCGATGGGCCGGCACGACCGGCAGGGTGGCGTAGGCGTACTGTGGTGTGCCGTCGGCGGAGTTGCCCAGCGGCATGACGTAACAGCCGGACAGCAGCAGGGCCGGCAGTGTGAACACAAGTGGCACGCGTGTTTTGGAGGACATCAACCAGTTGCGAGTATTCATATAACCCCCTAAGTAGTGGACAGTTCAGTGATTGGAACTTCAATCTCGCCATCGCGAGGCTGGGCATCGAAAGGTGTCTTGCGATGCCGCGCCAGCGCGGTTTGCGATGGGGCGATACTGCGGGAAGGGAAGTTGCGGATCGGTTACATCACGGTTACCGATGAGCTACTTATGATGATGTTCAAGAGGGGGTTCTAAAAATACCAATAAAAACAATAGGTTACTATTTTACAAAAAAGTGCAGGCGCGCCGGTTGCATAGCCGATGAGCCTATCGGTCAGTCGGTTCCCTGGCCGCTCGTTCAGCCGTTCAGCCGATCGCGGATTGCGGTGGTCTCCGCGGAGGGAGTCGCATTGAGATGGGCCTTGAGCACTTTTTCGCAGCGCCGGTAGGTTTCCAATGCATCGCCATTGCGCCCCAGTTCTGCATAACACGTCATCAGGTTGCGATAGAGGCCTTCGACGGTATTTTCGATGTCGATTGCATGCTCCAATAACTCAATCGCACGTTCGGGTTGTCCCGTTTGCTGCCAATGGCGCCGCAGATCGCCGATGGCGCGCACGTAGCGGTGGCGCAGGCGCTCTCTTATCGGCAAGGCCCAGGATGCCTCGGCTTCGTTGCCGAGAAATGCGCCGCCGTAGTGGCGCATGATCTGCGCGGCGAGGTTGTCGAGGGTTTCGCGGTTTGCCGCGCCTTCAGTTGGGCCGGCCTGCCGTAGCGTCTGCGCCAGGCGTTCGAGAGTTTGTTCGAAGGCCCAAACATCAACCCAGATGTAGCGTCCGTCCAGCGACACCTTGCTCTCGGACAGCGTGATTGCCCGCTCGTCGCCCAGCAGTTTTCGCAATCGGTGCAGGGTGGTGGCGAATGAACGATGCGCGGAGTCGCCGTCGATGCGCGGCCACAGCGAGTGAGTGATGCGTTCTTCCGGGATGTCGCGGCTACCATGGGCGATGATGCACTTGAGCAGATCAAAGGGACGGCGCTGCGCCTTGCCGGAAAAGGCAATGGGTTTTCCCTGTTTGAGCACGCGAAAAACGCCCAGCGACTGCACGCGGATCGGCCAAGGCCAATCGAGCGTGGCCGCGGTGCCGGCATCAATCGCCAACGCGCGTTCGTGAATCAGGCGACTGACGTATTCGGTTTCGATGCCGGTCTCCAGCGCAATGCTGCACAGGCGCGACAGTGATTCCGGCAGCCACAAGAAGTGGCCGAGGTAGTTACGCGGCTTGCCGACTTCCAGCGCCTGACGTAGCGCGCGCATGCCCGAGCGCGGCCGCCGCCCGCTTTGCAGCGCTACTGGCGCATAACACATGAGTCCGGTGAATTCGAGCAAATGGTTGCGTATCGGTCGGGCAATGTCATACACGCGCTGAAAGCTCGCCAGGGCGCCGCGCATATCATTACCCGAAAACTGCACTTGCGCGGTGGCCATGCGGCACAGCGCCTCGAACACCGGGCAGCCGACTTCGATGGCGGTTTTGAGCGCCAGTTTCTGTTGCAGAAAGGCGCGTACGGCGTCGTGCCGGCGCAACGCGAGCCAGGTTGAAAACAGGTGATAAAGGCACAGATCAAATCGCGCGTGGGTGCGCGGCAGGGCATCGAAATCGTTCAGCATTTGCCCGGCGGTTTCCAGATCACCCACCGCCAGCGCGCCACCGGCGCCGTACGCGAGCAACTGATGGCTCATGATGGTGACGCCTTCCGCGCGTTCGATTTCGAGCCCCTGCCGCACGGCGTCGTAGCAGGCTTGCCGCTGCGCGGTGAGCATGTAAAACGTCGCCTCGACCAGACGGAACATGGCGAGATCCGACGGACGCACGCCCTCCATGGCTTCGCGCGCGATGATGTGGCGCACGCCTTCCAGCAGCGCCGCGGCCTTTGGGAAATGCCCGCCATAGGCAATGCCGAGCGCGATGCGCGTTTCGACGAACACGCGCAGATTCGGATCGGCCTGTGCCGCGGATGCACGGTACGCACGCTCCGCCCAGTATTCGATTTCCGGATGATGCGGCTGGCGCACCACCATGGAGGTAAACAGGCTGCTCGCGATGCGGGCTTCCAGCGCGCCGGACACCAGCGCGGGCTGTTCGCGCAGCAGGCTGTCCATGATTGCGATCCAGCGGTCGAGCAGGGAAAAATCGTCCACCTCGTACAGAATGGCATCCATGGCGCCGGAGCAGGTGAACACGAGCCCGCGCTGATCGGGTTGTGGCTGGGCCGCGAACAGGGCGTGGGCGCGTTCCTGCAGCAGTCGGCTTTCGCGCGGCGACACATGCATGCGCGCGAGCGCCAGCCAGTACAGGGTCCAGGGATTGCGTTCCTGAATTTCCCTGGGCAAGGTTTCCACCCACTGTGCCAGCGTTTCACTGCGGCCGGAATCGAGCATTTCGCGCGCATGACGGCGGATGACGGCTTCCATGCGTTCCCATGCGCTGGCGGCCCGCATCAGCAGCACGGCTTCCGCCACCTGGCCTTCGGCTTCCAGCAAGGTGGCCGCGGTGAGCTGCAACTGCTGGCGCTGATCCTTGCTGAAGGTTGCATTGGCGCGCGCCAGCACGAACTCGCGCAGCAGGGGGTGGTATTCGTACACCGCCTGCGGATGCCCTTGCTTGAGCGTGACAAAGTAGTTGTTGCGATGCATGTCGTCAAGATGATCACCCGCCCCGGGCAGACCGGAGATGGCGCTTGCCATGTCGGCCGTCATTTGCGGCAGATAACTGGTCTTGAGCAGGAGTTCCTGCGTGGGCGCGGCCGCTTTCTGAAAAATTTCACCGGCGAGATAGTCGAACACCAATTGCGGTGTCGCCAGGTCCGGCAGCATGGATATCGGCTGATCCCGGCTCGCTGGCGCTTGTTCGAGCAGCAATATCAGCCCTGCGGCCCAGCCGCGTGTTTTTTCATAAATATCCGATAATGCCGTGGTCGATAGCTGGTGACCGCGGTTGGCGACGATGGCATCGGATTCAGCGCGCGTCAGTTGCAGATCGCGCCATCCGATCACAGTCATGCGTTGATTTGCCCGTAGCCGCACCATCGACGGCGGCGGGTCGCTACGGCTGATTACCATGACCGAACTGCCGGCGGGTGTTTCCGAAATGGCAATTTGCATTACCTCGTGCAGCGGCGATTGCGCCGTCAGCTCATGGTAACCATCGAATGTCAGGGCGAATTTTTCGCCAAACTCGCGGTATAGCACCTGAAAATAACGGCGCGCAAAAACCGACAGATTTGATTGACTCTGCGGCGTGAGTTGCGGCAGTCGTATTTTTTTTCGCCCAGCGCTTTCCGCGATGGCCAGGCCCATGTGATAAAAAAAGGAAGCGACATCGTTGTCGCTTTCATCAAACTGGTACCACAGTGAAGACAGTTCTCTGTTGTCCAGATAGCTCGCGGCCAGCGTGGTCTTTCCGCTGCCTGGTGAACCGGTGATCCAGATCGCGGGTTTGGCGCGCGCGTCATCCAGCAAACAAAACAACCGGTCACGCACCATCACGCCGGAAAAACTCGGGCGCGTGGTTTTGGCGAAAGAGATTTGTCGGGTGGCCATCGAAATCGTTAATTTCTTGACCTTAGTTTAATGCAAGACGGACCAATTTTCAGGAAGCAATGGGTTAATATAAGCTCATGTTTTAAAAGAGCTATTTTTAGTTATCGGATTCGGGATCGAGATATCGGCGTAACATTCCAGCACTGCACCGGGCAGGCAGATGATTCTGGAATATCCGTATGCTGTCGTTCGGTTTGATATGAAATAATGTGCTTAACCTTCAACGTGGAATCATTTTTCATGACTCTTATCATTGCGGTGGGAAGTGTCTGTGCGATCGCGTGGACGCTGGCGTACCATTGTGCGCCAGCGTGGTGCTGGACCGCATTCGCCGCGGCGGGCTTGCTGGCCGCGGGCCTTACCGGCGGCGCGTCTCCCATCGTACTGTCGCTGGCGTGTATTATTGCGGTCATTCTTGCCCTGACGCTGAATCCGGGACCGATTCGCCGTGCTGTGCTCGGCGCGCCGCTGCTCGCGTTGTTCCGCAAGATTTTGCCGCAGATGTCATCCACGGAAAAAGAGGCGCTGGATGCCGGCACGGTGTGGTGGGACGGCGAATTGTTCAGCGGCAAGCCGGACTGGAAAAAAATGCACGCCTTTCCCAAACCCACGTTGAGCGCCGAGGAGCAGGCCTTTCTCGATGGCCCGGTGGAGGAACTCTGCACGCTGGTGAATGAATGGGAGATCACCAACGATCTGCATGATCTGCCGCCGCGAGCGTGGCAGTTCATTAAGGATAACGGGTTCTTGGGGATGATCATTCCGAAGGAATTCGGCGGCAAGGGTTTCTCCGCGCTGATGCACTCCTCGGTTATCGTGAAACTGACGTCGCGCAGCGGCACGGCGGCGGTGTCGGTGATGGTGCCCAATTCACTCGGGCCGGCGGAACTGCTGCTGCATTACGGCACGAAGGAACAAAAGGATTACTACCTGCCACGTCTCGCCAAGGGCTTGGAGATGCCGTGTTTCGCCTTGACCAGTCCGGAGGCGGGATCGGACGCCGGCGGTATCCCGGACTTCGGCATCGTTTGCAAGGGGGAGTGGCAAGGAAAAAAAGATGTGCTGGGCATACGCCTGACGTGGGAAAAGCGATACATCACGCTGGGGCCGATCGCGACGCTGCTGGGGCTCGCGTTTCGGCTGTATGACCCGGATCATATTCTGGGGCCCGAAGAAGATTGCGGCATTACGCTGGGGCTGATCCCCACCGACACGCCGGGCGTGAATATCGGCCGGCGGCATTTCCCGTTGAACGGCGCGTTCATGAATGGCCCGAACTGGGGCAAGGATGTATTCGTGCCGATGGAATACGTGATCGGCGGCGTGGATTACGTGGGGCAAGGCTGGAAGATGCTGATGAATTGCCTGGCGGCGGGGCGCTCGATTTCACTGCCGGCGAATTCGGTGGGCATGTCCAAACTGGCGGCGCGCACCACCGGCGGTTATGGCCGCGTGCGCACGCAATTCAATATTTCCATCGGGCGCTTCGAGGGCGTCGAGGAGGCGATGGCGCGCATCGGCGGTAATCTGTATTTGATGGAAGCCGCGCGCGTGATGACGGCGGGAGCCATTGATCTGGGCGAAAAGCCCTCGGTGGTGTCGGCTATCGTGAAATACCATCTCACCGAACGCGGTCGCCAGGTGGTGAACGACGCCATGGATGTGCACGGGGGCAAGGGTATTTGCATGGGGCCGAGCAATTATCTTGGGCGCGCCTACCAGCAGATTCCCATCGCGATCACGGTGGAAGGCGCGAACATCTTGACGCGTTCGATGATTATTTTTGGACAAGGCGCGATTCGCGGCCATCCCTATGTGCTGAAGGAGATGGAGGCTACGCATGTGGCGGACAACGCCAAGGCGTTGAAGGATTTCGATGCCGCGTTTTTTGGCCACGTCGCATTCACGATTTCCAATCTCGCGCGCGCGGCCTGGATGGGGGTGACATGCGCGCGGTTTGTGGCGGCGCCGGGCGATGGCAACACGCGCCAGTATTACCGGCAGTTGACCCGGCTATCGAGCGCCTTCGCATGGGCGTCCGATGTGTCTATGTTCGTGCTGGGCGGGGCACTTAAATTCCGCGAACGTTTATCGGCGCGACTGGGTGACATATTGAGCCAGCTTTATTTGGCATCGTGCGTATTGAAGCGTTTCGAAGACGATGGCCGTCCGCCGGATGATTTGCCGTTTATGCACTGGGCTATGCAGGACGCGTTGAATCGCACGCAAGAGGCGTTCTACGGACTGTTCGAGAATCTGCCGAACCGGCTGGTGGCGTGGGGCCTGCGGCTGTCGATTTTTCCGTGGGGCCGCGTTTTTGATGCGCCGGCCGATACATTGGGGCATCAGGTGGTTGGCCTGTTGATGACGCCGGGACCCGCGCGTGATCGTCTCACCCAGGGCATGTGCATACCCCGCGACGAAAACGATCCGGTGACGCTGATCGATCTGGCGCTGCAGGCGTTGATTGCTGCGGAGCCGGTCGAGGCGAAAATACGCGCGGCGCGCCGCGCCGGCACGATTCATGGAGAGTTCGGCGATCAGGTGGCGGCGGATGCGCTCGCCAAGGGCGTGATTACAAAGGCTGAGGCGGACACGCTGGCGCGTCTGAAAGCACTGCGCCGCAAAGTAATCATGGTTGATGATTTCCCAAAAGACTTCGGTCGCAGCGAACTCTTTCAGACCACTCAGGCGGTGACCTTTGAAGCGTTGGCCCGATGAAAAGCGCCGCGGCCGGCATGCATGATGGAATGGATGATTTGATTCAGTACGTCGTCGCGGACGGGATCGCGACGCTCACGTTCAACCGGCCGGCGGTGATGAACGCGCTGGATCCGGAAACCATCGTGGCCTTTCGCAGGGTTTGCGAGCGCGTGGAACACGATGCAGAGGCGCGCGTGGTGGTGTTGCGCGGCGCGGGGCCGGCGTTTCTGGCGGGCGGCGACGTGGCATCATTCAAGACGCATTTGCCAAAAATTGCAGGATTGGTTGTCGAGATGGCGGGCGAGCTGCATCGCGGCATATTGGCGCTGCGCCGCGCGCCCAAGCCGGTGATCGCCAGCGTGCATGGCGCGGTGGCGGGCGCCGGGATGAGCATCATGCTGGCGTGCGATTTAGTCATTGCCGCCGACGACACGAAATTTACCCTGGCGTACAGCCGCATCGCGACCAGCCCGGACGGCGGCGCAAGCTGGTTTTTGCCGCGCGTTGCGGGTTATCAAAAAGCGATGGAGCTGTTGCTCCTCGTGGATACGGTGGATACCGCCGCGCTGCAATCGATGGGTATCATCAATCGTGCGGTGCCGGCGGCGGAACTTGCGCCTGCCACGGTCGCGCTTGCGCAGCGTCTGGCGGCTGGGCCGGCGATTGCGTATGCGGAAACCAAGGCGCTGGTGAATGCCTCGCAGGAGCATGGCCTGGAAGAGCATCTTGCAGCCGAGGCAGGGGCGTTTGCGCGCTGCGCGGGGCATGCCGATTTTGCCGAAGGTGTGACGGCGTTTGTGGAAAAGCGCAAGGCGGTGTTTGAATGACGAAACGTTTGGAAAGTGTTTGGGAAAGCGTTTAGTGCAGTGTTTGGTTTTGAGTTTTTAGTGCTTAGTTGAAGTGCATCTAGCGGCATGATCATTACACTCAAAACTCAAAACTCAAAACTCAAAACTCAAAACTCAAAACTCAAAACTCAAAACTCAAAACTCAAAACTCAAAACTCAAAACTCAAAACTCAAAACTCAAAACTCAATACCCGCCCTATGTCCCTAAAAGAGAAAACCCTCTTCATCACCGGTGCGAGCCGTGGCATCGGGCGCGAGATTGCGTTGCGTTGCGCGCGCGACGGCGCCAACATTGTCGTGACGGCAAAGACCGCCGAGCCGCATGCGTCGTTGCCCGGCACGATACACAGCGTTGCCGCCGAGGTGGAAGCCTCCGGGGGCAAGGCGCTGGCGCTGCGACTGGATGTGCGTGACGAGCAGGGCATCACAGCGGCGGTCAAGGAGGCGGTGCGCGTGTTCGGTGGCATTGATATTCTCGTGAACAACGCGAGTGCCATCATGCTCAGCGGCACGGTGGCCACGCCCATGCGGCGCTACGATTTGATGCAGGGTGTGAACGCGCGTGGCACGTTTGCGTGTTCGCAGGCGTGCCTTCCCCACTTGCTGAAGTCCGCCGCGGCGGGCCGTAATCCGCACATTCTTACGTTGTCGCCGCCACTGAACATGAAGCCGCGCTGGCTCAAGGATCATGTCGCGTATACGATGAGCAAGTACGGCATGAGTATGTGTACGCTCGGCATGGCGGAAGAGTTTCGCGCGCAGGGCATCGCGGTGAATTCACTTTGGCCGCGCACCACCATCGCCACGGCGGCGATCGCGGTGAATTTTCCGGAAGCCATCCTCAAGGCCAGCCGCAAACCCGAGATCATGGCGGATGCGGCATATGTGATTTTCAATCGCGACAGCCGCACTGCAACGGGCAATTTTACCTCGATGAAACAGTGTTGCGCGAAGAAGGCGTCGCCGACTTTGAGGCCTATGCGGTCACGCCGGGAGCGAAGTTGTATACTGACCTTTATCTGGACTGAAACTGCGGTAATCGGATCACCCGCATAAAATCACCACAGACAGTGTAAAAATGGAGGAGGCATTGCATGGCTAACGTTCCTGATCACGTTATTCCGGTCGAGACCGCAGGCACCCTTGACGGGTTGTTTCGCGAACGCGTCAAGCGCACGCCGGAGAACGTGGCGTATCGTGCCTACAACGAGGCGCATGCAAAGTGGCGTGACTATACTTGGGCGCAAATGGATCATCAGGTGGCGCGCTGGCAGGCTGCACTGGTAAAAGATGGTCTGAAAGCCGGCGACCGCGTCGCGCTGATGCTGAAAAATTCGCCGGAATGGGTGACTTTCGATCAGGCCGCGCTGGGACTGGGCCTCGTCGTCGTGCCGCTCTACACGCAGGATCGGCCCGACAACGTGGCCTATATCCTCAATGATTCGGGCTGCAAGGTGTTGTTGTTCGGCACGCTCGCGCAATGGCAGTCGTTCAAGGATGTGCGTGGTGAGTTGGGCGGACTGGTGCGCATACTCACGGTCGAGCCGATAATAGGCGAGGCCGATGATTCGCGATTGAAATCCGTAGATCAGTGGTTGCCCGACCAGGGCGACGGTACCCGCCATCATGAACGCGGGAGTGATGAACTGGCGACCATCGTGTACACCTCGGGCACCACCGGTAAGCCCAAGGGCGTGATGCTGTCGCACCGCAATATCCTCGCCAATGCCTATGCGGGATTGCAGTTGCTGACAGTGCAGCCGGATGATTCGTTTTTGTCCTTTCTGCCGTTGTCGCACACTTTTGAGCGCACCGTTGGCTACTATCTGACGATCATGAGCGGGGCCACGGTTACGTATTCGCGCGGTATTCCGCAGCTCGCCGAGGATCTGCAAACCGTGCGCCCGACGATGCTGATTTCGGTGCCGCGCATTTATGAGCGTATCTGGGGCGCGATACGCGCCAAGCTCGATGAAGGATCGCCGCTCAAGAAAAAATTGTTTATGGCGGCAGTGGAAGTCGGTTATGCGCGTTTTGAGCATCAGCAGGGGCGCGGTCCGTGGAAGCCGTCCTTCTTGATGTGGCCGGTCTTAAACGCGTTGGTGGCGAGCAAGGTGCTCGCGCGGCTTGGCGGGCGCATGCGCGCGGCACTGTCGGGCGGAGCGGCGTTGCCGACGGAGATTTCGCGGGTGTTCATCGGGTTGGGGCTGCCGGTGTTGCAGGGGTATGGTCTGACCGAAACCAGTCCGATGTCGTGCGCAAACTGTCTGGTGGATAATCTGCCCGCCAGCGTCGGCAAGGCACTGCCCGGCGTGGAGGTCAAGATCGGCGAGAACAATGCGTTGCTGATCAGGGGGCCCAACATCATGCTGGGCTACTGGAACAACGAGTCGGCCACCAAGGCCATGATTCAAGCGGATGGCTGGTTGAATTCCGGCGATACCGCACGCATCGATGAACAGGGGCACGTATTCATTACCGGACGCATCAAGGAAATCATCGTTATGTCCAACGGTGAAAAGCTGCCGCCGGTGGATATGGAAAACGCCATCTTGCGCGACCCCTTGTTCGAACAGGTGATGTTGCTCGGCGAGGCCAAGCCTTATCTGAGCGTGCTGGCGGTGCTAAATGCGGAGCACTGGAAAAAACTGGCCGCCGAAAAAGGCTGGAAGGCCGATGATCCTGGTGTGCTGCGTACCAAGGATGTTGAAAGCGCCATCACCGCCCGTGTCGGCGCGCAATTGAAGGAATTTCCGGGCTATGCGCAGGTGCGCCGCGCGTCTGTTTCGCTGGATCCCTGGAGCATGGAGAACGGACTGCTGACGCCGACGCTGAAACTGAAGCGGCCGAAAGTGATGGAAAAATTTGCGGCGGAAATTGATCAAATGTATGCGGGACACTGATTAACTGCAAGGATGAGGGATGAAGGATGAAAACAACCTGACCGCCGGTATGCCGTTGATTGTTTTCATCCTTCCGTCTGCATCCTTTGATGGAAAGAACGCATGAGTGAACTATCCAAGACCGTTCCGTTACCCCAAAAAGACCCCACCCTCAGGGTCATTCCCATGCCCGCCGACGCCAATCACACCGGCGACATATTTGGCGGGTGGATCATGTCGCAGGTTGACCTTGCCGGCAGCGTGCCCGCCGTGCGTCTCGCCATGGGGCGGGTGGCGACCGTGGCGGTCAATTCATTTGTGTTTCGGCAGTCGGTTTTTGTCGGCGACGTGGTGAGTTTTTACGCGGAAGTGGTCAAGGTCGGGCGGACATCCATCACCGTGGATGTGGAGGTCTACGCGCAACGCCGCCCCGAGAAAGAAATGTGCGTCAAAGTTACCGAGGCCACGCTGACCTACGTGGCAGTGGACGCAAACCGGCAGCCCCGTGTTGTAAATGTGCCACGGGTCTAGTTGCGGAAATGTGAAATTACCTTCGTTAGATCAATAACTTGCAGGCTAGGGCTAGAATAGTGTAAAGAAAAATGCGGAAGGAGGGCGAGGTGGATATTTCTAATAAAATCATAGGCTTATCGATATCGGTCGCATTGGTTGTCGGGACGGCGTCGGCTTTTGCGGGTGGATTGTCAATAGGCACTCAAAGTGGGAGTGGCCTCGGTAATGCCTATTCGGGAGGAGCCGCCGTCGCTGAAGATGCCAGTACGGTGTGGTACAACCCAGCCGGGATGACGACGTTGCCTGGCAGAACAAATGTCGCTGTTGCAGCTCACGCATTAAAGGTTTCATTCAAATTTCAGAACACGGGTTCGACGCTTCCTTTAGGGGCGGGCGACGGAGGTAATGGCGGAGGCTGGCACTTAATCCCGCAGGGTTACATCACTCACAAGCTGTCGAACACCTTCAGCATCGGCGCGGGGTTCAATACGCCTTTTGGGCTTGAGACGACCTACGATCGGGGTTGGCGCGGTCAGGCCATCGGATTTGAGTCAGCACTGAAGATATACAACTTCAACGTTGGCGCTGCTTATAAAGTAAATGACATGCTGTCTGTGGGCGGGGGGGTGAATTACCAACGCGCCGAACTCAAGTTCAACAGTACGCCGCTCATTGGCCTTGTCGAACCCAAACTGCACGACAATGGTATTGGATATAACATTGGGGTGCTGTTTCAGCCTACGCAACAGACGCGCGTAGGTGCGCATTACCGCTCATCGATTAAATATAACGCTACCGGTTCGCTCCTTGCGCCAGCATTGATCGGCGGCAATAGTACTGCGTCCGCAGGTCTGGCGACACCTGATAGCTTTTCCTTGAGCTTGCTGCATGCGATCTCGCCGCGTTGGGACGTTATGGGTGATATTACCTGGACGGGCTGGAGCCATTTGAAGCGGTTGGACGTTGTGCGCACCAGTGGTGTGGCGTCAGGGACTTCGCCCGTGTCGTTAACTTTCAATTGGACTGATACGTGGCGTTTCTCAGCAGGCGCGAATTACAAAATGAACGATCAGTGGAAACTTCGCTTTGGCGTTGCTCTAGACCAGACGCCTACCAATGACGTGGACCGTACGGCACGACTACCCGATCAGGATCGCACGTGGATTGCGTTCGGGGCGCAGATGAAAGTGTCGAAAAATGGCCTTCTCGATTTCGGCTATGCGCACGAATTCATCAAGAATGCATCGGTCAATAATCGGGATAGTGTCACCGGGCTGAGATTAATTGGTGATTTCAAGAGCCAGGCTGACATACTTTCTATACAGTATTCGCACTCGTTCTAAGTCTGATTTTGAGAACCGGGCAGCCGTTTGTGGTTGCCCGGTTTTTTTATGGCCGGCGCGTTACGCGCGTCGGTTTAACAGTTATTGCCACGCTTATGCAATTAGGCACGCCATTGGCTGAGTGCTAGAATCGTTGTCAATTCCAATCGGGAGTTTCTATGCCTACTGCCTCCCCTGCTCCTTCTCCCTTTCTTGTGCGTAAAGTAGCCGTTTTGGGCGCCGGTGTAATGGGCGCGCAGATCGCCGCACATCTGGTTAATGCCAGCGTCGAAGTGATCCTGTTTGAGTTGCCCGCGAAGGAAGGCGACCCGAATGGCAACGTGCTGAAAGCCGTCGATAATCTGCGCAAGCTGGAACCCAGTCCGCTGGCGACGCCGGCGCGCGCGGGACTGATTCGTCCCGCCAATTACGACCAGCATCTTGTATTGCTCAAGGAATGCGACATCGTGATCGAGGCGATATCGGAACGCATGGACTGGAAATCCGATCTCTACAAAAAAGTGGCGCCGCATTTGGGCGAACACGCGATCTTCGCGAGCAATACGTCCGGCCTTTCGATCAACCAGTTGGCGGGTGCGTTTCCGGCAGAATTGCGGCACCGCTTTTGCGGCGTGCATTTTTTCAATCCCCCGCGCTACATGCATCTGGTCGAACTGATCCCGTGCAAGGAAACGAACGCGGCGATACTCGACGATCTCGAAAATTTTCTGGTCACCCATCTCGGCAAGGGCGTGATTCGCGCCAAGGATACGCCGAACTTCATCGCCAATCGCGTGGGTGTTTTTTCCATGCTGGCGACGATTCATCACGCGGAGCGCCTCGGCATCGGCTTTGATACGGTGGATGCTTTGACGGGGGCGCTGATCGGCCGACCAAAGAGCGCAACCTTCCGCACGGCGGACGTGGTGGGACTCGATACCTTTGCGCATGTCGTCAACACCATGAAAGACGCGCTGCCGGACGATCCGTGGCACAAGTTCTATGCGGTGCCGGCATGGCTGAAAACCTTGATCGACCAGGGCGCGTTGGGGCAGAAGACCAAGCGGGGGGTCTATCAAAAGGTTGGCAAGGATATTCAGGTGCTGGATCTGAAGCAGCAGGGCTATCGCGTATCCGGCGGCGAGGCCGATGAAGACGTGGTGGAAATAATCAAGAACAAAAACGCACCGGAACGCTTTGCGCGGTTGCATGCGTCCGATCATCCGCAGGCGCAGTTCTTGTGGTCGATCTTCCGCGATACATTTCATTATTGCGCCCTGCATCTGGACAGTATCGCGAATAACGCGCGCGATCTGGATTTCGCGATCCGCTGGGGATTCGGCTGGGATCAGGGGCCGTTTGAAATCTGGCAGTCGGCGGGCTGGCAACAGGTCGCTAAATGGGTGGCGGACGATATTGTTGCCGGCAAGGCCATGGCGAATGCCGCCTTGCCGGGATGGGCGGCCGATGCATCGCGCACGGGCGTGCATACGGCGCAAGGTTCGTTTGCGCCCTTGGGTAACGCGTATCAGCCCCGTTCAGCACTGCCCGTATACAAACGTCAGCCGTTCCCCGACAAGTTGCTCGGCGAGGAACGCAAGTATGGCGAGACCATTTTTGAAACCGATGGCGTGCGTTGCTGGCATACCGGCGACGACATCGCCATCGTCAGTTTCAAGAGCCGCATGCATGCCATCGGCGACGATGTGCTGGAAGGCGTGCAGCAGGCCATCGAAACGGCGGAAAAGAATTACCTGGGATTGGTGGTGTGGCAGACCGAGCCGCCGTTCTCGATCGGCGCGAATCTGAAAAAGACGCCGGCCGGCGGCGGCAAATCACAGGCGTCACCGCCATCGGCGATGGGCAAGTTGTTCAAGTCGTTCAAGAAAGAGGCCGAGTCGCTGGCGTTAAGAGCCGCGCGTCAGATCGGCGTCGCGGATCAACTGATGGCGGGGAAACTGGCCGAGGTTGAGCATCTGGTCGAGCAATTCCAGATCACCACGCAAGCGCTCAAGTATTCGCTGACGCCGACGGTGGCCGCGGTGGATGGGCTCGCGCTGGGTGGCGGTTGTGAATTCGTCATGCACTGCGACCGCGCGGTGGCGACGCATGAAAGTTATATCGGGCTGGTGGAAGTCGGCGTGGGGCTGTTGCCCGCGGGCGGTGGCTGCAAGGAATTCGCGATGCGCGCCGTGGCCGACGCCAAGGGCGGGATGACGTCGTTTTTCATCCAGAAATATTTTCGCGCGATGGCAATGGCCGAAGTAGGGCGCAGCGCCGAACATGCACGCGACATCGGCTATTTGCGGGCGACCGACAAGGTGGTGATGAATCGTTTCGAATTGCTGGAAATCGCCAAGGCGGAAGTGCGCGCGCTGGCCGCTGGCGGGTATCGTCCGCCACTGCGTCAAACCGCAATTCCGGCGGCTGGCCGCAGCGAGATCGCCACCATCCGTACGGTGCTGGAGAACATGCTGGCGGGTGGTCATATTTCGCAACATGATTACCTGATCGGTTGCAAAGTAGCCACTGTTATTTGCGGCGGCGACATCGAGGCCGGCAGTCTGGTGGATGAACAGTGGTATCTTGACCTCGAGCGTCAGCATTTCATGGAATTGCTTGCCACGGAAAAGACGCAAGCGCGGATTGAGCATATGCTTAAGACGGGTAAACCGCTTAGGAACTAAGGCGAAAGGGAAGGATGAAAGATGAAAACCACCGGGTTGGGTTGTTTTCATCCTTCATCCTTCCTCCTTGATGTAAGGAGAACGTAGATGAAACAGATCCAAGACGCCTACATCGTCAGCGCCACCCGCTCGCCGGTGGGCAAGGCGCCGCGCGGGATGTTCAAAAACGTGCGGCCCGATGACTTGCTGGCGCATGTGTTGAAGTCCGCCGTGGCGCAGTGTCCGGGAATGGATGTGTCGGCGATTGACGACGTGATAGTCGGTTGCGCGATGCCCGAGGCCGAACAGGGCATGAACGTGGCGCGTATCGGTTTGTTGCTGGCGGGATTGCCCGACACGGTGTCGGGATTGACCATCAACCGCTTTTGTTCATCGGGCGTACAGGCCGTGGCCCTCGCGGCGGATCGCATTCGTCTGGGCGAGGCTGATGTGATGATCGCGGCGGGCACCGAGAGCATGAGCATGGTGCCGATGGGCGGCAACAAGCCCTCGTTCAGTCCAGCTATTTTCGAGAAGGACGAAAATGTCGGTATCGCCTACGGCATGGGCATCACTGCCGAACGTGTTGCCGAGCAATGGAAAGTCAGCCGCGAAGCGCAGGACCTGTTTGCCGCGGAGAGTCATCGCCGCGCGCTGCGTGCGATTGAAAACGGCGATTTCAAAGCGGAAATCACGCCGTATACGCTCAATGAAAAAGTGCCCGATCTCGTCAGCCGCGAAATCCGCGTTAAGTCGCGCGAAGTCACCACGGACGAGGGGCCGCGTCGCGATACTTCGCCCGAGGGGCTTGCCCGGCTGCGCCCCGCGTTTTCGTTAAAGGGCAGCGTGACGGCCGGCAACAGTTCGCAGATGTCGGATGGCGCGGGTGCGGTGGTACTGATGAGCGAAGGCGCGATGAAGCGCTTTAGCCTGAGTCCGTTGGGACGCTTCATGGGCTTTGCCGTCGCGGGGGTGCCGCCCGATGTGATGGGAATCGGGCCGGTGCAGGCGATTCCCAAGGTACTGAAACAGGCGGGTGTCGCGCTGGACGCGCTCGACTGGATTGAATTGAACGAGGCGTTTGCCGCGCAATCGTTGGCGGTGATCAAGACGCTGGGACTGGATCCGGCAAAAGTTAACCCCTTGGGCGGGGCGATTGCACTGGGACATCCGCTGGGCGCCACGGGCGCGGTACGCGTGGCCACGCTGATGCATGGCCTGCGCCGCACGAAAAAGAAATACGGCATGGTGACCATGTGCATCGGTACCGGCATGGGTGCTGCAGGATTGTTCGAGGCCTTGTAAGCTTTACAAGCGGTATCATTACCGTGCGTTACCGGAACGGTATAATGCAAAGACTGCATGGACGTTTTGCGTGCGTGGTGTAATTTGTAATTCATACGCACTGGCCGGCGAAGCAGCGCAGACTGCCGCGGCACCGATAGCGCACGAATACGAGGGGTTATCATGACACGCGGAACCACGGGACGGGTTGTGTTGCTGGCGGCATTGGCGCTTTGTGGCAGCCTTTGCGGAAGTATTGCGCGTGCCGCCGAGGTGGAGGGCGTGCGCGTCGAAGACCAGGTAACCGCGGGCGGCCAGACGCTGGTGCTCAACGGCGCGGGGGTGCGCACCAAGCTGGCGTTTATCAAGCTGTATGTCGGCGCCTTGTACTTAACCGCGAAGAAGACTGCGGCCGAAGACATCATCAAGGACGCGGGCGCGAAACGTATCGTGATGCACGTGCTGATCGATGAACTGACCGCCAAGGACTTGACCGCGTCGCTCAACAACGCCATCGCCGCCAATCATATACCCGCCGAGATTGCGCTGATCGAGAGCCGCTTGCGCGATCTGAACCGCATGATGAGCAATGTGGCCGTGCTGAAAAAAGGCAATACGGTGATGCTCGATTACGCGCCGAATACCGGCACGCGCATCACCATCAATGGCGAGGAAAAACTGGTCATCAAGGGCGAGGATTTTTACCAGGCGATGTTGCGCATCTGGATCGGCAACAAGCCGGTGGACGGCACCCTGCGCCGCGCGATGCTGGGCGATACCGGTGGATTTCGGATATTCTGATTATTGAATAAAAGCAATAAGTTATAATGGGTTCGCCCGGCATCAAAGCGGAATCAACGGCCGCAATGTTTTGCGGCCGTTGCCGTTGGGCCGCCCACTACATGCCCGGATAATTGGGCCCGCCGCCGCCTTCGGGCGTAACCCACACAATGTTCTGCGTTGGGTCCTTGATATCGCAGGTTTTGCAATGCACGCAGTTTTGCGCATTGATCTGCAGGCGTGGATTGGAGCCGTCATTGTCACGAACAATTTCGTACACTCCGGCAGGGCAATAACGCTGCTCGGGTGCGTCATACAGTTCCAGATTGACCTTGATCGGCACCGAGGCATCTTTCAGCGTGAGGTGCGCCGGCTGGTCTTCATTGTGATTGGTGTTTGATATAAACACCGATGACAAGCGGTCGAAGGTGATGACGCCATCGGGCTTCGGATAGACGATCGGCTCGCATTCCCGCTTGCTCTTGAGTGATTCATGATCCGGGCCGTGATGATGCAGGGTCCACGGCGCCTTGCCGCGCAAAAGCACCTGATCCATGCCAAAGCCCAGCGTGCCGATGATCAGACCCTTGGCCATCCACGGTTTGAAGTTGCGCGCGCGATGCAGTTCGTCGTGCAGCCAACTGCCCTCGAACGCCACCGGATAGTCATTGAGTTCGTCGCCCGCGCGGCCCTTGCGCACCGCTTCAAACACCGCGTCGGCCGCCAGCATGCCGGACTTGATCGCGGCGTGGCTGCCCTTGATGCGCGAGGCATTGAGAAAGCCAGCGTCGTCGCCGATCAGGCAGCCGCCCGGGAAAATGAGTTTCGGCAGCGATTGCAATCCGCCCGCGTTGATGGCGCGCGCGCCGTATGAAATGCGCTTGCCGCCTTCGAGATAGGTGCGAATGGCGGGATGCGTCTTGTAGCGCTGGAACTCCTCGTACGGACTGAGGTACGGGTTGGTATAGCCAAGGCCCACCACAAACCCGATGGCGACCAGATTGTTTTCAAGGTGATAGCAGAACGATCCGCCGTAGGTGTCGTTTTCAAGCGGCCAGCCGGCGGTGTGAATGACCAGGCCCGGCTTGTGTTTTTCAGGCTTGATTTCCCACAATTCCTTCAGGCCGATGCCGTAGAGTTGCGGCTCGGCGTTGGCGCGCAATTTAAATTTTTCCTGCAACTGCTTGCCCAGGTGCCCGCGGCAACCCTCGGCGAACAGCGTGTATTTCGCGCGCAGCTCCATGCCCGGCGCGTGCGCATCGGTGGGCTTGCCATCCTTGCCGATGCCCATGTCGCCGGTAGCCACGCCCACGACTGATCCTTTGTCATCAAACAGCACCTCAGCGGCCGCGAAGCCGGGGAAAATTTCCACGCCGAGACCTTCGGCCTGCTGGCCCAGCCAGCGGCATACATTGCCCAGGCTGATGACGTAGTTGCCATGATTTTGCAGACAGCCCGGCAGCAGGAACGTGGGCACTCGCAAGGATGACACCTCGCTTAAGAACAAAAAACAGTCGTCCGTGACCGGCGTATTGAGCGGCGCATCGAGTTCTTTCCAGTTGGGCAGCAGCTCGTTCAGCGCGCGTGGATCCATCACCGCGCCCGATAAAATGTGCGCGCCGACCTCGGAGCCTTTTTCGATCACGCAGACGCTGATCTCGTGGTTTTGCTCGGCGGCGAGTTGTTTCAGCTTGATGGCCGCCGCGAGGCCGGCGGGGCCGGCGCCGACGATGACGACATCGTACTCCATGGATTCGCGTTCTGACACTTTGAGCTCCTGACGAAATTTTGAATATTATAACGCCGCCGTATCGCCAAGTATGCCGCGCGCGCATGCAATGCCGCTGCGTACCGCGGCTTCGAGTGTCGCGGGATAATCGCTCGCGGTGTAATCGCCCGCCAGCCAGAAATGCCGCAGCGGTGTCTGTTGCGGCGGACGCCGCAATCCGGGCGTGGCGGAAAAGGTCGCGCGTTTTTCACTGATGACGCGTTGCCATTTCAACGGCGGCAGCGGGCCGAATTTCTCGTGCAGTTCGGCCCGCACGCGCTGCGCGAGCACGTCCTGCGTCAAATCCTGATGCGGACCTTTCGCGCTGATCACCGCGCCAATCAGACCAGATTGATTGCAAATGGCTTCGCGATTGAACAGCCATTGCGCGAAACCGTTGGACAGCCCAGTCATCGCCGACGGCAATGTTACGCGGCCATCGAATTGCAGATACACGCTGGTGATCGGCTGGTATTCCAGCGCTTGCACCGTCTGAATCGTTTCGGACAATGCGACCATGCCCGACAGAAAGGCCGCGACCTGGTGCGGCGGCAGGGCGCAGATCACGTGGCTGAATATTCTCGATTCGTCGCCCGCCGTGATCTGAAAACCATTTGTGTTTGATACGGGAGCAATCTCGGTGGCGCGGCGTTGCGTCAATACGGCGCCGCCGCGCGCCCGCACGTACGCTGCAGCGGGTTCGGGAAACAGCGTGCTCAGATCCTCCCGCGCAATCAGCATATCGCTGCCGGCGCGGTCGGCGTTCAATCCGTCGCGCAGCACATTCAGAAAGAGTTGCGCCGATGCGGATTCCGGCGGCGTGTTGAGGGCGGAAACACAGAGCGGCATCCACAAGTGTTGCGTGAGTACCTGCCCCTGTGCGTGATCCTTCAGCAAGGCGCTGACGGAGGTGTCGCGTGGCAGATGAAAATTCGTGCCACGCAAGGCACGCATCATGCGTGCCGCGGCCCAGCTTTCGCGCAACGGCGCGCCCTTGGCGGTGAGTAACGCGGCGGCCAGGTGCAAGGGGGCCGGTAACCGGGGCGCGCGCAGATGCAGATGTCCGTGCACGTACCAATCCAGCGGCAAACGCAGCAAGGCGTTTGCCGGTGAAGGATGAACCGTCGCAATCAGCCGCAACGTTTCCCGGTAAGCGCCGATCAGTATGTGCAGACCGTTATCGAGGGTGACACCATTGATTTCGACGCGCCGCGCGCGGCCGCCCAATACGGTACTGGCTTCATATACCGTGACCGGCACGTGCTGTTCAGCCAGCGTGACGGCTGCCGCCATGCCGGCATAACCGCCGCCGATGATGGCGACGTGTGTGGCGGGATCAGACACGTTTTAAATATTCTTTTAAAAACAGATGGTTATGTCCAATCATCGCGAGGCTTACCAGCCTGCCCACACAGATCGGGGCACATGGACCTTGCCTTCGAATATGCGCCGCGCGGTGCGAATCAACGCGGCGCGCCGCAGTTCCTGTTTGCCGTTGGTGAAATCGGCGTCGAGATCAATCGCAATCTTTCCAGACGGATGTTCGATTTCGAGCATGCCTTGTGGCGCCTTGGTTAGTTCGGTGCGTGCCGCTATTTTTTCAGCGAGGGTGCCGGGAATCGCGCACGCGGCCGAGATACAAACCGTGCCGGTCACCGCCAAGGACTTGTGGCAGCTCTCGGGTACGAAGTAGCGCACACAAATCGTGCCGCCTTGTCGGGGAGGCGCAAGCAAGGCGATTTTCGGCACCACGGATTTCGACACGTCGCCCATGCCCATCAGCTTGCCCGCCTGAATGCGGATGGCTTCCATGCGTTTGAAAAGTTCGCGGTCGGCATCGAGTTCATTGGCGGTTTCGTAACCGGTTTTGCCGAACGCCTCCGCGTGCATCTGGATGGTCGGCATGGCGACATCGACACAACTCACTTCAATGCCATCGATGATATCGACGGGCTTGCCGGTGGGGAGCAGTTTTTGGGTCACCGAGCCGATGGCCGCGGTGAAATTGATGCCCACGGGCGCTGCTGTGCCGGGCACGCCATCGATGGATGCCGTGCCCTCATAACTAACCTCGCCGCCGGGTGTTTGCACGATCGCTTCCACCACTGATTGCGTATTGACGTTGTAGATGCGCACCGGCGTTTCGCCGTCGTTCGCGGGAATCAAACCTTGGTCGATGGCGAATGGTCCCACGGCCACCAGCATATTGCCGCAATTGGGTTTGGTATCGACGCGCCGTTCGTTGATTTCCACCTGCGCAAACAGATAATCCACATCCACGCCGGGCCGCTGTGATTTGCTGATCATTGCCACCTTGCTGGTCACCGAGTGCGAACCGCCAATGCCATCGACTTGTATCTCGTGCGGCGAACCCATCACGGCAAGCAATACCGCATCGCGCGTCGCGGTGTCGGTGGGTAGGTCGGAGAGATGAAAAAACGGCCCGCGCGAAGTGCCGCCGCGCATGATCACGCAGGGGATTTTGGTTTGCATGGTGGTGATTCTCGAATGCAATTTTGATGCTGGAGATTATAGCGTGCGTCTGCCTACGTCGCGGGATGTGACGCCAACCTTCCGCCGTCATTCCCGTGTAGGCGGGAATCCACGACATGTCGATTCGGGTGTCTGTGCTATGGGTTCCCGCTTTTGCGGGAACAAAGGTGTGGTTGTGAATCTCACTGCGGTTTGAATGAACAAAAATGCATGCAGACCGCCAATGGGAGTCGACAATCCGCTTTGGAGTCGCCGAGCTACGCAGATGCCCGGCGTGGCGAGTAGTGCAGGCACGGGCATACTTGAAGCGGAGCAGAAGTCCGAGGCCCTAGTGAGCTTTAGGCTTAACTTACGGGTGATATGAACCGGGCCCTGGCTAAAACGCGTACTTCCGCAACCCGCCATCCACCGGCATCACCGTCCCGGTAATATATGCGGCTACCGGCGAAGACAAAAACACCGCCAGCGCCGCCAACTCCTCGGGCTCGCCGTATCGTCCTACCGGAATTTCCTTGGCGGATTGCTCCGCGCGAAACTCTGGCGAATATTTGCGGCGAATCTGTTCGCTCATGATGCGTCCCGGCGGGATGCAATTCACGGTGACGCCATACGGGCCGACTTCGCGTGACAGGCCTTTAGCCCAGGCGTGTATGGCGGCCTTGGTCGGCGTGGCGGCAATCATGGCTTCGGGTTCCGATTTGCCGCTGATGTTGATGACGCGGCCCCATTTGCGTTTCATCATGCCGGGCAACACGGCGTGGGTGAGCTGGCGCACGCGCACGAAGTTGAGGGTCATGGATTCATCCCATGCGATATCCGGCGTATCGACGTGTATCGCGCCTTTGCTGCCGCCCGCACTGTTGATAAGGATGTCGATCTTGCCCAGCGCTTTTTCAGCGGCCTGCGCCATGCGTTCGGATGCGCCTTCTTGCATCACGTCACAGATCACGATTTCGGGCCGTTTGCCGCCCGCGGCGACGATTTCGGCGGCCAGCTCATCTAGCAAATTTTTGCGGCGCGCGACGATACAGGTTTGCACGCCTTCGGCGGCAAGTCCCTTGGCGATGGCGCGGCCTATGCCTTGGCTGGCGCCAGTGACCAGCGCTGTTTTACCGGATAGTTGTAGATCCATTTAAATCGCTCCTTTCTTATTCGTCGTCCGCGGATTCATCGTCGTCGTCATCCGCGCGCAGGGATTTGCGTGTTTTATCAGCGGCATCGCGCAGCGCGGCAGTGCCACGGAAATAGTCTTCCGCCGTGCCGGCTGGGCGCAGACGCAGCGAGGGCGGATAGATGCGCACGCTGGTGGCAATATGGTTTACGTCACGCATTTGATAACGCGCCTGTACCCACTGCCCCGTGCCGCCCGACAGCGCGGGCACAATAAGCGCTATCAAAGCGGCGCGGCGCGTGCTCAGGTTTGACGCGTGCATCAGGTGCAGATACAGCGCGCAGCCAAAAGCCACGGCCCCTACCCACGCGGCGCGCGTGCCCCAGTGAGGCAACGAAAATACGAACCAGCCGAGTTCCAGTAACCCGTCGATGGCGACGAACACCGCGGCAATGCCCAGAAAAATCGCGGCATGACGCAGCCAGCGCCATTCGCCCTGCATGACGCGCGAGAGCAGTGCCCAGAATGCCACCCACGCGCCGGCTGCCAGCACGCCCGATATCAGCGTGGTGACAATGACCGTGGCCAGATCCCGGGGTGCGCCCAGCCAACTGGTGTAGGCGAGTTGCATGCCGCCAATCAGGGCGCCCGCACCGGCAATCCAGGCTGGATCGTGCAGGATCGACGCCGGGCGCATTTGATCGGGTTTTTCGGGCGCGAGGTTCTCGTGCGCGGTGCGGATGCGCAGATGCGTACGGCCGATTTGCAGCGTGCTGTCGGGAATGGCGAGTGCGCTTGCGGACTTATGCGTTTTGCCGGCAAACACGATGCCGTTCACCGAGCCCAGATCGCTGGCCAGAAGTTTGCCGTCTGGCAGGACTTCCACGCGGGCGTGCAGGGGGGCGGCGTAGGCATCGTCCAGCGTGAAGTCCGCTTCGACGCTGCGTCCGATGGTAAAGGCGCGTTGCTCCGAGCCAAGCACGATGCGTTCACGCGTCTGCACGCGGCCGTGGCCGCCGAGAATTTCAACCAGTACGGTTTCGGCGCTCATGGTGTGAACTCCATGGCTTCGGCGTAACGTTTTATGAATGCCATGCCGGCATCGAACTCGAGGCCGTACATGTCTAGATGGCTGGCAAAGCCGCGCTTGGATCCATTGAGGCTGCTCACGCGCACGGTGAAATCGTAGAGGCCTTCGAGCTTGCGGTAGCCGCGCACGCACACCATCACGCTCGCGTCAAAGCCCTTCAAGCGCACATTGCGGTTTTCACAGGAGAACGGGCCGACATGACGGCGCGAGCCGTAAGCGCCGGTGGCCGACGCCAGTTCCGACAATCGATTGGCGAAACGCCACGCATCGAGCTTGTCGGTGGTGAGCACGAAATGCGAATATTTCAGGTCGCCGCTGTACAAACCTTGTTGCACATACAGGCCGGCTTTGGCGGCGCAACTGATACGCACCATCTGCACGGGCTGCTGCGGTGACGGGTCGCCCGCGGCGTTACAGTCGATAAACGGCGCGATTTTTGCGGGCAAACGGTAACCGGCGGTGGGCTGCGTCAATATTTCGCCCTTGAGGCCGCCGAGCAATTCGGTGGCATGGGCACGCAGTTGTGCGGTGACATCGTTTCTGATGTTACCGCGCGATTTCGCTTGGCTGGCGCGCACAAGCAGGGTTTGCGCGTGTTCGGCAGGCACCAGAAAACTTACCAGTTGTTCGAAGCGATAGCCGGAGACATTGACGCCGATGACATCGCCCGCCGCGTTTAAAGCCGGCCCACCGGACATGCCGCCGTTGATCGCGCCGGAATAGTGAATGCGCGGATCGAACGAATCTTCCACGCGGCCGTTGGATACGCCTTCGGTAATGGTGAGGCCGACATCCAGAGGAAATCCGATCGAATAGGCGCGTTCGCCTTTTACCGGCGTGACCGGTACTAGCTTGAGCGGCGCGGGGGCGTAATCCATGGCGCGTACCACGGCCAGATCGTGGCGCGCGTCCACGGCGAGAACGGCGACGAGGCCGGTCTTGCCATCGGTGGTGCGGTACTCGAGGCGGTATTTGTCGGGGAACTGCACTTGCTGCGCCACGACGTGGTAATTGGTCATGAAAACGCCGCCTTCGGCAACGGCAAATCCGGTGCCGTGGAAAGCCTGTGCGGTATTGCCGCCAAAAAATCCTTTGATCTGAATCACGGCGGGGCGCACGCGGGTGAGTACGTCGCGCGCGTTTTCAGAGGTGGCGGGCGCCACCGGCTGATTTTGTTGGGCGGGTGGCGACGCGCTTGGCGCTTGCGGCAGCGCCCGCGTCGGAAGCAGAAGCAAAGCCGCCACGACGAGCGCCGGGAAAAAATGTTTTTGAATTGCAGTCACATCAGCCTTTCAACCAGGTTTTAGTCGCGATCCATAGCTTGCGGATGGGCGTGAGCGACGTGCGTTGTTTTAACACATGGCTGCCATCGTCGCGGATTTCTTCGAGCAAGGTGCGGTAAATGCCGGCCATGATGATGCCGGGAATTTGCGGTTTGCGGTCGTGCGCGGGCAGTTTGGCGAACGCGCTGTCATAAAGAGAAAGCGCCCGTTCAATCTGAAAGGTCATGAGCTTCTGGAAGTTTTCGGTTTCGCGAGCGGCGGGAATATCGCTTTCGACCACGTCGAATTTTTCAAGTTCATCCAGCGGCAGATAAATACGATTGCGGCGCGCGTCTTCGCCCACATCGCGGATGATATTGGTGAGCTGAAAGGCAAGACCGAGTTCCGGGGCGTAATCCAGCGTTCGTTTGTCGGTGTAACCAAAGATGCTGGCCGACATCAGGCCAACCACCCCTGCGACGCGGTGGCAATAGAGTTTCAGGGTGTCGAAATCGGGATAGCGGTTGAAATCGAGATCCATCGCCATGCCGTCGATGAGCTCAAGCATGTGCTGTTGTTCGATGCCGTAAGCGGCGATGGCGGGCGCGAGCGCCTGGGTGACGGGGTGTTGCGGATTGCCGGTGTAGAGTTTGCCAACTTCCTCGCGCCACCAGGCGAGCTTGGTGCGTGCGACGCCGGCATCCGTACATTCGTCCACCACATCATCGACTTCACGGCAGTAGGCATACAGCGCGGTGATGGCGCGGCGGCGCTCCGGCGGCAGGAACAGAAAGCTGTAGTAGAAGCTGGAGCCGCTTTGCACGGCTTTCTGTTGGCAATATTCGGCGGGCGTCACGCGGCGTACCCCCTGAAGTCGGTGAGGGGCCGCATCATGCGGGAATGCAACTCATGCAAACACCGCGCGTGCCAGCATCAACGACCAGTCGTGAGCCTTTAGCACCGGGCGGCGCTTGAATACGTCGTAATCGACGTGTTCGATTTTGGTCAGAATGCGGTCGCCTCCCGCGATGATCATGCGCATCTCCAAGCCCAGCCGGCCGTGTAGCACACGCCCGAGCGGTGCGCCTGAATGCAGAAATTGTCGCGCGCGATTGACCTGAAAGCTCAAGAATTCGCGCCACGCGCCGTTGGTATTCGAGCGGGCAATGTGAGATTCGGTGATGCCGTATAGGGTCATTTCGTCTTGCGGAAAATAAATCCGGTTTTTTTGATAGTCGATGGAGACATCCTGCCAGAAATTGATCAATTGCAGGCTGGAGCAAATGGCGTCGGCCCACGTATTATTTTGCGGGGTGGCGGCGCCGTACATTACCAGCAGCAGCCGGCCGATGGGGTTGGCGGATCGCCGGCAGTAGTCCAGCACTTCGGCATAGTCCGAATAACGTTCTTTAACCACGTCCTGGGAGAAGGCCGACAGTAAATCTCGAAAAAGTTGCACCGGCAGTGCGTGCTGGCGAATGATGTCCGCCAGATCGGCAAACCATGCGATGCCCGGTGGCTGGCCGGCTTCGATACGGTCGAGTTCGCGATTAAAACTCTCAAGTAGCCTAAGACGTTCGGCGGGGGCAAGGTCGCCTTCATCGGCAAAATCGTCGGCTTCGCGTGCAAAGCGGTAAATCAGCGCGACGGGACGCCGGAAGCGGGGTGGCATCAGAATGGAAGCGACCGGGAAGTTCTCGTAATGATCGACTGCCATTATGTTGCGAAAACATCTATTTTAAACAATAGCTTGCGTAGTATATTTCAAGAAAATTGCAAGCTTTGCAGGGTGTCGTTAAAGTGGCGAGTATATTACAATAGCGAAGTCGTAATGGAGACGTCCGCCGGGATTACGGCGCATGGGCTTTTTGTTGCATTGCGAATAGGGCAAAACAGGCGAAAGTGGCGGAATTGGTAGACGCACCAGATTTAGGTTCTGGCGCCGAAAGGCGTGGGGGTTCGAGTCCCTTCTTTCGCACCAAGGGCCACAACTGAAAATGAGACGACGATAAGTCGATAGTAAGGGACAGCAGTTCATGCAAGCGAATCTTGAAACATTGAGTGGTCTGGAGCGGCGTTTGAGCGTGGCGGTGCCGCTGGCGGAAATCGAAATCGAGGTGCAGTCGCGGCTGAAACATATCGGACGCACGGCCAAGATGCCGGGGTTTCGACCGGGCAAAGTGCCTTTCAAAGTGGTGCAACAGCAATACGGCGCGCAAGTGCGGCAAGAGGTGCTGGGCGCTACCATCGAAAAAAGTTTTGGCGATGCCGTGCGCGAACAGAATTTACGCGTGGCGGGCTATCCCAAGTTTGATCCGGCCACTCCCGCGGACGGCGCGGCCGAGTTCCAGTACAGCGCGACATTCGAGGTGTATCCCGAAATTGCGGTGGGTGATATTTCCGGAAAGTCGATAGAGTGCGTGGCGCTGGAAGTTGGCGACGCGGAAGTCGACAAAACCCTGGAGATCATGCGCAAGCAGCGAGTGACGTTCGACGCCGCGGATAAGGCGGCGGAAAACGGCGATCAACTGCAAATCAGCTATGTGGGGACGATAGACGGTACCCCGTTTGACGGCGGCAAGGCTGACAATCAGTATGTGGTGCTGGGTGAAGGTCGCCTGCTGCCCGATTTCGAGAAAAACCTCGCTGGCACGAAGGCAGGCGAGAAAAAGTCGTTCGAGCTGAAGTTTCCCGATGACTATCACGGCAAGGACGTCGCTGGCAAAACCGCGCGCTTTGACGTGACCGTCAGTGCGGTGGCGGTGCCGAAACTGCCGCCGGTCGATGCGGAATTCGCAAAAACCCTGGGCGTGGAAGATGGCGACGTCGCCAAGATGCGCGCCGAGGTCAAAGCGAATCTGGAGCGCGAGGTTAAATTGCGTCTGAAAGCGAAGATCAAGGATCAGGTGATGCAAACGCTGCTGGATGCGACGCCGATCACGACACCCAAAGCGTTGATCGACATGGAAGTCGAGGCACTGCAAAAGATGGCGCGCGAAAACATGGCGGCGCGCGGCATGCCGGTCAAGGACGACATGCCGATGCCGGCCGAGATATTCCAGGCGCAAGCGGAACGCCGTGTGTCGCTGGGGCTTATTCTCGGTGAAGTCGTGCGCACTAATAGTCTGCACGCGACGCCGGAGCAGGTAAAGGCGGCGGTGGAATTGCAGGCGCAGAGTTACGAGCAGCCGCAGGAAGTGGTGAAATGGTTCTACAGTCAGCCCGACCGTCTGCGCGACATCGAATCGGTGGTGCTGGAAGAAAACGTGGTTGAGTGGGCCTTGCGCGTGGCCAAGGCCGAAGACAAGGCCATTACGTTTGATGAATTGATGGGATACAACAAATGATGCAGCCCGGTGATCAGTATCGCGAGCGCGCGGAGCGGATGGCGCCGCAAGCCCTAGGCCTTGTGCCCATGGTGGTCGAGCAAAGCGGGCGCGGCGAACGTGCGTACGACATTTACTCGCGCCTGCTGAAAGAGCGCGTGGTTTTTCTGGTTGGCGAGGTCAATGAAGTCACCGCCAATCTGATCGTGGCGCAATTGCTGTTTCTGGAATCGGATAATCCCGACAAGGACATTTCGTTCTATATCAATTCTCCGGGCGGATCGGTATCGGCGGGGCTGGCGATTTACGACACCATGCAATTCATCAAGCCGGATGTCAGCACGCTGTGCATCGGGCAGGCGGCCAGCATGGGCGCGATGCTGCTGACGGCGGGGGCCAAGGGCAAGCGGTTTTGCCTGCCGAATTCCCGCGTGATGATACATCAGCCGTTGGGCGGATTCCGCGGGCAGGCGTCGGACATCGAGATACATGCCAAGGAAATTCTGTATTTGAAGCAGCGTTTGAATGAACTGATGGCGAAACACACCGGACAGGACGTGGACACCATCAGCAAGGATACCGACCGCGACAATTTTCTGAGCGCGGAGCAGTCGGTGAAATACGGTTTGGTGGACAAGGTGCTGGTGTCGCGCGCGGACGTGCAGGCAGCGGTGTAGCCGGCATTCCGCGGCGGTATCAGGATTAGTCTGTAATAGAACAAGAGGGGAAACCACGGCGATGTCAGAAAAAGCGAGCGGCGAGAAACTTCTGTATTGCTCCTTCTGCGGCAAGAGTCAGCATGAAGTGCGCAAATTGATCGCGGGCCCGTCGGTATTCATATGCGATGAATGCATAGAACTATGCAACGACATCATCCGTGAAGAAATTCAGGGCGATAAGGGTGGCAAGGGCGCGAAGTCCGATCTGCCGGTGCCGCACGAGATCCGCGCGATTCTGGACCAGTACGTGATCGGCCAGGACGTGGCGAAAAAGATTCTCTCGGTGGCAGTGTACAACCACTATAAGCGCCTGAAAGAAGCCGCCAAGAAGGACGATATCGAACTTTCCAAGTCGAATATTCTGCTGGTCGGGCCCACCGGTTCAGGCAAGACGCTGCTGGCGCAAACGCTGGCGCGGCTCTTGAACGTGCCGTTTGTGATGGCAGACGCCACCACGCTGACCGAAGCCGGCTACGTCGGCGAGGACGTCGAAAATATCATTCAGAAGCTGCTGCAAAAATGCGACTATGACGTCGAAAAAGCGCAGCGCGGGATTGTGTATATCGATGAAATCGACAAGATTTCTCGCAAGTCGGACAATCCGTCGATCACGCGCGACGTATCGGGCGAGGGCGTGCAGCAGGCGCTGCTGAAACTGATCGAAGGCACCACGGCGTCGGTGCCTCCGCAGGGCGGGCGCAAACACCCGAATCAGGAATTCGTGCAGGTCGACACTACGAACATTCTGTTCATTGTGGGTGGCGCGTTTGATGGACTGGAGAAGGTCATCCGCGCGCGTTCCGAAAAAGGCGGCATTGGTTTCGGCGCTGAAGTGCGCAGCAAGGATGATCGCAAGAGCATCACCCGCGTGTTGCGCGATGTGCAGCCCGAAGACTTGATCAAGTTTGGTTTGATTCCTGAATTCGTCGGCCGTTTGCCGGTGGTCGCTACGCTGGGCGAACTGGACGAAGAAGCGCTGATCCAGATTTTGACGCAGCCGAAAAACGCGCTGATCAAGCAGTATCAAAAAATGTTCAGCATGGAAGGCGCGGAACTCGAAATCCGCGAATCCGCGCTAAAGGCCATCGCCAAACGCGCGCTGGAACGCAAGACCGGTGCGCGTGGTCTCAGATCCATACTCGAAAACACGCTGTTGAACACGATGTTCGACTTGCCGTCGCTGGAAAACGTGACCAAAGTGGTGGTCGATGAAGGCACCATCCTGAGCGATGCGACGCCACTGCTGATTTATTCGGATCCACCGAAAGTGGCCTCCGGTTCGTCTGTATAGGTAAGTATTTGTATTTAAACTAGTTTTTGTGGGGTTGAATGCCGGAGCCGACGCCCCATATTGAATATATGCCAGTAGTTGATGTTGTTTGTTACTTATTACGGGCGTCGTTATTAAAAAGGTGATTACCCATGACTGAACCCACAACGCCCATTCCGTCCGCGCAGACTGCGCTACCGCACCAAATGCCGCTCCTGCCGCTGCGTGATGTGGTGGTCTTTCCGCATATGGTGATTCCGCTCTTTGTCGGGCGGCCCAAGTCGATCAAGGCGCTGGAAGCCGCGATGGAATCCGGCAAGAACATCATGCTGGTCGCACAGCGCTCGGCGGCCAAGGACGAGCCAGGCCCGGAAGATTTGTATGCGATTGGCGCTGTTGCCACGATTCTGCAAATGCTCAAGCTACCGGACGGTACCGTCAAGGTGCTGGTCGAAGGCGGGCAGCGCGCCCGTATCGCGGAAGTCACCGATGTCAAAACGCATTTCATGACCACGGTCACGCCGATTGAAATTGCAGTGGATCAGGATCGCGAAGTCGAGGCGATGCGCCGCACCATGGTGCAGCAGTTTGATCAGTATGTGAAACTCAACAAAAAAATTCCGCCGGAAATTCTGACCTCCATCGCGGGTATTGATGATGCCAGCCGCTTGGCCGACCAGATCGCCGCGCACCTGCCGCTGAAGCTCGAGCAGAAGCAGGAAGTGCTGGAGATGTTTGATGTCAAGGCGCGCCTCGATCACTTGCTGAAAGTGGTGGACGGCGAGCTCGATATTCTTCAGGTTGAAAAACGCATCCGCGGTCGCGTGAAGCGCCAGATGGAAAAATCACAGCGCGAGTATTACCTGAACGAACAGGTCAAGGCGATCCAGAAAGAACTCGGCGAAGGTGAAGAGGGCGCGGATCACGACGAAATGGGCAAGCGCATCAAGTCCGCGCGCATGCCCAAGGAGGCGCGCAAGAAAGCCGAGGCGGAACTGAAAAAGCTGAAGCTGATGTCGCCGATGTCCGCCGAGGCAACGGTCGTGCGCAACTATATCGATGCGATCACGTCATTGCCTTGGCGCAAGAAAAGCAAAATAAGCACCGATCTGACCGCCGCTGAAAAAGTGCTCGATCAGGATCACGACGGACTGGAAAAGGTCAAGGAACGGATCATCGAATACCTCGCGGTGCAACAGCGCGTGGATAAAGTGAAGGCGCCGATTTTGTGCTTGGTGGGCGCGCCGGGCGTGGGCAAGACCTCGCTGGGGCAATCGATCGCGCGCGCGACGAATCGCAAGTTTGTGCGCATGGCGCTGGGCGGCGTGCGCGACGAAGCCGAAATCCGCGGCCATCGCCGTACGTATATCGGTTCCATGCCGGGTAAGATTCTGCAAAACATGTCCAAGGTGGGCGTTCGTAACCCCTTGTTTTTATTGGACGAAGTGGACAAGCTCGGGCAGGATTTCCGCGGCGACCCGTCGAGTGCGCTGCTGGAAGTGCTCGATCCGGAGCAGAACCACACGTTTGTCGATCATTACGTCGAAGTCGAATACGACTTGTCGGATGTGATGTTCGTCGCGACGGCCAATACGCTGAATATTCCCCCGGCGTTGCTGGACCGCATGGAAGTCATCCGGTTGTCGGGTTACACGGAAGACGAAAAGGTCAAAATCGCGCAAAACCACTTGCTCGCGAAACTGATCAAGAACCACGGTTTGAAGCCGGACGAAATCACGGTTTCGGAAAGTGCGATTCGCGACATCGTGCGCTACTACACGCGCGAGGCTGGCGTGCGGGCGCTGGAGCGCGAGTTGTCCAAGATTTGCCGCAAGGTGGTCAAGGAGTTGGTGAAGGCCGATACCAAGGGTGAAAAGAGCGAGAAGGGTGAAAAGACCGACAAGGCAGTGGAGAAGCTGCGTAAAGTGACCGTGTCCGCCCGCAACCTCGACAAATACTGCGGTGTGCGCCGCTATAGTTACGGCATGGCTGAGAAGAAAAACCAGGTAGGCCAGGTCAATGGACTGGCATGGACCGAAGTGGGTGGCGAGTTGCTGTCCATCGAGGCGATCATGATGCCCGGCAAAGGCAAAATGACGACCACGGGCAAACTCGGGGAGGTCATGCAGGAGTCCGTGCAAGCCGCGCTGTCGGTAGTGCGCAGCCGTTCGGAACGCTTGGGCATCAACCCGGATTTTTATCAAAAAAGCGACATCCACATTCACTTGCCGGAAGGCGCAACGCCCAAGGACGGCCCGAGCGCGGGCGTGGGCATTTGCACTGCGATGGTGTCCATGCTGACGGGCATACCCGTACGCGCCGATGTGGCGATGACCGGCGAGATCACGCTGCGTGGCGAAGTGCTGCCCATCGGCGGGCTGAAAGAGAAACTGCTCGCGGCGCACCGTGGCGGCATCAAGATGGTGTTGATCCCCGAGGAAAACGTGAAAGATCTCGTGGAGATTCCCGACAACATCAAGAACAAGCTCGACATACAGCCGATCAGGTGGATCGACACCGCACTCGAACTCGCGCTGGAACGCAAACCGCAGCCGTTGCCGGATCAGCCTGCGGCCGCAGCACCCGCGCCAGCACCTGCGCCGGTGACGGACGCCGTCAAACATTAATACTCGCCAGGGTCACTGTTTATATTGCATGCCGACCTTGGCTAAATGCCCGGAAATACGCTAAAATCCGCGTCTTTGCCGCACGCCGGGCGTGTCGGAGTTCCGGGTGCTTAGCTCAGTTGGTAGAGCGTCGCCCTTACAAGGCGAATGTCGGCGGTTCGAACCCGTCAGCACCCACCAGGTAACAAGGGCAAGTCGAGTACGCACGAGTAGTAGAGGAGTGGTAGTTCAGTTGGTTAGAATACCGGCCTGTCACGCCGGGGGTCGCGGGTTCGAGTCCCGTCCACTCCGCCAATAATGTCATGTCAAAAGGGCGAACTCAGGTTCGCCCTTTTTTGTTGAGGGCGATGCAATCATGTTTGACTGGATACACAAAAACCGGCGATTCGCACAGGCTGTTTTGGCGATTATCTTTCTGCCGTTTGCGTTTGTCGGCGTGGATTCCTATTTTCGTGGATCCGAGGCAACTACGCCGGTGGCTTCGGCGGGCGGGCAGAACATCACGCAGCAGGAGTTCAATCTTGCACTGCGCGAACGCCAGGAGCAGTTGCAGAACATGAGCGGCGGACGCCTGGATCCGGCGATTCTCGACAATCCCGAATTGCGTTTAAACGTGGTCGAAGCGCTGGTGAACCAGCGGCTATTGCTGGGGCAGGCTCTGCGCAGCAACCTGACCACGACCGACCAGCAATTGCGTGCAATGCTCGAACAGGCGCCGGTGTTTCAGGATAACGGCAAGTTTTCCCTGGATATGTACAACCAATATTTGAAAAACCGCGGCAAAAGTGCCGTGGAGTTCGAAGCTGAATTGCGCCATGATTTATTGATGCGTCAATTGGATGATGCCTATAGCGATTCTCACTTTTTGCCGCGCACCGTAATTCAGCGCGTGGTGAAGCTCACTGAAACCCAGCGCGAAACCAGCACCTTTACCTACGCGCCGGAGCAATTCGAAGCGAAGGCAACCATCGAAGACGGCGCCGTCAAGAAGCACTACGACAGCCGTCAGGACGAGTTTCGCGTGCCCGAACAGGTGCGCGTGGAAACCGTTACGTTATCAATTGATTCGCTGTTGCCGACGACCACGGTCGACCCCGAGGAAGTAAAAAAAGCGTACGATGACTTTGCCAGCAAGAACCAGGTGCAGGAGACCCGCAGCGCAAGCCACATATTGATAACCGCGGATGCCAAGGCCCCCGCCGAAGACAAACAAAAAGCCAAGGCAAAAGCCGAGGATCTGCTGAAGCAGATCAAGGCGAAGCCGGCGAGCTTTGCCGAACTGGCCAAGGCGCACTCGCAGGATCCCGGCTCCGCCGAAAAAGGCGGCGATCTGGGATCGTTCAAGCGCGGCGACATGGTCAAGGCGTTTTCGGCGGCTGCGTTTGAGATGAAAGTGGGCGAGGTCACCGGACCGGTGGAGACGGAATATGGCTATCACATCATCAAACTGACGGGCGTCAAAGAAGGAAAGTCGCCGTCATTCGAGTCGATGAGCGCGCAACTCGAAACCGAACTGAAACGCCAGCGCGCGGGCAAGAAATTCGCCGAGATGGCGGAACAGTTCAACAACATCGTGTTCGAACAATCCGAAAGTCTCAAGGCTGCGGCGGATTTTGCCAAGGCGTCCGTGCAGCAAAGCGAATGGTTTTCGCGCAACGCCCCGGCTAAAGACCCGAAGCTGGCGCATCAGAAATTAATCCAGGCAATTTTTTCGGACGAAGTGCTGAAAAACAAGCGCAATACGGAAGCAGTCGAAGTTGCGCCCGGCACGCTGGTGGCCGCGCGCTTGCTGGAGCATAAACCCTCGGTGATTCGCCCGTTTGACGAGGTGAAAGGTGAAATTGCCACGCGCTTGCAACGGCAGCGCGCCACGCAACTCGCCGCGCAGGAAGGCCGCGCGGCGCTCGAGAAACTGCGTCAGGGTAAGGATGCGGAAATCAAGTGGGGCGACTCGCAACTGGTGAATTTTTCGACGCAAATCAAGGGTTTGAGTGAAGACGTGCGCAGACAAGTCTTGCGCACTGATATCGCGAAGTTGCCTGCCTACGCGGGCGTGGAGTCGCCGTTGGGCTACACGCTAGTCCGCATCACGCGCGCTATTGAGCCCGAGAAACTGGACGCCGAAAAGGAAAAAAATCTCGCTCAGGCCATGCAGCAGGCGGCCGGCCAGGAGCAATTTGCCGCGTACCTTGCGAGCCTGAAGCAAAAAGGCGATGTGAAAATCCGCAAGGAACAACTGGTCGAGAAAAAAGAGAAAGACAAGTAACCTTTCGCGGGCCGTTGCCGCACCGCCGGGCGTGGCCATGGCGCGGTGGCGAGCGCGGTCGTGGTCCGTTCGTGGTTACTGCGCCGCGAGGCCCCCCATGCCGCCGACCACGGTATTGAAACCCGCATCCACATAGGTAATTTCGCCGGTGATGCCGCTGGCGTAATCCGACAGCAAAAACGCGGCGGCGTTGCCCACGTCCTCGATAGACACATTGCGTCGCAGAGGCGCGTTTTCTTCGACGAATTTGAGTATTTTGCCGAAGCCGCCAATGCCGGCAGCGGCCAGCGTCTTGATCGGTCCGGCTGAAATGCCGTTGACGCGTATGCCCTTGGGCCCGAGATTCTGCGCGAGGTAACGCACGTTGGCTTCCAGGCTCGCCTTCGCCAGCCCCATCACGTTGTAGTTGGGTACCGTGCGTTTTGCGCCCAGGTAGGTCAGCGTCAGCACCGCGGCTTTACGGCCTTCCATCATTGGTAGCGCGGCCTTGGACAACGCGGCAAGGCTATAGGAACTCACGTCATGCGCCACGCGAAAGGCTTCCCGCGACAAGCCGTCCAGTAGATCGCCCTTCAGCGCCTCGCGCGGTGCAAAAGCAATGGAGTGAACCAGGCCATCCAATCCGTCCCATTGTCCGCGCAATTCCTCGAATAGCTTGCTGATTTGCGTATCGTCGGCTACGTCGCAGGGCAGTACCGGTGCCGCGCCGAATCCCGCCGAACTGAACTCCTTTGCCAGATCGACCACCCGCCCCTTGATGTCCTCGCCCTGATACGTAAAGGCGAGTTGCGCGCCCTCGCGATGCGCCGCGCGCGCGATGCCGTATGCAATCGAGCGATTGGACAGCAGGCCGGTGATCAGGATTTTTTTGTTTTGCAGCAGGGGCATGTTGTTTCCCTTCAATGCATTGGGTGAGCGTGAGCGCGCGCGGGGCGCGCAAGTGTTGGTATCGTGTCGGAAGATTATAGCCCATGGGCCCGTGTCCCGACCTTGCCCGCATGACGCGCGGGCGTGGTTTGGGATACACTTTGTCGCGATGCCGACACGCTCTTATTGCCTCATTGCGCTTCTGGCCGCCTGGCTGCTGGCAGGTTGCGGCGATGGCGTTTGGAATAACCCTTATCGCGGTGGCGATGCTGGCGCGAATATTCTCTATTCAGCCTTCGCGGAGCGCCCCAAACACTTCGACCCAGTGCAGGCGTACAGTGAAAATGAATATGCGTTCATCGGCAATATTTATCAGCCGCCGCTGCAATACCATTACCTGAAGCGGCCGTATGAACTGATCCCGTATGCCGCCTCGGACATGCCCAAACCGCTCTATCTCGACGCGCAGGGTAACGCACTGCCCGAGGACGCGCCGGCCGACCGAGTGGCGTTTAGTGAATACGTGATTCGCATCCGGCCGGGTATTCGTTACCAGCCGCACCCGGCGTTTGCCGTGGATGCGGCGGGCAAGCCGGTGTATGCCGATCTCACGCGCGAGCGCTTGCGAGGCGTGCACACCATCAGTGACTTCCGGCAGCAAGGCACGCGCGAACTGGTGGCCGCCGACTACGTGCATCAGATCAAGCGATTGGCGCATCCGCGCTTGCATTCGCCGATACTGGGACTCATGGCAGATTACATAGTCGGGCTGAAGGAACTTGCGGCGACCCTGCAAAAAGCGGCGAAAGCGTTGCCCTCCGGCGCCTTTGTCGATCTCGCGCCGCATGCGCTTGAGGGCGCCCGCGTCGTTGACCGCTATACCTACGCCGTGCGGGTGAAGGGCAAATACCCGCAGTTCCTGTACTGGCTTGCGATGCCGTTTTTCTCGCCGGTGCCACCCGAGGTGGAGCGATTTTACGGACAGCCGGGCATGGCCGAAAAGAACATTACACTGGACTGGTTTCCGGTCGGCACCGGGCCTTACATGTTGACGGTGAATAATCCCAATCGACAGATGGTGCTGGAGCGGAATCCGCATTATCAGGGGGCGGTGTATCCCGCTGAAGGCGCACCGGATGATGCCGAGGCCGGACGTTTAAAAGATGCCGGGAACGCTTTGCCGTTTATCGACAAGGTCGTGTTCAGCCTGGAAAAGGAACAGATTCCGTACTGGAACAAGTTTCTGCAAGGTTACTTTGATACCTCCGGCATCAGTTCCGACACCTTTGATCAGGCAGTGCAGTTTTCCGGTCAGGGTGATGTTACGCTGTCAGAGGAAATGCAGGCGCGCGGCATACGGTTGCAGACATCAACGGCGACCAGCGTGTTTTACATGGGCTTTAATCTGCTGGATCCGGCTGTCGGCGGCTACACAGAGCAGGCGCGGAAACTGCGGCAGGCAATTACCATCGCGATCGATCAGGAAGAATATATTTCGATTTTTCGCAATGGCCGAGGATTACCGGCGCACGGGCCGATCCCGCCGGGCATATTTGGCTATCGCGAAGGCGCGGACGGGATCAACCCGCACGTGTACGACTGGGTGGAGGGAAAGCCCAGACGTAAATCCATCGAGGCGGCAAAGCAGCTGCTGACAGAAGCGGGTTTTCCGAACGGACGCGATGCCAAGTCTGGGCAACCGCTGCTGATCAATCTGGATACCTCGCAAACCGGCCCGGCCGCCAAGGCGATGCTCGACTGGTACGTTAAGCAGTTCGACAAGATCGGCGTGCAGCTGGTGGTGCGCGCGACGGATTACAACCGATTTCAGGACAAGTTGCGCAACGGCAGCGTGCAGATGTATTTCCTGGGTTGGAACGCCGATTACCCGGACCCGGAAAATTTCATGTTTTTGCTGCACGGCCCGCAGAGCAAGGTGAAAATCGCCGGCGAAAATGCATCGAACTACGCCAATCCTGAGTACGACAAACTGTTCGATCAAATGAAGCACATGCCGAATAGTCCAGAGCGCCAGGTCATCGTCGATCGCATGGTCGATATATTGCGTGCCGACGTGCCGTGGGTGTGGAGCTGGTTCCCGAAGGATTACACGCTGCGGCACGGCTGGCTATACAACAGCAAACCCAACAAGATGGCGCATAACACGCTGCAATATTTGCGCATCGATGCCGCGCGCCGCGCCGAATTGCGCCATGCGTGGAATCGTCCCAATGTGTGGCCGGTGATCCTGATCCTTTTGATCGTCGCGCTGAGTTTCATACCCGCGATACAGGCGTTCCGCCGGCGCGAGCGTGCCACGGCTACGCAGGCGCACGCCACACACGTAGCGGCGGAGGCGAAGCCATGACTTCGTACCTGATTCGTCGCGCGGTGTACGGATTTTTCATCCTGGTGCTGGTGAATCTGCTGACGTTTGCGCTGTTTTTTTTCGTCAATTCGCCCGACGACATGGCACGTGCGCAACTGGGCGCGAAGCGCGTGACTGCTGATGCCATTACCAAGTGGAAGCAGGAGCGGGGGTACGATAAGCCTCTGATATTAAACACAAATTCAAGTGGCGCTGGCGTGGTGACGAATACCATTTTTTTCGACAAATCGGTGAAGCTGTTTGTGTTTGATTTCGGCAGATCCGATCAGGGCCGCGATATCGGCTACGACATCGGTACTCGCATGTGGGCGAGTCTTGCGATTGCGCTGCCGGTATTTGTAGTCGGGCTGCTGGTCACCGTGACGTTCGCGCTGCTGATGACGCTGTTTCGCGCGACTTATGTCGATTTCTGGGGCGTGGTAATTTGCGTGGCGATGATGTCAATTTCCTCGCTGTTCTACATCATCGGCGGCCAGTTCGTCATCGGCAAGTTGTGGAGCCTTGTGCCGATTTCCGGTTACGACGAGGGGTTTTCGGCGTTCAAGTTCCTGATCTTGCCCATGGTAATCGGCGTGCTCGGCGGCATCGGCGCCAGTACGCGCTGGTACCGCACCATCTTCCTCGAAGAAATCAGCAAGGATTACGTTCGCACCGCGCGCTCCAAAGGTCTGCCGGAACTGCGGGTGCTGTTCCGGCACGTGCTGCAAAACGCGATGATTCCAATCTTGACGGGCGTGGTGGTGGTTATTCCCACGCTGTTTCTTGGCTCGCTGATCATGGAGTCGTTTTTCAGTATTCCGGGGCTTGGAAGCTACACCATTGATGCCATACAGTCGCAGGATTTCGCCATCGTGCGGGCCATGGTATTTCTGGGTTCGGTTCTTTATATCACCGGCCTGATTCTGACGGATATTTCGTACACGCTGGCGGATCCGCGCGTGAGGTTCGAGTAGCCATGATCAAGCCGGTAATGCTATGGACAGACGCGCTGGTGTTTTTGCTGCTGGCGGTGATTACCTTTTTTGTCTGGACGGTGTACCGGCATGAGCATCTGGCCGCGCCATGGCGCAAGGTAGGGCACAGTGCAAGCGGCATGGCAGCGCTGGTGGTGCTGTCGTGTTTTGTGCTGATCGGATTTCTCGATACGTTGCACTATCGCGTTTCGATTCCGGGCAAGGATGGAAAAACCACCTATGCCGTCGAGGTGCTGAGCGCGCTGGATGCCATGGTCGGGCCCTTGCGCACGCAAAAGGAGAAGACTTATTCCGCGCCGCTCGCCACGCACCTGTTCGCCAAGGAAACCCTGCAAGGTGCTGACGGCCGCGAGATTCGGGAATTTCCACGATTGCGGTATGGCGGCGCCGGCCTTAAGGATGTACGGCGCGATCACGTTCCCGATGTATTGCAGCGCGCGGCCTTAGGGCTCGGCGCGGGATTGTTGTTGTGGATGCTGCCGGTGGCGTGGGTTTGCAGGCGCGTGGCGCGGCGTTCTAAATCGGGATTACGTGCTGCCTTTCTATCGATAGCGCGGCGCGAAACGCAGGTTCCGTGGCACGCAATCCTGCTTGCCATCGGCGCGGTGTGTATCGTTGCCAGTCCGATGGCGGCGCTGGCCAGTCAGTATCATGTATTCGGCACCGACAAGGTGGGGCAGGATGTGTTGTATCTGGCGCTCAAGAGCATACGGCCCGGCCTCATTATTGGCACGCTGACGACCCTGGTGATGCTGCCGTTTGCGCTCGCGCTGGGTATCATGGCCGGCTATTTTCGCGGTTGGGTGGATGACGTGATTCAGTATCTCTACACCACGCTGCACTCGATTCCCGGGGTGCTGCTGATTGCGGCTGCGGTGCTGATGATGCAAGTGTATGTCGAGAATCACGGGTCCCTGTTCCCGACCACGGTGGAGCGAGCGGATTTTCGTCTGCTGTTTCTGTGCCTGATACTCGGCGTGACCAGCTGGACCTCGTTGTGCCGCCTACTGCGTGGCGAGTCGCTTAAGCTGCGTGAAATGGAATACATTCAGGCAGCGCATGCCTTTGGCGTGTCGCACGCGCGCATCATGATTCGGCACATACTGCCCAATGTGATGCACATCGTGCTGATCGCGGTGGTGATGGATTTCAGCGGCCTGGTGCTGGCCGAGGCAGTGCTTTCGTACATCGGCATTGGCGTCGACCCGTCGATGAACAGTTTCGGTTCCATGATCAACAGCGCACGGCTGGAGATGGCGCGCGAGCCGATGGTGTGGTGGTCGCTGGCGGCGGCCTTTTCGTTCATGCTCGTGCTGGTGCTCGCGGCCAATCTGTTTGGCGACGCGGTGCGCGACGCGCTGGATCCGCGTGTCAGCACACGCAAGGCCGTGCCGGCGGCGCCGGCAAAGGCGGCGGCATGAGCGCGCCTTTGCTGCGCGTGCGTGATCTGCGCACTTGGATACACGCCGGCGAAAACGTGGTGCGCGCGGTGGATGGATTGTCGTTCGACATTGCGCGCGGCGAAACCTTTGCGCTGGTGGGTGAATCCGGTTGCGGCAAATCGATGACCGCGCTGTCGGTGATGCGTCTGCTGCCGGAAGCCGCGCTGATTTCCAGTGGCGCGGTGGAACTGGATGGCGTGAATCTGCTGGCGTTGCCCGAGACATCCATGCGTGATGTGCGCGGTGGACGTATCGCGATGATCTTCCAGGAGCCCAACCTGTCGCTGAATCCGGTGATGACCGCGGGCGAGCAAATCGCCGAAACGCTGCGGCGTCATACGCCACTCGAAGGCGACGCGCTGGAGGCGCGCGTGCTGGAAATGCTCGACGCGGTGCGCATCCCCGATGCGAAGCAGCGCCGCCACGAATACGCATTTCAGCTTTCGGGCGGCATGAAGCAGCGCGTGATGATCGCCATTGCACTGTCGTGCAATCCAGAATTGCTGGTGGCGGACGAACCGACCACCGCGCTGGATGTCACCATACAGGCGCAGATTCTTGAACTGCTGAGGGATTTGCAAAAAGAACGGCAAATGTCAGTCCTGCTGATCACGCATGACCTTGGCGTGGTAGCGGATGTCGCGCATCGCGTCGCGGTGATGTACGCGGGCGAGATCGTGGAGACGGCGGACAGCGGCGACTTTTTTGCCGCGCCCCGGCATCCGTATGCGCGCAAGCTGTTCGATTCGTTGCCCACCGCCAACAAGCGCGGGCGTCCGCTGGCGGTGATACCGGGAGCGGTGCCGCCGCTCACGCGGGTGTTCGAGGGTTGCCGCTTTGTGGAGCGTTGTGAACACGCGCTGCCGTCGTGTTCATCCAGCGTGCCCGCGTGGATCGCGCTCGGCGCGGCGAGTGGTGTGCGTTGCCAGTTGTATGCACCGGAAATGAAATCCGGGTTGCCCGCGGAATCACCGACTGCGTCCGCTCCAGCGCAGTCCACTTCCGCGCAAACACCGGTGCCGCAGGCGCCTGAACTGGGCGCCCAGATGGACGCCTCCAACGCCTTACTGCGAGTCAATGATCTTAAGGTGCATTTTCCCATCCGCAAGGGCCTGCTCAAGCGCACGGTGGGGCATGTGCACGCAGTGGACGGCGTGAGTTTCGCCATTCCGCGAGGGCGCACGCTGGGGCTGGTGGGGGAGTCGGGCTGCGGCAAGACCACTATCGGCAAAGGCGTGTTGCGGCTGATCGAGCCGACGTCCGGCGCGGTGCTGTATGACGGGGAGGATCTGATCGGCCTCACGCGCAAGCGCTTGCGCGAGCGCCGCCGTCATGTGCAGATTATCTTTCAGGATCCCTATGCGTCGCTCAATCCGCGCATGCGCGTGGCTGAGACCATCGAAGAAGGCATGGCGGCGCTGGGTGTGGGCGAAGCGGGCGGCAGTCGCGGCATGGGCACGGAACGCATGGCGCGAATTGACGCATTGTTGGTAGAGGTTGGGTTGCCGCCCGATGTAAAGTTTCGGTATCCGCATGAGTTCTCGGGCGGGCAGCGGCAACGTATTGCCATTGCGCGGGCTCTGGCGGTTGATCCGCAACTCATTATTTGCGACGAACCCACCAGCGCGCTGGATGTGTCGGTGCAGGCGCAGATACTTAACCTGTTGAAGGATTTGCAGGCGCGCAAGGGATTATCGTATCTATTTATCACGCACAATATATCGGTGGTGGAATTCATCGCACACGAACTCGCCGTGATGTATCTGGGGCGCATCGTGGAACATGGCCTGGTGGATGAAGTGCTGCGTGAACCGCGCCACCCGTACACGCGCGCATTGTTGTCGGCGGTGCCGGATGTGGATACCGCGACCCAGCGTCAGATCATTCGACTGCAGGGCGACCTTCCGTCACCAGTACATCCACCCGCAGGCTGCCATTTTCACCCGCGTTGTCCCCAGGCGATGCCCCATTGCAGCGTGCGTTATCCGGAAATGGTTTTATACGGCGCAACCCATTCGGCTTGCTGCCATCTCGACAGCCACGGATCGGCGCGTAAAGCATGACGCGGCTTTGACGGCGACTCACGCCGCCAGCGAGCGGAAATTAACGGCTGGCTGTGCGTGCCACAGGCTTGCGCGCGGTGGGTTTGGCTGCTGCCGGCTTCGCCGGCACCCGCGTTACCACTCGGCGTCCTGGTGCTGCCTTGGCCGCAGGCGTACGCAACGCAACACGGCGCGCCGGGCCGCTTGACGCCACTGGTAGCATTGCGGCAATCGCGGATACCTCGGCCAACTCGGGTTGCAGTTCGCCCAAGGAAGGCACCAGGATGGTCTGTCCCGTGACGATGCGCCGGCGTCCGCCGATATTATTGGCTTGATTCAGTTCGGCGACCGAAATCCGGTATTGTGCGGCGATGGTTTCCGGGCGCTCGCCCGCTTTCACGGTATAGGTTTTCCAAGATGCCAGCGGTTTGTCTTCGTTTTCGTTGAGGCTGGCCATGAACGTGGGTACCTTGCTAATGGGTAACACGATGGTTTCAGCACTGTTCGCATTAATCACCGGCTTGGTATGCGCCGGGTTCAGGAACTTGAATTCCTCCTGCGTCATCTCGGCGAACTTTGCCGCCACCGCCACGTCGATGTGGCGCTTCACGGTAATGGCTTGAATGGCGGGTTCGTTGGGAATGCTGGCAAGATTGATCCCGAAACGTTCCGGCTCGGCGATGATGTTTTTGACCGCGATCAACTTGGGCAGGTAATTGCGGGTTTCCGCGGGCATGTTGGTCAGGCTTTGATAATTGACCGACAAGCCCTTGGCCTGATTGCGGTCAACGGCGCGCTGCACGGCGCCTTCACCCCAGTTGTATGAGGCGAGCGCCAGTTCCCAATCCTTGAACATGCCATGCAGGTTTTGCAGGTAATCGAGCGCGGCATTGGTGGCGGCGATCACATCGCGCCGGCCGTCGTACCAGCCGTTTTGTTTGAGTCCGTAATTCTTGCCGGTGGACGGGATGAACTGCCAGATGCCCGATGCGTGGGCGCTGGAATAGGCCACCGGGTTGTATGCGGATTCAATCATCGGCAGCAGCGCGATTTCGGAGGGCATGCCGCGGCGCTCGACTTCGGTAATGATGTGGTACAGAAACGGGCGGCTATTCTCAATCATGCGCGCAAAATACTCGGGGCGGCTGGCGTAATAAGTTTCCCAATCACGTATCAGATTGCCGTCCATGTGCGACATCTGAAAGCCGCCGCGGATGCGCTGCCACACGTCGCGGGCTTCTCGAGCCGCGTTTCCAGCGTTGTCATTTGACGCACTGGATGTGGAACCGCGCCGGCTGTTGCGCAGAATTTCCGGGTTGCGGTCACCCGGTCGCTCGGCTTTCGGCAGCAGCGTCGGCTCGGGCGGAGGCGGCGCCGGGGTATTTGAAAGGGAAGGGGTTGGCCAATCAATGAGGGACGAAGTGTCGCTCTGAGAGATTTTCGTGGTGCCCGTAGTACCGAGCGACGCATTTTCCATGCCATCGGTCGGAATTTGGGCGCAGCCAGCGCTGACAAGCATCGCACCGGAAACCGTCATGGCAAACAGCCATTTTGACAGCACAACCGTCCTGCACGGAAGTTCAAGCATCAGGAGGCACTCCGTTCAGATTAACTCGCGCATGGTAGCTGCTGAAGCCTTTGGCGTCAAGTTAAATAGTCATTTAAAAACAATCACTTAAAACGCGGCCTTGAAGGGCGGCCGGAACATTCGCCACAAAGTCGTCACGATCAAAAACTATTCTTCCATTCGCGTATCGTGGCCAGCACGCTGATCGGGTCGGGCAGCGGCTTGCCGGCGCGCTGGCTGGCACTGGCGATGACGCCCGCTTCATGACAGCGGACGAACGGATTGGTGGCGCGTTCAAGCGCGATGGTGGTCGGAACCGTGGGCGTATCCACCTCGCGCAGGGCGCGAGCGCGTGCGTCCCAATCGATGAGTGCGTTGTTCGCGGGATCGGCGGCGCGGGCAAAACGTATGTTCGACAGCGTGTACTCATGCGTGCAGTACACCCGCGTATCGTCAGGCAGGCGCATGAACTTGCCGAGCGAATCGTGCATCTGCGCGGGCGTGCCTTCAAACAGGCGTCCGCAGCCTGCGGCAAACAGGGTGTCTCCGCAAAAAAGGATGCGTTCCGCGGGACTGCTGTAATACGCAATATGGCTGGTGGTATGGCCGGGCACTTCAAGCACCGTGAGCTGAATGCCAAAATGCGGCAGTGTGATCGATTCGCCCTCCGCGAGCCGCCGCGTGGCGTCGGGCACGCGCGGATCGTGCGGGCCGTAAACCGGTATGGCGCGGCCCGCGATCAAGGCTTTCACGCCGCCGATATGGTCGGAATGGTGGTGCGTGACCAGAATGGCGGCAAGCTCAAGCTTTTCAGCGGCCAGGTAGTCGAGCACCGGCTGTGCGTCGCCCGGATCCACCACGATGGCGTGCGTGGCGTCGCGGATGGTCCAGATATAGTTGTCGCTGAAGGCGCGCAGCGGGACGATCTCATAGCTATTCATGGGGGCTCGCGAAAAAGGTCCGGCAAAAGGTCCGGCAGTATCCAGTTTCCAACACCTGTATTTGAAAAAATCAGGCTTGAAAAAACGGTCAATACATCGAATTTCAGCAAAGCTATTATTTGATTTAAACTTCGCGCGTGTCAATCGAAAATCCCTCAGTCGAATTATCTGCCGCCGCGTGGATGGAAACCCCGCTGGGGCAGTATTTGCTGGAGCGCGAGCGCGCCTACATCGACAAAACCGTAACCGATATTTTCGGCTACAACGCGCTGCAAATCGGCTTCCCCGGCATCGACCTGTTGCGCGCCAATCGCATGCCCTTACGCGCCACGGTGGATCGTGACCATGGCGCTCAACTCCGTGCGGACAGCGCGGAACTTCCCATTGTTACCGCCAGCGTCGATCTGGTATTGCTACCGCACGTGCTCGAATTTTCGGACAACCCGCATCAAATTTTGCGCGAAGTCGAACGCGTGCTGGTGCCCGATGGCCATCTGGTGCTGACTTGCTTTAATCCCATGAGCCTGTGGGGCGCCTGGCACTCGTTCGCGCAACAGGGCAGTTATCCGTGGCGCGGACGGTTCATCCACCTGTTGCGGATTAAAGACTGGCTGGCGTTGCTGGGTTTCGAAATGGCGGGCGGCGCCATGGGTTGTTATGTGCCACCTTGTACCAGCCAGAAATGGATAGATCGCTTCCGGTTCATGGAATCGGCCGGTGATCGTTGGTGGCCGATCAGCGGGGCGGTCACCTTTTTGCATGCGATCAAACGCGTGCGCGGCATGCGTGTGATTACGCCGCGTTGGCCCCGGCAGGTGCCCGGCAAGCAACTGGTGGCCGTGCCGCAAAAACGCGAAGAACAACTGGCCGCGCGCCGGCCTGGAGAAGCGCAATGAGCAGTGTGGTGAAAATTTATACCGATGGCGCCTGCAAGGGTAATCCGGGCGTCGGCGGGTGGGGCGCGCTTCTGGAAATGAACGGCACGGAGAAAGAACTCTTCGGCGGCGAGCGCCTTACCACCAACAACCGCATGGAACTGCTCGCGGTGATCCGCGCCTTGGAGGCGCTCAAGCGCCGCTGCACCGTGCAGCTGCACACCGATTCAAAATACGTGCAGCAGGGCATCTCCGAATGGATACATGGCTGGAAAAAAAACGGCTGGCGTACCTCGGCCAAAAAGCCGGTGAAAAACGATGATTTGTGGAAAGAACTCGACGCGCTCTCGCAGCAGCACGACATCAAGTGGCTTTGGGTGAAAGGGCATGCCGGGCACAATGGCAACGAACGCGCCGACGAGCTGGCCAATCGCGGTGTCGAATCGGTCGAGGCGGCGCGCTGATGGCCCACATACGTCAAATCATACTCGACACCGAAACCACGGGCCTCGATCCGGCACTGGGCAATCGCATACTCGAAATCGGTGGCGTGGAAATCGTCAATCGCCAGCCGACCGGAAAACATTTTCACCGCTACATCAATCCCGAGCGCGACAGTGAAGAAGGCGCGTTGCAGGTGCATGGCATCACGCGTGAGTTTCTCGCGGACAAGCCGAAGTTTCGCGAGATCGCGCAGGAGTTTCTGGATTACATCGCGGGCGCGGAACTCGTGATTCACAACGCGCCGTTTGATATCGCGTTTTTGAATCACGAACTGCGGCTGCTCAGCATGAAGCCGATCAGCGCGGTGTGCCCCAGCGTGATCGATACCCTAAAGCAGGCGCGCGAGTTGCATCCAGGCAAGCGAAACAACCTGGACGCGTTATGCGAGCGCTATCAAATCAACAACGCGGGCCGCACCTTGCACGGCGCGTTGCTCGACGCGCAATTGCTCGCCGAAGTTTATCTGGCGATGACGCGAGGGCAGGGCAGCTTGATGATCGAAGCCGGTCCGGCCACGGTGGCGCGAACCGAAGTGGGCGAGCGCGGCAAGGTGGAAATCATCGTGCTGCGCGCCAGCGACGAGGAACTCGCCGCGCACGATCAGCAGATGGCGGAAATCGACAAGGCCAGCGGCGGCAAGTGTTTGTGGAAGGCTGTTTAAAGCCAAACAAGTTTTCGCTGGCTGGTCTTGGTTACCCAACCCCGGCGCAAGTTGCTGTAACGCAATCCGGCGCGATCCCGTTTACCTGTTATTGCGCTTTCAAGCCGGCTTCCGCGACAACCTTGGCCCAGCGCGCGGTTTCGTTTCGGATCAACGCGCCGAATTCCTCGGGTGTGCCGGTTTTGGGTTGCGCGCCCATGGCATCGATGCGCGTGAGCGTATCCGGCTGGGCCGCGATGCGATTCAGGTCCGCGTTGATGCGCGTGATAATGCCCGCCGGCGTGCGTGCCGGCGCCACGATGCCGAGGTAGCTGGTCACGGCAAAACCGGGCAGTCCCGCTTCGGATATGGTGGGAATGTCCGGGGCGGCGCGTAGCCGCGATGGCCCGCTGATGCCCAGCGCGCGCAGTCGCCCGGAGCGCACATGGCCGAGTGCCGCGGGTGGATCGCCGAAAATCAATTGCAGTTGGCCGCCGACCACGTCGGTTGTCGCGGCCGCTGAGCCTTTGTATGGCACGTGCACGAGTTTGATATCGGCCATCCGGGCGAACAGTTCCATGGCCATGTGCGGTGAACCGCCAGTGCCGGGCGAGCCATAATTAAGTTTTCCGGGATTGGCCTTGGCGTGGGCAATCAATTCGGGAATGGTGGTGAACGGCTGATTGGGAGTGGCTACCAGCAATAGCGAAAATGTGACCAGTTGTCCGACCGCCGCGAAATCCCGCAGTTGGTCATAGCCCATTTTTTCGTACAGGCTCTTGTTGATGGCGAGTACGCCGATGGTGCCCATCATCAGCGTGTAACCATCAGGTTCCGATTTGGCGAGCAGTTCCGCGCCGATGTTGCCGTTGGCGCCGGCACGCGCGTCCACCACCACCTGCTGCGCCCAGCTATCCGTCAGTTTTTGCGCAACCACGCGCGCCAGCGTATCGGCCGCGCCGCCGGGCGCCGTCGGAACGATCAAACGTAATGCCCGGTTGGGATAGGGGCCAGGGGTTTGCGCGTTGGCGAAAGCAGTCACCATCGACAAGAAGCAACTGCTCAGCAGTACGGGCTGCCAGCGCACGGCTTGAAACATCAAGGGGCTCCGTTAAATATCATTTAAAAAAACAATTGCTTATATGATTGATGGTGGGCTCACGCCAGCAGCTTCAGCAATTGCTCAAACGCCTGTTCAAACAGTGTCACGCCTTCGCTTTGTAATGTTTCACCGACCGCGCGCATGTCGATGCCTGCCTTGGCCAGCGCGTTGAAGTGCGCTTGCGCGTCAGCCATGCCGTCTTCCAACGTAGCCGCGGCTTTGCCGTGATCACGAAACGCATTGAGGGTTGCATCCGGCACGGTGTTGATGGTTTCCGGCCCGATGAGGGATTCGACGTACATCACATCGCTGTAGGCGGCGTTTTTGGTGCCGGTGCTGGCCCACAGCATGAATTGCGGCGCTGCGCCTTGCACGGCGAGTTTTGCAAACGCTTCGCTGGTGAAGGTTTTCTGGTAATCGCGATATGCGAGTTTCGCCAGTGCTATGCCGGCCCGGCCGTGCAATGTGCGCAGCGCGAGTGCGTCGCCGCCCGTTCGTTCCGCGGCTTCGAGTTGTTTATCGACCAGCGTATCCACGCGGCTCAGGAATAAACTCGCCACTGATTTCACAGGACGCGGATCACCGCCGGCTTCCACCAAGCGTTGCAAGCCGCGCACATAGGCCTGCGCAACCGCGTTGACATGCGCTAGCGAGAACATCAGCGTGACATTGACGGAGCATCCTTGCGCGATGAGTGCTTCAATGGCGGTCAATCCCGCGCGCGTGGCCGGCACTTTGACCAGTAGGTTTTTGCGTTCCACGGCGGCTTTTAGGCGCAATCCCGCCGCGACCGTGCCCGGCGCATCGTGCGCCAGCGCGGGCGATACTTCGAGACTCACATAACCGTCGCGTCCGTGCGTGCGTTCGTACTCGGGGCGCATAAGATCGCAGGCAGCCTGTATGTCGGGGATGACCAGCGCTTCATACAGCGGCTCGGCGGAGGTGTTGGCAGCCTTCAGCCGCGCGACATCGTCGCGGTAGTAAGGGCTCTTGCTGATGGCGTTAAAAAAAATCGCCGGGTTGGAGGTAACGCCGCTGATGCCGTCTTCGGCGATCAGGCGTTGCAGGCCTCCTTCGTGAATCAAGGTGCGCGACAGATTGTCGAGCCAGATACTCTGGCCGAGTTGTTTGGTTTGCTGGAGCGAATTCATGAGGTCTTGGGCAGTTTACGCAGTTCCGCCGCCACGGTGTTGATCATGCGCCGCGAAATGCTGATGCCCGGCGGCAGATTGGGCAATTCATCGACGTCAAAAAAGGTGGCTTCTTCGATCTCGACGCCGTCGGGCGTGACTTCGCCGCCCGCGTATTCGCCGGTGAAGGCGATCATCAGATTGTTGGGGAAGGGCCATGGCTGACTGCCGAAGTAGCGGATGTTCTTGATTTCAACGCCGACTTCCTCCCGCGTTTCGCGAATCACGGTGGATTCCAGCGTTTCGCCGGGTTCAACAAAACCCGCCAGCGCGGAGTAACGCGTGTTGCCCCAGCCAACCTTGCGCGCGAGCAGCAGTTTGCGCCCGTGGGTGATCAGAATCATGATGGCGGGCGCCACCGGCGGATAGCTGGTGCGCTTGCACGCGGAACAGGTGCGCGCGCGTTCGTTTTCGCGCGGCACAGTTTCATTGCCGCAGCGTCCGCAATATTTATGATTGCGGTTCCATTCGAGAATCTGCAACGCGCGTCCCGATAATCCCGCCAGCGTGTCGTCCATGTGATTGAGTAAATCGCGCAGCCCAAGCAGGGCATGGCCCTCGGGTACGCCCTGCGGAAGCTGCGCTTCGGCGATCTCGGCAGCGTAGCAGTGGTCGCCGCCGTAGGTGCCCAGGTAATGCTCCTGCGCGGTTTCAAGGCCGTGGTCGTTGGGGTGCGCGCAGGTCAGCACGGCGGGCGCGCCGTCCGACATGCGCACCATCACGCGGCCCTGGTAAAAGGCAAACCACAAGGCGCTTTTGCTGCGTTCCGCCGGCGGTTTGAAGTGCGGAAGATATTCTTTGCTCATGATGTGTGCCCGAGGGGTGTGAGTGCGGATTTTCGCCGATTTAATGGGATAATCCAACTCTGTTTCTTGCCTACTTCCATGTTGATTCGCAAGTCCAAAATTCTTCGTGTAGTTGCCCTGGCGGCGGCGTGCGTGCCGGTGATGGTGGTCGCGCAGGGTAATCCGCTCGGACTTAACGCCGAAGAAATCCGTCTGGTGCTGCGTCATGGTCCGTGGCCGGCGCCGTGGACTCGCGATGCGAGTAACCGGGTGTCGGGCAAGCCCGAGGCAATTGCGTTCGGCGAACAACTCTTTTTTGAGCCGCGGCTATCCGGCACCGGCACGGTGTCGTGCGCGACCTGTCATATACCCGAAAAAAACTGGAGTGATGGGCGCAAGCTCGGCGTGGCCATCGGTGAAGTGGATCGCAATACGCCGAGCGTGTTGAACGTGCGTTACCAGCGCTGGTTCGGCTGGGACGGGGCAAATGATAATTTGTGGTCGCAGAGTGTGCGCCCGATGCTCGACCCGAAGGAGATGGGCGCGAGCGAACGGCAGGTAGCGTCGCTGGTGCGCAATGACAGCGATCTTGCCTGTCGTTACCGCAAGGCGTTCGGTCACGCACCCAAATCCGATGACGAAGCGTTGATGATGGATCTTGGCAAGGCGCTTGCGGCGTTTCAGGAAACGCTGGTGACCGGGCGTACCCCGTTTGATGATTTTCGCGATGCGGTGATGCGCAACGATTGGCCGGCGGCAAGAAATTATCCCGACAACGCGCTGCGCGGCGCGCGGATTTTCATGGGCAAGGGCAATTGCAGTCTGTGTCACTTCGGACCGAATTTCACCCACGGCGAGTTTCACGAAGTCGGCATTCCCATCGTCAAAAAATCCGGTGGCATAGACTGGGGTCGTTATCAGGGCATCAAAATGCTGCGCGCCAGCCGCTTGAATTTGCTCGGCGCGTATAACGATGACAAGGCCCGCGCGACCGGTCAATCGACGCGTTTTGTGGATCTCGTGCCCCAAACATTCGAACAATTCAAGGCGCCGGGGCTGCGTAATGTCGCGCTCACCGCGCCTTACATGCATAATGGGCATCTCGCCACGTTGCGTGACGTGGTGAAACATTATTCCGAACTCGACGTGACGCTGTTACACCAGGCGCATATCTACGCCGGAGATGTAATGCCCGACGCGGTGCCGACCGACACGGTGTTGCAGCCGCTGAAGTTAAGCGAAACGGAAATCAGTGATCTGGTGGCGTTCCTCGAAAGCCTGAGCGAGCGCGTACCGGCGCGGTTTCAGCGTCAAGCATCTAAAAATAAATGTTTATAAACATGGGGTTAAATATGAGTGTGCCTGAGCAATTGCGTCAACGTTTGCGTCTGCCAGTGCTCGCCGCACCGATGTTTGTGGTGTCGGGGCCCGAGCTGGTGATCGAGCAATGCAAGGCCGGCGTGATCGGATCGTTTCCCGCGCTGAACGCGCGCCCGCAGGAAGAACTCGACAAGTGGCTGACGCGCATCGAAACCGAACTCGCCCAATATGCGCGCGACAATCCCGCGAAGAAGGTCGCGCCGTTCGCGGTCAATCTGATCTTGAACAAAGCCAACAAGCGCCTCGATCAGGATCTGGAAGTGGTGCTGGCGCACAAGGTGCCGATCGTGATCACTTCGCTCTCCGCGCCCGCGGCGATCGTGCCGCGCGTACATGCCTACGGCGGCATGGTGCTTCACGATGTGGTGAAAGTGCGTCACGCCGAAAAGGCACTCGAAGCCGGCGTCGATGGATTGATCGCCGTTTGTGCCGGGGCTGGCGGCCACGCGGGCACGCTGAATCCATTTGCGTTGGTCAACGAATTGCGGCGTATCCATCAAGGCCTGCTGGTGCTATCGGGCGCGCTGACGAATGGATCCGCGATATTGGCCGCGGAAGCGATGGGTTGTGATCTCGCGTACATCGGCACGCGTTTTATCGCCACCCGGGAGTCGATGGCGGTGGACGGCTACAAGCAAATGATCGTGGAATCCAACTCGGGCGATATCGTTTACACGCCGCTGTTCTCGGGCGTGCATGGCAGCTATCTGGCGGGCAGCATCCGCAACGCCGGGCTCGATCCCGAGCATCTGCCGTCGAACGAAGCGCCAGGCGAATACCGCAATCGCGAAGCGCGTCCTAAAACGTGGAAAGAAATTTGGGGCGCGGGGCAGGGTGTCGGCAACATTGACGATGTGCCCGGCGTGGCCGAACTGGTCGATCGCATGGAGCGCGAATACCGGGAAGCGCGGCGCAAGTTGTGCGGTGCGTGATTACCTAACTTGACCGCAAAGTTGCAAAGGAAACACGAAGAAAAACAAAACACTTCTTTGCGGCTGTTCCTTGCGCCTTTGCGGTGTGTTTTTTGAACTTATCTTGGAGTATTGCAAATCATGAGCGAAACCAAACCCGTACGCTGGGGCATTGTTGGATTAGGCTGGGCGGCGGCCGATTTTGTCGCGCCCGCCATGGTGAACAGCCCCGGTTCGGAAATCGTTGCATGCCTCGGCAGTTCGCCCGAAAAAAGCAAGGCGTTCGCCGAGCGATTCAAGGTGCCACGCACCCCCGGTGATTTACACGCGCTGCTGAATGATCCCGATATCGACGCCGTGTATATCGCGTTGCCAAACGCGATTCACCATCAGGCCGTGCTGGCGGGGGCAAAGGCCAAAAAACATATGCTGTGCGAAAAGCCGTTTGCCATGCACGCCGCGGAAGCGCGCGAGATGGCGGATGCCTGCAAGCAGGCGGGCGTGATTCTTCGCATCGCGCACCAGATTCGCATGGATAACGCTGTCACGCGCGCCCGGGAAATCGTGCACTCAGGGCAACTCGGCAAAATTGTTTCGATGTCGCTGGAGCGCACGTCCGCCATGCCGCCGCGCAAGACCTGGCGCCTCGATAATGCTCAAAGCGGCGTGATGTACGACGTGGGCGTGCATCTGATCGACCTGGTGCAATGGATCAGCGGGCAGAAGTTTGTCGAGGTCAGTGCGTTTACCAATCCGGATCGTCGCGACGGCCACGCCGACGACAGTTTTAATGTGCTGGGCCGTTTGTCCGGCGGCGGACACGCGCAGGTGCGTGCCACGCGCGAAGTGCCGCATGGCGAGAACAACCTGGTGATTGAAGGATCGGAGGCTACGCTGGTGACATCGCCCCTGCGTTGGGTAACCGAGCACGTAATAACCGTGCGCGGCAAAAACGGCGCCACGGTGGAGCGTTTTCCCGTCAATCCGGCATACGAGTTCGAAGTGCGGTCTTTCGAAGCCGAACTGCGCGGAAAGCGCGGCAACTTGCCAGACGGGGAGGACGCCGCCTACACCGTCGCGGTGACCAATGCGGTGTTAAAGGCAATAGATGAAAGGCGCATAGTGGCGGTAGGATGAACGGCGAGGCAACCTGATTCGCAGCCGCGCGCCAGCGGGACTGCAAGTTATGGTAATTTCGGCCGGTTATGACCTATCGGACAAACGGCTGCCGCCATCGGGACACGTGATGACAGATAATAAGAATGAGTCCGGCGATCTGGAGGCCAGAATACGCGGTGCGTGTATTCTGGTGGTGGATGACAATGAAGACCAGTTGGATCTCATGGAGGTCATGCTTCGGCGTCAAGGTTACGCACACATTGAATTGACCGCCGATCCGGTCTCGGTGGCCGCGTCCTACTCGGCCAGTCCGTATGATCTTATTTTGCTGGACATGGAAATGCCGGTGATGAATGGCATTGACGTGATGCGCCAGCTCAAGCGCGAATTGCATGGCGAGTTCATGCCGGTAATCGTGCTGACCGCGCACGAAGGCGCGGAGGTGCGCCTGCAGGCGCTGAAGGAAGGCGCGCGTGATTACATCGCCAAGCCGTTCGTGGATGCCGAGTTCGCACACCGCATTCGCAACCATCTTGAAGTGCGCATGCTGTACCGCGAGCGCGAGATGCAAAACGAAATTCTTGAGCAGAAAGTCGCCGAGCGTACCGAGGAACTCAAGGAAACGCAGGCCGAAATTTTGCGGCGGCTCGCCAAGGCGGGCGAGTTTCGCGACAACGACACCGGCAACCACGTCACACGCGTGAGCCACAGTTGCCGCGCGCTGGCGCGAGCGGCCAGTGTGAATGCGCACCTGACGGAAATGATTTACATGGCCAGCCCGTTGCACGACATCGGCAAGATCGGCGTGCCGGACTACATCCTGCTCAAGAAGGGCCGGCTGAACGACGAAGAAATGGCGATCATGCGCAAGCATGTGGATTACGGCGTCGAAATGCTTGGTAACAATCCCGCGCCGGTGTTGCGGGTGGCGTGTTCCATTGCGCAAAATCACCACGAGAAATGGGACGGCTCCGGTTACCCCAAGGCGCTGGTGGGAGATGCCATTCCCATAGAGGCCCGCATCGTCGCGATTTGCGATGTGTTCGATGCGCTGACATCGGTGCGGCCTTACAAGGTGGCCTGGACTGTCGAAGCCGCCATCGGCTTTTTAAAAGAGCAGGCCCACCGGCATTTCGATCCGACGCTGGTCGAGTTGTTTGTCAACATCCTGCCCGAAATCGAAGCCATTCGCAGCCGCTTCAGCGATCCGGTGGCGGCGCACCACGAAGCGCCGGGCGAACTTACTTAGCGCACCGCACATCACGTGCCGTAGGTCACGCGGCGCACGCCACATCGCTTACCAGCGCGTTCACATCGGGCGGCGCCGGCGCATCAGCAGGTACGCTGCCGGAATCACCAGCATCGACAGCAGCGGCGCGGTAATCATGCCGCCCACCATCGGCGCGGCAATGCGCTGCATGACTTCCGCACCCGTGCCCTCGGTCGTCATGATCGGCAGCAGACCCGCGAGAATCACGGCCACGGTCATGGCCTTGGGCCGCACGCGCAGCAGCGCGCCTTCCGTGATGGCCGCGGTAACCATGGCTGAGTCATACGCTTGCCCCATGGCGATGCGTTTATCGAGCGCGTGTTTCAGGTAAATCAGCATCACCACGCCGAATTCGGCGGCAACGCCCGCCAGGGCGATGAAGCCCACCGCAACCGCGACCGACAAGTGGTAGCCCAGGAGCCAGATCAGCCACAGACCGCCCACCAGCGCGAAGGGCACTGCGGCCATGATGAGCAGCGCTTCGTCCGCGCGTCTGAAAATTACGTGGAGCAGCGCGAAGATGATGACAAGCGTGAAGGGCACGACCACCATCAGCCGGCTTCTGGCGCGTTCGAGATATTCAAACTGGCCCGACCACGTGACCGAGTAACCCGGCGCGAGTTTTACCTGTTCCCGCACCTCGCGTTGCGCATCGGTAACGGTCGATTGCAGATCGCGTCCGCGCATATCGACATACACCCAGCCCGACAGTCTGGCGTTCTCGCTGCGCAGCATCGGCGGACCGTCGACGACGGCGATTTTGGCCAGCGCGCCCAGCGGAATCTGCGCGCCGCGTTCAGTGACCACCGGCAACGCGCGCAAGGCTTCGACCGAATCGCGCAACTCGCGCGGGTAACGCACGCTGATCGGGAAACGTTGCAAGCCTTCAATGGTTTCGCCGATGTTTTCACCGCCGACCGCGGCCGCGATGAGGTCCTGCACGTCGGCGATGTTCATGCCGTAACGCGCCGCCGCCGCGCGGTCGATGGTGACATCGATATAGCGTCCGCCAGTGAGGCGTTCGGCGAGCGCGGAGGTCACGCCCGGCACGGCTTTTACCGCGCGTTCGATGTCCGACGCAATGCGCTCGATGGTGGCGAGGTCCGGGCCCGCGACTTTGATGCCGAGCGGACTCTTGATGCCGGTGGCGAGCATGTCGATGCGATTGCGGATCGGCGGCACCCAGATGTTCGCGAGGCCGGGAACGCGCACGGCGCGGTCGAGTTCCTCGATGAGTTTTTCCGGCGTCATGCCAGGCCGCCATTGGTTTTTGGGTTTGAATTGAATGGTGGTCTCGATCATTTCCAGTGGCGCGGGATCGGTGGCGGTTTCCGCGCGGCCGACCTTGCCGAACACGCGCGCCACTTCGGGGAGGGTGCGAATCATGCGGTCGGTGAGTTGCAAAATTTCGGCCGCCTTGCCCGCCGACAAACCCGGCAGTGCGCTGGGCATGTAGAGCAGATCGCCTTCGTCGAGGGGCGGCATGAATTCAGTGCCAAGGCGCGATGCGGGGTAAGCCGATGCAGCCAGTGCGATGATGGCAACGACGAGCGTGAGTTTCGGAGAATGCAACGTCCATGCCAGCAACGGGCGATAAAGGAATATCAATAACCTGCTGATTAAATTGCGATTTTCATCAACGATCCGACCGCGTATCCAGTAACCCATCAGCACCGGCACCAGCGTCACCGACAGTCCGGCAGCTGCCGCCATCGCATAACTCTTGGTATAGGCCAGCGGCGCGAACAAACGCCCCTCCTGGGCTTCGAGCGCGAACACCGGCACGAAGGACAGCGTGATGATCAACAGACTGACAAAAAGCGCCGGACCGACTTCAACGGCGGCGTCGCCAATCAGGCGCCAGCGGTCCGTTTCGGAAAGGGTTTCGCCGGCATGCGCGTGCCGCCAGGTTTCCAGGTGCTTGTGCGCGTTTTCTATCATCACGATGGCCGCATCGACCATTGCGCCGATGGCGATGGCAATGCCGCCAAGCGACATGATATTCGCGCTCAGCGGCATAAACTGCCCCTGATGCACCATCACGATAAACGCGGCGAGCACGCCGAGGGGTAGCGTAATGATGGCCACGAGGCTTGAGCGCAGATGCAGCAGGAACACCACGCACACCAGCGCCACGACAGCGAATTCCTCGATCAGTTTGTCGCGCAGATGCCGGACGGCGCGCAGAATCAAATCGGAGCGGTCATACGCCGGCACGATTTCCACGCCCGGCGGCAAACCCGGCTTGAGGCTGTCGATCTTTGCCTTGATCGCGGCGATGGTCTCCAGCGCGTTTTTGCCCTGGCGCATGATGACGATGCCGCCAACGGCCTCGCCTTCGCCGTCGAGTTCGGAAATACCGCGCCGCATCTCTGGCCCGATCTGTACGCGCGCCACGTCCTTCAACAGCACTGGTGTGCCGCTCTCGCCGAGGCCCACTGGTATCGCGCGAAAGTCGTCGAGTGATTTCAGGTAGCCGCGTGTGCGTACCATGTATTCGGCCTCGCCGAGCTCAAGCACGGAACCGCCACTTTCCTGATTGGCGTTTTTCACCGCCGCGATGACGCGCGATACAGGCAGTGAATACGCGCGCAGTCGGTCGGGGTTCAGCACGATCTGATACTGGCGAACCATGCCGCCGACGGTGGCGACCTCGGCGACATTCGCCACGCTTTTTAATTCATATTTCAGAAACCAGTCCTGCAGCGCGCGCAACTGGCCGGTATCGTGACGTCCGCTCTTGTCGATGAGCGCGTATTGGTAAATCCAGCCCACGCCGGTGGCGTCCGGCCCAAGTGCGGCTTTGGCGTTGCGCGGCAATCGGCCCTGCACCTGATTCAGGTATTCGAGCACGCGGGAGCGCGCCCAATACAAATCAACGCCGTCGTCGAACAGCACGTACACAAATGAATCGCCGAAGAACGAATAGCCGCGCACCGCTTTTGCGCCCGGCACCGACAGCATGGTGGTGGTGAGCGGGTAGGTGACTTGATCCTCGACGATCTGCGGCGCCTGTCCGGGCCAGGTGGTGCGTATGATCACCTGCGTGTCGGACAAATCGGGCAGCGCGTCAAGCGGCATGCGCATCACGGACGCTACGCCCCAAGCGGTGAGGATGGCCGCCGCCATCAGAACCAGAAAACGGTTGCCGATGGACCAGCGTATCAGCGCGGCGATCATTTGTTTCCCCGCGCTGTGCCGCGCGGCGCGCGTGGTGTGATGCGCGTAATCACATAATCACCATCCTTGCCGGGCTCGGCGAGCATGTCGAATTCGATTTCGTCGCCTGGTTTGGCTTTCTCCAGCAACGCCTTGTCGGCGGCGCGGAACATCATGGTCATGGCGGGCCACTTCATCGCGGGTATCGGCGCGTGCGTCAGTTCGAGCATGCCATCCTTGGCGTCTATACGGTTGATCTTACCGGTGGCGGTGTGCTGCGGGGATTGAGGGGACACAGTGGTGGCCGGCACAGACTGGGGTGCCGCCGGTTCGGATTGCAAACGGTTCAGCGTCGTTTTCAGGCTCGATTCGGAATCGATCAGGAATTGTCCTGACGCGACAACCTTTTGTCCGGCCGTCAGCCCCTTGCGTATCTCGATCATGCCACCGCTGTCGCGACCGGATTCAACGTCAACCGGACGGAACGTGCCGCCGGCCTCTGCGACGATGACGACATTGCGTTTGCCAGTGCTGATCACAGCCTCGGCCGGGATCGTCAACAGGGTCTTGCTTTCGTCGCCCAATGTCACCGTGACAAACATGCCCGGTTTAAGCCGCGCGCCGGGATTGTTGAGCACGATGCGCGCCTTGATCGTGCGTGTGGTGGCGTTCACATCCGGCAACAGCGTGGCTACCGTGCCCTTGTAAATCGCATCGGGCAGCGCGGTCGCGCGTACCGTCACCAACGCGCCCGAGCGCACCAGTGCGGCTTCGCTTTCCGGCACCTCCGCATGCACCCATACCGAACCGAGACTGGCCAGGCGGTAGAGCGGCATGCCGGAACTGACCGCCATGCCGTCACGCGCGTTTATTTCCCAGACCACGCTGGCGTCGGGCGCCTGGAGCGTGATGCGCGGCTCGGCCTTGCCGTTTTGTTCGATGTGTTGAATCTGCGCCTCCGGCACACCGAGTAACAGCAGGCGGCCGCGCGCGGCCTGCGCGATGGCAGACACGTCCGGCTGGGTGCTGCGTTTCAGGGCCAGATACTCCTCCTGCGCGGCCAGCCATTCAGCCGAATAAATATCGGCAAGCGCCTGCCCGCGCGTCACGGTGTCGTATTGCGCGCGCACGTGCAGTTTTTCGATGTAGCCGTTGACGCGTGCTTGTACGGCACTCAACGAGCGTTCGTCCACGCTTACCGTGCCGGTCACGGTGAACCCCATCGGCATGCGCGATTCCGTCACCGAGGCAATGCGGATGCCGAGATTCTGCGCGGTACGCGCGTTGATGGTTACCTTGCCTTCATCCGTTGCGCCGGCGCCTTCATCGGCATACACCGGCACCAGCTCCATGTTCATGAACGGCGATTTGCCGGGCTTGTCGAAGCGGGCGCCGGGCACCATCGGGTCATGCCAGTAGAGTACACGGCGCCCAGCCGACGATGCAGCTTCGGATTTTGGCAGGGTGGCGGAGGACGCGGGGCTGGGCACAGCGGGTTCCGTGGGCGTGCCGTGTGTGGTATGTCGGGCATACCAATAGCCGCCGGCGACGCCGGCAAGAGCGATCACCAGTCCTGCCAATAGTGTGGCAAATGCATTGCGGGTCATTTGACGACCTCCTCGGGCAGAAAATAAATGAGCTGCGCGTAGGCGCGGCCCTGCTCGGCTGCCAATTGAAGTTTTTGCAGACGCAGATCCAGTTCCATGCGGCGTGCATCGAGCACGGCAGCCAGTGAACTCAGGCCGCTGCGGTAAGCGGCTAGCGCCACCGCAGCGTTATCGCGCGCCAGTGGCAGCAGGGTGTCATCAAAGCGCTTCAGGCGCTGCGTGGCCGATTGCCACACCGCGCGTGCGGCGGCTGCTTCCGCAACGTGTTGCCGCAACGCGTCTTCGCGCAGCGCGCGCGCCTGTTCCACTTGCGCGAGACGCATCGCGGCTTCGCGATTCTGCCGGCGTTCGGCGAACACCGGCAGGTCTATCGACACCTGAAACGTCAGCATGTTGCTGTAGCCGGGGCCGCGTTGTGCATAGCTAACCTCTAGCCCCCAGTCCGGCTTGGTGGCGGCTTTGGCGATGTCAGCCTCGCTCTGCGCGATGTCGATTTGACGTTCCAGTGAAAGCAGATGTGGGTGATGCGGCGCATGTGGGTCGCCACTCGCCGTGGCGAGCGGTGGGTCTGCCGTCATGCCGGCCACGGTGTCCGGCGGCGCTGACAGCGGACGTTTGGCCGAATTGCCCAGCCAGCGTCCCAGCATGGCTTGCGCGCGCGCCGCCTGCTTTTCAAATTCAGTGCGGCGATTGAGCAGCATTTGCATTGTGGATTCCAGCGTGATCCGTTCCGCCAGCGTGACGCGATTGGCTGCAATGCCGGCTTGCAGGGCCTCGCGCTGCAAGAGGGTCTCGGCGTATTGCGCATCTACCGCTTTCGCCATCTGTCCGGCGTAATAGAGTTCCATCCACGCCGTGGCGGCATCACGTCGCACGCCGGCGCGGGTGTCGCCGAGCAGCGCTTGTTCGCGCGCGAGTTGATGTTCCGCGCGTTGTCCTTTCAATTCGCGCTTTTCGCCACGCGTGAACTCCTGGGCCACGCCGATGCGGCGCATGGTCATGAAATCGCGCGTCAGACTATAGCGGTCCGCGCCGTCGAGCGGCAGGTTATCGATACCTAGCTTGAGCTTGGGATCGGGTAACTCCCGCGCCGATCCGGTGACGGCTTCGGCGGCCGCGATGGCTGAACGCTGTGCGGCGAGCAGGGATGATTCTTGCACTGCAATCGCGAGCGCTTCGTTGAGTGTGAGCGGATTCGCAGCCAGTAACCGCAAGGGCAAGCCCAGTAACAGCATGATAAGCAACGTGCCGCACATGACGCCGCGACGGCACGGGGATGAATATAACGGGAATGCAATGTTTGTGCAGGACATAAAACCTCCGCCAGTTCGTTAATGGACGCACCGGTACAGCGCCAGTGCAACGAACAGCAGAGGTTTAAATCAGCAGACGGCAGTACGCGAGTATTAGCGGCGGTGATGCGGCATGGGCGACGATGGGTCCGTGCGCTTGCGCGGTGAGCGGACGCGTACACAACGTGCGCACATCAACCACGGTAAGAAGCACCGCGGTTGCATCAGGAACATGGATTTTTGCGGTTTCAAATGACGCGTCACGCGACGGGCAGCGTGTCGCGCAATCGTGCGCCGGCAAAGGGCGCTCGTCGTTCAGCGCGTGGTGTTCGCAGGGAGCCGCCGCGGTGACGTCGATTGCAGAGGCCTGCGCGGCCGTGGCGGCGCTCGCCGATGGTGTGAGAGTGCAAGCGAACACCGCAGCCGCGGTCTGACACAACAGCAGTATCAGCGTGGAAAGGGCCACAACAACTTGCCGGGCCAATCGGGGGCGCATCGTGCGCCGCCAAGTCTTCATTGATGGACTGTGAACTATTGTAAGTATTTGATTATTAAATAATAATTTTAATATAGTCTTGTTATTGTAACGCAGCGTGACACAATGCCAAGCATGGAGCATTGATATGGCGCAATCGGATGCACATTATCGCCACGGGCTATTTTTTATTGCGTGCAGAGTAGCAGGCCAGCAGGACGGTGAGTGCCAATCCGCACTGGATTGATGCAAGTCAAACCCCGGCCAGTCCCATCATGGTCTGATGCGGTTAGTCCAAGAAGAGTTGCGGAGGTCGCAATGCGCATCGGCGTGCCAACGGAAATCAAGAACCACGAATATCGCGTGGGTGCCACGCCGGATGGCGTGCGTGAACTGGTGGCGGCGGGGCATGGCGTGTTGGTGCAGGCCGGGGCCGGTGCTGCCGTCGGTTATGCTGACAGCCATTATCTTGACGCGGGCGCGCGTATCGTCGGCGATGCGCGCGCGGTTTATGAATGCGAGCTGGTCATCAAGGTAAAAGAGCCGCAGCCGGCTGAATTCGCGCTCACGCATCCTGGTCAAATATTGTACTGTTATCAGCATTTCGCGCCGGATCCGATGCTGCTGGACGCCATGATCGAGCGTGGTGTCGCCTGCGTGGCCTATGAAACCGTGACTGCGCCTGACGGTTCGCTGCCGCTGCTGATTCCGATGTCGCAGATCGCGGGGCGTCTGGCGCCGCAGTTCGGCGCTTGGGCGTTGCAAATGGCCAATGGCGGCGGCGGTGTGCTGCTCGGCGGTGTGCCGGGAGTTATGCCTGGCAAAGTGGTGGTGATCGGCGGCGGCGCGGTGGGGGTTAACGCCGCGCGCGTGGCCATCGGCATGGGTGCGGATGTCACGCTGCTGGATCGCAGCGCTGCGACACTGGCGCGCTTGGAGGAGGTTTTCGGCGCGCGGCTGAAGACCGTGATTTCATCGGCACGGTCGGTATCAATGCAGGTGCGGGACGCCGATCTCGTGATCGGCGCCGTGCTGCTGCGCGGACAACGGGCGCCCAAGCTGATGACCGCGGAAGATGTTAAACACATGCGCAATGGTTCGGTGATCGTCGATGTGGCCATCGATCAGGGCGGCATGTGCGAGACGTCACGTCCCACGTCGCATTCAAACCCGCTTTACGTCGTGCATGGCGTGGTGCATTGCTGCGTGCCGAATATGCCTTCTGCGGTAGCGCGTACCGCAACCCAGGCACTGACGCAGGTGACACTGCCCCATGCGCTGGCGATTGCCAATCGGGGTTTGCGCGCGGCCATCACGGACGATGCAGGACTGCGCGAAGGCTTGCAGGTCTGCGCGGGGCATGTCACGCACGCCGGACTTGCGCAGGACACCGGTCGCGCCTTCGTGGATGCGCTGACGGCACTCAGGTAAATTGCTGCTGCGGCCATTTTCTGCCGCCGTCCGGTACACTCGACGTGCGATTGACCTGTATCAACACACTTGCGGGCCGTACTTCTAAAATTGTCTGACCGTATGACTAGTACGAATTGGACGGGTAGGAATAGCAGTTGCACATCCGGCAAGCATGCCTCGTTGGCATCGCATCACAGTATCAAGATCATGGAGAGAGATTATGACTATCGGAGAGATTTGCAATCGGGAGGTCGTGTATGTAAGCCGGGATGTGGCGGTGAATGCGGCGTGCAAGCTGATGCGCCATTACCATGTGGGCAGTCTGGTGGTGGTAGACGAGTCGGACGGCAAGCGCGTGCCCGTGGGCATACTGACCGACCGCGATGTCGTGGTTGAAATAGACGCCATGGATCTTGACGCAAAGGTCATTACCGTGGGGGACATCATGTCGCCGGAACTGACGACCGTGACGGAGAGCATGGGGGTGCATGAAACCGTCGAGATCATGCGGTTTAAAGGCGTGCGCCGCCTGCCCATTGTGGATGCGGAAAACCGGCTGGTGGGCATTGTTACGATCGACGATCTTCTTGAAGTGCTTGCCGAAGAGCTGACGGGTATTGCGCGTATCGTGGCACGGGAACAAACGCACGAGCAGCAAGCGCGCCGATAAGCCGCGTTCCTTGCGGCGCGTGGCCTCATATAATAGGGGCTGGCCCACCGTGCCATTATCAGGCGGAACCCCATGAGCGTGCGCAATCTTGAATACTTGTTCCGTCCGGCATCTATTGCCGTGATCGGCGCGTCCGATCGCGCGGGCAGCGTTGGCGCGACCGTGATCCGCAACCTCGCCGCCGGGGGATTTGCCGGATCGGTTTATCCGGTGAATCCTGCGCACCTGCACGTGCACGGCATGCGCGCGTATGCGGACGTGGCCAGCCTGCCGCAGACGCCCGACCTCGCCGTTATCGCAACGCCGCCGGCCACGGTGCCGGGACTTATCGCGGCGCTAGGCACGCGCGGCACGCGTGCGGCCGTGGTGCTGACGGCGGGATTGTCGGCGCTGCGCGACGCACAAGGCAGGACATTGGTGTCGGCGATGATCGAAAACGCGCGCCCGCATTTAATGCGGATACTGGGACCGAACACCGTCGGCCTGTTGACGCCGGGTCTCGGCATCAATGCCAGCTTCGCGCATACGGCGGCGCTGCCGGGAAACCTTGCCTTTGTGTCGCAAAGTGGCGGCATGACCACGGCGGTGCTCGATTGGGCAAAATCGCGCGGCATCGGTTTTTCGCATTTTATTTCGCTGGGAAATTCCGTCGACGTGGATTTTGGCGACGTGCTGGATTATCTGGCCAGTGACGGCGGCACGCGCGCCATCCTGATGTACGTTGAGTCGATTACCGCCGCGCGTAAATTCATGTCGGCAGCGCGCGCTGCCGCGCGCAATAAACCGGTGCTGCTGGTCAAGGCGGGCCGCGCCCCGGAAGGCGCGCGCGCGGCCGCGTCGCATACAGGCGCTCTTGCGGGCGCGGACGATGTCTACGATGCGGCAATCCGCCGCGCTGGCATGTTGCGTGTGGATACCATTCAGGAACTTTTTGACATGGTTGAAACGCTGGCGCGCGCGCAGCCGGTGCACGGCAGCCGTCTCGCGATTTTGACCAATGGCGGCGGTCCCGGCGTCATGGCGGCGGACGCCATGGCGATGCGCGGTGGGCAACTCGCGCAATTATCGGAAACGACGCTCGATGCATTACAGCGCGTTCTGCCCGCGACCTGGTCGCATGGCAATCCGGTGGACATCGTGGGAGACGCGACCGCGTCACGCTACGCCACGGCCCTCGACGTGCTGCTGGGGGACACCGGCCATGATGCCATTCTGTTTATCCACGTGCCGACCGCCATCGTGGCGCCAGCCGACATTGCACGCGCTTGCGCGGAGCGGATCAAGGGCCACCGCGTGCTGGCCTGCTGGCTGGGTGCCGATGCGGTGGCAGAGGCTCAACATATCTTCGAGTCACAAGGTGTGCCCTGTTACAACACGCCGGAACAGGCGGTCAGCGCGTTTCTGCAACTCGCGGCGTATTATCACAACCAGCAATTGCTCATGCAGACGCCGCCGTCGATACCACAGGGCTTCACGCCGGACGCGGCGACGGCGCGCCGTGTCATCGGCGAAGCGCTGCAGCGCGATGGTGAATGGCTGACCGAGGCCGAAACCCGCCGTGTGCTGGAGGCGTACTGCATACCAGTGGTTCGCACATCCAGCGCGGCGGACGTGGAGGCGGCGGTGCGGGCAGCGACCGAGCTGGGATTCCCGGTCACGCTGAAGATTGTGTCGCCGCAAATTGTCCATAAGTCCGACGTGGGCGGCGTGGTTTTGAATCTGGCGAATGCAGATGAAGTACGGCGCGCCGCCACCGCCATGGCGGCGCGCGTGTGCGAACGCATGCCGCAGGCGCAAATCACCGGGTATACGGTGCAGGAAATGATCGTCAGGCCGGGGGCGCACGAAGTGATTGTCGGCGCGGCGGTGGATGCGGTGTTTGGGCCGGTCATCCTGTTCGGGCAGGGTGGCGTGGCCGTGGAAGTGGTGGCCGACCGCGCGGTAGGGTTGCCGCCATTAAATATGACGCTGGCCGCGGACATGGTTTCGCACACGCGCGTGTCGCGGCTGCTGAATGGTTATCGAGACCGGCCGGCGGCGAATCGCGATGCGCTGCATCTCACACTGGTGCAGGTGTCGCAACTGGTGGCGGATATGCCCGGCATCGTGGAAATAGACATTAATCCATTGCTGCTGGACGAGCAGGGCGTCATCGCGCTTGATGCGCGCATCCGCATCGCGAAGCCCGATCAGGCCAGCGCTGGCCGGCTGGCCATCCGGCCATATCCGAGCGAACTGGAAGAGCGCGTAACGCAAATGGGTCGCGAGGTGCTGTTGCGGCCGATCCGGCCCGAGGACGAACCGCAGCACGCCCAATTTTTGCGGCACGTGGATGCGGAAGACCTGCGTTTGCGGTTTTTTCACTCGGTGCGCGTGCTGTCGCATGACCAGTTGGCGCGCTTTACGCAAATCGATTACGACCGCGAGATGGCGTTCATCGCGTGTGTCGACGAGGGAACGGCCACGGCCGAAACCTGGGGCGTGGTGCGCGCGATCGCCGACCCCGACAACGCCAGCGCCGAATTCGCCATACTGGTGCGATCCGACCGCAAGGGACAGGGACTCGGATGGCTGTTGATGAAAAAAATCATTGATTATTGCGCCGCGCGCGGCACCGGCGCGTTGATCGGCGCGGCGTTGCGTGGCAACGAGCGCATGCTGGCGCTGGCGCGCGAATTGGGGTTTTCGCTGCATTACGGTAACGACATGGGACTTGTACAATTGAACTTGCCGCTGCGTGGTGGCCAACGGCAAGGGGAAAGCACGTTGCCGGGAGCATGAACGCCCCACGCAGCGCAAGGGACGCCGCCGCGCCCGCTACCGGTATAGGCGCCGCCGGACTGACTGGTGCCGAGGCGCAACGCCGGCTGTATACCGATGGGCCGAACACGCTGCCCGCGGCGCGCCCGCGCAACACGCTGGCCATTGCCCTTGAGGTGGTGCGCGAGCCGATGTTTTTATTGCTCGCGGGCGGCGCCGGTATTTACTTGCTGCTGGGCGATTTGCGTGAAGCGCTGGTGTTGGGCGCGTCGGTCATCGTGGTGGTGACGATTACGGTGACACAGGAGCGCAAGAGTGAACGCGCGTTGGAGGCGTTGCGCGATCTTTCCAGTCCGCGCGCGCAGGTGATTCGCGATGGCACGCCGCAACGCATCGCCGGTGCGCAGGTGGTGCGCGGCGACCTGCTGATTTTGTCCGAGGGTGACCGCGTGCCAGCGGACGCGGAACTGCGCTGGGCTGCCGGGTTGCTGGTGGATGAATCGTTGCTCACCGGGGAATCGATGCCGCTGGAGAAAAGCGTGTCGGTGGACGGCGCGCCGGGCGGGCGAGTGTTTTCCGGCACGCTGGTCATCAAGGGGCAGGGACGCGCGGAAGTCACCGCCACCGGTAGTCATACGCAAATGGGGCGCATCGGCGTGTCACTGGCAACGATTGAGCAGGGCAAGACCACCTTGCAGATCGAGACTGGCCGCGTGGTACGCCTGATTGCCGCCATCGCGGTGGTGATGTCCATCGTGCTCGCGGTGACCTACGCCGTGCTGCGCCACGACTGGCTGGCCGGAGTTCTTGCGGGGCTCACGCTCGCAATGGCGATACTGCCGGAGGAATTTCCGCTGGTGCTGACCGTGTTTCTCGCGTTGGGTGCGTGGCGCATTGGCCGCCGCGGCGTGTTGACGCGGCGTATTCCCGCGGTGGAAATGCTTGGCGCGACCACCGTGTTGTGCGTGGATAAGACCGGCACTCTGACCGAGAACCGCATGAGCGTGGCCGAGGTTTACCACCAAGGCATGTGGCGCAAACCGGACGGCGAAGCAGCGGCCTTGCTGGAAGCAGCGGCGCTGGCATGTGAACTCGATCCGTTTGATCCGATGGAGCGGGCCATCGTACAGGCCGCCATCGACTCCGCGCCGTCAGCGGCCCTTGTGCGGCGCGAATGGCGATTGGAAGCAGACTATCCGTTGCATCCCGGCTTTCTTGCGATTTGTCATGGCTGGCGTTCGCTGCGTGGCGAGGGCGGGGCGAGCAGGGTGACCATCAAGGGCGCGCCGGAGACTGTGCTGCCACTGTGTGCCCTGGACGCTGCCACTCGCGCGCAGGCCATGGCCGAGGTCAATCGTGCCTCAGGACGGGGCTTCCGGCTGCTGGCTGTCGCCGAAGCGCCATGGCAATCGCCCGACTGGTTGTCCGATCCTACGCAATATCCGTTTCGCTGGCTGGGATTTGTTGCGCTGGCCGATCCGCTGCGTGCATCGGCGCCGGCGGCGGTGGCGGAGTGCCGCCGGGCGGGTATACGCGTGGTGATGATTACCGGCGATCATCCCGCCACCGCGCTGGCGATTGCGCGGCAGGCCGGGATCGATACTGAGGGCGGCGCGCTGACCGGCGGGGACATCGCCGCGATGGACAATGCCAAGCTGGCAGCCGCGGTTAGACGCGTAAATCTCTTTGCACGCATCGCGCCGGAACAAAAACTGCGGCTCGTCATGGCCTACAAGACCGACGGCGAAGTGGTGGCCATGACTGGCGACGGCGTGAACGACGCGCCGGCGCTCAAAGCCGCGCATATCGGCGTGGCGATGGGCTTGCGCGGCACCGACGTAGCGCGCGAGTCATCGGCCCTGGTGCTGATCAATGACGATTTCGGTCCGATTGTGGAGACGGTGCGATTGGGGCGCCGTATCTATCGGAACATCCGCAATGCCATGCGCTACATTATCTCAGTGCATGTGCCGACGGTGGGTATGGCTTTTCTGCCACTGGCGTTTGGCTGGCCGCTGATCCTGTTTCCGGTGCATGTGGTGTTTCTCGAATTTATCATTGACCCGGCTTGCTCCATCGTTTTCGAGGCGGAGTCGGGCAATACGGATTTGATGGCACAGCCGCCGCGCGATCCGGCACAGCCTTTGTTTGACGCGCGCACCGTTGGCGGCAGTCTGCTGGCGGGAGTGGCGGTGCTGATCTGCGTGTGCCTGGCCTTTGTATGGTCGCTGGCACAGGGACACAGTGATGGCGAATCGCGTGCACTTGCATTCACCGCCATCGTGTTCGGCAATCTGGCTTTGATTTTCGCGAATCGCATGGACGGCATGCCGTTTGTCGCATCTCTGACGCAACCGAATCCCGCGCTCCGGTGGATTGTGCTCGGCACCGTGGCAGCGCTGCTGGCTTCCCTGTACATCGCGCCAGTGGCGGCGATTTTCCGATTCGAGCCGCTGCCTGTGCAGGGCTTACTGTTTGCATTTGGCGCGGGCATCGGCGGCGTCGTTGCATCCGAGGCGGGGAAACGGCTGTGGAGCGCATGTCGTGCGCATGCGCCTGAGTGACGTTACTTTGATCCATATCAATGCACTGTCTCGTTCGTTTTATTAGACTGCAACCCAGCGGCGAACCAGTTTCAAGAGATTGTGCCGACGCTAGCGTACCGGTTGCCAGATTTAGAAAAACGGAGAAAAATCATGGGCTTAACGGGAAAGAAGGTCGTTGTGGCAGTAGTCGCGGGATGGGCGGGATGGGGCGTTGCCGCTGACGTTGATAACAGCGCAGCAGAAGCACTGGTCAAGAAAAGCGGTTGTCTGACGTGTCACTCGGTGGCGCAAAAGAAAGATGCGCCGTCCTACAAAACAATTGCCGCGAAGTACAAAGGCAAGCCTGATGCCGAGGCGACGCTGGCCAAACATCTGACCACCAATCCGAAGGTCAAGGTGGACGGCAAGGAAGAGGAGCACGATTCACTCAAGACCAAGAACGAGGCCGAGGTCAGAAACGTCGTAAAGTGGGTCTTGTCGCGTTAGCGCGTCGAAGCGCACCGGAGCATCAACGTGATCACGAAATTCTGGCGTTGGTTCACGCAAGAATGTGAATACTGTTCGCGCGTACGGCTCGCGCTGGGGGTGGGGCTGGTCGTGCTGTTGTTCTCCGGCCTGATGATGGTGGTGGGCGCCACCGGGCTGGCATGGACCAATACGGAAAAATTCTGTATCGGTTGCCATGAGATGCGCGACAACGTCTACGCGGAGTACAAAGGCACCATCCACGATACCAACCGTTCCGGCGTGCGCGCCGTGTGCGCGGATTGTCATGTGCCGCGCGAGCCGGGCCCCATGGTGAAGCGCAAGATCGAGGCGACTTTCGAATTGTGGGGGCACTTCGTCACGGGCGTGATCAATACCAAGGAAAAATTCGAAGCACACCGCTACGACATGGCCAAGCGCGTGTGGACGCGCATGAAGGAAACTGATTCGCTGGAATGCCGCAATTGCCACAAGGCGGAGTCGATGAGCGTTGCCTTGCAGTCGGAGCGCGCCAAGGCACGCCATGCCAAGGGGCAAAAAGATGGCAAAACCTGCATAGATTGCCACTTCGGCATCGCACACAAGGAGCCGGACGGGCCGGGACCGCAGGATTTGCCGGTGAAGAAAAAATAGTTCGTCCGTCCGATATCGTCGTATCGCATCGCACAGGAGGCAGAACAATGAAAAATCCTCAACACCCCGTGGCCCGGCTGCTGGATACGTTACTGATACAGATCGCCATCGTGATCGGTTCCACCGTGCTGTTGTCCGCGCAAGTTGCGGCACAACCGGCCGAGACCCCGGCCGGGGCGCGCAAGGATCTGGTGCTCAAGGGCGATGCGCAATGCACGCGCTGCCACGGCGCGGATGCAGAGTCGCCGGTGCTGGCTATCGGTAAAACGAAGCACGGTACCGTGGCTGACGGTCGCACACCGACCTGCACCAGTTGCCACGGCGCCAGCGAAACGCACATTAACCGGCCGGCCGGCGCCAAGGAACGTCCGCGTCCCGACCGTGTGTTTGGCAAAAAATCCACAGTGGCCGCCGAGACTCAGAATCAGGCTTGTCTCGCTTGCCATCAGGGCGGCAAACGCATCCACTGGCAGGGCAGCACGCATGCCAGCCGCGACACCACATGCACCTCGTGCCATCAGGTGCATACCGCACACGACAAAGTGCGCGACAAGACCACGCAGCCCGAAGTGTGTTTTTCCTGCCACAAGGAGCAGCGCACGCAGATCGGCCGGCCGTCGCACCATCCGATCAAGGAAGGCAAGGTGACGTGCTCTGATTGCCACAATCCGCATGGGTCTGTCGGCCCGTCGCTGATGGTACGCGACAGCGTGAACGACACTTGTTACACCTGTCACATGGAGAAGCGCGGGCCATTTGTGCGCACGCATCAGCCAGTGCAGGAAAACTGCGCGATCTGTCACAATCCGCATGGTACGACCACGCCGAATTTGCTGCGCTCACGTCCGCCGTTTCTGTGCCAGCAATGCCATGAGCCGACCCAGCATCGCGGGCAGGTATCGGTGATCCCGCCGTTGCCCGGCGGAGTGACACCCTTTAGTCAGCAGGGCGCCGGCACCATAGCGCGCGGCTGCCTCAATTGTCACACCAATATTCATGGCACCAACAATCCGACGGATTTGTCGGGAGAGCGGACTTTCCGGCGGTAATCGAAACCCAAGGAACCCCAAGGAGACCGATCATGACAACGCGTATGGGCCTGCACGTCAAGCGCACGGCGGTTGCGACGGCAGTACTGGCTGTGCTTGCCAGCCTGGCGGTTCAGCCGGCGCGGGCAGCCGAGGACGACGATGACATAAAGCAACAGAGCAAGCCGGAAAGTTCGGTGGAGGCGGGTATAGGTTACGTCAATCAGGACAATCAGCGTTTCGGACAGTACAACGGATTGAAGGACAAAGGCGCGTATGGCTTGCTCGACGTGAATGTGGTGAACCGGGACGATGCCACGGGCACCTGGCTCAAGTTCAACGGGCGCAATTTGGGATTGGACAATCGCGAATTGCGTTTTGAACATAACCGGCAAGGTGATTGGGGCTACTTTGTGGAATATGGCGAGACGCCGCGCTACAATCCGCTCACGGTCACCACGCGTTTGGCGGGCGCGGGCAGCAGCACCCAGACCGTGAATGGCGTAGCCACGCCGTACAGTCTTGAGATGAAGACTAAGCGCGACGCACTGTCGCTGGGTTTCGAGAAAATATTTACCGGTGGTTTCAGCGTGCAGGTGCGCTTCAAGAATGAAGAAAAAGATGGCGCTCGCATGTATGGCCAAGGCACCAGCAATACGATTAATTTTCTCACCGACCCGATTGATCAGGTCACGCGCCAACTGGATGTGACGCTGGCCTACGCGGGCGAGCGCTTTCAGCTTTCGGGCGGCTATTACGGAACGAGTTTTGAAAGCAAGAACAAGTTGCTGAATGTCGTGGGGGGGATTGCCGGCCCCCCTGCGCTGACGCCCATGGCTTTGCCGCCGGATAATCAATCACACCAGTTGCATTTGTCCGGCGGATACAATTTCACCTCGACCACGCGAGGCACCTTCAAGGCGGCCTATACCCACCAAACGCAGGACGATACGTTTATCGTACTGCCGACTTTGAGCGGGCGTACCAACCTGGGGGGCGTCATCGATACCAAGTTGTTGCAGGCGGGCATTACGTCACGGCCGCTGCCCAAGCTGTCGTTGCTGGCAAATATTCGCTATGAAGACCGACCGGACAAAACGCCGGTGGTGCTTTACAACACGCCTGCGGGCACCCAGAACGGCAATAACGAACCGCGCTCGATGCGCACGCTGAACGGCAAGGCGGAGGCCAGTTACGCGTTGCCCATGGGTTTTCGTCTGACCGGCGGTTTCGATTACGACCAGAGGAACCGCAATTTTTCGCCGGTGCGCGTGGTCAGCGCACGTGAACAAACCGAAGAGAAATCCTGGCGCGCCGAACTTCGGCGCTCAATGTCCGACACGATCACGGGCGCGGTGTCTTATGTGCACAGCGACCGTGACGGCTCGCCGTTTTTGACTACGCGGACGAACACCGGCACGTTCGGGCCAAATCTCATCGCACCCCCGCATTTGGCGGATCGCAAGCGCGATAAAGTGCGGTTGTCGGTGAATTGGGAGGCCGCCGATCAGTTGTCGTTGCAGTTCTTCGCTGACCACGCGAAAGACAGATACGAGCCGCGCACCGCGCTGGGCATGGGGCCAAGTACGGGCAAGGCGCAAAACTACTCGGTCGATGCCACCTACACGGTGTCGGCGGCGTTGCAGGCGACAGCCTGGTATTCGCGCAATGATGCGCGTTCCGATCAGGCCACTTGTGCAGTTACCGTCAATGCCACCACGGGCGCCATGACGTGCCCGACCAGTCAGGCGGCGAACCTGCGCAATGTGGGTGATTCGTTCGGACTGGGCCTGCGTGGCAAGCCAATGGATCGCCTCGAACTGGGTGCCGATCTCAGCTACTCTGATATCAATGATGAGTACCGTCAACGCGCATTGGCCGGGGCAGCCATTGCCTCATTGCCCGATGTTTCGACCAAACTCACGTCCCTGAAGGCGTTTGCCAAATACGCGATACAGAAGAATTCCGGCATACGTCTGCAGTACATTTACGACCGTGTCGATACCAATGACTGGACCTGGACGAATTTCACCTATTCGGATGGCACGCGTGTTTTCCAGAATCCCAACCAGAAGACGCATTTCATAGGGGTTTCCTACTATTACCGCTGGCAGTAACGTTCGCATGGAGAAAATCATGAAGAACAATAAGTTCCATCGTGCATGGTTTGGGTTATTGATCGCCATTTTGCCGGCTGCCACGTTGCTGTCGATTTCATCCGGAGCGCTGGCGCAGGCCACCGGGCGCGGCGGCAAGGAAGTAGTGGAGGCAGTGTGCGCCCAATGCCATGCCAAAGGCGAAAAAGGCGCGCCGAAAATCGGCGACAAACAGGCGTGGCTGACGCGCGCGGAATTGGGCTTGGGCGGGCTCACGCGGCACGCCGTGGAGGGCGTGCGTAAAATGCCGGCGCATGGCGGCGCTGCGAATCTGACGGATTTGGAAATCGGCCGCGCCATTACCTATATGGTGAATCAGTCAGGTGGCCAGTGGACGGAACCTGCGAGTGCACAGGAAATAGCCGCCCTGCGCACCGGCCAGCAGGTGGTGCAGACGCAATGCGGCAAGTGCCATCAGGCGGGTGCCGCGGGCGCGCCGCGCATCGGCGACCGCGAGGCGTGGATCCCCCGGCTGAAACGCGGGCTGGATCAGTTGGTGCGATCCGCGATCTCGGGGCATGCCGGCATGCCGCCGCGCGGCGAAAAGGCGGATCTCACGGATGGCGAGCTTCGCAATGCCATTCTTTACATGTACAACCCCAATGCCTCGGCGCGGGTCGAAGCGAGCAGCGCGACGGTTTTGCCGGGCGGCGTTCTCACCGGGCAACAGGTGTTTCAGGCGCAGTGCCATAAATGCCATCAGGATGGCCTGCACGGCGCGCCGCGCGTCGGCGACCGGGATGCATGGGTGCCGAGGCTCAAGCAGGGCGTGGAGTATGCCGTGCGCAGTGCCATTCGAGGACACGGCGGCATGCCGCCGCGTGGCGACCGGGCCGATCTCACCGACGCCGAAATACGCAACGCCATTCTCTACATGTATAACCCTGGCGCCGGCAAAACCGGCGGCAAGTAACCGCGCGTCCCGTCTGATTTGCCCGCTGTGGCGCCGGGCGTCCGGCGCCACGGTTGTCGCTCACTGGAGGGGTACTGGATTAGACTCATGCCTTGACAGGGGGCAACGTTGGCGCGCGACACCACATCCGATTTGATCCATGCGATCGCCGAGCGGCTGGCGGCGTTTCCGCCGTTTGACGGCATGGATGCGGCAGCGCTGGCGTATCTGGCGCGGCACACCGAGGTGACCTATCACCCGGAAGGCGCCGAGATACTGGCACCAGCATCGGGCCTTACGGCTTTTCTGTATATCGTGAAGCAGGGCGCGGTGCGCGTACGGCATCCGATGCCGTGGCTTGCCGATGGCTCGGATGCCCTGGTATTGGGGGCCGGTGAGTGCTTTTCTATAGCGGCGCTGATGGAGAAACGCGCGGTCACGGGCACTTATGTCGCAGCCGATGACACGTTCTGTTACCGGTTGACACGCGATCACTTCGACCGGCTCGTAGAAATGAGCGCGCCGTTCCGCGAGTTTTGCACCGACCGCATGGCCGCGTTGCTACGGCAATCGCGTGCGCTGCTCGCGCGGCAATACGCGGCCGGCGTGGCGGAACGTCAATCCGCGTTGACCTCGCTGCGCAGCCTGCTGCGCCGTCCGCCGGTGTCGTGTGCAGCCGATGCGCCGCTGAAAACGGCGCTGGAGCTGATGCACGTGAACAAGGTGGGATCGGTGGTGGCGGTGGACGAAGCGCACCAGCCCTTGGGCATACTGACGGAACACGATGTGCTGGGGCGCGTCACTCTGGCGGGCGCCGATCTGGCGGCGCCGCTGCGTTCGATCATGACCGCGCCCCCCATTTGCCTGGAGGCGGACGGCACGGCGAACGATGCGGCGCTGGTCATGGCCCGGCATGGCATACGCCATGTGGTCATTACGGCATCGCGGCGTCTGGCGGGCGTGATCACCGAACGCGATCTGTTTGCGCTGCAACGCGTCAGCATCCGGCAGATCAATCGCGATATCGAATCGGCAGCGGGGCTGGCCGGATTTCAGCAGGCGGCGCGTGATATTCGTGGTTTGACGGAGGGCTTGCTGGGGCAAGGCGTGGGCGCCGCGCAATTGATGTCGATGATCTGCGCGCTGAACGACACGCTGACGCGCCGTATTGTCGAGTACGAGGCGGCCGCGGCCGACGTGCCGATCGGCAATTGGTGTTGGCTTGCGTTCGGCAGCGAGGGCCGGATCGAACAAACGCTGGCCACCGATCAGGATAACGGAATTGTGTTTGCGGACGCGGAAGATTCGGTCGCATTTCGGACGCGCTTGCTGGCGTGTGCGAGCCGTGTTAACGAGACGCTCGACGCGTGTGGCTTCCCGCTGTGCGAGGGCGGGATCATGGCGCGTAACCCGGAACTCTGTCTGCCGCTCGCGGCGTGGCGCGAATGCTTTTCCGGCTGGATCGCGCATCCCAACGAAACGGCGCTGCTCAAGGCGTCCATTTTTTTTGATTTTCGCGCGATCACCGGAAACGCATCACTCGCGGACGCCTTGCATGAACACCTGGTGACGGTGGCGCCGCCGGGACGGTCATTTCAGTACCATCTGGCGCGCATCGCGCTGGAAAGCACGCCGCCGCTGGGTCTGGTGCGCGAATTCGCGGTCGATCAGGAGGGCCAGCTCGATCTGAAAAAAAGCGGCGCGCGCATCATCATTGACGCGGCGCGGGTGTTTGCGCTGGCACACGGCGTGGCCGCGACCAATACCGTGCAGCGCTTGCGCATGGCGGGGCCGACGATGAATATGTCACTGGGCGAAATCGAAGCAGCCGTTAGTGCGTTTGATTTCCTGCAGACGCTGCGCTTGCGCCATCAACAGCACGGCGGGCTGACCACGCGCGCGCGTGCCAACCAGATCGATCCTTACGGGCTCAACGCAGTGGATCGCCGCATGCTCAAGGAATCGCTGCGGCAGGCGGGGCATCTGCAAAGCCGGCTGAAACTGGATTACCAGTTATAGGCCGCCATGATGCCGTTTTGGCCCCTGGCGGGACTGCTGGAACCGTGGTGGCGGCATCGTGCGCGCCGGATCGCCGGGCGTGTGCCGATGGCCGAGGCACGTTTTGTCGTGGTGGACGTTGAAACCAGCGGCCTGGATGTGCGCCGGGACAGGTTGTTGTCGATCGGCGCGGTGGCGGTGAGTGGCGCCGCGATCCGGCCCGCCGAGTGTATCGAACTCATCCTGCGGCAAACCGAGGTGAGCGGGCACGACAATATTCTGGTACATGGCATCGCGGGCGGAAAGCAGCGCACCGGCGTGCCTGCGGACGAGGCGATGCAGCGGTTCAGCGCATTCGTTGGCAATGACACGCTGGTGGCCTATCACGCTGATTTCGACCGGTTGTTCCTGGAGCGTGCCGCGCGAGATGCGCTCGGTATTTCGCCGCGCTGGACGTGGATAGACGCAGCCTGGCTGGCGCCCGCGCTGCTGGATCACGACTCCAATTCCAATAACAATGGCGGCCATCAACGGCCGCTGGATTCGTGGTGTGCCGCCCTGGGAATAACGCATGTGGCTCGCCACAATGCACTCTCGGATGCCTTTGCCACTGCCGAGCTGTTATTGATTCTGCTTGAGCGTGCCGCGCGAAAGCGCTTGCAAAGCGTGGGGGATTTGCAGGGCTGCGCCGAGGACGAGCGCCAACTGGCACGCATGAAACCGCCCGTTTCGTAAGCCGCGGCGGCCCATGTCCCGCGGCTAAACAATGCGATCCAGCGGCATTTGAAACAGCCGTATGCGTTCGTCGGGGCGCCGCGCTTTTTCGTTGGCGGCGGTTAGCGCCGCGATCAACGCAGCGAGCGGCGCTTCGTCCTCGAACGCGATCATCAGCGCGAAATTCATGCGGGTATAGGTGCCGACACCGATATGTGGCTCGGTGCCGCGGCCCTTGCCCTTCAGATTTTCCCAGCGTGTGTAGTAATCGATGCCCAGCGACTTGAGTATGTTCATCACTTGCGCATCCACATGTTCGTAATAGACCACAAACGCCATTTTCATAGAGCCTCCCGTGTTGTCCCAAATAAATACCGTATCACGCGTGCGCACCGGCTATTTGATTTGAATCAAGGTTTTTGATGCCGCACCAATTTTGTGATTTTGTCCATTCAGTCGCACCAAAAGAGGGCGTTTACTTGATCTAAATCAAGTCGTCTATGCAGAGCGGGCAATACATTGACTGCGCGGATCATGAACACGGAGCAAGCAATGAACCCGGAAAAATCAGCAACTTTTCAGCAGTGGTCGGTGGTGACAGCAAGCACGACAGCCTTCACGGTATGCTTCATGGTCTGGATGATGTTTGCCGTCATCGGCATCCCGATCAAACAGACGCTGGGCCTGAATGAAACGGAGTTCGGCATACTCGTCGCCACGCCGGTGCTCACCGGGTCGTTGATCCGCTTGCCCTTGGGCATGTGGACCGACCGCTTTGGCGGCCGCATCGTATTTTTTATCCTCATGTTGTCCACGGTGGCTCCCATCTGGATGATCTCTTGGGGCACGCAGTTCTGGCATTTTCTCGTGACTGGATTGTTCGTCGGGGTGGCCGGCGGCTCGTTCACCGTCGGTATCGCCTACTGCGCACGCTGGTTTCCGCGCGAACGGCAGGGCTTGGCCATGGGCATCTTCGGCGTTGGCAATACCGGCGCCGCCGTGACCAAGCTGGTGGCGCCGAGCATCGTGGTGGCCTATGGCTGGACGATGGTGCCGAAGGTCTATGCCGTGGTGATGACCATCACCGCGATTGCGTTCTGGTTTTTTACCTACACCAACGAGGCGCATACAGCGGACGCCGCCAAAGTAAGCGTCAAAGAGCAGTTGATGGCGCTAAAGGATCCGACGGTGTGGCGCTACAGCCAATACTACTCCATCGTCTTTGGCGGCTACGTGGCGCTGTCGCTGTGGATGACCAAGTACTACATTTCCGAATACGGATTCGACATCAAGATCGCGGCGCTGCTCGCGGCGGGCTTCAGCATACCCGGCGGCGTGCTGCGCGCCATCGGCGGATGGTTTTCCGACAAGTACGGCGCACACACGGTGACGTGGTGGGTGCTGTGGGTGGGACTGGTGTGCCTGTTCTTATTGTCGTATCCACAGACGGATTTCACGGTTCAAACCGTATCCGGGCCGAAAACATTTCACATCGGGCTGGGGCCGACAATGTTCACCATCATCATGTTCACCATGGGCATCGCCTTCGCCATCGGCAAAGCCTCGGTGTTCAAATACATCTCGGACGATTATCCACAAAACATCGGCGTGGTGTCCGGCGTGGTCGGCCTCGCGGGTGGGTTGGGCGGCTTCATTTTGCCGATCATGTTCGGTGCGCTGGTTGATCTTACGGGTGTGCGTTCGTCGGCGTTCATGCTGATGTTCGGCATCGTGTGGGTGTCGCTGATGTGGATGTATTTCACCGAAGTGCGGCCGATGAGCATGGCCGAGGCCCGCAAGCATCCCGAACCGTCACGTAACGTCCTGACACAGGTGTAATCATGAAAAGCATGGATCAAACCGGCGCGTTTTCCGAGGCCCCGCCCGCCGCCAGTGGCGCCAACATCGAAAAGTGGGATGTGGAAGACAACGCGTTCTGGGAATCCACTGGTAAGCGCATCGCTTATCGCAATCTGATGATTTCGGTGCCGGCGCTGCTTTGCGCCTTCGCCGTTTGGGGCATGTGGGGCATCATCACGGTGCAGATGCTGAACCTGGGGTTTCCGTTCACGCAGGCCGAACTGTTTACGCTGACGGCCATCGCCGGCATCGCGGGGGCGACCATGCGCATACCGGCGTCGTTTTTCATCCGGCTGGCGGGGGGGCGCAATACGATTTTTCTCACCACCGCCATGTTGCTGGCACCAGCCATTGGCACCGGCATCGCGTTGCAGCACAAGGACTGGCCGCTGTGGGTGTTTCAGCTGATGGCGTTGTGGTCGGGCGTGGGCGGCGGAAACTTCGCCAGTTCAATGTCGAACATCAGCACGTTTTTTCCCAAGCGTTTGCAAGGCACCGCGCTGGGCATTAATGCGGGCGTGGGGAACTTCGGCGTGACCACTATGCAAGTGGTGATACCGCTGGTGATGACCTTGAGCATCTTTGGCGCGTGGGGCGGAGAGTCGATGACGTTGTTGAAGGACAGCGGCTGGCTATTCGGCAAAATCACGGCAGGTACGCAGACCTACATCCAGAACGCGGGCTTTGCGTGGGTGCTGTCGCTGGTGCCGCTGGCTATTTTGTGCTGGTTCGGTATGAACAATCTGAAGACGGTGTCGCCCGATGCGGGTAATCCCATCGTCTCGTTTGTGAAGGTGACCTGGCTCTATACGCTCGCCTTCGTGCCGGCGATCTTTATTCTTTACCTGTACTTGCCCAAGCCCACCGGGCTGGGGCTCATCAGCATGTGGGTGGCGATACCGCTGGACATCATCCTTGCGCTGCTGATGATGAAAATCGCCGCCTTCGGCCCGATGAAGGCGAACGTGGCCAAGCAGTTCGAGATTTTCCGTGACAAGCACACGTGGTCAATGACGGCGCTCTACATCGTCACCTTCGGTTCGTTCATCGGATTTTCGATGGCGCTGCCGCTGTCGATCACGGTGATTTTCGGCGTTTCTCATGTACCCGACGCCGCTGGCGTGATGCAGCACACGCTGAAGAATCCCAACGCACCGTCGGCCTTCACCTATGCCTGGATTGGCCCGTTCGTGGGTGCACTGATACGCCCGGTCGGCGGCTGGATCTCCGACAAGGTGGGCGGTTCCATCGTCACACAGGTTATCTCGGCGATTATGGTGGCAGCGTCCATCGCGGTGGGGTACGTCATGTTGCTCGCCTACAAGTCGCCCATGCCCGAACAGTATTTCACGCTGTTCATGGTGTTGTTCGTGGTGCTGTTCGCGGCCACCGGCATCGGCAACGGTTCGACGTTTCGCACCATCGGCGTGATATTCGATCGCACGCAAGCCGGTCCGGTGCTGGGCTGGACTTCGGCCATCGCTGCCTATGGTGCGTTCATCGCACCCGTGGTGATCGGCGCGCAGATCAAGGCTGGCACGCCGGAAATTGCGATGTACGGCTTCGCGATTTTCTATGCGCTGTGCCTCGTGCTGAACTGGTGGTTCTATCTGCGCAAGGATGCTTACGTGAAGAACCCGTAATATAAAAAGTCTATAAAAACAATTGTTTATGTATTTTTTTGCCACTCACGTGCAGTTTGGTTTGGATCACTTTCGCGCCCCTTACCGCTCAAACAGTGGCGGCAAGACGAATATCAATTTTCAGGAGTTAAGGCATGAGCCACTTTCTTGACCGGCTGAATTATTTTTCCCATGCGCGAGAATCTTTCTCCAACGGACATGGCGTCGTCACTGGCGAGGATCGTACGTGGGAAGACGCCTACCGCAACCGCTGGGCGCACGACAAAATCGTGCGTTCGACACACGGCGTTAATTGCACCGGTTCGTGTTCGTGGAAAATCTACGTCAAGGGCGGCATCGTCACGTGGGAGACGCAACAGACCGACTACCCCCGTACGCGCTGGGACATGCCCAATCACGAACCGCGCGGTTGCGCGCGCGGCGCGAGCTACAGTTGGTATCTCTATAGCGCCAACCGCGTGAAGTATCCGCTGGTGCGTGGCCGGTTACTCAAGAGCTGGCGCGCGGCGCGCGTGGATAAAGACCCGGTGGCGGCATGGGCGTCCCTTGTTGAATCGGATTCGAAGCGGCGCGATTATCAAAGCGTGCGCGGGCTGGGCGGGTTTGTGCGCTCCAGTTGGGACGAGGTCAATGAGATCATCGCGGCGGCGAATGTCTACACCATCAAAAAACACGGCCCGGATCGCGTGATCGGCTTTTCGCCGATTCCCGCCATGTCCATGGTGAGTTATGCAGCGGGCTCGCGTTATCTGTCGCTGATCGGCGGCGTGTGCATGAGTTTCTACGACTGGTATTGCGATCTGCCGCCGTCCAGCCCGCAAACCTGGGGCGAGCAGACCGACGTGCCGGAATCGGCCGATTGGTACAACTCCAGCTTCATCATCGCCTGGGGTTCCAACGTGCCGCAGACGCGCACGCCCGACGCACATTTTTTTACCGAGGTGCGCTACAAGGGCACGAAAACCGTGGCGGTCACGCCGGATTACTCCGAAGTCGCCAAGCTCTCCGATATCTGGATGCATCCCAAGCAGGGCACCGATGCGGCGGTGGCGATGGCGATGGGGCACGTGATTCTTACCGAGTTCTACTTCAAGAAACGCAGCGCGTACTTCGACGACTACGCCCGCCGCTTTACCGATCTGCCAATGCTGGTGATGCTGAAAGAACACACGTTGCCCAGCGGTGAAAAAATCAGGGTGCCCGACCGCTATGTGCGCGCATCCGACTTCGACGACAAACTCGGGCAGGCCAATAATCCGGATTGGAAGACGGTCGCCATCGATGCGTCCGGCAACGTGGTTCTGCCCCACGGCGCCATTGGCTTTCGCTGGGGGCCGGATGGCCGTGCCGACCAAGGCCAGTGGAATCTCGAAGCCAAGGAGGCGCATCACGGCAACGAGGTGAAGCTCAAGTTGTCGTTGCTGGAAGACACAAACGCGAGCACGGAAGCCGCCAAGGTGGGTTTCCCTTATTTCGGTGGCATCGAAACCGCGCACTTCACGCACAGCCCCAACAGCGATGTGCTGTTGCGTACGGTGCCCGTACGGCGCATAGCGCTGGGCGCGGCAGGGGAGGCGCTGGTTGCCACGGTGTTCGATTTGCAAGCCGCCAACTACGGTGTGGCGCGCGGCCTGCCCGGTGAATTGGCCGCCAGCAGCTTTGACGACGACACGCCCTACACCCCGGCATGGCAGGAACGCATTACCGGCGTGCCACGTGCGCAATTGATCGCCGTGGCGCGCCAGTTTGCCGACAATGCGGACAAGACACAGGGCCGGTCGATGGTGATTATTGGTGCCGCGATGAATCATTGGTACCACAGCGATATGAACTACCGCGGCATCATCAACATGCTGATGATGTGCGGCTGCGTGGGCAAAAGTGGCGGCGGCTGGGCGCATTATGTCGGTCAGGAGAAACTGCGGCCGCAAACCGGCTGGACGGCGCTCGCTTTCGCGCTGGACTGGATACGCCCGCCGCGCCAACAAAACAGCACCAGTTTCTTCTATGCGCACACTGACCAGTGGCGCTACGAGAAGCTCGGTGTCGAGGAGGTGCTGTCGCCGCTGGCCGACAAAAAAGCATTCGGCGGCAGCATGATCGACTACAACGTGCGGGCCGAGCGCATGGGCTGGCTGCCGTCTGCCCCGCAATTGAAAACCAATCCGCTGCAGGTGGTGCGCGACGCTCTGACCGCGGGCCTCGACCCCAAGGCCTACGCAATCAAGTCTTTGAAAGATGGCTCGCTCCAGATGAGTTGCGAAGACCCGGATCACCCGGACAACTGGCCGCGCAACCTGTTTGTATGGCGCTCCAATCTCCTGGGATCCAGCGGCAAGGGGCATGAGTATTTTCTTAAGCACTTGCTCGGCACCAGCAACGGCGTTCAAGGCAAAGACCTGGGGACCGAAGAGGCAAAGCCCGAAGAGGTGGTTTGGCACGACAAGGCGCCGGAAGGCAAGCTCGATTTGCTGGTCACGCTCGACTTTCGGATGAGCACCACGTGCCTGTACTCGGACATCGTGCTGCCCACCGCTACCTGGTACGAGAAGAACGATCTCAACACCAGCGATATGCACCCATTCATCCATCCGCTGTCCACCGCGGTAGACCCCGCGTGGCAATCACGCAGCGACTGGGAAATTTACAAGGGGTTTGCCAAAAAATTCAGCGAAGTGTGTGTGGGCCACCTCGGGGTCGAGGAAGAGCTGGTACTGACGCCGCTGATGCACGATACCCCCGCCGAACTGGCGCAGGCGCTGGACGTTAAGGAATGGAAAAAAGGCGAAGTCGATCTGATTCCCGGTAAAACCGCGCCACAGATGACCATCGTTGAACGCGACTATCCGAATGTGTATAAACGCTTCACCGCGCTGGGGCCCTTGATGAGCAAAGTGGGCAACGGCGGCAAGGGTATCGCGTGGAATACGCAGGACGAGGTCAAACAACTCGGCGAGTTGAATGGTCTTAATCCGGTGGAAGGCGTGACCCACGGCATGCCGAGGATCGAGACCGATATCGACGCCTGCGAGGTGATTCTGCAACTCGCGCCCGAGACCAACGGGCACGTCGCGGTGAAGGCCTGGCGGGCTCTGGGCAAACAAACCGGGCGCGAACACGCGCATCTGGCCCTCCACCGCGAAGACGAGAAGATACGCTTCCGCGACATACAGGCGCAGCCGCGCAAGATCATTTCGTCGCCGACGTGGAGCGGCATCGAAAGCGAAACCGTTTCCTACAATTCAGGCTACACCAACGTGCATGAGCTGATTCCGTGGCGCACGTTGACCGGGCGCCAGCAGTTTTATCAGGATCATCCGTGGATGCGCGCCTTTGGTGAAGGCTGCGTGAGTTACCGTCCGCCGGTGGACTTGAAAACCACGGCAGGCATCCACGGCATCAAGCCCAACGGTAATCCCGAGATACTGCTCAACTTCATTACGCCGCACCAGAAGTGGGGCATTCATTCCACCTACACCGACAACCTGATGATGCTCACGTTGAGCCGAGGCGGGCCGTGCGTGTGGCTCTCCGAGGACGATGCGAAGCGGGCCGGGATCGAGGACAACGACTGGATCGAACTGTTCAACATCAACGGCGCCATTGCGGCCCGCGCAGTGGTGAGCCAGCGCGTTAACCCCGGCATGATCATGATGTATCACGCACAGGAAAAAATCGTGAATACACCGGGTTCCGAAATTACCGGCGTGCGCGGCGGCATCCACAACTCGGTGACGCGCACCGTGTTAAAGCCCACGCACATGATTGGCGGCTACGCGCAACTGAGTTACGGCTTTAACTACTACGGCACCATCGGCACCAACCGCGATGAATTCGTGGTGGTGCGCAAGATGGACAAGATTGACTGGCTGGATACGCCGGTAGCCCAGGAATTGGTCAAAACGGTTCAAGCCCACGGGGAGGTGGCATGAAAGTCCGCGCGCAAATCGGCATGGTATTGAATCTGGACAAATGCATCGGTTGCCATACCTGTTCTGTGACCTGCAAGAACGTGTGGACCAGCCGTCCCGGCATGGAATACGCCTGGTTCAACAACGTAGAGACCAAACCCGGCATCGGCTACCCCAAGGAGTGGGAAAACCAGGACAAGTGGAACGGCGGCTGGGTGCGTAAAAGCAATGGTGCCATTGAGCCGCGTCAAGGCGCCAAGTGGAAGCTCTTGATGCGCATTTTTGCCAATCCGAATCTGCCGCAGATTGATGACTACTACGAACCCTTTACCTTCGACTATGGCCATTTGCAAAGCGCGCCGGAGATGAAGGCCACGCCCACCGCCCGGCCGCGTAGCCTGATCACTGGCAAGCAGATGGACAAAATCGTGTGGGGACCGAACTGGGAAGAAATTCTCGGTGGCGAGTTCAGCAAGCGTTCCAAAGACAAGAACTTCGACGCGGGTTTCGACCAGACGCAGAAGGATATCTGCGGCCAGTTCGAAAATACCTTCATGATGTATCTGCCGAGGCTGTGTGAACACTGCCTCAATCCGGCTTGCGTGGCGAGTTGCCCCTCGGGGTCGATCTACAAGCGCGAGGAAGACGGCATTGTGTTGATCGACCAGGACAAATGCCGCGGCTGGCGCATGTGTGTGAGCGGCTGTCCGTACAAAAAGATTTATTACAACTGGAAAAGTGGCAAGGCCGAGAAGTGCATCTTCTGCTATCCGCGCATCGAGGCCGGGCAGCCGACGGTGTGTTCGGAGACCTGCGTCGGTCGCATCCGTTATTTGGGCGTGCTGCTCTACGACGCCGACCGGATACAAGAGGCGGCCAGCGTCGAGCATGATCGCGATTTGTACCACGCGCAGCTCGGCATCTTTCTCGACCCCAATGCTTCCGAGGTGATTGAGCAGGCGGCGCGCGACGGCATTCCCGACCAGTGGATGGAGGCCGCGCGCAACAGCCCGGTGTACAAAATGGCGGTGGAGTGGAAAGTGGCGTTGCCGCTGCACCCCGAGTACCGCACGCTGCCGATGGTGTGGTACGTGCCGCCGTTGTCGCCGATCAGCGCGGCTGCCAATGCCGGACACATTGGAGCCAACGGTGAAATCCCGGACGTCAAGCAGTTGCGCATACCGGTCAATTACCTGGCCAACCTGCTCACCGCGGGCGACACCGTGCCGGTGGTGCATGCACTCGAACGCATGCTGGCGATGCGCGCCTATCAGCGCGCCAAGCATGTTGAGCAACGCGTCAACACCGAGGTGCTGGAGCAGGTGGGACTCACGCAACAGGAAGTGGAAGACATGTACCGCGTGATGGCCATCGCCAACTACGAAGACCGCTTTGTCATCCCCAGCACGCACCGCGAATACGCCGAGAACACCTTCAACGTGCGCGGCAGTTGCGGATTTTCGTTTGGCAATGGTTGCTCCGAAGGCACGGGCGAGACCAGCCTGTTCGGCAGCGAGAAAAAACGCACCATACCCATCAAGCTGGAGGTTTGATCATGCTGCCACTTTCAAAACCCGTGTCAGCGTCCGGCAGCCTGCGTGTGCTGGCCGCATTGTTGGGCTACCCCAACGCGCAGATGCGCGGTTATCTTGACGAGATGCGGGACATTCTGCACGCAGAAAAGGCGCTGTCGGATGCGCGGCGTGCCGAACTCGATGCGCTGATCGAGTCGCTGGCCAATGCCGATGCGCTGGAGTGCGAGGCTAACTATGTCGAGCTGTTTGATCGCGGGCGCACCACTTCTCTGCACCTGTTCGAGCATGTGCATGGCGATTCGCGCGAGCGCGGTCCGGCGATGATCGATCTTGCGCAAACCTATGAAAAAGCTGGCTTGTATCTGGCGCCGGATGAGCTGCCCGACTACCTGCCCGTGGTGCTGGAGTTCGTTTCCACCCAGCCGCCGCGCGAGGCACGCGCTTTTCTCGGTGAAATGGCTCACATCTTTAATGCCCTGTTTGGCGCGTTGCAGCAGCGCGAAAGCGCCTACGCCAGCGTGCTCGGTGCGCTGCTGGAACTGGCGGGCGAAACCGCGCAAGCGGTCAAGCTTGCCGCCGAGCCGCCGCTGGATGAAAGCTGGACCGAGCCAGCGGTGTTTGACGGGTGTTCGACCCAGGGGCAGGGCAAGCCCGGCCAGCCACGGCCAATACA
>DHVE01000124.1 GCA_002412495.1 Betaproteobacteria bacterium UBA5216
GAGGCTTCTTCCTATCCCGATTCGGTGGCACGAAAAAGACTTTTGTCTGAATGGTGTTTTCGGCTCGCAAGAGACGGTTTGAAGCGTTCAGCGTTCTTTAGATGGCCATCATCCCTGATGTCGGGGTACCGCAGTGTTTGACGAAGTCCAGCGCCGCATGGCCGAGACCACAAAGACACAGTCTCGCCTTCTGAATCTATCGGGATGCGGGGTGGCGGAGCTGCCGGCCGAGATCGGGAAGATGGACTGGTTACGCACCTTGTTCATCACGGATACGCAGGTCGAGGACCTCAGCCCCTTGTCTGCATTGAGCAACCTGGAAGAACTCCTCGCAAGCTCAACGCGTGTGGCGGACTTGTCGCCAGTGGTATCCCTTACAAAGCTGAAATTTCTCTTCCTTAGCAAGACTCGAGTTACGGACCTGTCCCCCTTGTCCGGCTTGACCGAACTGGAGCAACTTGATCTTTGGAAGACCGGTGTTTCCGATCTGCGTCCACTGACCAGGATCAAGCAACTGCACAGACTGATTCTTTCGAGTACTCAGGTGTCCGACCTTTCCCCTCTGGCGTCGCTGAGTCACCTCCGAATCCTCCATCTGGCTCACACTCCCACATTTGACCTCTCGCCGCTGGCCGAACTCGAGGGGTTACAGCAACTCGATATTTCCTACACGCAGGTCGCCGACTTGTCTCCGGTGGCATCGATGCTCCAGCGTGGCTTGACGGTACGCGACAGTTGCAGGTATTGGGAGGGGCCGGGCATTTACATAGAAGGCTGCCCATGCTCGTGCAGGTAACGATGATCCAAGCGCTGTAAGGCCTCGCGACGTACATCAAAATATCAGCGCGGCTTTTCTTCCAGCGCGGAGAATGGACCATCGGCGTACACGATGCGTCCGCCTACCAGGGTCAGCAGCGAGACAATACCGCCGATCTGATTTACCGGCACGTCGAGGTAGTCGCGGCTCAGCACTGCGAGATCGGCCAGCTGGCCGACTGCGAGCGCGCCACGCGTGTGGTCTTCAAAACTGAACCACGCGCTGCCTTGTGTATAAAGGCGCAGCGCCTCGATCCGCGACGGCAGCTCTTCCGGCGCGCGCATCGCGACGCCGGAGATGGTTTTGCCGTCGAGCATCCATTGCAGCGATACAAAGGGGTTCGGCGCCATCACGCGGTGTGCGTCGGTGCCACCGCCCACCGGCACTTTTAACCGTAGCGCGCTGACCAGTGGCGGCACGCGGCGGGCGGCTTCCATGCCGCGTTGTCCAATAAAGGCTTCGCCACGAAAATAAAACGCGTTTTGCACCAGCCAGCCGAGTCCCAGCGTCTTCAGGCGCTGGAGGGTTTCCGGCGAGGCGTCGTTCAGATGGGCAATGGACCAGCGCAGTTTCGTGATGGGCGTTTCGGCATTCACGCGCGCGATCACATCGAGCAGGTGGTGCACGGGGCGATCATTGTGCCAGTGAAAAGTCGCGGTCATGTCCTGCGATACGGCCCAGCGCAGCACCGCGTAAAATTGTTCTTTCTGCGCGTCGCTGGGGCTGTCGTTGTTGTAGAGGCCCCAGGTGACGTTTTCGCCGATGCCGTTAAAGCGCAGCCATTCATCGCCGGCGCCCATGGGGCGCGTCTGCGTCAGCGTTTTGAAGTCGTCGAGTTCATGGTCGCGGCGCGGCGCGCTCAGGCTGTAGCGCACGCGCACGGTGAGCTGGCGCTCGCGCCAGAGCTGGAACAGCGGTTCGTAGTCCGCGATCTCGAGGTTGTAGCCGCCCGGATCGCTCACGCCGGTGATGCCCATGGCGTTCAGCGCCCGGAAGAACGCCCGCGTGCCGTCGAGTTTTTGCGCCAGCGTCGGGCGCGGCAGGCGGTTAAACAGATCGCTGATGGCGCGGTTGTCGCCGGAGAGCCAACCGGTCGGTTTGCCGTCCGGGCCGCGCTCGATGGCGAGGCGCGTAGCGTCGGCGTTGCCGTCGATGCCCAGCGCCGTGGCGCCGCCGGGGCTCAGCAGTACATTGCTGTAAAGCAGTTGTATGTAAACCGGGTGATCGGGCGCGGCGGCTGCGACCTCGGTCTGCGTGGGCCGCCGGTCTTCGCGGAATTGCCGGGGCGTCCAGCCGCCGGCCACCACCAGCCATGATCCCTTGGGGGCGATTTTCGCGGCGGCGCGCAGCCGGTCGAGCGCGTCACGCAACGTGCGCACACCGAACCAGTGTACTTCGGTGGTGTAGCTCAAGCCCGCGCGGATGGCGTGAATGTGAGAATCGATCAGTCCGGGAATGACCGTGCGGCCGCCGAGATCAATGACGCGCGTGGCGGGGCCGGCCAGCGCGCGGAGTTCCCGCGTGGCGCCGATGGCGGTGATTTTTCCGTCGCGTACCGCCAGGGCCTGCGCGGGTGCACTGTCGTAGACGACCAGCTTGCCGTTGATGAGGAGTGTGTCGGGCGCGGGTGCTGGTGTCTGCGCGCGCGCGGCATGCATGCCGGTCAGCACGCACAAAAACACCCATGCCGCGGCGGCGCGAAGCCGTGACGCCGGCGTGCGTCTTACAGACGCTGCATCGTGCATTCGGTCTCGACGAACATCGCGTTGTTGCCGGGCGACGTGCGTCGATTGATCTTGGCCTGTTTGTAGCCGGTTTTTACGCAGGAGATCTGCACATCATTCGGCAGGACATCCTTGGTGATGTGGCCGCGATACAGCCCCAGCGCATTCGTTTTCAACGTGACGGCCTTGCCTTTTTTTGGCTGCAGCAGCACCTGCGCATCCGCCACCGCCGAGCCGCGCGTATCACGCACGAAGCCAAAGTACGCAGGCCCCGCGCCCTGGACATCGTTGGAGGCATCGTAATCATCGCCGCCCGCAACCGCCAGCGAGGCGGCAACCATGGCGATAGTCAGCGCCAGGGGGCGAATGGCAGGAATGAGACGAAGGGAGCGAATCGGCATAGGGGCCTCCTGAATACTTGAACGCGTGTGAGTGATGTTACCGCAAGCGGCCGCTGTCTCGAAACCGCAACCGATTTACCACCGCCAATAGAAATTCAGCGAGTAAATCAACACAGGCAGCAGCACGAGGGGTAATACCCAGGCCAGCGCCAGCGGTAACCTGCAACGGATCTTTTCGGGCAGCAGGGTGGCGATAAAACCCAGCGCTGAAGCGCCCAAAGCGGAACTGGCAAGCCAGCCATACCAGTACATCGCCGGCCCTTCGTCGCGGCGCGCCGGCGCGTAGCCAAAATCAATGCGGTCGGTGCCGGGGTGATAGGTGAACAGCGGCAACGCCGCCATGTCGCAGATGACATAGAAAATAGCGAAGCCAATGCCGAACACCAGAGAGAATGTGCCGAAACGCGACGCGAGCGGCGAGTCGGATTCAGTGTTTCCAGTCGATGCGCTCATAGTCCGAAGCCCCGCACATTGTTGACGACATGGCCGGCGAGAAACGCGTACCAGCATATTCCCGCGAGCACAACGGTCAGCCATTTGCGCGCGCTGTCACAGGCAGCGTTGCGCGCATTTTTCCAGAGGTGCCAGTAGAAAGGCAAAAACCCGAGACCGATGGTAGTGAGATGTTCCTTCAACTCAAACGCGCCGAGGGTTTTGTAAAAACCTTCCTGTTCAATGGGGATGCGCACGTAGATGCGGTACTTGGTGTAAATCCAGCCGCCGAGAATAAAGGTGATAACCCACAGCACGCACACGGCGGTGGCGTAACTGGGGCCCGACACCGAGCGAAAGCGTGTGATAAATCCGCCCGCAGAGCCGGCGGCGCGCGGCCGCGACAACACGGCCGCCGCCTGATGCGTCAGCGCCCCGAGCAGCGCCACGGCCAGCAGCGCGTGCGTCATGAACAGAATGGTCCAGAAGGTATTGACGGAAATGTAATCAAGCACGAAATCCATCGTGTTTCTCCGAACGAGCGAGGCGGCGCGATTACGTCTGTTACGACGTTTACAACTTCAAAAACGCGCCGCCGGGTGTTTCAGTCTCAGTGCGCCAGCGGATCGGGCCGGATCTGGAAATGCGCCGCCAGCGGCTTGGTGCCTTTGCCGCCTTCAATCAGCCACGGTGTGCGGTCGCCATTGGCGGCCCACAAGCCGCGGCCTTTCCAGCCGGCCTTGGGATCGTCGATACGGCCATCAAAGCCCTTGGCGTAGAAGCCCAGCGGATACGGCACGCGGATGGAAACCATCTTGCCGTCTTTGTTGAGCGCGACAAGACCGTCCATCAGGTTGGCGGTCGACATCGGAATGTCGTCGCCCAAGCCGAAGGTGTTGTGCTGATCAACCCACGAGTAGTAGCTCGACTCAACACTGTTCTCGCCGATGCCTTTGAAGCCCGGGCCGGGATACTGATGGAACGACCAGCCCTCGGGGCAGTGGTTGCCGGTGGCTTTCGGACCATTGAGCGGGCCTTTGCAGAGGCGGCGGTCAAATACGCCCATGTGGCCGCTGGCGAGCGAGACCCAGACGCGGCCTTGCTTGTCGATGTCGCCGCCGCGCGGTCCAAAGCCGGGCAGCGGGACGTTGTACATCTCGGCCAATGCCTTGTGCGGATTCTTGGTCGGATCGATGCGCACGATGGCGCCCGGATTACCGCGCAGCGTGCCCCACACCGATCCATCGGTCGGGCTGGGCATCACCGCGTAGAACGTCGCGCCGATGCGCATGTCCTTGCCAGGCTCCTGCGGTTTGCCCGGCTCGGTGTAATCGTCGCGCTGGCCGTTGCCGTTGGTGTCGAGCACCAGCGCGGTCCAGCCCTGCGATTTTTCGATGTCGCCGGTTTCGTCGAGCATCTTGGTGTTGATCCAGCCGACATTGCCGCCACCGCCGCCGGTGCTCATCCACAGCGTGTCGTTGGCGTCGTAGCCGAACTGCAGATGGTGCGAGCCGAAGCAGGTTTGATAGGCCGTGTATTTCTTGGTCGCGGGATCGTACATGGTCACGCGGCGATTGGTGCTGTTAAGCGGAAACTCGACTGCCGATGGATGTTTCGATCCTTTTTTGCAGAAGTCGGGGTTGTCTGGTTTGTGCCCGGTGGCCGCGAGCCAGACGCGACCTTTGCGGTCTATCATCGAGTTGTGGTTGTTGGCCTTGCTGTCCCAGATGTTTTCTTCGCCCCAATAGGCCGAGGGTTGCAGAATGTTGATCGAGCCGGCGTTGCCAGGCCCGAGCGCCAGAGGCATGTCGGGTGTGGTCGGCAGCACAAAATTGCTCGCCACATTCTTGACCGGATCGAGGATCGGCATGTCATTGCAGGCATGTTCGCACTGGCCATACAGCGGCCCATAGGCGTTGACCGTGGGGTAGCGCCGGTCGCTGGCGATCAGGTCATGCAGATATTGTTTCGGGTTGTGCCAGTCGCGCAGTGTCACGACGATGTTGCGCTCGACGCCCTGCGGCCGTGTCGGCTTGGCAAACGGAAGCTCGCCCTTGGCCACGCGTTCGGTCCAGTCGGCGAGGTACTTGAACGGCATGCCGCCCAATTGGCCGGCGGCGAGCAGCACCATGTTTTCACCGGCTTGTCCGGACTGGATGCGGCGTACCCACGCTTCCTGATGCGTCTTGCCATCGAGATGGAACTTCGGAATCGTACGAGTGGACAACTGGCCGAGCTGATGACAACCGACGCAGCCGTTGTTCTTCATCACGTTAAGGTAGTCAGTGAGCTTCACGTTCTGCGGCGCTTCCTTGCTGCCGAAGACGCTGGCCTCGGGAATTTTCATCATCGAGTACCAATACGCAGCGGGATAATAATGCGCGGCGGCCGCTTCGTTCGGCGCGGGCACGGCTTTCAGGTCCAGCAATTTGCCGGGACCGCTTTTTACCTTGGGTGAATCGACGAGTCCGTAGCCGCGCACCCACACGTCGTAGTTGGCTTTGGGCAGATCGGGAATGACATAACGGCCCCGGTCATCGGTAACGACGATGCGGATGAAGCGCACCGGCAAATCGCGCGTTTCCGCAATCACCCACACACCGGCTTCCGGCCCCGCAGGCCCGGTGACTACGCCGCCGATGTCGTCGTTGTCGATGGTGACGGCCGCGGCCTGTTGTGCCTGTACGGTGGCAGGCGTTAGCAAACCCAGGAATGCAATACCAATACTGCCGATTACCCCAATTACAGCCATGCCGTTTATGAGAATTGTCCGCACAGTAGTCATGTTACCTCCCAAGGTAAACGATTCGATTCCGGTCAGAAATGACGGGTGTCGCGGCCCTCGCGGTGCCTGCGGTATTCTGCATCATAATCCAGGGCGCATCAATGAACGAACGGCCTTATGTCACGGCCTTACTGGGTCCGCGGAAGCTTCATGTTGTTCAGGTGGCTGGCACGGCGCGCGCCGTAATCCACCGCCATGCGCTCAAGTTACCGTGTAACGCGCAATAATCGCCGGATCGGGGTCGCGTCCCAGGCCCGGGCCGGTGGGCACCTTGAGCCGCCCGTCGATGATGTCTATCGCATCGCCTAGCGGGCTGGCGCCGAGTTCGACAAACGAATACTCGACCATCGTCTCGCATTCGAACGCGGTGGCCATGTGCACGGTGGCAAGCAGGCCGGGGCCGAAGTACGGCGAATGGGGCACCAGTGTCACGTTGCGTTCCCGTGCCAGGCGCGCAATGCGCATCATCTCGCTGATGCCGCCGATCTTGGTGACGCTGGGTTGCGCAAAATCCACCGCGCGCGCGTCGAACATGGCGCGAAAATCGGTCGGGCTCATGGCGTTTTCACCGGCGGCGATGGCCACGCCGCCCGTCCGGCGCACGCGCGCGAGCGCGGTGAAATCTTCCGGTGGAAACACCGGTTCTTCCAGCCACATCAGATCGTATTCACGAACCTGTTCGGCGATGGAGATTGCTTCATCCGCCGTCCACGGACAGTTGGTGTCCATCATCAACTTGATGTCGGGGCCGACCGCTTCACGCGCCGTTTTGACGTGCGCGACAGAGGTCTCGTGCAGTTTGATCGCCTTGAAGCCGCGTGCGACCGCGGCCTTCGCGTTGCGCGCCACGAGTTCGCTGTTGTCGTAACGCACCAGACTGGCGTAGGCCGGCACATGCGTGCGGCTTGAGCCGCCCAGCATTTTGGACAACGGCTTACCGGCTTTTTTGCCCGCGATGTCCCACAACGCGATGTCCAGCCCCGACAGCGCGTACACCACCGGGCCGGTGCGCCCGACGATGTGCAGCTTGCGTTGCAGATCGCTCATCAGGGCGTCAATGTCATCTTCGTTTCTGCCGACGGCCATCGGCGTGATCAATGTTTCTATGGCGGCGCGCGTCACCGGCCACACGGCATAACCAAAGGCGTCACCCCAGCCGACGATGCCGTCTTCGGTTTCGACACGCACCAGCAGCATCGCCATCTGCCGCGGGCGTCCGGCGAATTGGGATTTGGGGCCGCCGACTTCAAACGGCAGATCGAGCGCGATGGGAGTGATGGAGCGTATGGTCATGGTGAGGTTATTAAGTTTTAGTTGTTATCCACGCGCGCGCCGGAATCTTTCACCGCCTTGGCCCATTTCACCATCTCGGCGCGTATCCATTCGGCGAATTGCTCCGGCGTGTTGGTGGTGACATCCGCGCCGAAGTCGAGCAGCTTGTCCTGCTGCTCGCGCGTGTTCATCGCGCGAGCCACGCGGGTGTTGACCCGCTGCACAAAATCTTTTGGCAGGCCGGCGGGTCCGACGAGGCCATTGATGGTGGCCGCCTCAACCGTCGGGAAACCCGATTCGGCGAAGGTCATCACATCGGGCATCGCGCGCGAGCGCTTCTGCGCGGTGTGCGCCAGCGCGCGCAGCCTTCCCCCCGCCACGTGCGGCTTGGCGGTGCCTTGCACCATGAAGATCATCGTCAACTGTCCGCCGATGATATCGCCGAGGGCCTGCCCGGTGCCTTTGTAGGGTATGTGCAGAATATTGATCGCGCCCGCGCTGCGCAGTTGTTCGCCGGCCAGATGCACCGCGGAGCCATTGCCCGCCGAGCCGAAGGTCAGTTTGCCCGGCTGTGCCTTCGCCAATGCCACCAGTTCCTTGACGCTTTTCACTGGCACGGCCGGATGAACGACCAAAATCAACGGTGCAATCGCGATCAGGCCAATCGGCGTGAAATCCTTCGGTGTTTCATAGGGCACTTTATTCAGCAGACTCGGATTGATGAGGAACGCCGCGTCGATCATGCCGATGGTGTGGCCATCGGGCGTGGCGCGCGCCATGAGTTGTGTGCCGATGGTGCTGTTGCCGCCGCCGCGATTGTCGATCACCACCTGCTGGCCGAATTCTTCGCCGATATAGGGCGCAACCATGCGTGACAGCGTGTCGGTGAGACCGCCCGGCACATAGGGCACGATCAAGCGGATGGGGCGCGTGATAGGTGTTGTTTGCGCCTGCGCGCCTGCAACGGTCGCGGCGAACAGCATCGCGGCGCAGCGGGTGATTTTCAAAGGGGTCATGGGAGTGGCCTGCGACGATTGTCCGGAAACGGATTGGGGACGGTAAAGGCAAGTTCCGGGAGTGTCAAGGCGCGGCCCGCGCGGCCTGCCAAGGACTGTCTGCACGGCAATGCGCGGGCAACACACTGGAATTGCTATTGCAAACAATAGCGAATAGCATGCGACGCATTTGCATACCTTGGAGAAAGCCATGCGTTCTGCTTCATGCGCCGCCGTATTGTTCGCTGCCGCTTGCGGATTTCCGTTGATCGCTGGCGCCGCGGAATCGCCGGCCGGTGCTGCGGATTATCCGAACAAGACGGTGCGGCTGATTGTGCCCGCGCCGGCGGGCAGCGGCCCGGACGCCAATGCGCGCGTGCTGATCGCCGGCCTCGCCCGCCCGTTGGGCCAGCAGCTCGTGATCGATAACCGTCCGGGTGCGAGCGGTATTATCGGCACGCAGCTGGCAGCGAGGTCCGTTCCTGACGGCTACACCTTATTGTTGGGTATCGCCAGCGTGTTTGCCGCCGTGCCGACGCTGTATGACAAATTGCCCTTCGATCTTGACCGCGATTTCATTCCGATCAGCACAATCGAATTGATTCCGTGCGCACTGGTGGTGAATCCGGGCTTGCCCGCGAAAACCATCAAGGAGTTCATTGCGCTGGCCAAGGCGCAGCCGGGTCAGTTGACGTTCGGCAGCGGGGGCAACGGCAGCTTTCATCATCTGTCGGCGGAAATGTTCAAGACGCTGACGGGCACCGATATGCGGCATATTCCGTATGGCACCGGGGGGCCATACTCGGATTTGGTCAGCGGACAACTGCCGTTGATGTTCGATACTCTGTCGCCGTTTCTGCCCAACGTCAAGGCAGGCAAGCTGCGCGCGCTGGCGGTGAGCGGTAAACAACGGCGTCCGCAAGCGCCGGACGTGCCGACCTTCATTGAAGCCGGCGTGCCGGGCTTTGATTCGTATGCCTGGTATGGGCCGGTCGCGCCTGCCGGCACGCCGCGCCCGATGATCGCGCGCCTGCACGCGGCCGTCGTCGAGGCGCTGAAAGGCGCGGAGCTGTCAGAACGCTTAACCAGTGTCAGTGCCGGTTACATCGTCGGCAACACGCCCGAAGAATACGCCGCGCTGATTCAGACCGAGCGCGCCAAGTGGGCCAAGGTGATTCAGAAAACGGGTGTGAAGCTCGCGCTGTGAAACTGGCGGCCCGCTTATGTCTGCTCGTGGTGGCGTGTCACGCGTCGCCTCCGGCATGGGCGCAATCGGCGGCAGGCAACTATCCCAACAAGCCGGTCCGGCTGGTGGTGCCGTTCTCGGCGGGCGCATCAACGGATATCGTCGCGCGTCTGCTGGGCGGGAAACTGGCCGAGACTTGGGGGCAGCAGTTCATCGCGGATAACCGGCCCGGCGCCGCGGGTGCGCTCGGCGCGGAAGCGGTGGCGCGCGCAACGCCGGACGGTTACACACTGATGGTCACCAACCCAGGCCCGAGCATCAACAATATTCTGCTGAAGTCCAGGCCGCTGTATACCTTCGCCGATTTTGCGCCGGTGATCTACATTGCTTCCGCGCCGATTATCGCGGTGGCGAATCCGAAATTTCCGCCGAACGATGTGAAGGAGCTGGTGGCTTATGCAAGAGCGAACCCTGGCAAGGTGACCTGGGGTTCGTCCGGCCCCGGCAGCAACCCGCATGCGGGGCTTGAAACCCTGAAGGCCGTGACCGGCGTGAACATCACGCACGTGCCGTATAAAGGCACCGCGCCCGCGCTGATCGACGCCGTCGGCGGGCAGATCGACGGGCTTTACACCACGGCGGCTTCGGCGGAGCCGCATATTCGTGCCGGGCGCGTCAAGGTGCTGGGTGTGGCTGGCCCGAAGCGGCAGGCGGTGATTCCCAATGTGCCCACGCTGGCGGAGCAAGGCATCAACGGCGCGGACAATCTGTTGTGGATCGGCATCATGAGCACCGGCAAGGCGCCGCGCGCCGTGGTGGAGAAGTTGAACCGGGAACTGAACCGGGTGTTGCAGTTGCCGGATGTTAAACAGCGGTTCGATCAGTTGGGGCTTGATATCGAAGGCGGAACACCGGAGCACTTTGATCGATTTATCAAGGCACAGGCGGATCAGTTGCGGGCGCTGATCAAGAGCGGCGTGCTGAAAGTTGAATAAACGCGGAAATGGAAAACATCCGATGACCGATAAACAGAACAACGTGTCGCAACCGACAGACTGGAAACTGATCGTCGAAAAAGACGTGAAGATACCGATGCGCGACGGTGCGATTCTCTACGCCGATGTGCTGCGGCCCGACACCAGCGGCGAGCGCGTGCCCGCCATCATGAACATCGGGCCGTACCAGAAAGACAAGGTGTGGATACCGCCGTATGATCTGGACGAAGCCGCCAATCCGTATCTCGCATGGGAAACCGGCAACCCGCTGTATTGGTGCCCGAGAGGCTATGCGCTGGTGCGCGTCGATTCGCGCGGTTCAGGTAAATCGCCCGGGCAGTCCGATCCGAGTTCGTATGCCGAGGCGGTGGATTTCTACGATGCGATTGAATGGATCGCCAGACGGCCGTGGTGCAGCGGCAACATCGGCACACTCGGCGTGTCGTATCACGCGAACTGCCAGTGGCGCGTCGCCAAACTGCAACCGCCCTCGCTGAAGGCGATGATTCCGTGGGAAGGGCGCGCCGATCTGTATCGTGACCAGACCTTCCACGGCGGCGTGTTCGCGATGGGGTTTCTCGCCAACTGGATCGCCACCAACATGGCGCATCAGGTGATGGGCAAGCCGCGCAGCTACAACCCCGGCGCGTTCAACAATAACATGCTGTGGCAGTGGGCGACGAACAACATGGATTCGGAATTCTGGCGCGCGCGCAGCGCGGATTGGTCAAAGACCACGGTGCCGTTTTACAGCGTCGGCAATTGGACCGGCATGGGACTGCATCTGCGCGGCAATGTGGAAGCGTTCGTCAATGCGGCATCCAAACACAAAAAATTGCGTATACACAGCGGCTCGCATTTTCATCCGTTTCATTCCAATGAAGGCCGGCTTGACCAGTTGCGTTTCTTCGATCACTGGTTGAAGGGGCGCGACACCGGCATCATGGAAGAGCCACCGGTGAAACTGATGATACGAACCGGGGGCGGCAATGCCAGCAGCTACCAGTTCCGATTTGAGCACGAATGGCCGCTCGCACGCACGCAGTGGACGAAAAAATATCTCAAGGTGAATGCCGCCACGCAAAACAAAACGGCGGCGTGCGAGGGCGAGATCGTTGACGCGCCCGTGAGCGCCGCTGCGCAGTGTGAATACGCCGCGAGCCCGCCGTCGCACGCGGGCGTGAGTTCCTCCGCGCCGTCGAACGCCGCCGGCAGCGTGGATCGCACCGGCATTTCATTCCTGACCGCGCCCTTTGCCGAAGATACTGAAATCACCGGCCCAATCGTCCTGATGGTGTGGGTGTCGAGCACGTCCGAAGACGCGGACATTTTTGCCACGCTGCGCAACATCGATCCCGATGGCAAGGACGTGTGGGAAGAAGGCCAGCAGGGCGGGCAGGATTATGTGCCCGTTGCGAAGGGCTGGCTGCGCGCGGCGCACCGCAAACTGGATGCCGAAAAATCGCTGCCGTATCGGCCTTATCATACGCACACCGAACGGCAGTGGCTCGAACCCGGCGTGCCGGTCGAATGCCACGTTGAAATCTGGCCGACCTGCATGGTGTTCAAAAAGGGCCATCGCATGCGCCTTGATATCCAGCCGCGGGATGGCGTCGGTTCGTCGGTATACCGGCACTACCACGCCGACTACAACACTGGCGCGCGCAACACCGTTCACGCCGGCGGCGATAAACAGTCCTATTTGCTGCTGCCGGTGATTCCCGCTTCCGTGGCGTAGAAATGTAACTTATTGTTTTTGAACAATATTTAACTTTAAGGCCAAGCGATGATTTTGCGCCGCCGCCGGGGTTTGAAAGCCGCCATGGCGATGAAGCTGATGGCGCCGATGGCGATGCTCGTGCTGGTCACGGCGAGCGCGCAAGCCCAAATATGGAAGCCGGAAAAAGCGGTGGAACTGTTGCTGGGCTCCGGCGCGGGCGGCAGCGCCGACAGCATGGGGCGGCACATTCAACGCATCCTGCAGGAGCAAAAGCTGGTGCCCGTGCCGGTCAATGTGCTCAACAAAGTGGGCGGCAATCAGACGCTGGTGCGCGCGTATCTGAATCAGCACGCGGGCGACGCGCATTACTTTGATCTGGGTAATCCGACGCTGACGGTGAACCATATACTCGGCATCACCACGCAACACTACACCGACTTCACGCCCATTGCGTTATTGCTGAATGAATACACCGCGTTCACGGTAAAAGCCGATTCGCCGGTAAGAAATGCGCGCGATCTGATCGACATACTCAAGAAAAATCCGGAGTCGTGGTCGGTGGGCGTCAGCAATCTGGGTGGCACCAATCATCAGACTTATGCGCTGTTCGCCAAGGCAGCGGGCGCAGACCCGAAGAAGCTCAAAGTCGTGGTGTTCAAGTCGAATACCGAGGGCGCCACGGCGGTGGCGGGTGGGCATCTCAATATGGTGGCGTCGGCGGTGTCGTCCGCCATTGCGCAAGTGCGCACCGGCAATGTGCGCATCATCGCGCTCGGCGCGCCACGACGGCTGGGCGGTGCGATCGCCAGCGTGCCGACGCTGCGCGAGCAGGGCGTGGACATCGTGGTGTCAAACTGGCGCGGCATTATCGGCGCCAAAGGTCTGAGCGCCGTGCAAGTGGCTTACTGGGAAGACGTGTTCGCCAAGGTAACCGCAGCGGACGACTGGAAAAAAAGCCTCGACGCGCAATTCTGGGACGGCAATTTCTTGCGCGGCCGCGAGTTCACGCAATTTCTTGAAAAAGACTACAGCCAGACCAGGACGGTACTGTCTGATCTGGGGTTGGTGAAGTAATTCCGTTTACGGTTTGCGTTGGGCGCCATGTTGTTTGAGTAACTCGGTGTACTGCTTCGCCCCGCGCGCGATGATGTTATGGGTGCGCACGTTCAGCCAGCGCACGCCGTGCGACAGCAGCCATGGCATGCGCTGCTCCCAATTCACCAGCACATTGAGTCCGGCGGTTTTGCCGCCCTTGACCACGCGAGCAATGGCTTTTTCCAGCAGCGCGGTGACTTCCGGGTGTTCGGGCTGGCCCGCGTAGCCCAGCGCCAGCGCGACATCATTGACGCCGATGTTGATCACGTCAACGCCCTCCACGGCGGTGATTTCGTCTATTTTTTCGAAGGCCGCGGGTGTTTCAACCATGATGATGACAATCTTGTCGGCGTGATCCTTGGGCCGCGCGTAGCGCACGATGTCCACCATTCTGCGCGCGGTGGCGCCATCCTCGACGTGCGGGATCATGATGCCGTCGACGCCGCAGTCAAAGTAGCGCGTGATCAACCCCGGATCATTCATCCACGGTCGCGCCACCGAGGCTATGCCCGCGACTTTTGCCGCGCGCGCCATTTCCTCGATGCGCTCGAAATCGTAGCTCATGCGCTCTGCGTCGATCCATGCCACGTCGAGGCCGAGGCCGCCGAGGAACTCAACAAGACGCGGCGAGGTGAAATCCGGATTGAACATGGTGACCACTTCACCGGCGGCAAGTTTTTGCTTGATTTTTTTCATGGCGGCTCCTGATTGTGTGCGCGCATTATAGGGGGCTTGCGAGATCGTCGTTGTGCCGACCGCACTGCGTTACACTAGAGTCATGACCGACCGGCCGGATATCATTCTCACCACCCTCAACGCCCGCTATGTGCATGCCGCGCTGGGGCTGCGCTATCTCGCGGCCAACATGGGTGAACTGCAATCACGCACGCGCATCGTTGAATTCGTGCTGGGGCAGCGCGCGTTTGAAATAGTCGAGGACTTGCTGGCGCTCAACCCGCGCATCATCGGCATCGGCGTTTATATCTGGAACGTCGAGGAAAGCACGCGCGTGGTGGCGCTGCTGAAGAAAGTGGCACCGCACGTGGTGGTGGTGCTGGGTGGGCCGGAAGTCAGCTTTGAAACCCATGAACAGCGTATTTGCGCGCTGGCGGACCACGTGATTACCGGCTGGGGCGACGTGACGTTTCCGAAGCTCGCCGCGGACATTCTCAATGGAGCGAAACCCGCGCTCAAGGTGATTGCCGGCGCTCAGCCGCCGTTAGCGGAGATTGCTCTGCCGTATGCGCACTACACCGACGAGGATATCGCGCGGCGATTCATCTATGTTGAAGCCTCGCGCGGCTGTCCGTTCAAGTGCGAGTTTTGCCTGTCGGCGCTGGACAAAACCGCCTGGCCGTTCGAGCTCGATGCTTTCATGGCCGAAATCGAAACGCTGTACCAGCGTGGCGCGCGCAATTTCCGTTTCGTTGATCGCACGTTCAATCTTAAAGTGGCGGTGAGCGAACGCATTCTCGAATTTTTTCTTGCGCGCATGGATGAGCATCTGTTTTTGCACTTCGAGTTGATTCCCGATCATCTGCCGGACAAGTTAAAAGACACTATCGCAAAGTTTCCATCGGGCGCGCTGCATTTCGAGATCGGCATTCAGACTTTCAACCCGGATGTGCAGACGCGCATCTCGCGCCGGCAGGACGACACGCAAGCCGAGGCGAACATCCGCTGGCTGCGCGAACACGCGCTGATTCACGTGGACCTGATCGCCGGACTGCCGGGCGAAGACCTCGCCAGTTTCGGCCGTGGCTTTGACCGGCTGCACGCGCTACAGCCGCACGAGATTCAGGTAGGCATTCTGAAACGCCTGCGCGGCGCGCCGATCGACCGGCATACCGAATCGCATCAACTGCGCTTCAACCCCGATCCGCCCTATAACGTACTGGCCACCGCGTGCATTTCGTTTAGCGACATGCAGCGAATTTCGCGTTTTGCGCGTTACTGGGATCTGGCGGGCAACTCCGGACGGTTTCAGCAGTCTTTGCCGTTACTGCTGGGCGACGCGCCGTTTGATAACTTCATGTGCTTTGCGGATTGGCTCTATGGTGAAACCCACAAAACCCATGAATTTGCGTTCGAGCGGTTGTGCGAATTCATGCATGTCCACCTGACGCGGGTGCGCGGCGTTGATGTCGCGGTGGCGACCGACGCCGTGCTGACCGATTATCAGGCGAGCGGCGCACGCGGGCGGCTCGCGTTCATGGACGCCGGCGTGCGTCCGCGCGACGCGCAGAACGCCACGGCGCGCGCGCGCATGCGGCAGGCGCGGCATGTGTCGGCGTAGTGTGGTGTCGTTGTGTTGTTCTAAGTATTTGTTTTTATTTAATTATTTTTGTGCATCCATAGTGCACGAACGAGGCGCGAATGAGACGATTTGATCCCCATGAGCACGCCCGCAACGTGCTCGGCGAAAAACTGCAATCGTGCAGCGAAGATCCGGTGACGGGTTTTTATCGCGACGGCTGCTGCAATGTCGGTCCCGATGATCTGGGTGTGCATTCGGTCTGTGTGCGGGTGACCGCCGGGTTTCTTGAATTCAGCAAGGCGCGCGGTAATGATCTATCGACACCGATGCCGCAGTTTGGATTTGAAGGTCTGAAGCCCGGTGACCAATGGTGCTTGTGCGCCGCGCGCTGGAGGGAGGCGTTTGATGCCAACGCGGCGCCGCACGTGGTGCTGCGCGCCACGCATGAAGCCACGCTGGCGTTTGTGGCGCTCGAAGACCTGAAAAAGTTCGCGATTGATCTGAGTTAAACAAATGGGATCCCCTCGCCTCCGGTAATGGCGGCGAGGGAGAGGGTGAGGGGGCGCTCCATACCCGCTCAAGGGTGAGTAACTGGGAGTATTGATATGGCCGACTACGACAGCAAAACGCAATTGGCACTGCCGAGCGACAACCTGGTTACGCTCACGCACGTGGTTTACGCGCTGCACGCTTTCAGCGCGATCACCGGGCTGACCACGGCGGCTTTTGTGGTTACCGCGTTTCTTACGGGCTGGCCGTCGATCATCGCGGTGGTTATCAACTACGTGAAGCGGAGCGATGTGCGCGGCACGTTTCTCGAATCCCATTTTTCGTGGCAGATACGCACGTTCTGGTGGGCACTGGGCTGGGCGCTGCTTGCCGGTTTGTTAATTCTGACGGTCATAGGAATTCCGCTGGCGTGGGTTGTCGCCGTCACCACCGGCATCTGGGTGCTTTATCGCATCACGCGCGGATGGCTGGCGTTGCTGTCACGCAAGCCCCTGCCGATGTAGCATGCGCATCGACAAATGGCTGTGGGCGGCGCGCTTTTACAAAACACGCTCGCTCGCGCAACAGGCGGTGGAGGGTGGCAAGGTCACCTTGAATCAGGATCGCGCCAAACCGTCGAAAGAACTGAAACCCGGCGACGCCTTGGTGATACGCATCGGCACAATCGAATGGGCGGTTACCGTCAAACAACTCAGCGACAAACGCGGGCCGGCCGCCGTCGCGCGCCTGCTCTACGAGGAATCCGCCGAGAGCCAGGCGAAACGCGCCGAACAAGCGGCACTGCGGAAACTCAACGTCGAGCCTTCGGCCGAGCGCCACGGGCGGCCCACCAAGCGCGAGCGTCGGCAGCTGGAGCGCTGGCGCGATAGTTAACAGATAACTGCAATCGCTTACGATGCATTCCGTGCTCAATCCCTGGATGATCGCCTGCCGTTCGCGCGAGTTGCGCGCGGACGCGCCGTACGCGACCACCATCGAGGGACGGCACCTGGTGTTGTTTCGTGACGGGCACGGCGCGCCAGCGGCGTTGGACGACCGCTGCGCGCATCGCAACACGCCACTATCGATGGGTGCCGTGAAAAACGGCGGATTGCACTGCGCCTATCACGGCTGGAGTTACCGCGCCGATGGTTCGGTGAGCGAGGTGCCGGCGCTGCCGGCCGGCGCGCAATGCAATCATGCCGTGCGCCGCTATCACGCCATCGAGCAGGATGGTTTCGTGTGGGTGTCGCTTCATGCCGATGCGCCGGTGGTCAAGCCACTCGCTTTTCCGCATCTGAACGAACCGGGCTGGACTTCATTCACGATGAAAACGCGTTTCGCCGCGAGCGTCGATGCGTGCCTGGAAAATTTTCTCGATTGTCCGCATGCCACCTTCGTGCATCGTTATCTGTTTCGCGCGCCCACGGCACGCCGCGTGCGCGCCGTGGTGCGCACGCTGTCCGATGGCGCGGAAGCCGAATTCTTCGACGAGCCGCGCGTAAAAAGCCTTGTGTGGTGGCTGCTGGCGCCGCGCGGCGGCGAGATGCGCCACACCGATCGATTCATCGCGCCACGCACGAGCCGTGTCGATTATGTATTTCCCGCCGGTTCGCAGTACATCATCACGTCCTCATGCACGGAGCTGGCACCACGCGAAACGCAGGTGTATACCGTGATCTCGTTTCGCCATGGGCGCATCGGTCCCTTGGTCAGATTGTTTTTCGAGCCGCTGTCGCGGCGCATCATCCGGCAAGACGTGGAGATGCTCGCAAGGCAGGGCGAGAACATCGCGCGTTTTGGTGGCGCGCGCTACGCCGACACGCCAGCCGATCTGTTGGGCGCGCACATCCGCGCGTGGCGCAGCGGCGTGCCGCCGGCGGCGGGAGCGGAGCGCGCGATTGAAATCCGGCTCTGAACGGCGGGTATTGCTGGTCTGGGCCGCGGTGCTCGCGACGTTCGCGACAGCACCGCTTTTCTGGTGGGTGCAGAACAACCTGCGGCCGGTGGGCGGTGCAATGGCCTTCCCGAAGGCGCTGTGGCTTGCCGACGCGCTGGTGTTGTGGATTGTGCTGCCGCTCGCGATCGTGAGCGACACCCGCGTCGCGAACGGCGTGCGCCGCGCGTTTCTGATTTTGCTGGTCCTGATGCTGCTGCGCGGCACGCTGGAAGCCTGGATGCTCTACGTCACGCTTAACTGGTCGCCGTGGTACGGCATCGCGCACGATCTGTTGTGCATCGCGGCGCTGGCGTGGCAGTGGGTGCGCCCGTGCGCGGGGGCGGATGCGCTCTGGCGCACCCATATCGCGGCAACCGCGATGGCGTTCGTGCCAGAGATTTATTTTGCGTGGTACATGCAACGATATTTCAGCACGCAAGGCGCGGGCGCAGTTTACTTCGTGCCGGACGATCCCGCGCACGCGCTGGTACTTAACGTCACCGCCGCCGCCGTAGTATGCTGTAGCGTCTACATAATCATTTTCCTTGTCAGGTGGTTACATGCAGCGTCTGACCGCGGTGGTGCGCGAACGCGGTGATCTCGACGAAGGCGACGTGCGCCGCATGTACGCGCTGTTCGAGCAGTACTACGAGGCGGTGCCGTTGCAGACGTTTCAGACCGATCTCGCCGCCAAATCGCATGTGATCGAGTTGCGCGAAGAACAGCATTTGCGCGGATTTTCGACCATCGCGTTGATCGATTTCGAGTTCGGGGGCATGCCGCGCCGCGCGATCTTCTCCGGCGACACTATCATCGATCATCAATGCTGGGGCGGGCAAACGCTGCCGGTGGCGTTTTGTGAATTCGCGGGGCGGGTGCATGCCGACGATCCGCGGACGCTGCTCTACTGGTTTCTCATTACCAAGGGCTATCGTACTTACCGCTACCTGCCGCTGTTTGCGCGGCGCTATTACCCGCATCCCGAGCAGTCCACGCCGCCGGAGGAGCAGGCGTGCATGGATGCGCTCGCGCGCCTGTGCTTCGGCGAGGCCTATGCGCCCGAGCGCGGCGTGTTGCACTTTCCGGTCTCGCGCGGCCACCTGCGCGCGCAGTGGGCGGACGTGCGCGAAGGCGTGAGCCGGCGCGCGGATGTTCGTCTGTTTCTCGAACGTAATCCGGGCTATCGCGAGGGCGACGAGCTGGTGTGCATCACCCGGCTTTGTCCCGGCAATCTCAAATCATTTGCCCGCCGCGCGTTTGAGAAAGGCATGCATGACGCCGCGCGCCTTCCCGTTCTATAGCGAGATCGCGGGCGCCGCCGACCGGTTTCGGCGGCTCCTGCCGCGCGCGCGGGCCGTGCAACAGGCGTTGCTGCGCGATATCCTGCGCCACAATGCGGCAACCGAGGTCGGGCGGTTGCAGGGCTTTGCGCACATCGATGGCCATGCCGCGTTTTGCGAGCGCGTCCCCGTTACGGATTACGAAGCCCTGCTGCCTTGCATTGAACGCATGGCGGCGGGCGTGCCGGACGTGTTGGTGCCGGGCATACCCATTGCCTTCGAGGAAACCGGCGGCTCATCCGCCGGACCGAAGCTCGTTCCCCATACTCCGCGCGCACTGGATGCTTTCCGGTACGCGCTGTTGCCGTGGCTGGACGATCTCGCCCGCGCGTATCCCGTGCTCGCGGCGGGATACGCCTACTGGGCGATTTCGCCCGCCGCGCGAGCCGCGCGCACGACCGGCGGCGGCATTGCGGTAGGCTTGGGCGGCGATGCTGCGTATTTCGGCGAAGCGCTCGCGCCGCTGGTCATCGACACGCTCGCCGTGCCGCCCTCGGTGGGCGCGCTGACCGGCATCGAAGCCTGGCGCGATGCCACCTGTGCCCACCTGCTCCAGTGTGAACACCTTGCGCTGATCTCGGTATGGAGTCCTACTTTTCTCGATGATCTGCTCGCGCATATGCGCGCCCACGCGCGGCGGCTGACGCGCGGCATGGCGCCCGCGCGCGCGCGGGTGGTGTGCGCCGAATTGGGCGCGGACAATCCCGATTACCGGCGCGTGTGGCCGCAATTTCAGGTCGTGAGCTGCTGGGATCAAGCGGCCTCGCGCGCGCATGCCGCCGCGCTACGCGCGCAACTCGGCGCCATCCCGGTGCAGGGCAAGGGATTGCTGGCCACCGAAGGCGTGACATCGATTCCGCTGCACGAACTGCCCGCGCCGGTGCTTGCGGTGGAATCGGCCTACTTCGAGTTTCGCGATGGCACGGGAACGTGCCACGACATCGGCGGGGTTGTCCCGGGGGGCGAGTACGAACTGCTCCTCACGACGTGGGGCGGCCTTTACCGCTACGCCATTGGCGACCGTGTGCGCGTGACCGGCTTCTCGGGCGAGGCGCCGATGATCGAGTTTCTTGGCCGGGCGGGCGTGGCGAGCGATCTGTGCGGCGAAAAACTCACCGAAGATTTCGTGTTGCGCGCGCTGCAACCGCTGGGTCTGCGCTTTGCGCTGCTGGCACCCGCCGTGCGCCGCGGCTATGTTTTGTTTGTCGATGCCGCGGAAGTCACGGCGCAAAGCGATGTGATTGCAAGCGCGGAGACTGCATTGTGCGCGAATCCGCAGTATGCCTACGCGCGCAGGCTCGGCCAGCTTGCGCCATTGGAATTACGGCGCTGCGTTGCGCCGCTGCGAACCTGGCTGGCTGAAGGTCGGGCGCGCGGCATGCGGCTGGGCGATATCAAACCCCCCGCGCTTTCCCCGCGCGGCGGCTGGGAAGCGCGCTTTCAGGTGGTCGTGTCATGAGCCGCTACCGCTTCGCGCTCGCCACCCCGGAAGACGACGTGGCGCTGCGGGCGCGCATGGCGCAGGACCGCATGGAGGGCGCGATCTCGGTGAGTTTCCGCCGCGAGCCTTCGTACTTTGCGGGTTGTTGCGTGCAGGGTGACGAGACGCAGGTGGTGAAGTGCGTCGACACCCAGACGGGCACGCTGGTCGGCCTGGGCAGCCTTAGTACCGCGCCCGCGTATGTGGATGGCGCGGCCCGCGCCATCGGTTATCTGTCCGACTTGCGCGTCGCGCCCGAATACCGTCGCGGCACGCTGCTGGCGCGTGGCTATCGCTACTTTCGCCAGTTGCATGACGGCAACGGTGCTCACGCCGTGCCGTTTTACACCACCATGATTTACGAGGGGAATGCGCCCGCGCTGGCGGCTCTGACGGGCGCGCGAGCCGGTTTGCCGCGTTATCGCGACTGGGGGCGTTTTATCACCCCGGCGCTGAACCTGGATTTTGGTGTGAAGCCCGCGCCGGTGCCGGGGGTCACGATAGCGCGCGGGTCCAGCGCGCGGCTTGCCGAGATCGTGGCCTTCCTGAATCGCTGGCAAAGCCATAAACAGTTCGCGCCGGTGTATCGGGCGACCGATTTCCCGCAGGGCCGGTTTCGCGGATTGCGCGCGGAGGATTTTTATCTGGCGATGCGGCACGAACGCATCGTGGGCACGATTGCGGTGTGGGATCAGGCGGCGTTTCGCCAGACGCATGTCGAGCGGTATTCGCCCGGGCTGGCGTTGCTGCGGCCCGCCTGCAATGCGCTTGCACGCGTCTTGCCGGTGAGACCCCTGCCGGCGCCCGGCGCGAGAATTCCCGGCGTGTACCTCGCGTGTCTGGCAACCGAGGAAGACGATGTGAATGTATTCCGCCACTTGTTGCGCGCCACGCATGAGGCAATTCGCCGCGGTCCATGGCATTTCGCCATCGCAGGGTTGCACGAGAAGGATCCACGCGCGGCGGCATTGTTGCAGATGCGGCATATTCCGGCGGCCGGACGTTTGTTCGCGGTACACTTTGCCGACCAGCCGTTGTCGATGGAATCGCCCGCGCAACGGGTGCCGTATGTGGAGGCCGGTTGCTTATGAGTGTTATCGGCGCATGGCTTGAACGAAACCCGTGCGCGGCATGGCGGCAATGGCCCCGGCGTGGTGATCCGCGCCTGGTGGTCGCGGCGATACTCGCGACCTATGTAATGCTGGGCATCTTTGTGCTCGGCTTTAACCGAGGCCCGGCGCAGTTAGCGATTACCGTCGGCGCGGCGGTGCTGCTCGACATGACGCTGCATCGCGTGCTGCGGGGCGGTCTTTTGTTCCCGCTGAGCGCGCTCATCACCGGATTCGGGTTATCCATACTGGTGAATTACGCGCATGGCTGGTGGTACGCGCTGACGCCCGTCGGTCTGGCCATTGCGTCGAAATACCTGTTTACGTTTCAAGGCCGGCATATTTACAACCCGGCGCTGTTTGGCGTGGCCGCCAGCCTGTTGCTGGCCGACGGCATGATCAGCGAGGCGCCCGCCTATCAATGGGGCGGTTCGTATGCGGTGGCGGTATTTGTGTTGACCAGCGCACTGACGTTGCTGGTATTGCCGATACGGCGGCGTGTGCTGATTCTGTCGTTTCTGGTGTTCTATGGCATCGCGCTCGCGGCGCGCGCCTGGCTCACGCGATGGCACATGCCGCCGGAGACATGGTTTCTCGGCGCGCTGACCTCGCCGGCGTTCTATCTGTTCACGTTTTTCATGATCACCGATCCGCAAACGTCGCCCGACAGCCGGCGCGGTCAGGTGCTGATGGCGTTGGGTATCGTGCTGATTGACTTTGTGTTGCATCTGCAGCAATCCCTTTCCACGCTGTTTTATGCCGCGTTTACCATGGCAACGCTGCGATGGGCGTGGCTGCATGCACGGGCGTGGCGTTCCACCTGGCCTCGCTTTCGTGGCGTGCTGCCGCGTTGGGTCGCGGCCATCGGCATAGGCGTGATTGCGTGGGCGGCGCACGCACATTGGCTGGCGCCGCATGCCACGACGGCGGCCGGCTTCAGGCTCGAAGCCATTGACGTGCGCGCGGCGGGCATAGGCGGGCGGCCGGGTGACGTGCTGGAAAAAGTTGATCCACGCATCGCGCACGTTGCGAAGTGGTTGCTGTCGGTGGGCGACGCGGTGGCGGTGGCGGATGTGGATAACGACGGCTTGCAGGATATTTTTCTGACTTACTCGCTGAAAGACCCCGCGGATCGCGGCGCGCTGTATCGTAATCTGGGCGGATTCCAGTTTGAGCGCATTGCGTTGCCCGCGCTCGACGACATGGCCCGTTTTCCGGAACAACACGGATTGATTTCGGGCGCGTTGTTTCTGGACTATGACGGCGATGGTGATCAGGATTTGCTGGTGCTGGCGGGCTGGGGCCGATTGCGGCTGTTGCAAAACCGGTTGATCGAGGATGGCAAACTGGCGTTCGTCGATGTCACGCGCGAGGCGGGCCTGGACGGTTACGCGGTAAGCGTTGCGGTGAACGCGCTGGACATCAACCGCGATGGCAGGCTTGATCTGGTGGTGGGACATGCGATGAGCCCGCTGTTGCCGGGCTACGCGACGCCCACGCTGTTTAATGTGTTCAAACTGCCGCAAGCGGAGTACGCGGGTGATCGCCGCATGTTCAACTTCATGCATCGTACCTGGCACGATGCGGCGAACGGTGGCGGCGTGTCTCTGTACATGGGACGGCAAGGCGGGTTTCGGCGCGCCGATGAAAAGGCTTTCGGGCTGGCGGACAAGCGCTGGACTATCTCGATTGGCGCCGGCGATCTCAATAATGATGGCTGGCCCGACCTTTATCTGGCGAACGATTTCGGCCCCGATCAGTTATTGATCAATCGCGGCGGCGGAAAAGAGACGGGCTTTGATACGGTGAAAGGCGCGGTCAGCGGTGAAATTGGCCGCGATACCTACAAAGGCATGAATGCATCGCTGGGTGACATGGATGGCAACGGTTTTCTCGATATCTATGTTTCGAACGTGCATCAGAAATTGCAGGCTGAGGGCAGCTTGCTGTGGATGAATGGCGGCGGCGCCGGCGCGCATGCCGGTGCGAGCGTCTGGTCGGATCAGGCGGCGTGGCGCAATGTGTTGAATGAACGCCGCTTCGGCTGGGGCGCCGCCATCGGTGATATCGACCGCGATGGCCGCCTCGACATACTGCAAGCGAACGGCATGGTGGATAACGCGTACGATCCGAAATATGCGAATTGCCCGGACTATTGGTACTGGAACAACAAGATCGCGCTGTCACCTCCCGATGTGCATGGTTATGCCGACCGTTGGGCGGATTTGCGGGGGCGCTGCATATTTCCGTATGAGCGCGATCGCATCTATCTCAACCGAGGCACGCATTTTGTGGATGTGGCGCCGCAGGCGGGATGGACGCAGCCGGGCAACTCGCGTGGCATCGCGCTGGTGGATCTCGATAATGACGGGACACTGGATGTGATCGTTACGCATCAGTTCGCGCCCGTTTCAATGTACCGTAACGTCGGGGACAAGAAGTCGTGGGTCGGCTTGGCGCTCGAAGGCAATGGCGGCGGTTGCAATCGCGACGCGATAGGTACGCGCGTGTGGATCGACGCCAATGGCAACCGGCAGATGCGCGAGGTGCATGCCGCTAATGGTTTTGCCGCGCAGGGCGACCGGCGTTTGTTGTTTGGCCTCGGTTCGTATCAGGGCAAGGTCCAGGCGGAGATATACTGGTGCGGTGCGCGCGAACCGCAACGCGTCATGCTGGAGATGAACCGTTACCATCGGCTGCGTCAGGCGTTGCCTCCATAATTAATTAAATATTCATTTAAAAACAAATAGTTACGTAGTGTTAACGAGGGCGTTGATGAGCGACCCGATGTCGGTGACTACCGAATATCCGCAGGCGTGGTATCCGCTTTTGCGCTCGGGTGAATTGCGTCGCGGCAAGGTGGTGGGCGTGCGCGCGTTCAGCGGCGAGCTGGTGGCATGGCGCGGTCAGGACGGACAGGCGGCGGTGATGACGCGGCATTGCGCGCACATGGGCGCTGATCTTGCGCGCGGCGTGGTCACCGGTAACGAACTGGTGTGTCCATTGCATCGTATGCACATTGACTTGAGCGGTCGCGGGCGCTTCGCCGTTGCGTCCCGACCAGAGCCGGGGCCGTGCCAGTTTACCTTTCCGGTAGACGAGCGTTACGGCATGGTGTTCGTGTATTTCGGTGCGCAGCCGGGCGCGGAATGGCCGTCCCATCCGAGCGACGAGCCGTATTATTGTTCGCGGCCTTTCGCACGCGTGTTCGATACCTCATTTGACGCGGTTTGCCTGAACAGTTTTGACCGCGATCATTTCAGCACCGTGCATGGCCGCGAATTGTCATCCTACGGCATTGAAAAACTCGACGCGGGGGGGCTGCGCGTGACGTTTCGCTCGCGTATCGCGGGTACATCGTTCGTGGACAAGGTGATGCGCGCCACCGGTATTCGCGATTTCGGCATCGAAGTGGATGTCCATGGCGGCAATTTCAACATGATGCGCAATCCGCGCACGGGCGCCGGTGCGTTGATTGCAACGTTGCCAGTGGACGCGTCGCATTCAAGGTTGTTTGTCGTCACGTTCGGCAAGCGGGGAGGGCGCGGGATCGACTGGCTCGCGGGTAGCCTGCGCTTTGCGGTCCAGTCGTGGGCGGTGATGCATTTTCTGCGTCAGGACATGCGCGCCATCGACGGCATGCGCGTGCGACTGGACGCCGCGCTGCTTGCCAGCGATCCCATCTTGCGGTTATGGGATGAACACCTGCGCGCACTGCCGCTCACGAGCGTGGCGCGCTTGCAGGGGCGTGGCGGCAGGGCAGGTCAACTCGCGATGGTGGTCTCGAACGCCTCCGGGTAGAGCCTGCGCGCCCGCCGTGTAAAAAAATCCCGCATTGAGCGGGTGAATATCCGCAATACACGGACGCCGGGGTCGTTGGAATCGGGCCAGTGCTTGATCAACGTGTCGGTGTCGTCCAATGCGATCAGGGATTGTTTCGTGGCTTGACGTATCCAGTCGTGAAACGCCGGTTGCAAGCGCAGTTGCCGCACGTGGCCGGGCAGTTCCTGAATGCCGCACGCGGCGAGCACGTCGCGCGGCACATTGACCAGGCCGTGCGCAAGGTCTTCCTCCAGATCACGCAGCGCGGAACATCGGGAAAAACACGCTATTACCGGCGCCACGTCTCGCGAACGCATGCGGCTGCCCGCCAGCAGGAGTTGCAGATCCAGTGAGCGGGTGAAGGTGTCGGCGAGATGCGCATCGAGCGCCGCGCGATCGAGCATGCGGCGCGCATCGATGCGCTCGCGGTCGCGGCACATCGCGTCGATCAGCGCGATAAAATTTTCCAGGGGAGATTCACTCCCATCGGCGCGGGTGTCAAGTTCCCAGGCAACTGCCCGCGCGAGCAGCCCCTCGGCATCGCGATGGAAATGCCCGGTGCACAGTTGCGCGCGCAGCCGCGCGGCGGCGACGAGCGGCGGCTCGGGTGCCGCGCGGTCGCCATCGAGTATGTCGTCCATGCGCTGCGCAAGGCAAAACGCCACGCGCATGCCGCGCCGCGCGCGCCAGGCGAACAGCGAATGCCAGTACAGCAGCAGAAAAATAGTGAAGTAACGGCGATGCCGGCGGATGAATTGCGTGAATTCGGCGAGACAGGCGAATTCGACGCGCAGGGATTCGCCGAAGGTTAATGGCGTGACAGGGTAAGCCCGCAAGGTTGATCTAGGCGTCTCGCGGCAAGGGCCGCGGCCCCAGCCACATCGACAGGTACACGCGCAGAAACGACGGGCGCGGCTCGTTAAAATCGACGTAGCGCGGCAGGTGTATCCACGGCACCGACGGATGCTGATGGTGCGCGCGGTGGTGGTGATAATTGAGAAAAAACCACTGCACGACACGATTCACGCGCAGGTTCCACGCGCCGTTTTTGACATCCAGCGGGCTGAACGCGTGATCGGCATATTGCAGGGAGCTCCAGTTGATTGCAAAGGCGGCGTAACAGGCCAGCCATCCCGCAAAGGTGAGATCAAGCAGTAAAACCAGAAAAACCTGAAATGCCGCGGAGAACAAGATTTCAAGCCGCATGCGCGTGCGGTCGGCGCGATCAAGCCCGGCGAACATCGCGGCCGCGCCGGTCTGCCGTCCCAGCAGACCATCGCGCGAGCGCAGGGCGCGCAGCCGAAACACCCAGGGCGCGGCCAGGTAAACGAGACAACCCAGCGGCAGAAACACCCAGTAGATCCCGGTGAGAATGCCGTACCACTGCGCGCGCTTCAACAGGCGTGAATCGCCGGGACGGAAGTAGTCGAATTGTTCATCCACCGTGCGATTGCGCGCGTGATGGCTCAGGTGAAATACGCGCTGAAACGTCAGGCCGGTGGGCGTCATGGCCGCCGCCAGCATGCCGGAGAACGCATTCACCGTTTTATTTTCATGAAAAATGCCGTGAACGCTCTCGTGCAGCAATGAGAACACCGTATTGTTCACGTAGGAAAAGGTCAGCGCGGCGGCCAACACTGCCCAGCCGCTGACGGCGTGTGAGGCGATACCCAGCAGCGCCGCGGCAATACCGATGGCGCCAGCAAGCAAAACGAGATTCAATGTTCCCGGTATTTTCTCGCCAGCCATTGGGATGACACTACGATTTGCGCCGCCGTCCGAGCAAAAATCCGATCAGCAGAGCAACCAGTGCCGCGATGCCGACTGCCCAATACAACGATTTTGTCACGGTGGACAATACCGGGTTGTCAAAAAGGTTGGCCGAGATATGAAACGACGCGATCTGCCAGCGGCCGTCTTCACGCACCAGCGTGGAGGTCCAGCGCGAGTTGATTTCGTATTCAGCGCCACCGACAAGCTTGTATTTGCCAACAGACGATCCCCATGAAATGGCCGTGTCGCCACCGTAAAGCAGACTCAATTCGTCGGGCGTGAACGTGACATTCACGGATTCGACCGTGCGCCCGGGCCCTTTCATCAGTTTGTCGTTGTATTCGCGAACCTTGGCGTGGCCGCGTCCTCCACCCGCGTTTAGCGAGGTGAGTACAACGTCCTTGTGGGCATGTTTCAACACGCTATCAATGTCACCCCTGTTCATCGCGGCTTCGACTTCGGTTTTGAGCTTGCGAAGTTCGTTGTGCAGTTGCTCCATCGCCGCCTTGTCGCCACCGGCTTCGGCCGCCAGGACCGGGTTCTCAAGGGCAAACACCATAACGGGTATCGTTAGCAGCCACAGCCATTTCATTAAAGTCTCCCGTTGCGCCACGCGCGCATTAAAACGCATATTACAAGTATTCCCCCGAGCACGTCGAACACGTGGTGCTGATGCACCAGTACCGCCGACACGCAAATCATCGCAAACCAGGTGACAAACGTGACGCGCAGCCAAGGCGGCGAAGGGGCGATGAGTGATGCCAATACCAGCCCGCTCAAACTGACATGCAGCGACGGCACGAGATTGTGGGGATGATCCAGTGCATGGATCAGGCCGAGCAGCACGCCCGGCTCCGCCGCGCGCGCAAATCCCAAGTGCGCCGGAAACAGCAAGAACAGGACGCCGGAAATCACGATGGCGAGCGCGATTCGGCGGGCGAGCGAGGCCAGATCATTCCGGTTCAAACAAAACACCGGCAGGAAAAACACTGCGAACAGGGATGCGTAAATCCACGCCATCCACGGGATCAGCGGAATGCCGAGTTCCCAGTCGAAGTAGAGCCTGAATGTTTCCTGCCGCCGGCTCGCCAGCCAATTGCTGCCGCCGTAGACCACGGTGAACAGCATTGCCAATGCAGCCATGTGGCGCACAGCGGCTCGCACATTTTCGGCATCGGGACGTAAGGTCCAGCAGGAAGATGCAGCGTGGTTCACCTGCTATTTCGGCATCGGCGCGCGATAGCCCTGAAATGTTGGCGGCTCGGTGCCCGGCGCGGCGCCGTCCTCGCCGGTGAAGCCCACGCGCGGCTGGCTGTAGCCTTCGCGCGCGCGCCAGCCGGGGTATTTGAGAATGAAATTATTCAATCCGCCGCCGGTGTCGTATTCAAGTTTTTGACCGGGGTTGCGCCTCATCCATTCGGCGCGCAGTTCAGGCCCGGTCTTGTACCAGGGCACTTTGCTGAACCACACGCGCCGGGCGTACTGTTGGCGCCACGGCGTGTCTTTCATTTCCCGCCACATTTCGTCGGCTTTCTGGATATTGAAGCGGTAATTCATTTTCCAGAATTCGCGGCCGAGAATGTCGCCAAAAATGAACAAGCGGCCATCGATGATTTCAAATTCGGTGGGGTCGCTGCCGAGCTTGATGCCGTAAGCCGCGCCGTTGGAGCAGAACGCGCCGTACTGGGGTTCGTATTTCGCGGGTGATTTTACAAATGTGTCGCGGTGATTGGCGTTGAGAAAGTAGTACGTTTTTCCCTCGTGCGTGGCGGTGATGTCCGGGTAACCGCGCATCGGCTTGCCCAGCGTGAAGTACGCCACCGGGTCGTGGCCCAGCAGCATCACGTCGCGGCCTTCGTTGTCCTTGAGCGTGGCGTTGATGGTGCCGCAGCCGGAAAGCACGGCAAGCACCCACATCGCCAGCAGGAGTTTCAGCACCCGTCCCATGGGTGCGGCTACTGCCACGGCGCCTGCACCACTTCGCCTTTGATGGTGGTGCGATGCATGATGCGTCGCTGTTTGACATCGATTTCAGTGCGGTAATGCATGCAGCAACGGTTGTCCCACAGGATGCAATCGCCCACGCGCCAATAGTGCGTCCACGCGTATTTCTCCTGTGTGGCGTGCGCCCACAGTTTATCGAGCAGGGCCTCGCTTTCGTCGTTGGGCATGCCAATGATGTAGTTTGATGGCCACACGCGGCGGCGGCCGAGGTACAGCGCGCGGCGGCCTGTTACCGGATGCACGCGCACCAGCGGATGGATGGGGCCTTCGACTTCTTCGGGCCGGGTTGGCAGTTTTACGCCGGGACGCAGCACGCCGGCGCTGTTGCGGCTGGAATCATGCACCTGCGATTTTCCCTCGATGGCGCGTTTCAAATCTTCAGGCAGTTCGTCGTAGGCGAGGTACTGATTATTGAATGAGGTATCGCCGCCGCCGTTGACGGGCACTTCGAGTGAATACAGGATGCTGGCCGCCGGTGGTGTTTTTACGTAGGAATTGTCGGTGTGCCACACTACTTCGTAACTGCCGAGGCCGCCGTTGTCCATTACCGGCTTGCCGTCGGGCCCCACATTGGAAATGATGCTCACGCTGGGGTGCCGTGAAATCATGAATTCATCGTCCACTTTTTCACCGACGTTCAAATGGTATTTGCGCGCCGCCGCTTCGTGCGGCGGGCCGAAAATGCCCGACAGCGCCATCAGCTGATCGTCGTTGATTTTCTGGTCGCGCCAGACAATCACCATGTGCTTCGCCCAAGCTTGACGCAGGACTTCTTTCACGTCGTCGGGAATCGGCAGCGACAGATCCATGCCCTGAATTTCCGCGCCGACCGCGGCGCCCGTGGGCACGATCTTGAGCGTGGCGAGCGTGTTGGCGGCGTGTGAGCGGGCGGGCGAGGCCGTGGTTTGGGCAGAGGGCTGCATGGGGTGGCTCCAGTTGAACGGTCAGCGTTTGAGAGGTTACGAGGTGAATTCTGTTCTTGCTGTCTTCGACGGTCAAGACAGGCCGGCGCGCATGCCTTTCACGTTACGGATTCCCGGCGGCATCAGCAGTCTAATCAATTCGCACCGAGGCGCAGTCGCGAGACGGCGCCTTCCACCTTCTCATAGTCTTTCATGAGGGTGTTTCTGAACTCGGCGGGCGTGGCGGGAGCGGAGGGTTCCGACCCATCGGCGGCGAGCCACTTTGCGATGTCCGGCGCGTTCATGCCGCGGCTTGTCACGTCGTTGAGCGCAGCGACGATCGTGGGCGGCGTGCCGGCGGGTGCGAACAAGGCGTACTGGTTGACGACTTCAAAGCCCGGCAATCCCGATTCGGCGATGGTCGGCACGTCCGGGTAGATGCTGGCGCGGCGCAGCCCCGACACCGCCAGCGCCCGCAACTTGCCGGACCGCACATAAGGCGCGCTGGAGATTGTGCCGGCAAACATCAGATCGAGCCGCCCCGCCAATATGTCGAGCAATGCCGGCGGCGCGCCCTTGTAGGGCACGTGCGTCATGTCGATGCCCGCCATGGCCTTGAAGCGCTCCATGCCGATATGTCCGCTCGACCCGTTGCCCTGCGACCCAAACGAAAGCGCGCCCGGCTTTTTCTGCGCATACGCGATCAGCTCCTTGATCGTGCGCGGCGGCAGCGAAGGCGTAACGGCCATCACGTACATCTGCGACGACATTTGCACCACCGGCACGAACGCCTTGCGCACGTCGTAGGCAACGCGCTTCAACACGCCTAGGAGTATCAGTGTGTCGGACGTGCCGAGCAGCGTATAGCCGTCAGGGGCGGCCTGTGCCACAAGGTCAAGCGAGATCACGCTGCCCGCGCCCGGACGGTTATCAATAACCACCGACTGCCCGAAGTGATCGCTGAGCTTGCGCCCAGCCGCGCGGGTCACGGCATCCAGCGCGCCGCCTGCTACGTTGCCGACGATGATGCGGATGGGACGCTCTGGGTAGCTGCCGATTTTTGGCGCTTGCGCGAGCGCAGGTGTAGCAGTGAGAGCCAGCGTGACAAAAGAAAACGTCAGGAATGCGTTTACGAGTTGAAGCATCTTTCCTCCGTGGTTACCGCGGCACAGGCGCTACGGCTGAACCACCAGCGGCGCAATCGGCGTCTCGCCAAAAATTTCGGGTGCGTACATCGCCTCTACACGCGCGGGCGGAAACTCGAACGTGCCCGCGTTGTTCAGGCGCACCGTGTATTCGATGCTCCATGGCCCCTGCGGTATATAGCGATAATAACCGCGATAACTTTCGGCGGCGCGTTCCTCGAATACCGGCCATGCCCCGGCGCGTTGCTGGCCTTGCTGTGCCAGTGTGCTTTCGCGCGCGAGGCCGCGCCCCAGTATGTTGGCGCCGCTTGGAACCGGGTCGCGCACCACCACCCACGACAGCGCCGCGCTGCTCGACATCGTTAGCTTCACGCGCGCGACGTCGCCCACGCTCCACTGGCCCGCGATCTTTTGTTCCACTGGCGTGACCGTGCGCGCGACGGTTAAGCCCTGCGCCACGGGTTTGTCGAGTTTCACCGCCGCGCGCACGGCGACCGTGGCCCACGGCGCGCCGCTGCCGCTGTGATTCAAGGTGAGCGTGTCTTGCGCGGCGGACCAGCCCAGCGCGGTGCTTGCGGCGCCGGGCCACGTCACCGTGGCGCTTTGCGTGCCCATGCGCATGGTTGAGGTGCCGCTGACGGGTGCGGCTTCGCGGGCGCGCGCAAAATCGGCGAGTGCGATCGAACCCCACACATTCGCCGTGGTGGTGCCCCAATGGCCTTGCTGTTGACGGCCCACCAAGCCTGTGACGAGCAACGGCAACTCGTCTTTCCAGCTCGGGTCTTCAATGCTCCAGCGATTGACGACCCACGCGGTGCGCGCGGCGGCGACGTTGCCGTTCCACATGAACCACCACCAGTTTTCGCGCGCCTCGTTGCGCCAGTTCAGGCGCGTGCCTTGTACGTCGTAACGCGAACGCAGCGTAGCGGCGGCTTCTTTCAGGGCGTCGCCGCGCGTTGCGTCCTTGGGCGAGGCGAGCAGGTAACGTATCCAATCGACCAGTGCCGTAGTCGGTAGCGCGGCCATGTCCTGCGGCGTGACGATGCGCTCCAGCGCGCGCGCCGGTTCCTGTTCGATCACCGTGGCCTGCAAGGCCAGCGCGCGCGCGACGCTCACGTCCTGTGGCGCCCAGTCGAGTGCTTGCGCGCGGCCCGCGAGTTGCGCGCGCAGTGCGTTGACCATGCGGGTTTTTTCCGCATTGGGGATCGGCCACTTCAACGCTGCCGCCGTGTCGAGCACATACGCGGTGAGGATTTCACTGCCCGGCAATTGCGTGGTGGGGAAGTACCGGGCGAGCCCGTTGCCATCCAGATACTTCGGCAGCTCGCGCATCAGCGCGTCCCAGCCGTCTCGGTCGCCGAGCGCGGCGAGCTTGGAGGTTTTTTGTTCCAGGCAAATGAATGGATACGCGCGCATCCATTTGCGCACCTCGGTGAGCGCCGCGTCGCCGAGGCTCGCTTTCCAATCGACCGACACACCGCCCGCGTTGGCGCGCGCGCCGTCGGGCTGGGCTACTGGCACTGTCGTGGATTTTTCAATCTGCAACAGCATCGCCTGACGCACGGTGACGGGCACGGAGGGCGTCACCGTTTGTTCGATTTCAATCGCATCACCCAGGTCGCCGGATTTCGCGCTGATGCGCCACTTCAGGCGGTCCACGCCGTCCGGTACACTGACGGGCCATGCAACCTCTTGATTTTGTTGTGGTTTTAATGTGAGATGGCGAGAGAGCGCTAAGCCTCTTGCGGCGTCCGTGGTTGCCGAAGCTGGCGCGTCGCGCACGCCATCGCTCATCGTGAGCTGCGCTCGGGCAGTAAATTCAACAGTCACTGATTGTTGGGTGGTGTTGCGCAGCGTGACTTTTTGCGAAAGCGCATCGCCGCTGCGCACCGACAACGGCAGGCCGCTCACCAATTGCAGCGGTTGCACCGTACGCAACGTGGCGTCGCCCGTGCCGAAGCGGTCGGCGTTGTGCGTGGCGATGGCAACGATGCGCCAGCGCGTGAGGCTGTCGTTTAACGGAACTTCGACAGTCGCGTTGCCGTTGGCGTCGGTGACGATTTCGGTTTGCCATAGCGCCAATGATGAAAAATCAGTGCGAACGGCGGGATCGGCAGCGCCGCCTTCCGGGGCAAGTGGTGGCGCGGCGGCCGGCTTCATGGCCGGTGCGGGTGCGGCGAAGGCGCGCTGCATTAGTGCGCCCGGCGCGCCACCAGCGGCTGTTGCTTCGGCTACGGCGTCGGCCTGCCGCAGCCCTTCGTCGCGGGGCCGGTACGCCCGCTGCGCGCCGGTGACGATCTCGCGCGCGAGCAGCGCCGCCAGCGTGTGGTGACTGAGTGGCGCGGTGCGTTGCCGCGTCATCGCTGCGAACAGATTCCAGGTGGCGTTCGGCCGCAGTGCGAGCAGCGCGTCGTCCACCGCGATCAGCGTAACGCGCGCGCCACCCGCGACGCCCCGCGCGGTACGCACCGACACCGTGACCGGCACGCGTTCGCGCACACGCGCTTCCTCGCGTTGTGGTTTCACCGCGACGGTCAGCGCGTAAGCCGCGGGCCGAACGCGCAACGGAATCGCGTGTTGCGCGGTGGTTTGCAGTTGCCCCGCGCTTGCCTGTGCATCGCTTTTCAGCGCGGAAACGGGGCGTACGAAGTATGCGGAAATCTGCACATTGGGCGCGTAGTGCCCTTTCAGTTCAAGCGACACGCGGGTGTCGGCGGTTTCGATGGCATGCACGCTGTGTGCCAGCACGCCTTCGCGCTCTATCGTCAACAACATCGTCGCGGGCACGAACGGCGCGCGCACGCGTAATTGCGCGGTGTCGTCGGGCGCCAGCGCGGCGTTGGCATCTTGCGCGTTGAGGCCTTCGATCTCCAGCACCGCGCTGGAGGGCGTCCAGCGCAGTTGCCAGTCGTTCAGTGTGGCATTGGCGATGTGGGATTCGCCCTCCACGCGCGCGGTGATCAGCCACAGCTCGTTGTTGCCGCCGGAAAAGGCGCCCGGTTTCCACTCGCAACGCGTTTGTCCTTCGGTGTTGGTGGCGGACTGACAGGCGGGCTCTTCCTCTCCGGCAAGGTCAAAGTAGCCGCGGTTATTGCCGCGCGCACGGGCGGCGGTGAACTGAACGACTTTGCCGGCGAGCGGCTGGTTTCTGCTATCCAATACAACGCCCACCAGTTCCACCGTGCGCGATGTGTTATGGGCGGCACCCGGTGTGACCGTCGCGCGCACGCCCATTTTGTTCGGATGGGGCCATACCGCGAAGCGCTGGGCCACGGTTTGCACTTCGCCATTCGGATCGGAGAACTGCATTTCCGCGAGCAGGGTGATGGCGTTTTGCGCGGCGGGCGGAACGAGGGTGGTGCGCGCCTCGCCCTTGTCATCCAGCGTCAGCGGGCGAGCGGCTTCGGTTTGCGCGGCGAAGGGCGCGACGCGGCGATTAGTGAAGTCAAAACCTGCCACGGGGGCGGGCGCGCCCGTGGTCCAGCGCCCTTGCAAGGAGACTTTTTCACCCGTGGCCGCGCCGCCAGCGAGAAAGTTGAGCGAGGCGGCGAGCGGCAATTCCTGCTGCGATGCCGTGCGCCATGCCGGCGCGCCCGACAGCTTTGCATCGAATACCGGCGCGCGGAATTCCTCGATCTGAAACTGCGCGTCGTAGATCGCGCCGGATGCGCTGTGTATCACGCGAGCCGTGTAATGCCCGAGCTTGGCATTGGCGGGAATGCGCCAGGTGGCTTGCGCCGCGCCATGTTCGTTCCACTGGAGGTCGGACTTGTGCACAACTTCATTGAAGTTGAAGCGGATTTCCAGCGTGCCGCGGCCGGACGGCACGTGCGCGAATCCGCTGGCGATTGCTTCGCGCACATGATTTTCGAGGTGCAGAGTTTCACCTGCTTTAAGCAGCGTGCGGTCGAGCACGGTGTGGCCGATGACCGTGCCGGCTGCTTGCCGTGGATTGCGATAGTTGGAGAATGGCAGCACCGCCAGATCGTCGCCGTGGCGCACCACAACGTTATGGCCATTGCCATGACTCGGATTGGAACAGCTTTGGTTGAGCGCTGCGCTGGCCGTGCCGTCGGCGGCGGATTTGCCGCGCCAGAGCAAGGCGTCATTGCAGTCGTACACCGCGATGTCCGCGCCCGCCACGGGTTTGCCATCGTCAAAGCGGGTGATCCAGATCAGCGAATTGCCGAGCGCGCTGGCGCGCAGGCTCACGTTCAGATTGGTTACCTGCACCAGCCGCGCGCGTTGCGCGGGTGGGCGTTGCGCCTCGCGCCGCGCGGCACGGAAGACGGCGCTATCGATTTCAACCAGCCACAGCCCCGGTTTGTCGAGCGGCAGCGCGTAAAACGCCATTGCGCCGCCATCGGTTTCCAGTGGCAGGTTGTCCGGCGCCGGCAGGCGCGAAGCCTGTTGCGCGAGGACGGGGTAGGTTACGCCGCTATCCTGTTGCGGCCATTCACGCGGCGAACGCAGCAAAGCCAGCGCGGTTTTTTCCGCGCTCTCGCCCTGTGCGCCGCCGATGCGCACACCTTTGGCGGTAAGCCGTCGTTCGGCATAACGTGCCGCGACCACCAGCCGAGCGGGCGTGCCGTTTTCCGATATGCGTGCGAGTACGATGCTGTTGTTGTCGGCGAATCCGACATACGGCGGCAGTTTGGCGACGCCGATGGTCTTGGGGAAGTCGCGCGCGTTGGTGAGCGTGCGGCCATCGGTGTCGCGCACGCTATCGGTGAGCGATACCGTGACCTTGCCGCCTTCGTCCAGTACGTCGAGGGGTTCGGAGTTGGCGTACGTTTGCGGCGTGGTCTGATTAACCGGGCGCAGGGCGATGCGTCTGCCGCCGCCTGCGCCATCAGCCGTGATGATGATTTTGCTGAATTCCGCCGGCGTTACCGGCGCACTGAATTGCAAGTTAAGCCCGTTGCGCGGATCGCAGCCGGGATTGCCCTCCAGCATGCCGCAGGTCACATTGAGCGAGAACACGAGGCGTACCGTGTAATTTAAAATCTGATCCGTCTTGCTGGAAACACCGCTGGATGCCGCGATGCCCGCGCCCCACACGAGCCGCACTTTTGCGCTGTTGGTGAAGGGTTTGGCACAGCGATAGGCCAGCCACCCCTGTTCATCCCACCAGCGATCCTCGAAGTGTGGCTGCTGCACGCGCATCGCGCGCAAACCGTCTTCGCGTGACAGGCGTTCCATGCGCAACGCCGCTTCGCCTTCGCTCTGGCATTGCAGGTGCCGGTCAACGCTGGCGAGGTCGGGTTGGGCGTCGGGACGCAGCAAAAATATTTCGTGCTCCCGGATGCCGGACATGCCCTGATACGGTCGCGATTCAGCGAGCTTCGGCCCGCCGGTGGTGAACTCCCACGGCCCCGCCGCCTTGACTTCGCGACCTCCGAGCGTTTTGACGTTCGCGCGCAGCGTCGCCACGCAGCGCGTACCGACGGGCAGATCGCGCGGCCACTCGACGACATAACGCTGCGTGTCCAACCAGCGCCCTTTGCCGGGATCGTTGGCTCCCTGGGGGCAGGTAACCGTGATCGGCGCGGGCGCGTCGCCCTCGCTACCGCTGCCCAGTCTCACCATGTCGGCGCTGAAACGAATGGCGACTTGCTGGATGCGCCGCACTTCGCCCTGCGGTGTGAACGACGCCACTTCAGCAGTTTGCGCGCGTGCTGCGTTCGCGCTCAGCACTAGCGCGGCGGTGATGGCGATGCGTAATAAAAATAGCAATAAAAACATTGAGTTACGATCCTTCTGCGATTTGTGGCGTCGGTGCTCTGGCTGTAAACGCAGCCGCCCGCGCGATGGGGTTACGCGCCAAATTCAGCCGCCGTCTTTGCGCGCCCCAGGCACGCCATTCTCCACCACAAACGCCGCCAGTGTGCTGATCGTCGCCTGAGGATCGGTCACGCGCGACACCGTGCGGATGCGCGCGTGGCATTGCGCGTGCGTTACCTCGAATGCAGTGTAGCCGCGCTGCGTGCCATTCGAGAATTTCAGATGCGGGTTGTTGCGCAGCGCGGTTTCGGTGATTTTTTCGTTGGGGCCTTGCGAGGTGATCGAAGTGCCGACGAACTCGGTTGCGATCACCGGCGATTTTTCGTCGTCGAAATCCAGTTTGAGATCGGCGACAATGGCGTTATGCACGTCGCCACCGAGCACGATGGGGTTGCTCACCTTGCGTGCGGCAATGTGGCCCAGCAGACGCTCGCGCGCCTTCGGATAGCCATCCCAGCCGTCGGTCCAGTAGCCTTGTTCGCCGCCGGTGATGCGGGTTTGTTTCGCCATCAGGGTTTGCTGCGCGATGATGTTCCAGCGCGCGGTGGATTGTTGCAGCGCGCCGTGCAGCCAGCGTTCCTGCTCCGCGCCGAGTAGGGTTAAATCAGGCGACAGCCGCTCGGGGCAGTCCGACCCTTTCACCACGGTGCTGCCGCCACGGCCGGGCCTCGCGCACACCTGGTGCGAGCGGTACTGCCGGTCGTCGAGCGTGAACACGCGCGCGAGCTGGCCGAAATCGGCCTGTGTATGGATGCGCGCATGGAGTCCGCGCGGACGCGCCCACCCGGGCAGCGGCATGTGCTCGTAATACGCCTGATACGCGGCGGCGCGTCGCCGCAAAAACTCGGCGGGTGGATCGAGATATTGCGACCGGTCATTGGCGTAATCGTTGCTGACTTCGTGATCGTCCCACGTCACCATCCACGCGAACGCGGCATGCGCGGCCTGCAAATCAGCGTCGCTCTTGTAGAGCGCGTAACGGTCACGATACTCCGCCAGCGTCACCGGTTCGCGCCGGCCATGGCTGCGTACCAGTGTGCTGCCCCACGACGATTCGTAGATGTAATCGCCGACGTGAATAACGAGATCAAGGTCTTCACGCGCCATGTGGCGATAGGCGGCGTAGTAGCCCTGTTCATATTGCTGGCACGAGGCGAGCGCGAATCGCAGCGTGTCCTGTGCAGCGTTGACGGCAGGCGCGGTGCGAAAGCGTCCGACGGCGCTGGTTGCGGCGCCCGCGTGGAAGCGATACCAATACACGCGCGCCGGTTGCAGGCCGCTGATTTCAGCATGCACCGAGTGCGCAAGCTCGGGCATCGCGCGCTCGACGCCCTTGCATAGCACGTTGCGAAATGATTCGCTGTCCGCGATTTCCCACGTGACTTCGACCACCGCATCGGGCATGCCGCCGCCGTTCAATGCGTCGGGCGCGAGCCGCGTCCATAGCACGATGCCGTTGGGCTGCGGGTAACCGGACGCAACGCCAAGGGTGAAGGGGTTTTTGTCGAAGCGTGGCTGGGCGCGCAGGCGCGGTGCGGCCGACGACAGCGCGAGACCGGTGGCGGCGAGCAGGAAAGTGCGGCGGGCGTGCAAAGTGATGAGCATGGTGCTGTTATTTAAGTATTTGTTTTTAAATGATATTATGTTTAGCTGTTGCTGCTCCTGCGAAGCGGGCTAACGTGAGCTTACCGCGTATGGATGGCGGCGTATGGGGCGGGTGTCAAAGCGCGTCTGCCGCCGCAGGGCGCAAAATATTGAGCCTGCAAACCACATCGTCCGTAGGATGGGTGAAACCCATCAAAACAAATCGTGCTCAATCCACAAAGCTGTGCGCCAACCACCAAAGGATAGGGGCGCGTCTTTCGTTATGCATATAGCCTGTGAAAAGCTGCATTCACGGCCCGACCGCTATGAATCGAACTTGCTGGCGTTGTCTGCCATGTGACGTCGCGCGACGACGGTCGTAATCCCCTTCGAGGATGATGCCGACCGCGAGGTGCTGCTGGGTGACGTCGCGCAGGTAGTCGAGTGCTTCGATGCAAGTGTCCTCGCCTGTTGCGCGTGCGGCGGCAAGTTGATCCTCGTTGCCGTGATGGTAGAGCCGACGGCGATCGAGAAAATACTCAAGCACATCGGGCTTGATCCGCAGCCGCTGCCGCGCGCAGCGGGTGGAACTGTTTGGCACGGATTGATGCCTAGTATCGGACAGTGTTTACCGGGGCCGAGGGGGTGGTGCGGGCCGCACCAACGTGAGGTGAAAATACTGATCTACATTGGAACGAGGGTTTGCGAATGGCGAATTTGTGGGTGGTGCGGCTGATTTGCTCAAGCACGAAAATTGACCTGGCGACGCGGCGGGAATACATTGGGGCTTATGTAAAAACGGTGTCTAAAATTCCTATCCCCTATCCCCTATCCCCGAATCGGGGAAAGCTCTTGAAATCGAACCGTGAATCGAAGAAATGTATGATTGCAAGACATCGTTATGTTTATGGACTTCCAATAAGCACGGAGAGTATTTGCCCCTTAGTGTATGAGTTCAGAATTCGACTTCTCTTTTGATCGGCCGGTTTACGGTGAAGAACTTCTCGCTGGAACTGGCCATCTTGCACGTGCGGCGTGGTTAGCGAAACACGTCCGGAGTGATGACATCTACTTCATGCAAGACGGAACTCTTTCGCGGCTACTGTTCAAAGAAATACTTGGGTCGTTTGTTGCGGGCCAATATATTGCAACTATCGTTCTTGGCTTCTCGTTAATCGAACGCACCGTGGCTGGACGCCTCGCCCATGTCGGCGAGAAGGCGGCCGCGCTAGCCACGAGCAAATCTCTCCTGAAAAATGCTTGGAAAAGAAATTGGCTCAATGAGGAGGAGCATGCACTCCTTGATGATTTGCGAGAAAAAATTCGCAACCCGATTGTTCATTATCGAGATCATCTTTCCGATAGTCGGCCTGAAGTAAGAGCGGTCTTGAACGCGCGGGCCATGGAGCAAGTGCTCGAAGTAGATGCCAAGAGAGTCTTGGAGGCCACAATTCATGTGCTGCATAAAACGTCTATCTAACTGCACGGTCAGCCGACCCCCAACGGTGCTGCGTTGTGTGTTCAATATTTTGATGAGTTACCTCGTGGGTTCTTGTTCAGCGTTTTTGGCAATGGACATAAATGCGGCCGGATTTTCTTCCCAAGGCGATCATGACAAACTCGCCGAACACACGATCGTCTTTGTTGGGACTCTCACGGAGCAGAAAAACTTTATGGATACTAGCCCCCAAGAGCCTTTGCGGCTGCCCTATCAGGCAGAAAAGCTATATGGACTGGGCGAATATTGCTTTTACTCTAGTGGTCATTTTGGTTATACGCCTGCTATGGTTTTGGTCGATAAATATGGTCAACCCAAGCTGGTCATATTCCATACAAATGGATCGGACCTTGAAATACGACTACATCCTGTTCGTTTGCTCAATTGCAAAGACATACGAAATCGCAGTATTCAAAATTCATTAGATGATTTAAAGGCGAAGATTGAAAGCCTCGAACGCCAGCGCCAACAAAACCGGCAATTGCTGAATGAGTTGCAAGATAGAGAGCGTAAGCGGAAGGCTGAATAATTACATATCAACACTCAGTGCGCGCTCTTCAGTGCGTGGTATCCTACTCCCGTAGGACAATTGGAGAATTTATATGCGATTTGCCATATCCTTTTTGCTGGCTCCTCTATTGCTTGCGGGATGCGCTACATTGGATGCGCTATCGTGGTCGCTTGAAGATCAATCCACTAGGGACTTTATAAATTTCTGGGGTAGCGTCGCTGCCGAGCGCGATAAGGCAGCCCAGTCCGCTCCTAGGCCGTTAGAGTTGGAATGCATCAACAAAGGTGATGGTCGTGCGATTTGTACTCAGCGACCTTAGGGAGACTGCTATGGGGCGCCTTAGATAAAATGGGAGCAGACACCACTGTAATGTACGCGCATATTTTTTTGGTGTTTTTGCGACTAATATAATATATATTATTCGGCTCTTCAGGCGGCCGAGTGGGTGGATTTGTTAATAGAAGAGTGGGGTCACGTCGTCCATTTTGCAACTGACCTGCAGTAAGTTGCATTCATGGCCTACCCCCTTACGAATCGAATTTCCCGGCGCTGTCTGCCATGTAACATGGGGCGGTGATCGTCGAGAGCCGATCTTCGAGGATGATGCCAATCGCGAGGCGCTGCTGGGCGTTGTCGGGCAGGCAGTTGAGCGATTCGCGGCAAATGTTTTCGCTTGTCTCGCGTGAGCCGCAATACGGAAGACGTGCCCCCTGTTTTTCCTGATCTACGCGGCGCGGGCTGGCCATCGGCACCGGCCGCCAGCCCGCACGCGAGGCAGTTCGCTGTAATTACGCAGCGACCGGCTCGCGCTCGCGCGCCATGCGTAACGCGAGCCGCGCAACGCGCGCGCCCAGTGCCTCGGCGGTCTTGAGATCGGAGGCGGGGATGGCTTCGGCACCCTGATCGTTGTTCGATTGGGTGAGTGCGCCGCCGAAGCCGCCGAGGCGGTTCAGATCGTTCGTGCTGCCCTTGCTGGTGTTGTTGCCGGGCATCAGTCCCAAGCCGGTCCAGATCATGCCGTGCTGCATGGCGAACGTGAACAACTGGGTGACGGTGTTGAATTTGTCGCCGTTTTGCGATCCGGAGTGCGTGAAGCCCGCGGCGAGCTTGTCTTTCCAGCCCTGCACGAACCACACCTTTGCGCTTGCATCCATGAACGTTTTGAATGGCGCGGATACGCCGCCCATGTAAGTGGGCGTGCCGAAGATCAGGGCGTCGGCCTGATCCAGCGTGTCCCAATGTTTGTCGATGTCGGTCACTGAAATCAGTTGCACCTCGGTACCGCGCTCGCTCGCCGCGCCGCGTGCAACGGCTTTCGCCACTGCTGCCGTGTGACCGTAACCGCTGTGATACACCACCGTTATTTTGCTCATGCCGTGTCCTCTTTGGGGTTAAGTTGCCGGAAAACGGAGGTCATCATAAGTAGCTGCGGCAGGCGAAGATAGCGGAATAAAATGATATACTTGTTCGAAAAAAATGAACAAAATTTATGTTAATAAACAAAGATTTGTAGTTTTTTAATAAAATAAATGAAAATTTCAATTGATGCCCTGCTGGTGCTCGACGCCATCGACCGCAAAGGCAGTTTCGCGGCGGCCGCGCACGAACTGCATCGCGTGCCGTCGGCAATGACCTATACGGTGCAAAAACTTGAAGAAGACCTTGATGCATTGCTGTTCGACCGGCGCGGACATCGCGCCAAGCTCACGCCGGCGGGGCGTGAATTGCTCAACGAGGGGCGTCACATATTGCGCGCAACGGGCGAACTGGAATCGCGCGTGAAGCGCGTGGCCACGGGGTGGGAGGCCGAACTGCGCATTGCCTACGACGACATTATTCCCGAGCGCGCCATACTTTCCGTCGCGCGGGAGTTTTATCTCCAGCAATGCGGTACCCGGCTGCGCATCACGGCCGAGATTCTCGAGGGTAGTTGGGATGCGTTGGCGTCGGGCCGCGCCGATCTGGCGGTCGGCGCGCCGGGGGATGTCCCGCCGGGTGGCGGTTACGCGACGCACCCTTTGGGCGCTGTGGATTGGCTGTTCGCCGTTGCACCCGGCCACCCCTTGGCGGACGCCGCGGAGGCGCTGTCACCCGATACCCTGTTGGCGCATCGTGCGGTGGTGGTCGCCGATAGCTCGCGTAATTTGCCGCCCCGCTCGGTGGGGCTGCTGAGCGGTCAGGATACGCTGACCGTGCATAACATGGCCGCGAAACTGCTGGCCCAGCAAATGGGACTGGGCGTGGGGCATTTGCCACGCGCGATGGCCGAGCGCGAAGCCGCGGCTGGCCGCATGGTTATCAAAAAGACCACCGGCGGCCGGCAGAGCTCCCAGCTTTATCTCGCATGGCGCGGCGGGCGCGCGCACAAAGCGGGTAAGGCGCTTACGTGGTGGATCAAGCGCCTGGAAGAAAAAAACTGGCTCGGGCAGGCGATGGCGTAATGGCTTTCCAATGCGTGTTTGCAAGCCAACGGTGCGGTTTGCGAAGCGGACTTCGAATTTTCGCGCAGCTGTTTCAGGCGGTGTGTTTTCTTGCAAAATCCCAATCGATCTCGATGCCAAAGCCCGGCTTGTCGTTCATAACCACGTAGCTGTCTTTCACCCGCGCGCGTTCGCTGAACAACCCGTGCCAGACCGGATCACGATCCGGCGAGCCATGCGATTCCACCGCAAAACCGGTGCGCGGAAAGGCCGCCACCAGGTGCGCATGCACCTCGGGCGCGTGATGCGGCGTGATCATCACGCCGGCGTGATCGGCCATGTGCGCCACGCGCAGTGATTCGGTGAATCCGGCGGCGCGCGTGGCGTCAAACATGATGTAGCGCACGCCACCGATGGTCATGAAATCGCGCGTGGTAAAACGCGTGAGTTCGCGTTCGCCGTGGGCCAGCGGAATCGGCGTGGCCTTGGCGAGCAGCGCGAAATCGACCGGCTGCAAATACCAGTGCAAGGGTTCTTCGAGCCAGAAAATATTGTAGGGCGCGACGGCCTGCGCGAATTCGATGCACGCCGGCAGATCGTACGCGGCGTTCAGATCGAGCATCAGCGAGATATCCGGCCCGATGGCGGCGCGCGTGGCGGCGACGCGTTTTACCTCATCGGCCATTGTGCCCGCGCCGGTCTTGAGTTTCACGGCCTTGTAGCCGCGATCCACAAAGCCCGCAAGTTCATCGGCACAGGCGGTGAGTTTTGCGCCTTCGACGTAATAGCCGCCGGTGCCGTAGGTAAAAACCGGTTTGTTGGTGGCGCCCAGCAATTGATACACCGGCATGTTCGCTGCCTTGCCCGCGATATCCCACAGCGCCATGTCGATGCCGCCGATGGCGGCCATGATCTGCGGGCGCGCGCCACGCGGCAGTGCGCCCTGGTTGGGGCGCGGCGAGGTGAGGCCGAAGAGCTTTTCCCAGACATCGCCATGCGCCAGCGCGTTCATGCCGGTCACGTGCGGCGCGAGCCTCGTTACCCACGCGGCGATTTCTTTCATCGGCGTGCTGCTGACTTGCCCGTAACCCTTGATGCCGTCATCGGTGATCACCTCCACCAGCAGCAGCGTCACGTGGTCGCGGGATTCCTGCGCGGTGTGCTGCCGGTGTTTTAATGGCGCACTGATGGGATACGTGTTGACGGCGGCGATGCGGCTCATGAGGAGTGTCCGTTACAAACGCGGGTCATAAACCAGTACGATTATTTCCGCGAAGGCGGGATGGGGCACTGTGTTATGGGTTCCCGCCTTCGCGGGAACGACAGGGCTGGATTGTTTAGGGTTTCTTGCCGCCGATGAATTGCATGAATTCGCCGACCGCGGGCAATTGGTTGTTCAGGTATTGCGTGAGCTGCGCGCTGCCCATGTAGGTGCTTTCGTACATGTTTTTGTTGGCATAGTCGCGCCACGCGGCGCTTTTGTGCGCGCGTTCGGCGGCGGCTTCCATCACCGCGAGCGCCTCCTTGGGCACGCCCGCGGGCATGGCAAGACCCCGTCCGCCGCCGACGTGAATGTTGTAGCCCAATTCCTTGAGCGTGGGCACGTCGGGCAGCCCCGTTAAACGCTGCGCGGAAGGCACCGCGAGGATGCGCAGCTTCTTCGCTTCCACACCACTCAACACCTCGCTGACGTTTTCCATGGTGACATCGACGTGTTTGCCCATCACGGCGGCCATCGCGTCGCTGCCGCTTTTGAACGATACGTATTTAAATTTCGCGCCGGTCATTTTTTCGAGTTGATACTGGAAAAAGCGCGCGGTGCCGGTGGCCGACGCAATGCCGTTGACGATGGTGTCGGGCGATTGTTTGGCGGCTTCGACGAGATCCTTGAAGGTTTTGTATTTCGAATCCACCGGCACCGTGACCGATTGCAAATCAAATCCGAAGAGCGCGACGGGCGTGTAAATGTCCAGCGGCAGGCCGATATCCGGGCGCTGTGCGAGTGCGAGTACGATGGTGCTCGACAGCGACAACAGGTAATGCGGATCGCCGCGCTTCGATTTCATGAAGGTGGAGGCTACCGCGCCGCTGCCGCCGGGGCGATTGACCACGGTGAAGGGTTGCGGCAGCAATTTTTCGCGCGCACTGATTTCCGCGACAAGGCGGCCGAACACATCCTGTCCGGCGCCGGGGTTGCTGTGGATCACCATTTCAATCGGGCGGCTGGGAAACGTTTGCGCCAGAACTGCGTTGGTAGTGCCGGCGCCGATGGCCACCAGCAGAACTGCAAGCGCGCGTGCGCGGCAATGCGTAAACATGGTTGATCTCCTCTGCTTTTGTGGAAATGTGCCGTAACGGCAGCACTGGCGGTAGCATAACGCACCTTGGGGAGGTGTTCTGTAACTAATTGTTTTTATGATGTTTTGTGATTAACGGCGACGGTGTATGATCGCCCACGTCACTATGAAAACACTCAACATCATCGGCGCGGGACGCGTTGCGCGCGCCCTGGCTGCGCTGTGGCGCCGCAATAAGGGTTTCGACATTCAGGACGTGTTGAACCGCACCCCCGGCAGCACGCGTGACGCGGTGGCGTTCATCGGCGCGGGCAGCGCCGCACCGGCGTTGGCGGCGATGCGTCCTGCCAACGTGTGGTTGCTGGCCACGGCGGACAGCGACATTCCGCCCGTCGCCAGCCAGCTTGCGGCCAGCGGCGTGCTGCGCGCGGGCGACGTGGTGTTTCAGTGCAGCGGCGCGTTGCCGTCGAGCGAATTGCGCGGGGTGATGCCCGCGGATGTGGCCGTGTGCAGCGTGCATCCGCTTAAGAGTTTTGCCGATTCCGCCGATGCCGTGCGCACCTTCACGGGCACCTGTTGCGCGGCGGAAGGCGACGCGGCGGCGCTCGCGCTGCTGAAACCCGCGTTCGAACGCATTGGTGCGCGCGTCACCGAAATCGATGCAAGATTCAAAACTGTTTATCACGCAGCCAGCGTGATCGTATGCAACTACCTCACGGCACTGATGGAATCGGGCTTGCAGTGTTATGAAAAATCCGGCCTGCCGCGTGACATCGCCAGCACGATGATGCAGCCGCTGGTGCGCGAAACAGTGGACAACGTGTTCAAGCTTGGCACGGCGAAGGCGCTCACCGGGCCGATCGCGCGCGGCGATGCCGCAGTGGTGGAACGGCAACTTAAGGCATTGAATGAATTCGATCCGCGTATCGCGGAAATCTATCGTGCGCTGGGTGTGATGGCAGTGGATTTGTCGCGGGCGCAGGGCGGCGCAGATGCGGCTGGGTTGACTGCGCTCGAAACAGTGTTACGGATCAGCGCGAAACCGTAGTGTGCACAGTGCGCACGGCACACGTTGCGTGCTGCGCGCGTTCCGTCATGACTTCGATCATGTCTTCACAAGACCTCTTGAACGCGATGCCGCGCGCCTTGATCCCGGTGGCCATGTGCGTGCCGCTGCCCGCGCCGGACGGGCGCGGGATCGGGGTAAAATAGCCGCGCCAATTTTGCAGACTCTTCAAAAGCTATCGTGAACGACGCCATTTCAATCCGCAACCGCATCCTCCGCGGTCTTGCGCTGAACCGCACGCCGGGTTATCACTTTACCGGCAATTTCTTAAGCCTGTCTTTCGAGAAAAACACCGAGCAGGAAGCGCGGCTTTCAATGGCCGCCGGTCCGCATAACATCGAGCCGAACGGCAACGTGAGTTATGGCGCGCTGGCGGTGCTGGCCGATATTGCGCTGGCCGCGAATGTGCGCGCCGGGCATACGCCGGCGTCGCGCCTGGCGACGGTGCAGATGAATCTGCAATTTACCGGCGCGCCGATTACCGGCCGGCTGCAAGCGGTGTCCGGGCTGCAAACCTATGTGCAAGACATCACCAGCGTGCAGGGGGCGGGACAGGTGACGGTCTCGGCCAACGGCAAGACGGTGTGTCATGGCGTCGGCACGTTCATGGTGCTGAATCCGCCGAAGGGGGTGGCGCTGTATCCGATGACGCATCGCAACGACAGCGATCCGGAGGCGGCGTTGCTGCGCGAAGACGAATTGCAGCGCGACGAGCGCCGCGTGCTGGCGATCGCGGATGCCGCACTGGCCGCGGCGCAGAAGGGCGGCACGTTCATCCGCCACTTCTGGGGCTACGATACGCATGCCGTGACGGGCGGCGCATCGGGCAAACTCAAGAACGGCCCGCACGTGGGCAACCGCGTGGGCCATTTGCAGGGCGGCGTGACCATGGGGCTGGGCATCGCCACCGCCGAAGCCGCGCTGCCCGCGAGCTGGATGTTGTCGGCCGTGACGGCGTGGTACATCAGTCCCGGCGAAGGGCGCGTGATCAAGGCCAAATCAAAAATCATTCATCACGGGCGATTGACCAGCGTGGTGCGCACCGAGATCACCGGCAAAAACAACCGGCGTGTGATGGAAATGATCACCACCCATGCGCACAAGGCCTCGTAGGCGCCGGGTGTAGCAATGGCGCTGCGCACCACGTCGGGGAAGCACGAAGATGCGCGCAAGGGACGCGGTGCGGCGATCAATCCCGAAGGGCGCTTCGAGAAGGTTGAGCGCGAGGCGTTTGATGATGGCTGGGCGCAAAGTGATGCCGATGACGATGCGCGCGCGCTGAAAACGCAGATCATCGAGGAAAAAGCCGCGTCCATCATCACGCGCAACCAATCGCCGGATATTCCGTTCACGCAATCGATCAATCCCTATCAGGGCTGCGAGCACGGTTGCTCGTATTGTTATGCGCGGCCCACGCATGCCTATCGCAATCTGTCGCCGGGCGTCGATTTCGAGACGCGCATTTTTGCCAAGGTTAACGCAGCGGCCTTGCTGCGCAGGGAATTGTCGAAGCCGGGCTATCAATGCGAGGTGATTTCGCTGGGCGCAAACACCGATCCGTATCAGCCGGCGGAAAAGAAGCTGGGTATTACACGCGGCATTTTGCAGGTGTGCGCCGAGTTCAATCAGCCGGTGGGCATCGTCACCAAGAACGCGATGGTGGAGCGCGATCTGGATATTCTTGTCCCGATGGCACAAAGGCGGTTGGTGAACGTATTCATGTCGGTGAACAATCTCGATCACGACATCGCGCGGCGGCTGGAGCCGCGCTGCTCCGCGCCCGAGCGGCGGTTGCAGGCGATACGCGCGCTCGCGCAAGCCGGCGTGCCGGTGGGCGTGCTGGTGGCGCCGGTGATTCCGTTTTTGAACGATGACCAAATTGAAGCCGTGCTGCAAGCCGCGTTCGAGGCGGGCGCGACGCAGGCGGGCTATGTTGTGTTGCGGCTGCCCTACGAAGTGAAGACTTTATTTCGCGATTGGCTGGAACGCCACTATCCGCTCAAGGCCAAACACGTGATGAGCCGCGTGCACGAATTTCGTGGCGGACGCGATAACGATCCCAACTTCGGCAGCCGCATGCGCGGGCAAGGCGAACTTGCGGAATTGTTGTCAAAACGATTTGCCATCGCCAAGCGGCGCATCGGCTACGATGCACGCGGGCGCATGCTGCGGAATGCGTCGCTGGATACGACGGCCTTTCGCGTGCCGGCTGAAGTTGAAGCGGCAGCGGGGACGGCGCGGCGGCAGATGTCCTTGTTTTGAATCATTGTTGTTGATGGTGTTGTCAGCGCACTGGCCCATGGCGCGTTATTGACTGTGCCGGGACTGCTCTCGGTGAGCGGTCTGATGCTAACACATTGTTTTTAAATAATATTCTGGAGATTTGGTAATGAAGAAGCTGATTGCGATGGTGTGTTTCATGCTGGCGGCCTCGCCGCTCGCGTTCGCTCAGGACAAGGGCAAAGATGATGCAAAAAAAGCCGCCCCTGCGGCTGAAGTAAAAGCCGACAAGGGCAAGGACGCGGAGAAAAAATCCGAGAAGAGCAAAGGCGACGAAAAGAAAGTCGAGAAAGCCAAGAAGGAACGCACGGCTGCGCAAAAGGCCAACGACGAGCGTCTGAAGGAATGCAACGCCGACGCCGGCGACAAAAAGGGAGATGAGCGCAAGAAATTCATGAGTGCTTGCATGAAGGACAAACAAAAAGCGCAACAAAGCAAAATGACGTCCTGCAACAAGGAAGCCGGCGACAAGAAATTGAAGGGCGATGATCGCAAGGCCTTCATGAAAGATTGCTTGTCGTCCAAGCCTGCGGCACCCGCGCAATCCGCGGCACCGGCGCAACCCGCGGCACCGGCGCAACCCGCGGCGCCCGCACAACCCGCGCAGCCCGCCAAGAAATAAGCGGGAGCGCGCCGGATGGTCCGGCGATGGAGACGGGACATACTGGAAACGGTATGCCCCTTTTGATTTTTGCCGCATGAAGCACTTGACTCGACTAGTGCTCTCAAGCTTCATGGCCACTGCCGCCGCACAGGATCATTACGCCGCGGCGCGCGCGACTTTCCCCCCGCGTTGCTTGAACAGCTAAAGCCCGGCGGCACACTGGTGATGCCCGTAGGTGCGCCCGGTTCGCATCAGGAACTCATCGTCATTACCAAGGCGGCGGATGGAACCACACAAACGCGACGTGTGTTGCCGGTACGATTTGTGCCGCTGACGGGCGGGCCTGCGGGAAAGCCGTAGTTTCGGTATCAGGGCTTGCTTCCGGTCGGCCTACGCTACGACGGCCCTACACCGGCGCGGTGGAAGGTTCCGCGTCGCCCGCGGCGGGCAGATCAAAATAAAACGTGGTGCCTTGTCCCAATTCCGACACGTAGCCGATTTGCCCGCCCATGCCCTCGATCAGTGTTTTGCAAACGGCGAGTCCCAGCCCCGTGCCGCCTTGCGAACGCGTGCTGGAGCCGTCGGCCTGCATGAATCGTTCGAAAATGCGCGGACGGAATTCCAGCGGAATGCCGGCGCCGTGATCGATCACGCTCACGCGGGTGAACTCGCCGCGCGACTCTGCGGTGATCGTGACGGTGGCGTCCTCCAGAGAAAACTTGACGGCGTTGGACAACAGATTGGTGACGACTTGCATGAGCCGTTCACCGTCGGCGCGTATGCGCAGCGTGGCGGCGACGGGTACCAGCACGAACCCGATGCGTTTTTTATCCGCCAGGCCGGTATTCATGGTGATCGCGCGCTGCAAGAACGGCGCGAGATCCATCGGGACGATGTTGAAAGCGATGCGCCCACCGGTGGAATCTTCAAGCGTAAGGATGTCATTGACGAGCGCCGACAGACGTTCGCTGTTTTGATAGGCCATGTCGAGAAACGTCGCGGCCTTGTCCGGCATGGGGCCGACCGCCCCTTTGCGCAACAGGCCCAGCGCGCCCATCAGGGCGGTGATCGGTGTGCGCAATTCGTGGCTGACATTGGAAATGAATTCGCTCTTCATGCGATCCATTTCGCGCTGCCGCGTGATATCGACGTGCGTGCCCACCAGACGCACCGGGCGCTTGAGGCTGTCGCGCTCGCCGACCTTGGCGTGGCTGGCGATCCAGATGTATTTGCCGTCGTGACGGCGCACGCGATGTTCGACCTGATAGCGCACCGAACGGCCGCTGACCAGATCCTTGATTTGCCGCGCGATGGCGGGCTGGTCTTCGGGGGGCACCAGCTCCTCCAGTGCCGTGAGCGTGGTGCGCACGGGTTCGGCGTTGCCGCCGAGCATCTCGTTCCAGCGCGCGCTCAATTGCACCTCGCCGGTGCTGATGTTCCAGTCGAACAGCGCAAGATCGGAGCCGTCGAGCGCGAGTTCAAGCTGCTCGCGGCTGTGCGCGAGATCGCGCGTGATGGCTTCGGCGATGCGTTCCGCGCGGCGGCGCAGGGTGAGTTGCAGCCAGAGCATCATCAACGCCAGCAGGCAGATCAAAAAGGCGCCGGCGCTGGCTATTTGCGCGCCGGTGCGATTGATCGATGTTTCGAATGCGGGAAGCGTGCTGACGCGCACGCTCCACGCGCCGTTGTAATGCGCGATGGTGGAAAAAACAGAAAACAGCGCCGACTGATGTGATTTCTGCGACGCCCCAGGCGCGCTGTCGTAGAGAAGCGCGCTGGCCGCTTGCTCCCTGCCGTCAAACACTTCGATGCGCATGTCGCTCTTGCGCGCAAACAGGCTTTCAATGAGATCGTACGAGCGGAAGGTGCTGAACACGTAGCCTTGAATGGCATCGCGGCGGTCGGCCGCGGTGACGATCACGGCATTTCGCCGGTATACCGGGATATACATGAGAAACCCCGGCTGCATGCCTTCTTTTTGTTCCTGCGCGAGTGTGATTTTTTGCGTGATGACGGCTCGTCCCTTGTCGCGCGCGGCGTCCATCGCCGCGCGCCGCAGCGTCTCGTTGTGCATGTCAAAACCAATGGCCCCGCGGTGCCGGTCGTTGGCGGGCGCAAGATAGATCACCGGCGTGTAGATTGGCCGCTCGCCTTCGGGGCGCACGGCGTAGCGGGGGTATTCGTCCTTGCGCAGCGCCGCTTCGTGGCGGCCTTTTTCTTCAAGGGTGATGCGCGGCGCGTAGCCGATGCCCTGAAAGCCCGGATAGTTTTCCGCCAGCCGCAGCATTTCGAATTGTGCTTGCCAGCGCGCGTCGTTGACCGGCGTGCCCGCGGCAAAGATCGTGGACATGCCCAGCAATGCCTGTTCGTAATCTCGCATGCGTTCGCGAAGCAGAATTTCAACCTGATTGGCGCGCGCCTCGAAGCCGACTCGCGCTTCGGCCTCGTCGCGGCTGATCGTGAACACCCACACGGCGTAGCTCACCAGCGCGGAAATGCACAGCGCGGCGAGCAGCGCCCAAATCATGGTACGCTGTGCGGCGGGCGATGCGGCGGGCGAGCTGGACATGCAGTAACCGGAGTCTGGAAATTCCAATGATGACGGCGGACAACACTGGAGGCGCTGGAGTAGCGGAAGGGCGCCGGTAAAAGGCACACTCCGAGCAGGGACAAGCCGTCGCCAGATGCCGTTATCGTAGCATGCGGTGCTGGAATTTCGCGTGCGGCCCGCATGGAAAAACGCGTAATAATCAAAACATTAGACCATGCGGTGCGCCTTGCGGCCGCGATGTAATCAGGCGGGCGGGCGCTGACAGAGGGCATCGCGCCTTGTGTTAGAATCGTCGCCGACAGAATTACAACTCAAACAGGAAGGAGCATATCCATGGCTGCATTCTTTTCGTCACTGGGCAAGACCATCATCGCGGGCATCGTTATTCTGATCGCGCTGATTTTGATCGCGGGCAACGCGGGCAATTTGGGCAGCATGCCATGGATGACATTTTTCATGCGGTATCTGCACGTGTTGTCGGGCGTGATGTGGATCGGCTTGCTGTGGTACTTCAACTTCGTGCAAACCCCGTCCATGCCGAAAATTCCCGATGAACAAAAACCGGCGGTGGGCAAGGTTATCGCACCGACCGCGCTGTTCTGGTTCCGCTGGGCCGCGCTGTCCACCGTGATTACCGGCTTGCTGGTGGCGGGCATGAGCGGTTACCTCGGCACCGCGCTGACGCTGGGCAAACCCTTCACCGCAATCGGTATCGGCATGTGGCTTGCGCTGGTGATGGCGTTCAACGTCTGGTTCATCATCTGGCCGAATCAGAAAAAGGCGCTGGGCATCGTGACGGTTTCCGCGGAAGAAAAAGCCGCCGCCGCCAAACTGGCCGGCATGACCTCGCGCATCAACACCATGCTGTCGATCCCCATGCTGTTCTGCATGGTTGCGCAGCAAAACGGCGGGCTGTGATTTAAGCCTCGCTCCGTACCATGAAAAAGCCCGGCTGTGCCGGGCTTTTTCTTTTGGGGAATGTGAATTGTGCGAGTGTTGAAAGTGCGCTTAGATGTAGGCGGCGCCAGACGATTTCCGGGACGGTCGTAGGACAGTTTTGGTAGCATCGCTTATCGGGAAAAATATATCGTGTCCTAGTTTGTATTTGGTGAAGGTTCCAACCGCACCTAGCCGCAGAAGGATTTCCAAATGGCAGCGCAGAGCCCGCGTTGGAGTCGAAAAGAGCTTTTGATTGCATTCAACATATATTGTCAAACTCCATTCGGAAAATTGCACTCGCGTAATCCAGATATTGTGCGGGCGGCAGCGGTTCTTGGCCGCACGCCTTCTTCACTAGCCATGAAATTGGTTAACTTTGCCAGCCTCGACCCATCGATTACCTCAACCGGTCGAAAGGGGCTGGGCAATGCGTCGCGCGCCGACAAAGCGATATGGGAGGAATTCAACGCAGACTGGGAGCAATTGGCTGTCGAAAGTGAAATGCATTTGAATGAGCTGGTCAAGAAAAGCGGAATCCCAGTGTCTAGGGCGCAAAAAGAGGCGACCGATATTGATGAGGCCAGTTATGCTGGTGTGACAAAAACAGTGCAAATACAGGCGCGTATCAAGCAATCATTCTTTCGCAGAGCCGTATTGAGTAGCTACAAACAACGTTGCTGCATGACAAATATTTCGGAACCACGTCTGCTTGTGGCAAGCCACATCGTCCCGTGGAAGTCCGATGCAAAGAATCGGCTTAATCCTCGTAATGGGCTATGCCTATCGGCACTTCACGACAGGGCGTTTGATCGTGGCTTGATTACGCTTACGGACGAGTTTCGAATATTGGTTTCGCCTGCGTTAATTGCGTACAAAAGGGAATTGTTTATTCGTGATGCACTAATTGCATTGGAGGGAATTCGGATTTCACTCCCGGAGAAATTTGTTCCCGACATTGCTTTCCTAAAGAGGCATCGAGAAGAGGTATTTGTGAGGCTTTGAAAGGGTTATATGATCAAACCTTGTGCATTACACGAAGACACGTTCTATGATTTTTTCAAACCCTTTCGTCACCCGGACGCGCAGCACGATATCTGGGGTGGACATGGCCTTGAAACGTTTGGCAAGGACTTGGAGATGGCGGATCAATACGATCCCAATTACGTGTGGACAGTAGTAGATGGTGAATTTGATAGCCAATGGATTGTTCCTGGGTTTCATTTTGTAAACCGCGTGTGTTATCTCATCACAAAAAGGGCGCATCGATTTATTCCGATTGAATTCCGAATAAGAGGCGACAGGCATTCGTCCTTAACACCGTTGGGATTGAGGCGACAATCGCTTAAGGTGGAGCGGCTGATTGCCGAATGCATCGAGTTGGCGGCCTAGATGTTGCGCGCTAGCTGACGCGCAAGGCAACGCTTCCCTCTTCCACAACCCGCAGCCCGCCTCCAATCACCTGACACCGCCAAGCCGGCGACGCCGGACAAAAACACTCCAGCAGTTCCTTTTTCGCCCGCAGATACGCCGGGCTGCCGGGCGTGCCATGGTGATGCGCGCGATTCTCGGCGCGCAATGCCGCGAGGACGCGGACTACGCCATAGGTACCAAACTCCGCGCCCGCAAAGCAATAGTTCCGCGATTGGAAATGCTGCTGCATCCACGGGCCCCATTGCCCGGCGACACGGTAGGCCATGCCGTCGGGCTTGGTGAGCGGTTCGATATGGCTCGCGCCAAAGGTTGCGGCGTACCAATCGCGGCGTTCCGTATAGTCTGATTCCGTGAGCAGCAGCTTGTAATTTCCGTGCGCGCCCAAGCCGGTGTGCAGGTCGATATGCACGATGTGGCGGGAGGTCGCCAACCAGTCGTCGCAGTGGTCTTGCACGATCTGCGTGGAGGCACACGGTTTTTTTCCGCCATAAAAAAGCCCGCGCGGGTATTCGTACTGGCCGCGTGCCACCGTTTCTTTCAGCGGGGGCAGGCCTGCCTGCCAGATTTTCCAAAGCGCCTTGGTTTTGAATGGCTCAAGCCGTGAAGGCGGAGATTCCGGATTCAGCAGGCGGTTGAGTCCGGCGTAGCCGCTGGGCGCACCGGCGTAACCGCCGGCGTTCGCCATGAAGTTGCGGTTCAGATCGACATTGTCTTCGTTTGTACGCCGCAGGTGGGCAAAGCCATAGGCATTCACGCCGTGAATCAGCACATGGCGAACGCCCGGCGTGGGGCGGGTCTTGCTGAACTGTTCAAGCAGCGCGAGTTGTACTGCCGAGCCGAAAAATCCTTCGACGCCATGTAGTCCCGAAGACACCACCAGCGCCGGCGCGTCGTCCGCGCCGAGTATGGCGACATCGATGGCGAGTGTGCCGGTGGATTGCGCCGGCAGCGGATAGGACTGCACGCGCGCGCCCGCGGCGTTGGCTGCTTCGAGAAACCGGCGCCGTGCTTCGGCGTACGACGCTGAGAAATACTGCGTGCTCAATCTGCCACGCTCCGGCTGCCAAGAGTGCATTTCAAAATGACTGGCGCCCTTCTACAGGTTCAGGGCGAGCGGCCCTTTGGGCAACGGTTCGTGGCGGGCTTGTCGAACCACGGGTGACGATTTCGATTCTATTTTCAGCACTCTAAGCCCGCCACGGCGGGGCATTTTCCACGTCGATGCCGAATTTCCGGAGGGCGCCGCTCACGGTCGCGGCGGGCAGTGTTTCCTGATCCGCCAGCGCCTTTAACGCGGCCACCGTGATGTGCGCGCGATCCACTTCAAAGAATCGGCGTAACAAGTCGCGGGTGTCGCTGCGGCCAAAGCCGTCGGTGCCGAGTACGGTATAGGGCCGATCAACCCAAGCGCGTATCGGTTCGGCAAAGGCGCGCACGTAATCGGTGGCGGCGATCACCGGGCCCGCGTGGTTGCGCAGGCTTTGTTCCACCCAGGTCACGCGCGGCGCGTCTTCGGGGTGCAGGCGGTTCCAGCGTTCGGTTGCCGCGCCATCGCGCGCGAGCTCGGTGAAACTGGTGACACTCCATACGTCGGCGGCGACGTCGTATTCGCTTTCGAGGATGTCCGCCGCCGCCAGAATTTCGCGCAGGATGGTGCCGCAGCCCATCAGTTGCACGCGGTTTTTATGCGGGCCGCCGGGCTTCAATAAATACAGGCCGCGCAGGATGCCTTGCCCGGCGCCGGCGGGCATTGCCGGCATGCGATAGTTTTCGTTGGTGACGGTCAGGTAATAAAACACGTCTTCCTGTTCATCGAGCATGCGGCTCATGCCGTCCTGAATGATTACCGCGAGCTCATAGCCGTAGGTCGGGTCGTACGATACGCAGTTGGGGAACGTGGCCGCGATCACATGGCTGGAGCCGTCCTGATGCTGCAGGCCTTCGCCCGATAGCGTGGTGCGGCCGCTGGTGGCGCCTATCAAGAAGCCGCGCGCGCGGCTGTCGCCCGCGGCCCAGATGAGATCGGCCACGCGCTGAAAGCCGAAGATGGAATAAAAAATATAAAACGGCAGCATGGTGACGCCATGCGCGCTGTAGGCGGTAGCCGCGGCGATCCATGACGACATCGCGCCGGCTTCGGTAATGCCTTCTTCGATGATCTGGCCGTTCTTGGCCTCTTTGTAATACAGCAGTTCGTCGCGGTCTTCGGGTTCGTACATTTGTCCGGTGGAGGAATAAATCGCGAACTGGCGAAACAGCGTTTGCATGCCGAAGGTGCGCGCTTC
>DHVE01000144.1:0-55841 GCA_002412495.1 Betaproteobacteria bacterium UBA5216
GAGGCTCCTGCACGTCGTGGAGTATCCACGACAGTGTAGAGATGACCAAACGCGGCAAGGCGGCGTTGACCATCTGCTCGACCGCGTTCAAAACGCTGGGTCATGCGCAGGCATCCGCGCTGGGTAAAAAAGATTTACCGATTGCACTGATGCCGCATCCGTTCGGGCTGCGCAAGCGCGAGGAAGTGCGCGCCATCGCGGAAAAATGCGTGGATGACATCGCGGCACTCATGACCAAGGCGGGGGCGAAATGAGCACTGCTGCCGCCACCTTTGAAGCGCTCGACGACCTCGACGCCATCAACAAACTGTACCGTGAGCGCCGCTGGAGCGACGGCTTGCCCATCGTACCGCCGACGCAGGAGCGCGTGGCGCGCATGCTGGCCGCCACGAAGCGCAAACGCGATGAAGTGATTGCCATTCTGCCGCCGGGTTTTGGCGAGGCGACCGTTGAGCGCATTGCGATTAACGCGGTGATGGCGGGTTGCGATCCGGAGTATCTGCCGGTATTGATCGCCGCGACCGACGCCGTGTCGCAGGCGCAATTTAATATTCAGGGTATCGAAGCCACCACCAACCCGGCGGCGGTGTGGCTGGTGCTCAATGGTCCCATCGTGCAGCAGCTCGGTGTGAACGCCACGTTTAATTGCCTCGGACAAGGCACGTGGGCGAATGCCACGCTGGGACGCGCGATGCGATTGATCCTGCAAAACATTGGCGGTGCGTTGCCCGGCGAGATGGATCGCGCCACACAGGGCCAGCCCGCGAAGTACACGTTTTGTTGCGGCGAAAACGAAGCGCAAAATCCTTGGGAGCCGCTGCATGTGGAGCGCGGCTTCGCGCGCGAGGCGAGTACGGTGACCGTGGTGCCCGCCGAGGGTACGATCAACATGAACACGCACTCCAAGGATGCGACCGAATTGCTGCGCGTGATCGCCGAGACACTGGTGCATCCCACCAGCAACGAATACTGTCACGGTGGCGAACCGTGGATTGTGTTCGCGCCCGAACACGCGGACATACTCAAGGCCGGCGGATTGAGCAAGCGCGACATCAAAGCGCGCCTGTGGGAACTCACCAAAATGCCGGCGGGGCGCATGTCGGTCAAAGAGATTTTGCGCGCGCAGGCATCGCGCGCCGATGAGTATGGCGAGATCAAACCGGATACCTTATTGAGCATTTCGCGATCCCCCGACGACATCTGGTTCATCGTCGCGGGCGGCCCGGGCACACATTCGGTGTATGTGCCGTGCTTCGGTAACTCACGCGCGGTCACGCGAGAAATAACTTAACGATATGTTTTTAAAGGACATTTCATGAAAGCCATGAACTGGATCGGTTGTGCCGCCATGATGCTGGCGGCAAGTGTGGCGCAGGCGCAAACCAGCGCACAAACTGGTGCGCAAAGCGGCGATTATCCCAACCGCCCAATTCGATTGATTACCCCGGCGCAACCCGGCGGCACCACCGACATCCTCGCGCGCATGTTTGGCGTGCGGCTCACGGAGAGCCTCAAGCAGCAGATCGTGGTGGATAACCGCGCAAGTGCCTCCGGCGTTATCGCGGGCGAGCTGACTGCCAAGGCGTTGCCGGATGGTTACACGTTGTTCATGGCCTATCACCAGCACACGGTAAACGCCGCGCTGAATCCCAAGCTGCCGTATCACGCGGTGAATGATTTCACGCCGATTTCGCAGCTCACGTCCGCGGGGTTGCTGCTGGTGATCAACCCGTCGTCGCCGCCGAAAAATCTGAAGGAATTCATCGACTGGACCAAAAATTTCAAAGGCGCGCTGAATTTCGGCTCGGCGGGCAACGGCAGCGGCGGGCATCTTTCCGGCGAACTGTATAACCTCGCGGTCAAGATCAAGGCGCAGCACATTCCGTACAAAGGCTCCGCGCCGTCGCTGATCGATCTGGTGGCCGGGCAGTATCACTACAACTTCGTCGGCATGTCCGCCGCACAGGCCTTGGTGAAAAGCGGCAAGCTGCGCGCGATCGCCGTCACCGCACCGAAGCGCGTGGCCGCTTATGCCGATCTGCCGGCGATGACCGAAGCGTTGCCCGGATTCGAGGTGGTGGGATGGTATGGATTAATGGCGCCACCCAAGCTGCCGAAACCCATCGTGAACAAATTGCACGGCGAATTCGTAAAGATCGTAAAATTAAATGACATCCGCGACCGCATCCTCGCCGACGGCGCAGAGCCGGTCGGCAGCGAACCAGAACAGTTCCGGCAATACCTGCTGGCCGATCTGGCGAAGTGGGCGAAGTTGGTGAAGGAAAGTGGGGCTAAGCTGGATTGATCTGGATGAACTTTAGTGCGCCGTAATCGCGTCCGCGATTTCATTCGGCGGCAATGAACCTTTAATCAGGATGCGCATCAGGTGCCGCAACTGCCGCATGTCGTAATCCGGATTGGCTTTGTGCATCACGCAGCGGTTATCCCAGATCACCATGTCGCCGCTGACCCATTTGTGCCGGTATTCGTACTTGGATTGGGTTGCATGCGCGACTAATTCCCTGATCAATGACTGCGCTTCGTTGTCGGGCATGCCGATAATCGATTCGATGCGCACCGGATTCAAATAGAGAAATTTTCTACCGGTTTCCGGGTGGTTGCGAACCAGCGGGTGTATCACTGGCGGCGGCACCTCCTTCTGGCTTTGCGCATCGGGCTTGCGTATCTCGCGCGGGCTGTACTTGCTTTCGAAAACGTGCCGGGCCTTTAATCCTTCCAGCCGCTGTTTCATGCTTTCGGACAAATCGTCGTAAGCGTTTTGCACGTTGACGAACTGCGTGTCGCCGCCCGAATCAGGTAACGCGAGCGGATGTAACGCCGTCGCTTTGGGCGGAACCGTCTCATTCGAATGGTCGGTATGAAAGCTTTCGCCTTGGTAGATGGGTTTGCCGCTGGCGGAGAACACGGGCTCGTTCTTGATTTCGGACACCCATGGGTTGCCGGCGAATTGCGCATTGCGCCGCTGGTGTCTCCGCAAATCGCCAAAAAGTTCTCCCGCTTTTTGCATGTTATCGGCGGTCAGTTTCTGATCGCGAAAGACCAGAATCGCGTACTGGCCGAGCGCCGCGTTGAGTTGCGCGCGCGTGGCTTCGTCTATGGGCTGGCGCAAGTCGAGGCCGGTGATTTCCGCGCCCGTGTCGCGATTACCCAGAACCGTGAGCGTATAGTTATTCACAATGGCTTCCAAGTTTATTCAAACAGATGGCCAGTTGCCTGGACACGTTAGTTCAGACGAATATTGGTTTGTGTGCCGAGTTTGCGCAGTCGTAGCCGGTCGGCTTTCATGAATGCCTCGAACTGCGCGGATGACTCGGGCTGCACCGTGGCTCCCTGGCTCGCCAGCACGTCCTTGACGCTTGGCGCGCTGAGCGCCTTCACGATGGCACCGTGCAGCGTGGCGATGATGGCGGGTGGTGTCTTGGCCGGTATCGCCACACCGAACCACTGTGTCATTTCGTAGCCAGGCACCGTGTCGGCCACCACCGGTAACTCAGGAAAAATCGGGTCGACGGATCGGCCGGTCGTGGCGATCGCTCTCACGCGCCCGCTCTTGGCGTGCGGCATGATCACCAGCGGTCCTGAAATCATGAACTGCACTTGCCCGGCAATCACATCCGTCAGGGTTTGAGCGGCGCCCTTGTACGGCACATGCACGGTGTCTATGCCCGCCAGCAGGTTAAGCAGAGCGCCGGACAGATGCCCGGAAGTGCCGTATCCCGCAGAACCGTAATTGAGCTGTGCCGGCCGGGCTTTGGCTAATTTGATGAGATCGCTCATGGTGCTCACGCCAAGGCCATTGTGAACCGCGACCGTGTTGTTGACCGATGCGATGCGTGTCAGCGGGACGAAATCCTTTTCCGCGTCATAGGGCAAATCGTGCGTGAGGGCGGGTAAAGTGGTAAATGGCGTTTGCGAAGCGAGTACCATGGTATAGCCATCCGGCGCGGCGTTTTTGGCGAGCTGTGTGCCGAGTACGCCGCTGGCGCCGGGACGCACATCCACCACAACCTGTTGGCCAATTTGCTCGGTCAGTCGATTGCCGAGCATGCGTGCAAAGATATCCGGCGAGCTTCCCGCGCCGTTCGCAACGATGAAGCGCAACGGGCGGCTCGGGTAATCATGGTGCTGTTGGGCATGAACCGTCGCGGCAGTTGCAAATGCGAGGACGATAAGGAGGCGTCGTGCGAGGGGCATTTTGTTGTAAGGGAATCTATCGGCGAATTGCATGCTGAGAACGCCAAACATACACCCAATGAATTGCGTCGTCACGTTGCGAGCTTGCCGTGGGTCGATTCGAGTGCGTCTTGCGGTGGCAAGCCAATGGAGTGTCCCTGGCAAAGACATTTGTTACTCGAATAATTTCAAGCGGTATCGCGCGCTAAACCCCCTCCGGTATAGCTGAATCATCCGGGGTCACCTCTACGCCGGTTTGCAGGGCAAAGCACGAGAGTTAGCGCGCGACATCCATTGCGGCTATCATTGCGCCCTTTTCATCCCACAGGCAGTCCGCAGTGATCCATTTTCGCAATTTCACGCTGGCGCGCGGCGCGCGCAAGCTTATCGAAGACGCCAATCTGCAAATTCATGCAGGCTGGCGCGTGGGCCTGGTTGGCGCCAACGGCAGTGGCAAATCCAGTTTGTTTGCGCTGCTGCGCGGTGAACTGCATTCCGAATTGGGCGACTGCGAATTGCCGGCGTCGTGGCGCATTGCCACGGTGGCGCAGGAAACGCCCGCGCTGGCCATGCCTGCGATTGAATACGTGCTCGACGGTGATACCGAATTGCGTGCGATCGAGCGCGAGTTGGCCGAAGCGGAAGCGCATCATGATGGAGGTCATTTGCTGGGTGAGTTGCACGGGCGGCTGAACGACATCGGCGGTTATGGCGCACGCGCGCGGGCGGCGTCGCTGCTGTCGGGGCTGGGGTTTGCCGATACCGATATTGAACGCCCGGTGTCGGAGTTTTCCGGCGGCTGGCGCATGCGGCTGAATCTCGCGCAGGCGCTGGTGAGCCGTTGCGATTTGATGCTGCTCGACGAGCCGACCAACCATCTGGATCTCGATGCGGTGGTGTGGTTGGAAAAATGGCTGGGCACGTTTCGCGGCACGCTGGTGGTGGTGTCGCACGACCGCGATTTTCTCGACGGCTGCGCCACGCACATTGCACATATTTATACCGAGCGGCTGACGCTGTACACCGGCAACTACTCCGCGTTTGAAACGCAGCGCGCGGCGACGCTGGCGGTGCAGCAGGCATTGTATGAAAAGCAGCAACGGCAGGTGGCGCATCTGCACAGCTATATTTCGCGTTTTCGCGCACAGGCCACCAAGGCACGCCAGGCGCAAAGCCGTTTGAAGGCACTGGATCGCATGGAGCTGGTGTCGGCCGCGCACGTCGATGCGCCGTTTGATTTTGAATTCATGACACCGGAACGCGCGCCCGACCCGATGCTCACGCTGGACGGCGTGGACGCGGGTTACGACGGCGTGCCGATCATCAGCAACGTGAAAATGACGCTGCGCCCCGGCGCGCGCATCGGTTTGCTGGGGCCGAACGGCGCGGGCAAATCCACCTTGATCAAGCTGCTGTCGGGTGAAAGCGAGCCGCTTGCCGGCAAACGTCTGGAAGCGCGCGGTTTGGCCATCGGCTATTTTGCGCAGCATCAGTTGGAGCAATTGCGTCCCGATGAATCGCCGTTGTGGCATCTGGTGAACCGGGAGCCGCGCACGCGCGAGCAGGATTTGCGCAACTATCTGGGTGGCTTTGATTTTCGCGGCAAGATGGTGGAAACGCCGGTGGCGCCGTTTTCCGGCGGCGAAAAGTCTCGCCTCGCCTTGGCCTTGATGATCCGCACGCGGCCGAACTTGCTGTTGCTCGACGAGCCGACCAATCACCTCGATCTGGAAATGCGTCACGCGCTGAACGTGGCGCTGGCGGAATACGAAGGCAGCCTGGTGCTGGTGTCGCATGATCGCGCGTTGCTGCGCAGTGTGTGCGACAGTTTCCTGCTGGTGGCGGATGGGCAGGTGAAAGAATTCGACGGCGATGTGGATGATTATCTGGAGTGGCTGACCGCGCGCCGGCAGGCACAGAATGCGAAGCCCGCGGTGGCGAAGGTGGCAAAAGTGGCGAAGGTGGTGCCGGAGACCTCACCGCGCGTCAATCCGCAAAAGCAACAGAAAGGTCAGCGCGAGCAGCAAGCCAGCCGCCGTCCGCTGGAAAAAGAAGCCGCCAAGCTGGATCGTGACATGGCGAAATGGAATCTCGAAAAGCGCGAATTGGATACGCGGCTTTCCGACCCAGCGCTGTACCAGAGCGCCGGCACGTCCGAGCTGCGCGTGATGGCCACGCGTCAAAGCGAACTCGCGCAACTGATCGACACCGCCGAGCATCGCTGGCTGGAAGTGCAGGCCGCGCTGGAGGCGATGGGCGCGGTGCAGAAGTCAGCGTAAGCAGGATGGGTTTCACCCATCCTGCGTAATGCTGTGACTGATCCGCGTCAAATCCCATCTCCGCCCACGCTTGCCCTGGCGCTGCCCGTGGCACTGCTGGGGCAAACCTTCACCGCAGCCATGATGTTCGCGCCCAGCGTGCTGGCACCGGCGGCGAGCGTGGATATTGGCGTGCCGGCTTCCGCCGTGGGGCTGATGACTGCGCTGATTTATCTCGCGGCCGCATTTGCCGCGCCACAGATCGGCGCGCGTGTCCCGCAGGTGGGGGCGGTGCGCGTGACGCAAATCGGTCTGGTGATCAGCGGTTGCGGGCTGGCGCTGTGCGCGGTGGCGCATCCGTGGGTGGTGTTGCTGGCGGCGATCGTGATCGGCATCGGCTATGGGCCGTCCACGCCGTCCGGCTCGGCGCTGCTGGTGGAATACACGCCGCCGCGCATGTTTAATTTTGTCATGTCGATACGCCAGACGGGCGTGACGATGGGCGGCGCACTGGCGGGGTTTGCGGTGCCGTGGCTGATTCTGGTCGCGGGCTGGCGCGCGGGTGTGGTGATTGCCGGCGCGGCCTGCCTGCTGGTGGCGCTGATTTTGCAAACAGTGCGCGCGCGCTTTGATTACCGGGTGCACGCGGAACGCGCGGCAACGGGCGGCACGGTCGCGCGCGCAAGCTGGATCGACTCCTTGCGCATGGTGCTCGCGCACCGCGCGCTGCGCCGCTTGTCGCTGACGGCGTTTTTGTATGGCGGCGTGCAACTGACCTATTCGAGTTTCATGGTGGTGTTCATGGTCGAACAGGCGGGCATGAATATGGTGCGTGCGGGCGTAGTGCTGTCCTCGGGCATGCTGGCGGGCATGATCGGCCGGCTGGCGTGGGGTGCGCTGGCGGATGCGTTGGGCGATTCGCGCAAGGTGCTGATCGGGCTCGGCACGGTCACCACAGCATGTGCCGCGCTCTGCACACAGATCACGGCGCAGTGGCCGTACGCCTCGATACTGGTGCTTGCGGTGGTGTTCGGCGCCTGCACGTTCGGCTGGAACGGCGTTTACATCGCCGAGCTCGCGCGCGCGGCGCCGCCGGGCAAGGTGGCGCATGCCACCGGCGCGTCACTGTCATTTGCGTATGGCGGTGCGGTGGTGGTGCCGCCGCTGTTTGCGCTGGTGCAAATGTTGAGCGGCAGTTACCTCGTGCCGTTCATCATGGCCGCCCTGTTTGCTGCCGCTGGCGTGTTGTCGCTGATGCGGTTACATAAATCGAAGACGATAAAATAGTTAATAAAAACATGCACTTATGATATAGTCGCGACGCAACGATAGTGCGTTTCACCCATCCCATAAAAACACGCATATACGCACAGACACATGGCGCGCCCCACCGGACTGATCTACGACGTAAACGAGACGCCGCCACCAACGGTGCTCGGGTTCAGTACCGTGCAGCATGTGGCGGTGATCAGCACGCTGCTGGTGTATCCGGTGATATTGGCGACCGAGGCGAAATTGCCGCCGTCGCAGTTGCTTGATCTGGTGGCGCTGTCGATGATCGCGCTGGGTGTTGCAACCGTGCTGATGACGATGCGCTCGCGCTGGGTGGGTTCGGGTTATTTGTGTCCGGCGGGTTTTTCGCTGATTTATCTCGGGCCGTCGCTGTACGCATTGCACCATGGCGGGCTTGCCGCGGCATTCGGAATGACCATGATCGCCGGCATCGTGCAATTGTTTATTGCGCCGATACTGCCGCGTTTGCGCGCTTTGTTGCCGCCGGAGATCGCCGGTATCGTGGTGGCGATTACCGGGCTATCGCTCGCCGTGCTCGGCACGCGCTACGGGCTGGGCCTCGGAACCACGGGCGGCATACAAGCGGATTACGTGGCCATTACACTGCTCACGCTGGCGATCATGATCGGCCTGAACACGTGGACGCGCGGCTATCCCAAAATGTTCAGCAGCCTGATCGGCGCCGCGGCGGGCATGATTGCCTGCAAACTGTCGGGCATCGATTTTCTGACGCCACTGCCGGCGGAGGGATTTCCACTGTTGCACGTGCCGTCGATGTCGCACGTTGATTGGCGATTCGAGCCCCGGCTACTGGTGCCGTTTTGCATTGCCGGCGTCGCTGCCACCGTTATCATGATGGGGAATGTCTCCACCGCGCAGCGCATCAATGACAGCGATTGGGTGCGGCCGAATTTCAAATCACTGTCGCGCGGGCTGGCGGGCAGCGGACTTGCCACCGTGTTTTGCGGGCTGGTGGGTAGCCTGGGCATGATCAGTTCCATTTCATCCATCGGCCTGTCGCAAGCCACCGGCGTGGCGAGCCGTTCGCTCGGCTACGCCATTGGCGCGCTGTTCGCGGCGCTGGCCTTCGTGCCGTGGGCGGTGTATTTCCTGATGGCGACCACCGCGCCGGTGATGGCCGCGATGCTGATATTTACCGCGATGTTCGTGCTGACCAACGGCTTGCAGATGATCACCGCGCGCATGCTCGATCAGCGCCGCGTGGTGGTGATCGGGCTGTCATTCGCCATGGCGGTGATGGCCGATGTGTATCGCGATGTGTTTGCCACGCTGCCGGATGCTTTTCAGCCGGTGTTCGGCAACTCGCTGGTGCTCGGCACCACCTGTGCGGTGGTGCTCAACCTGGTGATGCGCATCGGCATCCGTGAGCGCGAGTCGCTGCCACTGCCGGCGAACACCGGCACCGCCGAGGCACGCGATGCAATCGATCAATTCATGGCCGAACACGGCGCGCGCTGGGCCGCGCGGCATGACGTGGTCAACCGCGCGCGTTTTTGTCTGCAACAGGCGGTGGAGGTCATCGGGATTCCCGCCAGTGGCATCGAAGTGAACGCTCGGTTCGATGAATTCAATCTGGACGTGCGCTTGTCGTACGAAGGCGAGTCGCTGCCGCTGCCCGATCGCAAGCCGGATACGGCAGCCATACTTGCCAGCGACGACGGCGAACGGCTGCTGGCCGGCTACCTGCTTCGCGGCAGCGCGGACAAAGTGCAATCGACGCACCGCGCCGGGTACTCGACGCTGCATTTTCATTTCGATCACTGATGTGCGTTACGCGTTAGGTGCGCGACGCCAGGCGTGACGGCAAGGCCGTGGAATTTCGCCTTGCACTTTGCGCCACGCTCCGCACTTCGTGAAAATTGGGTTACACTTTCTTCACTGACGGCCCCCCCTAGGAGAACACCATGGCACTGATGGATTTCATTAAAGGCGAACTGCTGGACGTGATCGAGTGGACGGATGATTCACGCGACACGCTGTCATTCCGCTTCCCCGACGACGACAAGGCGATCAAGAATGGCGCGCAACTGATCGTGCGCGAATCGCAGGTGGCGCAGTTTGTTTACGTTGGTGAATTTGGCGATACCTTTCAGCCCGGTAAACACACGCTGACCACCGATAACATTCCGGTGCTGACCAAGCTCAAAAGCTGGAAGTACGGGTTTAATTCGCCGTTCAAGGCCGACGTGTATTACGTCACCACGCGGCTCTTTACCGGCAACAAGTGGGGCACCGCCAACCCGGTGATGCTGCGCGACAAGGATTTCGGCATCGTGCGGCTGCGTGCGTTCGGTACCTATGATTTCAAGATTGTCGATCCGAAAGTGTTCCTGAAAGAAGTCGCGGGCAGCGATTTTCATTTTCATCTCGACGAATTCGCCGACACCATGCGCAGCCGCATGGTCAGCGTGTTTTCCGATGCGATGGCAAGCTCCGGCGTGCCCGCGCTCGATATGGCGACGCGTTACATGGAGTTGGGCGACGCACTGTTGCCAATGATCAATCCGCAGATCGGGCCGAAGTACGGGTTGGAGTTATCCAGTTTCATCGTCGAAAACGTCTCCGTGCCGCCCGAGGTTGAAGCGGCGATAGATAAACGTTCGAGCATGGGCGCCATCGGCAATTTGAACGACTACGTGAAATTCCAGATGGCCGAAGGGTTGGGCAAGGGGCAGGGCGGCGGCATGGGGGGGCAGGCCGCGGAAATGGCGATGGGTTTTGCGATGGCGCAGCAGATGATGAATCAACCGGGCGGCATGCTTGGTGCGCAAGGTACGCCAGCGGTGGCGCCGGGCGTGGGCGTCGCCGCGGCAGGGCCGGTACCCGCGGCATCTGCCGTGCCGGAACTGATGGGCGTGGCCGACGTGGCGAAGATGCTGGGCGTATCGGAAGCTGACGCGCTGGCAGCGCTGGAAAAGGGCGACATCAAGGGCAAGAAAATTGGCTCGACATGGCGTATCACGCGCGCGGCGGTTGATGATTTCCTGAAGAGCTAAAGGAACCGGCAATGGCGGAAAACTGGGGCAGCGCGCCGGCGCAGGCCGCGCCTGCGAAGTCCGAGGCGCGCGCGGACAATCCTTCAGAGATCAAGGCACGCGCCAAGCACACCTGCCCCGCTTGCGGCGGGGAGGCGGTGTGGAATCCTGGCAAGCAGGCGCTGGTGTGCGGGTTTTGCGGTACCGTAGTGCCGGGCACGGAGGATGAAGCGGGCAACGGCGAGATCGTCGAGCACGATCTGGCGAGCGCGTTGCGTAACATCCCCGACAGCAAGCGCGGCTGGGGCGCTGAAAAGAAAGAAGTCAAATGCCAGAGCTGCCACGCGATTTCGGTGTTCAATCCGGCGCGGCAATCGCAGGGCTGCGAGTTTTGCGGTGCGACGCAACTGGTGCCGTACGAAGAAGTGAAAGAAGCGTTTTCACCGGAAAGCCTGCTACCGATGAAAATCGCCAGCAACAAGGCGCGTGAACTCATCAAGACGTGGTACGGCTCGCGCTGGTTCGCGCCCAACAAATTGAAAAAGGCCGCGCTCACCGACACGGTGAAAGGCATCTACATTCCGTACTGGACGTTCGACGCACAGGCCAACGCCGATTGGGAAGCCGAGGCGGGCTATTACTATTACGAAACTGAGGAATATACCGACAGCTCAGGCAACCGCCAGACGCGCCAGGTGCAGCGCACGCGATGGGAATATGTGCGCGGCAGCCTCGATCATTTTTTTGATGATGAACTGGTGCCCGCGTCGCTGGGCATACAGGCCAATCACCTGCGCGGGGTGGAGCCGTTTCCGACCCAGGAATTGCAGCCGTACGATCCGGCGTATTTGTCGGGCTGGGTGGTCGAGCGTTACCAGATCGATTTGCTCGCGGCCGCGAAACGCTCGCGCGAGCAAATGGAGCAGAAGGTGCATTCCATGTGCCGCTCCGCCGTGCCAGGCGACACGCAGCGCAATCTGCGCGTGAACTCCCAATTCAGCGGACAAACCTTCAAGCACATTCTCGCGCCGCTGTGGTTATTGCAGTACCGCTACGGCGCGAAAAACTTTCAGGTCGTGATGAACGGCTACACCGGTGCGATATCGGGTGACTATCCGAAGAGCTGGGTGAAGATCGGCTTTGCAGTGCTGGCGGTGATTATTGTGCTGATGATTATTGTGTCCGCGATGGGGCATTAAAAACCATTTAAAAACAATCGGTTGCTGCTATCGGGCGCTAGCGGAAACTAATGCGGCTCGTTACCAGTTAAGGATTTCCGAGATGGTTATTTGTAGTGCGGTGCGTGGTTCCGCTATCGGACAGCCGACATTCACTAGCGTCGCAGATCTGCCATGAGTGGACATCCTTGCTGGTCCACTAACCGGACGGGCAATTTGATCGTCTTGAAATCTCAAGACTAGGTTCGCAGATTGGCAGCGTCCGGCATGAAATTGATACGCGGATGCAATGCCAATTTGATCGAGGCTAGCGTACCATTTTTTTGTAGGTAGCTTGAAAATTGTCTGGATGCTATTGTCAGTTGATTGCCCATTTGCCATCTAGATCATGGATCCACGTGTAGCCAAACTCAGAACTCCCGAGGACTGCGAAACGTTTGCGAGAAACGCTCGTGATCGCGGCGCACCACATCTGGCGGAGGAAGCCAGACGGAGGTCAGTTCAAATCCGCGCGGAAAAGCACGGCGCAGAAACTGCTGTCGAACGGCAGTGTCTTGAGGCTGTGTATGCCTACGAGGAGGTTCTGTCAGCGCGGAGAGGAAAGAGGCAACGCGCTAGCCGTACTTGGCCAATGATTCATGAACACGGTGTTCTCCCCGCTGTTGAGCGCATCGTTATGAAGAGACAGGAATCCGTAGGCTACACCGCACTTGCCGAAATGGGGCTGAAAGAGTTTGCTTTTGAGGCAGTCATTCTTCGCCATACTGAGTCTTTTTCACCTGAGGCGGTTGCTCGTTCACGAGAACGCCTTTCCGAGGGCAAGGATGGCTAGCAGATCATCCCTCAGTACCTGCATGATAGGCTGCACGGGCCAGTGAATTAGAACGTTTAGGTCTCCAAGAATGCTGTCGCCTCCACTGCTCTGGCCCTCGGTTGCAACCCCGCGCGCGGAGTTCGCGGCCGTCAAGGACCTCTACGAGCATCTAACTGGCCTCAAGTACAACGTGGAGGCGTGGGACGCTGGTCTGCAACTCTACAACCTGGCGATGCATCCCCCTACCGACGTTGATCGAGATGTAGCCGCCCGCTGGCGATTCGTCGCAGCCGGGGAGTGCGTGTTTCAACTACATCATCTCAAGAAGCGAATTGAAAAGATTAGAGGCGTGATGATCAAGAAGTGTCCCTCGTTGAGCGATGCTATCGATTTTACAAAACTCCGGCAATCGGCCAAGTTGTTGAACGAATATTTTCCTGATATTGATGGGTTGCGCGATGCGATGGCCCACGCTGGCGAGTTCGATGCGCATCCGGAAATCCATGCCCCGGACGGAATGTTTGCGCTAAAGGGCTTCCGTGAACCCCACAGGTTTAGCGCGCCGTTCAAGAGAAAGCTGTATTACTTAGACATCACGGACGAGACTCTTGCGCGGATAACTGAGGTAGTAGTTAAGATATTCGAGGGCTTCATGCCGGCGTCCGAAATGCTTGAAGCTCAACGACATGTCGAATGATCTTGCCCTTTCTCGCAGCGAAACCAACTATCCAGCCAACTGGACCGCCGGCAACCATCGTCGCATCTACTATCTAGCTCGCGCTGAGTCCGGTTAACTTTATCGTTAAATGTCCGGTTACCATGGAAATCGCTTCCGCTATGGATCGAGTGCTGGTATTCGCAAGTGTTCACAGATTTTCAGAAAGCAGTCACAACCCGAAGAAATTTCTTCCGCTGCATATCGTTTCGGCTAACCAAGGCGGCGAGCTAGATTGCTGCCAACACCGCAGGCAGTTGCGGCGCGAGCTTTGCGCGCTCCGCGGTAGCCACGCCGTTCAGCGCAAACCCCAGCAGTTTTCCGGAGGCATCGACGAACAGCGATTTGATGCCATCGGCGGTTTGCTCGACCTTCCATTCACCGGCGGCGCCCGGCGCGGGTGGCGATACGATGGTGGGGCAGGCGGGAGTTTTCACCATTACCGGCATGGCCGGGAAACTCACGACCGTGGGCTTGCCGCCCAGTGTTGCCCCCAGTGCGCGCGCCGAGTGCATGATGGGCATGACGTAGGGCATCACGAGGCCTTCGATTTCCATGCAGTCGCCAAGCGCGTAAATATCGGCGTCGCTGGTCTGCAGGTTGCGATTGACCACGATGCCGCGATTGACGGCGAGGCCCGCCGCGCGTGCGAGATCGGTGCGCGGTTTGAGGCCGACAGCAGACAACACGATATCCGCTTGCAGTGTGGCGCCATTGTCGAGCGTAACGTTCAATTCGTTGCCATGGTGATCAACGGATTTCGTGCCGGTGCCAAAGTGCCAGGCCACGCCGAGCGCTTCCAGCTTTTGTTTCACCATTGCACCGCCTTCGGGCGGCAGCAGCCGGCCCAGCGGTTGCGCGGCGATGTCGATCACGTCGACGTGGTGCCCGGCAACCGCGAGGTCATTGGCGAATTCGCTGCCGATCAAGCCGGCGCCGATGATCGCCACGTGCTTAGGGTTTTGTCCTTCCAGCAGCGCGTGAAAACGCCCATAGTCGTCGAGATCGTTGACGGTAATGATCGTGTCCGCCGCATTGCCCGCGATTGGCAGGCGGATTTGGTCCGCGCCCAGCGCCAGCACCAGTTTTGAGTAAGCAAGCGTTTCGTCGCCGATGCTGACCGTGTGCGTGGCGGGGTTGATCGCGGTGACGCGGGTCTTCGCGCGCACGGTGGCGTTTAACTGCGTGGCCATTTGCTCCGGCGAATTCAATGCAATCGCCGATGGGGGTTTTTTGCCGGCCAGCGCGTTGGAGAGCATGGGCTTCGAGTAAAAACTGCCGCTGTCGGCGGTGATGATGGTGAGCGACGTTTCCTTGTCGAGCTTGCGCAGTTCTTTGGCGACGTTGTAGCCGGCAAGGCCGCTGCCGAGGATGATGATGGGGTTCATGAGACTTTGGTTTCGTGGAATGAGTCAGGCCGGCATGGTATCAAACCGTGCCGGCGATACAAAGCCGGCACCGCGCGGCGTACGGTGCCAGCCCTTGCCCTGCGGATTTCGTTATAGGGCTTACGTCAGGTCGAATCGGTCCAGGTTCATCACCTTGTTCCATGCCGCCACGAAATCACGAACGAACTTCTGCTGCGCATCGCTGGTTGCATATACCTCGGCCAGCGCCCTCAGTTGCGCGTTGGAGCCGAATACCAGATCCACAACGGTACCGGTCCACTGGAGGTCGCCGCTTTTGCGATCCCGGCCTTCCAGCACGCCTTCGATGGCGGATTTCTGCCACCGGGTGCGCATGTCGAGCAGGTTGACAAAGAAATCGTTCGTCAGCGTCCCGGGGCGCTGTGTGAACACGCCATGTTTCGCCTGCCCGACGTTGGCATTCAGGACACGCAGACCGCCGATCAGCGCTGTCATTTCCGGCGCGGTCAGTGTCAGCAGTTGCGCCTTGTCCACCAGCAGTTCCGCAGCCGCGCTTTCGTGTCCCTTGCGCGCGTAGTTGCGAAAGCCGTCTGCGGCGGGTTCCAGCACGGCGAACGATTCCACGTCGGTTTGATCCTGCGAGGCATCCATGCGCCCCGGCGAGAAGGGAACCTTGACGTCAACGCCGGCTTTCTTCGCAGCAGCCTCAACTGCGGCGCAACCGCCGAGCACAATTAGGTCGGCCAGCGACACTCTCTTGCCGCCTGTTGCCGTGCTGTTGAATGCCTGCTGTATCGCTTCCAGACTGGACAGTGCCTTCGCCAGTTCCGTCGGCTCGTTGACCTCCCAATTATTCTGTGGCGCGAGACGGATGCGCGCGCCGTTGGCGCCGCCACGCTTGTCGCTGCCACGAAAGGTGGATGCGGAGGCCCAAGCGGTCTTCACCAGTTGCGAGATAGACAGTTCAGATGCCAGGATTTGGGCTTTCAGAGCTGTGATGTCGTTATCGTCGATCCGTTTGTGATCTACCGCGGGAACGGGGTCTTGCCAGATCAAAACCTCCTTGGGCACCAGCGGGCCGAGGTAGCGCGAACGCGGTCCCATGTCACGATGCGTCAGCTTGAACCACGCGCGGGCGAAAGCATCCGCGAACGCCTTCGGGTCCTGATGGAACCGGCGCGAGACTTTTTCGTAGGCCGGGTCGAAGCGCAGGGATAGGTCGGCGGTGGTCATCATCGGCGCATGCTTCTTCGACGGATCGTGCGCGTCCGGAATCATGTGCTCCGGCTTGACGTTTTTTGCCACCCACTGATGGGCGCCGGCCGGGCTTTTGGTCAGCTCCCACTCGTAGCCTAACAGCATGTCAAAATAACCGTTGTCCCATTTCGTTGGGTTCGGCTTCCACGCGCCTTCGATGCCGCTGGTGGTGGTGTGCACGCCCTTACCGCTGCCCAGTTGGTTGATCCAGCCCAAGCCCTGTGCTTCGATCGGCGCGCCTTCCGGTTCCGGCCCGACCAGCTTGGGGTCGCCCGCGCCGTGCGCCTTGCCGAAGGTGTGGCCCCCGGCCACCAGCGCCACGGTTTCTTCGTCGTTCATGGCCATGCGCGCGAAGGTCTCTCGTACGTCGCGACCAGAGGCCACCGGGTCGGGGTTGCCGTTGGGGCCTTCCGGGTTTACGTAGATTAGCCCCATCTGCACGGCCGCGAGCGGGTTCTCCAACTTGCGGTCACCGGCGTGTCGCTTGTCGCCCAGCCACGTGTTCTCGGATCCCCAGAAGATATCTTCCTCGGGCTCCCAGATGTCTTCGCGCCCGCCAGCGAAACCGAAGGTCTTGAAACCCATGGATTCCAGTGCCACATTACCGGCCAGGATCATCAGGTCGGCCCAAGAAATCTTGCTGCCATACTTTTGTTTGATGGGCCACAGCAGACGGCGTGCCTTGTCGAGATTGCCGTTGTCGGGCCAACTGTTCAGCGGTGCAAAGCGCTGGTTGCCGGTGCCGGCACCGCCGCGGCCGTCGTGGATGCGATAGGTGCCAGCGCTGTGCCAGGCCATGCGGATCATCAGCCCGCCATAGTGCCCCCAGTCGGCGGGCCACCAGTCCTGTGAATCGGTCATCAGGGTTTTCAGGTCGTTGACTACGGCATTGAGATCGAGGCTCTTGAATTCCTTTGCGTAGTCGAACGCCGCGCCCATGGGGTCTGACTTTTCTGAGTGCTGATGCAGGATGTTCAGCCGCAACCGGTTGGGCCACCAGTCGGCGTTGGTTTGCGCGCCACCGCGTACGGCGGGATTGACGGCGGCGCCAGAAAACGGGCACTTTGTTTCGCTAGGCATGGTTATCTCCAATATTCGCTTATGGTTGGGTGGGTTCAAAGCGTATGGGTCCTCCCGCTGAGCGCGGGAGGACGACGGTATTACGCGGCCAGCAACACCATTTCAAAGTCTTCCTTTGCGATGCCGCACTCCGGGCAGGCCCAGCTTGCCGGCACGTCTTCCCAGCGCGTGCCGGCCGCGATGCCGTGTTCGGGGTCGCCGGCAGCTTCATCATAAATGTAACCACATACGATACATTGCCATTTTTTCATGTTCATCTCCTTGCGTTATGTCAATTAACCGCGCATGTTGGCGAGCGTCGCCTTGTAATGATTCGCGTGGCGCTCTTCGACTTTTGCCAGCGCGGCGAAGCGCTTGGCGGCCTTGGCGAGCGTTTGTTCGAAGCGCGCGGCGTGCTCCCGTGATTCGGCGATTTGCTCGTCCATTTCTTTCACCGCGGCGGCGTTGCCTTCCTGCTCCGCAAGGTGACGAAAGTTCGGATACATCTCGGTGTATTCATAAGTTTCGCCGGCAATCGCCATTTCCAGTGCCTTCGCGGGCGTCAGCTCCGCGGGTGGGTACAACAGGTCAAGATGGCCGAAGGCGTGTTGAACTTCCTGATCGGCGGTATCTTCGAATACTTTGGCGGTAGCTTCGTCGCCCTGCGCGCGGGCGATTTTCGCGAAGTAACGGTACTTGATGTGCGCCATCGACTCGCCGGCGAAGGCGGATTCGATATTTTTGATCGTGATCGATTCGGGTTTCATGGGCGTCTCCTTGAGGTTAAGATTCGCGTGGGTTCACGCTTGGGACGCATTCTGAAGTGCCCTGGGGTATCAATCCAATTGATTGTTGTGATAAGTTCGATAGCAAATAGCTATCGAACTTACAGGGCTGGAATCAGCTTTCCCAGGTTTGTGCAAGCAGCGCTGTAACCCGAGCGAGGTCCCCTTTGACATGCCCGGCGCGCAGAACCGCGAGCACATGGCGATCCGGGCGCAGCAGCAGCGCGTGGGCGTGCATTCCGTCCAGCACGGTTTCCAGTACGCCGTCGCAGTCCCGCGCCAGCCGTGTGTGCTCGTGCGGCGGAGCTATGTCCGGAAACGGTTGCTGCTGGCGCAGGATCACGAGTTTGTTCGCATGCAGGTCGGCGAGCGCCGTGTCCAAAGCAGGTTCATCCGGGGCGGTGCTCCAGACGATGCACGCGAAGCCCTTGCCGAGCATGTCGTCGAGCAGCACGCGGGTGCCGTCAGGCGTTTCCACCTGCGGTTGCACAAAAAGCTGGCCCGCGCGCATCGCGTCATTCGGCGCCGCATCCGGCACAAAAAAGCCCGCGTCAAAACGAGGTTTCGGTTTGAATTTCAGATGCAAAATGTAGTCGCGCGCGGGCGGGTAGAGGCCGGTCGCGCGCAGCGCGCCTTGCATCAGGCGCGCCGACCAGCGAGATTTCGGTTGCATGAAGGCGCCGATGCACAAGGCCATGCGAATCAACGCCCCGGCGTGGGGCGGGCGCTCAACGGCGTAACTGTCGAGGAGACGCGGCCCGAGTCCGCAATGCACAACCGCCGCGAGTTTCCACGCCAGGCTGAAGACATCGCGCACGCCGCTGTTCATGCCTTGTCCGGCAAAGGGCGGTGTTAGGTGCGCCGCGTCGCCGGCGAGGAACACGCGGCCCTTGCGCCAGGTTTCCGCCATGCGCGCATGAAATGTGTAAACCGTCTTGCGCACAATGGGCAGCGCGGCATCGGCGGCCTCGCGCTGGCGTATCCAGCCGCGGACACGGGTTTCCTCGAGCAGGGCATCCGCATTCTCGCCGGGACGCAGCATGAATTCATAACGCAGGGTGCCGTGCGGACCGGGCAGCCGTATCGCGGGGCGCGCCGGATCACAATAGGTGCGCGTGTGGATAAACGCATCTTCGCGATCCTTGAGGTCCACGATCAGCCAGCGTTCGGCATAGGTTGCGCCGCGCATCGCGATGCCAAGTTGGTCGCGCACCGTGCTGTGGCCGCCGTCGCAGGCGATCAGCCAGTCGCAGGTCGCCTGACTCGCGCCGCTCGCGTGCCGCAGCGTGAGTTCAACCTTGCCGCAGGCCTCGGTGAAGCCGGTCAGTTCGTGGCCCATGCGCACATGCACGTGCGCGAAGCGCGCCAAAGCTGCGCACAACGCGGCTTCGAACATCGGCTGGCGAAACGCGTTGCGTTTGGCGTGACCGTATTCGCGCGACGGTGGCATGATGCGCGCGAATTCGCGCCCGGCAAAATCGTGATACATCACGCCGTAGCCTTGCACCACGTCGGGCAGCACGCGGTCGAGCGCACCGGCGTTTTGCACGGCGCGCAGGCTTTCGTCGTCGATGGAGACGGCCCGTGGCTCGCCCACGGTGGCGGCGTGGCGCTCGACGAGCAGCGTTTCCACGCCATACACGCCCAGCAGATTGGCAAGCATCAGGCCCGTGGGGCCGGCGCCGATGATCGCCACCGGATAGTGCCGCCCAGGCATCAGCGGGTTCCTGGCGTGATCAGTGTTCGACGGGTTTGGCCTGCGGCAACAGCGCCACGCCGGGCAGCTTGCACGCCAGCAATGCATCGCGCACCGCCTGCACCGCGCGCAGGCGCGGGAAGCTCTTGCGCCACGCGAGCGCAATGCGGCGCGACGGTTCGGGCGCGGTGAAGGGCTTCGTGACGGTGAGCCGGGTGTCGGCCGTGCGAGATTCCGCGGCCGTGGTCGGCAGCACGGTCATGCCCACGCCCGACGCGACCATTTGCCGTATGGTTTCGAGCGAACTGCCTTCGAGCGATTGTTGCAGGCCGGCATGCACGGCGCGTTTGGCGCCGCGCGCCCCCGCGCAGGTTTGCAGCACCTGATCGCGAAAGCAGTTGCCGGTGGACAACAGCAGCAGCGTTTCGTCGCACAAATCGGCGGCGGCGATGCGCGTCTTTTTGGCCCATGCATGGCTTGCCGGCATGACCACGCGGAACGGTTCATCATAGACCGCCTGCGTGACGATGCCCGCTTCGGCGAACGGCTCCGACAGCAGGATCAGATCGACATCACCGTTCCGGAGCAGTTCGCCGAGCCTGGCGGTGTAGTTCTCCTGTATCAAGAGCGGCATCTCCGGCGCGCGTTTGTTGAGCAGGGGAATCAATTGCGGCGTGACGTACGGGCCCACCGTGTAGATCGCGCCAAAACGCAAGGGGGCCGCGAGTTCATCCTTGCCGGCGCTGGCGATGTGCTTGATGGCGGACGCCTCTTCGAGCACACGTTGGGCCTGCTCGATCACGCGGTCGCCCACGGCGGTGACACGCACTTCGTTGGCGGCGCGTTCGAACAGCGCCACGCCCAGTTCGTCTTCCAGCTTTTTGATCGCGACCGACAGCGTGGGCTGGCTGACAAAACATTTTTCCGCCGCGTGGCCGAAATGTTTTTCACGAGCGACGGCGACGATGTAGCGTAGTTCGGTGAGAGTCATGAGTTCCAATACTACCGCGTAAAGCAGATGTGTTTCCGTCTCCCGGCCTATCGTACACCCTCCCCCGAGGGTGGGAGAACGGGTGGGAGAACGGGTGGGGGAGAGGGTATGGCCCAGGCGTCTTCTTTCGAAACACCCGGTGGCGGCGTAAACAATATCTGCGAGGTGTCCGCGACTTTATCGCGCCCGCCCCAGTATTCAACCCACTTGCGCTGATCGGCCTTGGCGCGCGCATCGACGGCCTCGGGGTCGCAGATCGCGCGCAGTTTGGTTTCGAGCGCTTGCGTGGTTGCCGGTTCGGCGCGGGACAAATCCTTCAATTCATGCGGATCACTTTCGAGGTTGAACAACTGTGCCGGCATGCCCACGTGATAGATCAATTTCATCGGGCCCTCGCGCAGCGCATACGCCGCGGCGCGAGACCCCTGTGCGTGATACTCGGCAAACCCGGTGCGAGCGGCATCCGCGCCACGCAGCGCCGGCCACAGCGAAACGCCTTTTAAGGCGTCGTCTCCGCCCACGAGACGCGCCCCTGCGCCTTCGACGAGGGTGGGAAACAAATCCACATGCGACACCATTTGCTTTGATACTTTGCCTTGTGGAATGCCGGGGCCCGAGAGTGCCAGCGGCACGCCGATGCCGCCTTCGTAGAGATTTTTCTTGCCAAACAGGCCTTGCGCGCCGAACAATTCGCCGTGGTCGCTGGTGTAGGCAATGCGGGTGCTGTCGAGCAACCCGAGTGTTTCGGCGGCTTGCATCACGGCGCCGACTTGTTCATCCATGTGCGTGATGAGACCAAAGTAACCGGCGGCGACGCGGCGCAGCGCCGCCTCGTCGTGCGTGCCGCTCATGTCGGGCAAGCCATCCATGCGCCGCAGGTGTTGCGTGGCCGGATGTTCGCTGCGCTCGCCGGGGCGAAAGCCCGCTGGCAGCGGCATGTCGTGCTCCGGATACAGATCGTAGAGGCGCTTGGGTACGGTGAATGGTGGGTGCGGGCTGATGTAAGAAACGTACAGCACCCAGGGTTTGCCGCTCGTCTTGCCGTGACGCTTGAGCCACGCGATGGATTTTTCGGTGATGCGCCGGTCGTATTCCTGATAGTGCGTCTCGCCGACGCCGGAGCGCTGCATGTAAAGCTTCCAGAAACTGCCATCGTCCTTGGCCGGCTCGGCGTCGTAGCCGCGCAGGAGATTTTTGATCGCGCCCTGGCCGTCGTGCAGGTGCATCGGCTCGATTTCCTCGGTGAAGCCGTTGTCGTCTTTTTCGGAGCGGTAATGCAGCTTGCCCACGGCAACCACCGTGTGGCCTTGTTCACGCAGCCGGTGATGCCAGGTAGGAACGCTGCCGTCGTAGGCAATGGCGTTATCCCAGAAACCGGTTTGATGTGGATAACGCCCGGTGGCAATTGCAGCGCGGGCGGGGCAGCACAGGGCGCTGGTGCTGTAGGCGTTTTCGAAACGCACGCCGGCATGGGCGATGCGGTCGATGTTGGGCGTTTTCACGATCGCGTGACCGTAGCAGCCGGTTATCGCGCGGTTGTGGTTGTCGGACTGAAAAAATATCAGATTGGCGGGCTGGGTCATGGGTTTACTCCAGGGAAATGCCGGCCTTCCTGCCCAGGTTGCCGATGCGGATGCGTTCGGCCTTCATGAATGCCGCGAATTCAGCGGGTGATTCAGGCTGCGCGGCGGCGCCTTGTCGTGCCAGCAACTCGCGCACCTCGGGCGCGCGCAGCGCCTTGATGATCTCGGCGTGCAGCAGCTTGAGGATGTCGGGCGGCGTCTTGGCGGGTGCGACCACACCCCACCATTGCGTGATTTCGTAGCCGGGCAGAATGTCGGCGAGCACCGGTAAATCGGGCAGCAGGGGATCGCGTTTTGTACCGGTGGTGGCGAGCATCCTGACGCGTCCGCCCTTGGCATGCGGTGTTGCGATGAGTGGCGAGGTGATCAGGTATTGCAGTTGTCCCGCCATCAGATCGGTGATCGCCTGCGCCGAACCTTTATAGGGTACGTGATTGGTTTTCACGCCCGCCAGCACGTCGAACATCGCGCCTGCAATGTGTGCGGGCGAACCGTTGCCTGCTGAGCCGTAATTGAGTTGTCCCGGTTTGGCTTTTGCGAGCTTGATCAAATCGGCGGCGCTCTCCACGCCGAGCGCGACGTTGACCGTGACCACGTTGGCGACCGAGGCCATGCGCGAGAGCGGCGCGAAGTCGCGATCCGGGTCGTAACTCAATTTGGGTTTCAGCGCGGGTAAACCCGAAAACAGCGAGCTGGTGGCGGCAACCAGGGTATAGCCGTCGGGCGCGGCGGTCCTGGCGATATCGATGGCGATGGTACCCGTGGCACCGGCGCGGTCGTCAACCACGAACTGTTGGCCCATTTGTTGCGACAACTTGGTGGCGAGTACGCGCGCGAGAATGTCCTGCGAACTGCCCGCCGCGCCGGGGACGAGAAAGCGGATCGGGCGCGAGGGGTAATTCTGGGCTGGCGTCGCCGCGCTAATAAGCAGTGCAGAGGAACACAAAAAGGTTTTTAAAAATAAATGGTTGCGCATATCAATGGTAGGCAGCCTTCACCCCGGGCGGCGGCGAATAACGGAACGTGCCTTTGCCGAGGATGGCGTCCTTGCCGCCGTTTTTATCGATGGCCGCGCGCTGATCGGATTTGGCATTGTGATCTGCGGCGTCCGGATCAACCACCTTGCGCAATGCGGCTTCGCATTCGGCGATCACGCTCGCGTAACGGGCATCGCGGCCGAGATCGGTGCGCTCGTATGGATCGGCTTGCAGGTCGAACAACATCGGCGGCAGGCCGACGTAATGCACGTATTTGTATTTGTTGTTCTCGCCGCAGCGAATCATCGACGTACCGGTGATCGACGCCGCCGCATGGTACTCCGAGAGAATCGTGCGCCGGGGCACCAAGCCGTTGGCGATGTCGAACAGCGACACGCCCGGCAGCGATGCGTCGCTGGCATCCAGCTTCGCGCCCACGCACTGCACATACGTGGGGAACGCATCGGCCAGCGTCACCGGCGTGTCGCACACATTGCCGCGCGGCACGCCAGGCCCGGCCATGATCATGGGAATGCCGGCGGATTCTTCATACATGGTTGACTTCCCCCACATGCCGCGCGTGCCGAGGTTGTCGCCATGATCAGAGGTATACACGACGCGCGTGTTGTCGAGCATGCCGAGTGATTCGAGCGCCTTGAGAATCTTGCCGACGTTGTGATCCATGAACGTGGTGAGTCCGAAGTAAGCGGCAATCGCGCGCCGCACCATCGGCTCGTCGAACGGTTCGTCGAAACACATGCTCTTGCGCATGGCGTCGGTGAACGGGTGACGCGGGCGTTGATCATGCGCATACATGTCGGGGAAGGGCACCTTGTCCACCGGATACATATCGTAAAATTCCTGCGGCGCGATCAGCGGAAAATGCGGCGCGACAAAACCCACGTACATCGCCCATGGTTTGTTTTGGTGCTTCGGCGCTTCATGGGTGAGCCACTTCACGGTCTCATCGGCAATCGAGCGGTCGTAACGCGTGTAATCCGATTCGCCCGGCCCGGCTTCGGGGCCAAGGTTCGCCGCACCCTTGCGGCGCGGCAGTTCGTCGCGTATCAGCCCCAGCAGATCGCCCGTGCCGTTGACGATGTGCATCGGCAGAATTTCTTCATCGAAGCCGTTGCGCTTGACATCGTCGCCGCTGGCGTAATGAAGCTTGCCGATGGAGGTGACGTGATGTCCCTGCGCCATCAATCGATGGCCCCACGACGGAATTTTGCCGTCGTACGCAATTGCGTTGTCCCAGCAGCGGTGTTCATGCACATAACGCCCGGTGGCAAACGATGCGCGTGCCGGCACGCAGATCGGGCAATTGGTATACGCATTGGCAAAGCGCGTGCCGCGCGCCGCGAGCGCGTCGAGATTCGGCGTTTTGATCATCGGGTGGCCGTCGCAGCCGAGTACGCGTTTATTGTGCTCGTCGGAGAGAATAAAAATGGTGTTGGTGGGTTTCATGGCTGTTCTGTTTCTCAAGTGGGGATGCATTATATCGCTGGGGTATGAAGCGTCCCTGTGGTTGACGTTGTCGAGGTTCTTGGGTAACACCCAATGCGATCGCACACCCTTTTGCACGCGATGGCACTTGAGTTTGGCGCGTCGCGTGGGACTTGTCCAAGGCGGACGCGCCAGGCCGTGTGTCGTGCCTGGATGACAGCTCGCGCCGCGCCGCGATAATATAAAACACGCATTGAAATCAATGCGTTGGAGATCATATTGCCGCACCGGCAGCCGATGCCGGGAGTGGTTGCATGCGGTGAAAAAAGGTCATTTATAAACAATGGGTTACGAACATGAGTCCGAAGGATCGCATAGACAATTCAAGTTGGAAAATCATCTTTCCTGAAAATGCGAAGCGCTACAACCGCTCCAGTGGTTCTGGATTTTGTGGTGGACACGCAGTCGGTTCCGGGGAAGCTTCGAGCGGAAAGATGGCCGCGATCTGGTGGCCTGACGGCGTGCCGTCACTACTCAAGTCCGCGAAATACAAGGATGTGGATGTGCGCGACGCGCGGGGTAGCGAGATTGCTGGCATCTGGAGCACCGGCAAAGGCAGCAAGACCGGCGCCATTGTGTGGCGGCTCGACAAGAGTGGAGCAGTCCTGGATATTGATCTGCATGACCCCGCGAAGTACACGGATACCTGGGCGATGGCCACAGGCGGTGGCGCGCAAGTCGGGATGGGCGATCCCAAGACCAAGGTTAAGCGATGGCAGGACAAAAAGAGCCGCGGCCTGGTATGGCATGGCAGCAGCGATGCCATCGTGTTGCCGGCCCCTGACAATGTTGAAATCACGGTTTCGGGTACCGATGGCGAATTTCATGTCGGCACGCTGGATGGCGGTATAGCTGTATTGTGGCGCGGCGAACAGTCGGAGCCGATTGAACTGGGCCCCAAAGACGTCGCTTCGGAAGCGCTTGCGGTTCGTGACGGCGAACAGGTCGGACTGGTCTGGAGCAAGGAAGGCGCACATGGCGCGCTGTGGAAAGGCTCCGCCGCGTCGCTCGTTGATCTGACGCCCAAAGGGTTCAAGTCCGCGCGGGCGCTGGATTGTGCTGGCGGATTTCAGGTGGGGTTTACCATGAAGCGTGAGTGCCTTGCTTCGGGCATTGCAAGTCTGGAAGGTCGCGCGGTCCTGTGGCACGGCAGCAACGCCTATCTCGACTTGCAGGAGCTGCTGCCCGCACTCTGGAATGCATCCAGCGCGCAAAAGCTCGAGATTTCCGGCGACACTCTGCGCATCTGCGGTACGGCCAGTCAAGTGGCCACATCGGGCGCGGGGAAGGAAGCCTACCAGTCACTTGCCGCCAGCACCGTCGTGGTCTGGGAGTGCACGCTGCGCGGGTGACCGCGCAACCCGCGCATGGCTTGGGAGGTTTTCGTATGCTGCGTATTGTCCCCATGACCACAGAGCAGGTGCTGGCAAACATCCGCCAGGCGCATCTTGAAGAAGCAAAGCGTCTCTCGTTTTCGTGGAGAAATATCACGGAGTTGCCACCGGAGATTGGGCAACTCACGCACTTGCAATCGTTGTCTCTCAATTGCAATCGGTTGAGTCGTTTGCCGCCTGATATTGGCCGCCTCGCACGGTTGCAGCTCTTGAGTCTGCATACCAATCATCTCGGCAATCTTCCGCCGGAATATTGGCAACTCGACCAATTGAGTTCGATTGATTTGTCAAACAATGAATTGACGCATTTATCACCTGAACTAGGGCGGTTGATTCATGTGCAATCCATTTTCGCATTTGGAAATCATCTGCATGTACTGCCCGCTGAGATCGGACAGCTTAACGCGTTGACGACATTGTCGATATCCCACAATCAGTTAACCAGCATACCCGCCGAGGTGGGCCGGCTTGTTAACCTGAAGGCGCTTTTTTGCCATGGGAACAAATTGCGCGCGGCGCCCGCCGAGATTGGGCAACTGCAAGATTTAGAAACGCTTTATTTGCAGAATAATCAGTTGGAGAAACTGCCGGCCGAGATAGGATCGCTGAGGAACCTTAGAGTGCTGGACGTGCGCGGGAATCCCGGTAACTTCCCTGAGTTGCTGGGGGAGTTAAAAAAGCAGGGCGATGGTATTTATATTCCCCGGCACTATCCCGACTTGCCGGCGAGCGTCTTGATGCGCCCGCCATGGGATATCGACATGTACTTGCGGAACGAACACAAGTGGTGATTCAAATGCAGAGGCGTTACACGCACCGGGCATGATACGCCGCAAAAGGCACGTAGGGTATCGCGCCTTTACTCGATGATTCGCTCCGCGCGCACGAGCAGTGTTTTCGGTACTTTGATCCCCAGCGCCTTGGCGGTTTTCATGTTGATCGCCAGTTCGAACACCGTGGGCTGCTCCATTGGTATGTTTTCCGGCTTTGTCCCGCGCAATAGGGAGGCCACCATCTCCGCGCCCCTGCGCCACATGGACACAAAATTAAAGCCGTACGAAATCAATCCGCCTGCCTCGGTCCACTGGGCCTGATGAAACATGGTCGGCAAACGGGCTTTCAGCGCAAGTTCGGGAATCAGCCGCCGCGACGGCACCCACAAACCGGAGCCGGTGACAAACAGGGCATCGGCCTTGCCGCGAGCTATTTCCGCGAAGGCTGCCGGAAAATCGAACGGCGGGCGCTTCAGATCAACAACCTGTAGTGCAAGGCCGATGCGGCGCGCGGTGCCTTGCACCAGCGCAACCTGTGCGGCGGTCTGCTCGTTGGCCAGCACCGCGACCCGGGTTATCGACGGCAGCATTTCTTTCAGCATTTCAAGGCGTTTTGCGGGCAGCTCGGACTGAATCGCGGTAACGCCCGTAACCCGTCCGCCCGGCCGTGCGAGGCTTGCCACGTCTCCCGTGGCGACGGGATCGAAATCAACCGCGATAAAGATGATGGGCGTGTGCGGATTCGCCTGCGTCAACCCCGTCAGCGTGGCTTCGCTACCGCCCCCAAAGTAAGCGTCGCACTTCAGCTTGCCGAGTTCGGCTGCCACCGCCGGTACGCGCTCAAGCACGTTGTTGGCGTGACGGCGTTCTATGGTCAAATTGCGTCCGACAACGAAACCCAGCTCGGCAAGCCGTTGAACGAACGCCACGGCGTAAGGCTCCTTGGCGGTATCGGAGATATTGAACCAGCCGATGCGATAGTGGCGTCCAGCGGTTTGAGCCTGCGCCCAGCGGGGGATTGCGAGTGTGCCTGCCGCCAACCCAAGCAACTGGCGTTTACGCGTTTGCATGTTTCATTGATGGGATCAAAAGTGCTATGGATGCTTCGCAAGCCGCGATTCGGTTCGATTAAATTCTACAGAGTCGGTCAGATCATGTCTAATGACTAATGCGGCCATGCCCGGCCGTGCAAGCGATACCCTGCGTCAAGAATTTCGCCAAGAGTCCGTAGGAGCCTTCTCAAGGATACGTGTCATTTATCGAAGGTATTGATATATTTTCAGCACGGATTTCCGCGTCGAATCGATCGACACGCGGTATGTTCTTTTTGATTCGCCAAGATTCAATAAGCTGGAGGGGTGTCTCACATGAAACACACGCGCACTGGCGTAAGGTTCTTTACGGCGTTGCTGGCTCTCGGCACCCTCGGCGCCGGGCTCGGCGAAGCCGTTGCGCAAGCCTACCCCAATCGTCCGATTCGAATGGTAGTCGCCGGATCAACCGGCGGTGGCACTGACTTTTCCGTGCGCGTGCCCGCGCAAAATGGGTGTTGCGGTTTGATTGTAAGCTATTGTCTGTTATTGATCTTTAAGTATTGCTGCGTTGCATGATGCCCTCTCGGTTCATCATGAGCCCATGGTGTTACTTGTATTTCTTTGCCCACAAATCCGAAATTTCCACGCCCTTGTCGATGTCCGCCTTGCGCTTGGTGTCCCCGGCATCGATCTTTTGCGCGTGGTCCAGCACAAGAGCGATTTTGTCCTGCGGAATGATCGCAATGCCGGCTTCGTCGGCGCACACGAGGTCGCCGGGCTTGCACGGCACGCCGCGAATTTCTACGGTGCCATTGAGTTCAACGGATTGCATGCGCCACTTGCCGGTGATGGGTGTGAAGCCGCGGCACCACACCGGCCAATCCATTTCGCGATACCCATCCGGGTCGCGCACGGTGGCATCGACGATGGCGCCGATGAAGCCTTGACGTTTGGCGATGGAGGCCGACTGTCCGCCCATGTTCGAACAGCCCATCACGCCCTGTATCACCAGCACGTCGCCGGGTTCGGCGAGGTTGTGCGCCTCGGTCTCGCCCTGTGTGTTGATTTTTTCCTGCGCGGCTTTGTGTATCTGTACATCGCGCGCGATATTGCGCAGCGTCATCGCCGGGCCGACGATGCGTTTGGTGAAATACACCGGCGGCAACTGATACGCGGGGATCACCGCGACGATGCCGAGTTCGTCACACGCATCCGACAGCGTTCCGGTCAGATCGACCAGAGCCATAAAAGCATCGATGATGGCTTTGGATGGGCGTGGGATGTCGAGCATGCGGATGGCTTCGCGGGGCATGCGGCCGAGGGTGGTCTTGGGTTGGGACATGGCGGTTCCAGTTTAAGAGGGGGAGGGGATGGATCGGAGTCCGATTCTAGGGACGCCGGGCTTATTGCGTCAATGCGGGCAATCCGCTATCGTGCGGACTCTTTTTTCGAGGCAAGGTGCCATGGCAACTTCCAAACGCGGCATGCGCAAAGGCCTGACGGCTTACGGCGACGAAGAATTCTCCCTGTTTCTGCGCAAGGCCTTCGTCAAGGCGATGGGATACACCGACGATGCGCTCGACCGGCCCATCGTCGGCATCACCAATACCTTCAGCGGCTTTAATGCATGCCATCGCAATGTGCCGGAGTTGATCGAGGCGGTGAAACGCGGCGTGATGTTGGCGGGTGGGCTGCCGGTGGAGTTTCCGACGATCACGCTGCATGAATCGTTTGCGCATCCGACCAGCATGTATTTGCGCAATCTGATGTCGATCGACACCGAAGAAATGATCAGGGGACAGCCGGTTGATTCGGTGGTGCTGATTGGCGGTTGCGACAAAACCGTGCCCGCCTTGCTGATGGGGGCGGCGAGTGCAAACGTGCCGGCGATTATGCTGGTGACCGGGCCGATGATTACCGGCGATCACAAGGGCGAGCGTCTGGGCGCCTGCACTGACTGCCGCCGCTTCTGGGGCAAATATCGCGCGGGTGAAATCTCCGAGCAGGAAATCGGCGAGATCAACAACAAGCTCGCGCCTTCCGCCGGCACCTGCATGGTGATGGGCACCGCGAGCACCATGGCGCTATGCACCGAGGCGATGGGCATGATGTTGCCCGGCGGCGCCTGCACGCCCGCGGTGATGGCCGACCGGCTGCGTCATGCCGAAGCCAGCGGCGCGCGCGCTGTGGCGATGGCGAAAGAGAAACTTACGCCCGATAAAATCATGACGGCCGATGCATTCGAGAATGCGCTGACCGTGCTGCTCGCGGTGGGTGGTTCGACCAATGCCATTGTGCATCTGACCGCAATGGCGGGACGTCTCGGCATCAAGATCGATCTTGATGCCTTTGACAAGATGGGGCGCGACACGCCGGTGCTGGTGGATTTGAAACCCACCGGCCAGCATTACATGGAAGACCTCGAAAAGGCGGGCGGCCTCGTGACCATCCTGCGCGAGATACGCAAACTGCTGAATCTGGACGCGCTCACCGTCACCGGCGACACGCTCGGAGAAAACATCAAGGCGGCCGCGCCCGCGTGGAAACAGGATGTGGTGCGTCCGTTCAATGATCCGATTTTCAAGGGCGGCAGCATCGCCGTGCTGCGCGGCAACCTCGCTCCCGAGGGGGCGATCATCAAGCAGGCGGCGGCGACGCCGAAGTTGATGCAGCACACGGGCCGCGCGGTGGTGTTTGAATCGCTGGAGGATCTGGCGAATCGGATCGATGATCCGAAACTGGATGTAAAAGAAGACGACATTCTCGTGATGCAAAATGCCGGGCCACGGGGCGCGCCGGGTATGCCGGAGGCGGGTTATCTGCCGATTCCGAAGAAGCTCGCGCAAAAAGGCGTGAAGGACATGATTCGCATTTCGGATGCGCGCATGAGCGGCACGGCATTCGGCGCGATTGTGTTGCACGTCACGCCCGAAGCCGCGCTCGGCGGGCCGCTGGCACTGGTGAAAACCGGCGACCGGATCAAACTCGACGTGCCCGCTCGCAAACTCGAACTGCTGGTCTCCGACGAAGAACTGGAGGCGCGCCGCAAGCTGTGGAAAAAACCGCGCGCGCGCAAGGAAGATAGCCGCGGCTATCGCAAGCTCTTCATGGAAACCGTGACGCAGGCGGATCGTGGCTGCGATTTCGATTTTCTGGCGCCGGAGAGTACAATTCGCGTGCCGCGTTAACAGCGGCAAATGCTTCATTGCGATGTGCGGTCATTTCCTGTTTCCATCCTTGGAACGCGTTTCCCTGAAGGGGAAGGTGTTTCCTTGGGAATGTGTCGTTTCCGAGCATCGCAAGGCAGGACTCCAATCATTTTTTATTGAATCCGAAATGCCCAAATCGAAAAAGAAAAAAGCCGCACCGCGCCGTTTTGTGGTGCGCAAATCCGGTGTGCATGGCCGCGGCGTGTTTGCGCTGGTGGATATTCCCAAACGCACGCGCCTGATTGAATATCTCGGCGAACGCATGTCGCATGAAGAGGCTGATGAGCGCTATGGCGATCTGCATGACGGCAGTTCACATACCATGTTGTTCGCGGCCAACGACGAGGTGGTGATTGATGCCACGCAATGGGGCAGTTCCGCGCGCTGGATCAACCACTCGTGCGCGCCGAATTGCGAGGCCATCGAAGAAGACGGTCGCGTATACATCGAAACCCGGCGCAATATTCGCGCTGGCGAAGAGCTGGGCTACGACTACGAGTTGATCGTCGAGGAGCGCCATACCGCGAAATTGAAGCGTGAACACGCCTGTCGGTGCGGGGCGAAGCGCTGCCGCGGAACCCTGCTGGGCAAGAAGCGCTAAAGCCGCCAATACCGTAAATAGCGCTATAACGGCGGCTTCGGCTGCGATGACCGCCGCCAGTGTCGCGCGCGGGCAGCGGCGGCGCGCGAGGTGGTGTAGTCTACGGTTCTGCGCCATGACGACATTACAAATAACCATCCGCAATCAGTTGAGCGAGCTGGGCCGCGTATGCGATCTGGTGTCCACGCTGGAGCGCACTTGCCATTTGCCGGCGCAACTGGTGTTCGACCTGAACGTGGTGCTGGACGAATTGCTCAGCAATATCATCAACTATGGCTACAATGATAAGTTGCCGCATGAGATAGGCGTCACGCTATCGGCGGACGATGCCGCCGTTGAAGTCCGTATCGACGATGACGGCAAGGCCTTTAATCCCCTGGCGGCGCCCGAACCCGATTTGACGTTGCCGCTGACGGAGCGGCCGATAGGCGGGCTCGGACTGCATTTTGTGCGAAAGCTGATGGATGACGTGCACTACCGTCGGGAAGATAATCATAACCACATGTTTTTAAAGAAGAAATTTTGAGGCCATCAACGGAGTGACGCATGGACATTATTGAGATTCCGTCGGGACGTATCACCGTACTTGAAATCAAGGGTCGCATCGACAGCAGTAATTCAATCGATCTCAGTAACCGTCTGCGGGCGCTGTATAGCAAGCCGGGCGTGTTGCTGTTGCTAGATTTGCAAGGTCTCGAATACATCACCAGCGCCGGGTTTCGCACCCTGCTGATCGGGCGGCGGCATGCGTCCAGCAGTGGCGGCGCACTCGCCTTGTGCGGGCTGTCGGACAAGGTGCAGGACCTGTTCTCGATGGGCGGATTCAAGGATAACTTCACCATTCATGCCACGCGCGAAGAAGGCCTCGCGCAGCTTGGGTAAACTGCGAGCGTCCGCGGCCCGCCAGTTGTGAAAAAACCCCGCAATATCGTCTATGGCGTGGACGAGGCGCTGCCGCGCGGCGTATTGTTGCTTTCGGGGGTGCAACACGCGGGGCTGGTGGCGATTTTTCTGCTGTTGCCTGTCATCGCGGGCCGTCAGGCAGGCCTGTCCGCCGAAAAAATCATCGATGTGTTAAGCCTGTCGATGCTGGTGATGGCGGCGGGGCCGATATTGCACGTGTTGCGCTGCGGGCCGGTTGGGTCCGGGTTTTTGTGCCCGCCGATATTCGCAGCATCCTACCTGCCGGCGTCACTACTCGCGTTGGAGGCGGGGGGATTGCCGCTGATGTTCGGCATGACGGTCTTCGCGGGCGCGGTCGAGATAGCGATGTCGCGTCTGTTGCGCCCGCTGCGGCCATTTCTGCCGCCGGAGATTACCGGTTTCGTGGTGGCGATGATCGGTCTGACGATCGGCCTGCTCGGTTTTCGCAACGTGCTCGGCATCGGCCAGACAGAGGCGCCGGGGGCGTTGTCCCATGCGGTGGCGGCCGCGACGCTCGCGCTGATGGTGGGGCTGAACGTATGGGGCGCCGGCACGTCCAAGCTGTTCTGTGCGCTGATTGGTATGATCGCGGGTTATCTGCTGGCGATTGTCGCGGGCGTGTTGCCGGCGGCGGATCTCGAACGGTTAAACGCGGCGCCCATTATTCATCTGCCGAACGTGGATCATCTGGGCTGGTCGTTTGATACCGATCTCATTGTGCCGTTCGTGGTGGCGGCGGTGGCGGCAAGCCTGCGCGCGATCGGTGATCTCACCATCTGCCAGAAAACCAACGATGCCGATTGGGTGCGTCCTGATTTTGCGTCCATCAGCGGCGGCGCGATGGCCAATGGCATCGGTACGATGCTGTCCGGTCTGTTCGGCAGCGTGGGGTTGAACACGTCCACCAGCAATGTCGGACTGGCCGGCGCCACCGGCATCACCAGCCGCCGTGTCGCGTTTGTCATCGGCGGCATCTATCTCGCGCTCGCGTTCCTGCCCAAGGCCACCACCGTTTTTGCGATCATGCCGGCGCCGGTGGTGGGGGCCACGCTGCTGTTTGTGTCGGCGCTGGTGTTTATGAACGGACTCATCATCATCACTGCGCGCATGCTCGACTCGCGCCGCATTTTTGTCATTGGATTGTCTTTCATGGTGGCGATGGCGGCCGATGTATTTCAGCCGTTCTTCAGCCAGTTGCCGGCGTCCGTGCGCGTGTTTACCAGCAGTTCCATCGTGCTGGGAACGCTCACCGCGCTGCTGCTCAATCTGGTATTTCGTCTTGGCGTGCGGCGCACGCAGACGCTGGAAGTTGATCCGCTGGCGGTGGACGCGGCTCGAATCGAGGAGTTCATGCAAACGCACGGCGCGGCGTGGGGCGCGCGCCGCGATGTGATTGAACGCGCGCGCTTTAACTTGATGCAGTCGATTGAGTTGCTGGCCGACAGCGGTGTTACCCAAAAAACAATGACGGTTGCCGTCAGTTTTGACGAATTCAATCTGGATGTGCGTGTGTCGTACGACGGCGTGCCGCTCGAACTGCCGGACAAGCGGCCGACCAATGATGAAATTATTGCTTCATACGAAGGGCAGTACCGACTGGCTGGCTACATGCTGCGCAATCTCGCGGATCGGGTTCAGGTCTCCAATCGCACCGGGCGCACCACGGTGGCGTTTCACTTCGTTCACTGAACGGCGCGAACGCACCCTCTACTTGAAGTTCGTCACCAGTACCGAAAAATCATCCTCGAATGGCCCGCGTCGCGCTACCTTTTGCACCGATTGGTAAATGCGTTGCGTTTCAGCGAGATTCGGCACTGCGACTTCCTGCAAGGTGGGCAACAGATCTTCCAGTTCCCAGCGCTGGCCGCCCAGCGTGTCGATTTCAAATACGCCATCGCTGAACAAATACAGCGTTGCATCCGCGGGTACCGCTGTCGATTGTGCCTTGAAGTGGTGGGCGGGCGTGACACCCACCGGCGGATTGGCGGTGCGCAGGGGTTGCGGTTCGCTCGCGCCCGCGTAGGTCAGATAGGCGGGGTGCTGTCCAGCCGAGCAATAAGTGATCGTGCGCGCCGACATTTTGTAGACGCCGTACCACAGCGTGAAATACATCAGGCTGTGATCTTCCATCTGGAACATCCTATTGAGCTGCTGGGTCACCTGCGCGGCGTCGCGAAGATCCGCGCCGGGCAACGCTTTTTGCCGCAGCGCATTCATCACGCCGACCGCCAGCATCGCGGCCTCCGGGCCATGGCCCGAAACGTCGAGCAGATACAGCGAAAAATGGTCTTCGTCAATCCACTGGTAACCCAGTGCATCGCCGCCGAGCCGCGCACACGGAATCAACAGCCATTCGGTCTGCACCGGGCCGGTGCTGATTGGCAGCGGCAGCATCGATTGCACATAACGGCTTGCGCCCTCGAGGCTGCGCTCGAAATCGCGTGATTGTTCAATTTCGCGCCGCGTGCGCCGCTCATACTTCAGCTGATGCCGGCCGATGCGTATCAGGCAGCCGTCGGTGAGTTTGACCGGCGCGGTGACGCGGCGTCCATCCACGAACGTGCCGTTGGTTGATTTCAGATCGGCGATCATCAGCATGCCGGCTTCCCGTGAAATTCGGCAATGACTGCGCGAAACCTCCACATCGCGCAGCGTGACATCGGCGGGCGCCGCGCGCCCTAGGGTTACCATGTCCGCGGTCAGCTCGATCATGCGCCCCTGTTCGGCGCCTTCGGTCACCAGCAGTTGATGGATGCGTTCTTCGCCAGCGGGAACTGCTTCGTCTGGCGCAACGATCAGGGTAAAATCCTGAATGGTAATATCCTTTTTCTTGCCGTCATTCATGGGATTATGTCGCGTGCCGGCGGAGGGACGCAGCAGTCGCGCGGCGTGCGTGGGCCAGGTGCGATTGTGGCATGTTCCAGCCTGTTACATACGGGTTTTAATGTTACCGCGATTGTTACACGGATGTATAATTTCCCAAAACGCCAGCCACCGTTGGTAATCCCTTTAGCGGTGGTAATGGTGCTGGCGGGGAGCACTGGAGCACTGGTCGAGACCAATCATGACACGCCTTATATTCCTGCTACTAACCCTGTTTGCCCTGTTGGCGGGGTGTGCCACGCCGCCCGAGCCGGTCAAGGCACCCGAACCCGTTGCCAAGCCCGAACCGGAGCCGGAACCGGAACCGGAACCGGAACCGCAAGCCCCCGCGCCCGTGGCACCGTCGCGCCCGCAACTGACCGGACCGGCCGCCAAGGCGGAAGTGCAAAAAATCCTGCGGCAATCGTTTGATTGGCTGGATGGCGGCGAGGACGAAAAAGCCCGCGTGGAACTGGAATATGCGCGCCAACTGGAACCCGATAACAAACAGGTGGCCTGCCTGTTGCGCGGCATCACGGCGGATCCACTGGCCACGTTGGGCAAGGAATCCACGGCCTATACGGTACGTCCCGGCGAAAGCTTGGGCCTGATTGCGCGCCGTGCGATTGGCGATGTGTGCGAGTTTTACATCCTTGCGCGTTACAACCAGATCAAGGTGCCCAAGCAGCTTTCGTCCGGCCAGACCATTCGCATTCCGGGTAAGGTCGCGCTCGCCGCGCCCACGGCCGCGGATACGGCGCCCAAGCCGGAGCCCCGGCCTGAACCGGTGGCCGAACCGGTGAAACCCAAACCCGCGGCGCCATCGCCCGAGGTGGAGGAAAAAGCGCGCCGAGCGGAAGTTGACCGGCATCATCGCAATGCGCAGGCCGCCTATCGCAGGCAGGATCTCAATACCGCGATACGCGAGTGGGACGCGGTGCTGGCGATTGATCCGAACAATGCGCTTGCGCTTGCTCGCAAACAGGAAGCGCTTGATCTTCAGCGCCGGCTTGAAAATCTCAAGAAATAAATCGGCGTGAAGGGGTGTGGGTGGCGCGCCGTGATCACGGGCGCGGTGCCGTGCCGCGCGTTTGCGCGGCATCGACGCCGTGCAGGTTCTACATCACCATGCGCGGCGGACGATTGATATAGGAACGGTGCGTGCGTTCGGTGTCCATATCGCGCAGCGCCTTCGCCGCCGCCGCGTTATCCCGCTCGACGTTCAGCACCCGCAAGTAGAGCAGTGTGGCCTGATCCAGATTGCCCTGACGGCGGGCTTGTTCGGCGGCGCGCGACCATCCGTCGGCGGCGTCGCGTATCCGCTTGCGCGTGTCGGCCAGCGCGGTGCGATAGTCCATCGTCTCCGGTTTTAGCAGCGTAAGCAATTCCCATTCGACCAGTGCGTCGGCCCAGTTGCGTGCCTGCATATGCGCTTGCGCGCGTTCGTAGTGCCTGGCTTCGAGTACTTCGATGGCTTGTGGTGTCGGCGCGGCGCGCGGCGCGACGGGGGGGGGATCAGGGCGCGCCGGCGCTTCACCCGGGGGCGGCGTGACGCAGCCCGATATTCCCGCGCAGACGATCCACAAAACCAGGCGGTGCGCGCTCATTGAAGGTTTGCCTCGCGAAACACCTGTAGCGCCGAACGGAAACTGTCCATGCTGGCACCGCCAAAGATCATCGTGCGTCGTAGCATGAGCGGATAGGCAAAAAACGGATTGCCGCCGGGATTCACCGTGAGGCCAAGCTCATGGCCGGTTTGCACCAGGCGTTCCACCACCACTTGATTGGCGTCGCCAAACGGAAATGCGTGATGCGTGACCTTGCCCGGCACGTTGCGCTCGATCACGGCGCGCGGCACGCGCAGTTCGGTATCCACGCGCTCGCGGTAGCGCGCGTCCGATTCGCCCGGTAGTCGCACGATCAGGTTGGCATGCGATTTCGAGTGCGACTGAAAATCAATGAGTCCGGACTTCGACATTTCGTTGATTTGCGCCCACGTCAGGCCTTCGCCCGCGCCGAGAAAATCGGTGTACAGAAAAAACGTCGCGGCGAAGCCGTGTTTGCGCAATATCGGGTAGGCATGCTGATACGACGACACGTGGCCGTCGTCAAAGGTGATGATCACGGCGCGCGGCGGCAACGGCCGCTGGCCTGACAAAAAGTCAGGTAAATCAGCGAGCCGGATGACGTTGTAGTTGTTGTGCGCAAGGAATTCCATTTGCGCGGCGAACGCTTCGCGCGGCATGATCATCAGGTTCTTTTGCGGTCCGACCCGGTGGTAACAAAGTATCGGCACCGTTTGGTAACCCTTGGCGGAAATGCCCATGGGGTTGACCGGCCGCAAGGGGATGGCCACGGCGTCACCGGCCGTGACGCTGGTAATTTGGTTGAAGGTTGCGATTTCCCACGCGCGATCAATGCTGCCGAGATGTTCGCGCGCCAGCGTGGCCAGAGTGTCCTGCGCTCCCGGCACAACCACGGCAAAGTGATCGTTGCGCGCGACGACGCCCGAGGGCGCGGGCGCCTCGACGGGTTCCTCCGGAGACGCGGCTACTTCGGCGGGCGGCGCGGGCGGCGGCGTTGCGCAGCCTGCCACGGCAAGCAGTACCGCGAATAACAACGCGACTATGCTGGAGCGGCGTGACGGCATTGTGGTTTCTTGGGCTTAAGCCGCCGCTCCTGGCGGGGGCGTGGATTCGGCCGGCGCGGTCAGATCAATGACATCCTGATCCAGACTGGCCGCCATGTTGTTGAAGCTATCATACAGATCGCCGATTTCATCGATGCGTTTTTCCTCGATGCGGCAGTCGTAGCGGCCATCGCGGATTTCATCCAGCGCGTCCCCCAGCGTACGCAAGGGACGCGCATAACGATCGAGCATCAGATAGGTGGCCAAGGTGGCCATTACCGCCGTGACCACCAGCAGCAATGCCATCAGCCACCAGCTTTCGCGTACCACGGCGGACAGTCCATCCTCGGGCAAAAGTAGTTGCACCTTGCCGATGTCGCGCGTCTGAAACTTGATGGGCACGATAAACACAAAGGTCCGGCTGTCGTTTTGCCGGATGCGCAATACGGAAACCGAAGGGTCGCGGGCGGCGAGCGCGTCGCCCTCGACCGGCGCCAACGGCTTATCCACGGCTGCGGCATCGGTACTAACGCGCACCACGTTCTTGATATCGACCACCGACAGGCCGCGCGCATCCAGCGCCTTGGCGATGGCTTGCACCGACACATCGATGCCGACCCAATCCTCGGAAAGTGTTTGATGCGCGTTTTCCACGGCAATGAGTTTGGCGAGCGATGCGCCCTGATCGATGGTCTGGCTCAGCATGGCCTGATATTGCCGGTGCGTCACATACAACGATGTAATGGTCATGGTGACCGCGACCACGGCCGCCATGGCCATCGCCAGTTTGACCTTGAGCGACATGCCGCGGCGCTTGGCCTGACCGACGCCGCGCGTGGGATCGATTTCGATCAGCACGCGCGTCAGCGCCTCGGCCAGTTCACGGCCGCTCTGGAAGCGTTTTTCGGGCTGTTTGTTCAGCGTGCGCGCAATCACACGGCGCAGGCTGGCGGGAATTTCGGGCCGCAACTCGCCCACGGGTTTCGGCGCTTCCTGCGTGATGCGCAACAACAGCGTGGCAATGCTGTCGGCGTTAAATGGCCGCTTGCCGGTGAGCAGTTGATACAGCATGACGCCAACCGCCCACAAATCCGAACGCGCATCGACCGTGCCGCCGCGCGCCTGTTCCGGCGACATATAGTGCGGCGTGCCCATGATGGTGCCGGCGGTGGTGGCATCCATCGAGTCCCCGGCCGCCACGTGGGCAATGCCGAAGTCAACCAGCTTGACGGTCTTGCCATCGGCGAGGCGAATGATATTGGCCGGTTTGACGTCGCGATGGAAAATGCCCTTGCTGTGCGCGTAATCAAGTGCATTGGCGATCTGAATGCCTAGCGTCAGCACGTCGCGTATGGGCAACTCGGTGCCCTTGGGCACCAGTTCGTCGAGCGGGCCGCCGTTGAGCAACTCCATCGCGATGTAGGGGCGGTTTTCGATCTCGCCCACGTCGAAGATGGTGACGATGTTCGGGTGCGACAGCATGCCGGCCGCCTTGGCTTCGCGCAAAAAACGCTGGCGGTATTCTTCCGTCGTGCACAGGTTGGCGTGCAGAAACTTGATGACGAGTTCACGGTTAATGCTCGGGTCGAACGCCTTGTAGACGGTCGCCATCGCGCCTTCGCCGAATTTTTCGAGGATCTGGTAGCGGCCAACTTCCCGCGCGGGCTTGATTTCGTCGCCGATCTCGACTTCGCCGATGGCGCGGCCCGGCAGTGAGTGGCCCAGCGACGTTTGTTTGGCGATAAACGTGGCTTCGTCCACGCCACTGCGCAGATTGATGACGGTCGCGCCGTCTTCGGGCGTGCCGGGAGTTTTTTCGTTGGCCATCGGGGGAAACCGCTTCAGTCAAATTTGCGGTAAGTATGCGGCAAACCGGGCCTGCTTGTCATCACGGGGTTCACCGTTCGCGCCAGGCGCTCAATGGTCGAAATGAAACCAGATATGCGCGTGCGCGCCCTTCGATTCCGCGCGAATGCGGTCGGCGTTGTGCCGCAGCATGTAGCCAGCCAGGCGGGCCATGCCTTCGTCGGATTCCATGATCTCTTCATCGGTGGGGCGTTTATCGGGAAACGCCAGTGGCGTGCCCGCGTACAGGGCATGGAGGTCGAGATTGAATTCGTCAAAGCTTGCTTCCAATGTCAGCGTGCCGGTGTGCCAGCCGTTGTCCGCCACGGTTTCCACCAGCTGATTGGCGGCGAAACTGGCGCGCGAAATAATCTCGGGACGCGCGCCCCACTTGGCGCCGTTTTCGCGCAGAAAGTCGCTGATATTGACGCCGCCGATGGAATCACGCTCAACTTTCAGTGTCACGGTTTTTTTCACGCCAATACGAAACAGCAAATTAAGGCCGAGCGCGGTCACGGTGGCGAACGCCAGCGACGACGCGACCAGCGGCGCCAGCACGCCGGGCGCATTGGCCGCGATGGCGGGGAACACATCGACCGCCACGCCGGCAATGATCGCGATGCCGATAATCAGCGTGCGGCGGATATCCAGCAGGCGCGAGGTCATGACCTGCAATCCGTTAATGAGGATGAAACACGCGGAGAACAGCAGCCCCGCCGCCATGACCGCGCGCGGCATGATCGCGAGCAACGCCGCCACCTTGGGCAGCAGACCGAGCAATATGAAAATTGCGCCCACGGCATAGGCGACATGGCGGCTGGCGATGCCGGTGGCGGCGGCCACGCCCACCGAGGGCGTCGCGGTATTGGTGCCGACACTGCCCGCGAGACCGGATAGCGCGGTGATCAGGCCGTCCCCCATGACGCCGCGCGTCACCGAACGCGGCTCGGGGCGTAACCATTCTGCATCATTCAGGCGCTGGCACATGGTGATGGTGCCAGCGGCTTTCATGGCGGCGGCGAGACTTGCAATCGCAAAGGTCGCGGCGAGGGTGAGGTCGAACGACCAGGTGGCGTGTTTTAACGTTGGCAATTCGATCCAGGGCGCGGCGGCCAGACTCGACGTATGCGCTTGATCGAACAAACCCACGGTCGCGGCCGCTGCATATCCGATGATCAGCCCAACCAACGCGCACAGCATTTTCAGGGTGCCCTTGCCCCAGACGTTCAGCACGATCATGGTGGCGAGCGTGAGGCACGCCACCCGCCATTCACCGGCACTTACGTTGGGCGCGTCGGGGCCAACCATCAAGCGTATGCCTCCAATGCCGGCGGTGATGCCGATCATGAATACTACCAGCCCCGAGAGTTCCGTCGGCAGGAATGCACGCAACCGCGACAGTGTGCGCGATACCACGACTTCCAGCAGGCCCGCGAATGTCGTCATGCCGAACAGCAGCGGCAGACCGCCCGCTTTTATCGCCAGCAGCGAGGCGCTGAAATAGGTTGCCGTGAAGGTGCTGGGACACATGAATCCGCTGCCGGCCGGACTGCGCCGCACGGATTGGAGAAACGTGCCGATGCCGAGCACGATCAGGCTGATCGACAGCAACTCGATGACGGTTGCCACCGACGCGCCGGCCAGCCGGAAAATCACCAGCGGATAAATCAGGTTGATCGCGATGATGCCCACATGCTGCACGCCGTTGAACAGCGTTACCGGCAGCGGCGGCTTTTCATCGACTCCGTAAATCAGGTCCGCCGGGCGCTTCATGCAAAGACCGCTGTGCGAGAAGCGTGGGGATGCCGCGGATCGGTGTTACGCGTTAGCCGCCGCAACGGCATCGTCACGATTCGGCAGTATGGTGAAGAGTTCGGTGAACGATGCGATGTCAAACAGGCGCTTGACTTCGCCAGCTACGCCGCACAGAGCAAGTTTTCCCTTGGCGGCTTCAACGGAACGCGCGGTGATCAACAGGGTGCGAAATCCCGCGCTGCTGATATAGGTGACTTCCTTAAGATCGATCACGAGCCGCGCTGAGCCTGATTTGATTACGGCGGTGAGATGATCGCGCAGCTTTTCGGCCGTGGTGCTGTCCACGCGGCCTTTGACGCTAACCGCGGTAACTTTGTCGTGGGAGGCAGTATCGATTTCCATGGGCGGGATTCCGGACAGACGACTACGGTTAAATCAATACGAATATCATACCGCATTTCACCGCCATGGAACGCCAGCCTAGTCCGGCTTGTTGCGCATCCAGTCGGCGGTCTTGGAGAGCTGCTCCAGCAGCCAGACGCGCAGCTTTGTGTCATCGATCAACGCTTCCGCGGCCTGCCGCATGCAAGCCATCCAGGCGTCGCGCTCCGCGTTGCCGATGGCAAAGGGCAAATGGCGGGCGCGCAGCATCGGGTGTCCGAACTGGTCGGTATACAGGGGCGGGCCGCCCAGCCAGCCGGACAAAAACATATACAGCTTGGTGCGCGATCCGCTCAAATCCGCAGGATGCAATTTGCGGATGACGTAATACTCCGGCACCGTATCCATCAGGTCGTAGAAACGGTCGATCAGCCCACGCACGACCGTGTCGCCACCGATGATTTGGTAGGGCGTGAGTTCCGGGCTTGGGTGCATGGCGAAAGTCGAAGGGCTTTACCGCAAAGGCGCAAAGGTTTCGCAAAGAGTATCGGCGCCGTGGTTTCTCAGGGCTTCTTTGCGGCGGTTCTTCGCGTCTTTGCGCTTTTGTTCCTCTGCGGCCGGTTGTCGAGATGTTGTTACGCCGCCGCGCGAGAAGCCCGCTTGCGATCCTGCTCCAGCAGATAGCGCTTGCGGATGCGGATTGATTTCGGCGTGATTTCCACCAGTTCATCGTCGGCGATGAATTCAATCGCGGATTCCAGCGTGACTTGTATTGGCGGCACGAGGCGCACGGCTTCGTCGGTGCCGGAGGCGCGCACGTTGGTGAGTTGCTTGCCCTTGATCGGATTGACAACCAGATCGTTGTCGCGACTATGAATGCCAATGACGATGCCCTCGTACAGCGGATCGCCAGGACTGACGAACATTTTGCCGCGCTCCTGAAGCTTCCACAGCGCGTAGGCGACGGCGGTGCCGTTTTCCGCCGAGATCAGCACGCCATTGCGGCGTTCTTCCATGTCGGGCTTCATCGGGCCGTAGTCGTCAAACACATGGCTGATGAGTCCGGTGCCGCGGGTGAGCGTCAGAAACTCCGACTGAAAGCCGATGAGCCCGCGCGCGGGAATGCGGTAGTCAAGACGCGTGCGGCCCTTGCCGTCGGACTGCATGTCCTGCAGGTCGCCCTTGCGCTGGCCCAGCGCTTCCATCACCGCGCCCTGATTGGTGTCTTCGCAGTCGACGGTGAGCATTTCGTACGGTTCCAGTTTCACGCCGTCCACTTCCTTGATGACCACGCGCGGACGCGACACCGCGAGTTCGTAGCCTTCGCGGCGCATGTTTTCCAGCAAGATCGTCAGATGCAGTTCGCCGCGACCCGACACTTCAAATACGTCGGCGTCCGACGTTTCAACCACTTTAAGCGCCACGTTGCTCATCAACTCGCGTTGCAGGCGCTCGCGTATCTGCCGGCTGGTGACGTACTTGCCTTCCTTGCCGGCAAGCGGCGACGTGTTGACCTGGAAATTCATCGTCAGCGTCGGCTCGTCCACTTTCAGCAGCGGCAGCGCCTCGGGCTTTTCAACGTCGGTGATGGTGACGCCGATGCCGACGTCTTCGATGCCGTTGATGAGCACGATGTCGCCGGCCATGGCTTCTTCGGCCACGGTGCGATCCAGTCCTTTAAAAACCAGTACTTGGCCTACCTTGGCGAGTTTGGGCGAGGCGTCCTCGGGCCCGCGCATGACCAGCACTTGCTGCAGCGGGCGGATGCGTCCGCGCGTGATACGGCCTATGCCGATACGGCCGACGTAGCTCGAATAATCCAGTGAACAAATTTGCAGTTGCAGGGGGCCGTCCGGATCATCGGCCCGCACCGGCACGTGTTTGATGATGGCTTCGAACAGCGGGTCGAGATTGCCTTCGCGCACGCTGGAATCCAGGCCCGCATAGCCGTTCAGCGCGGATGCATAAACTACCGGGAAATCGAGTTGTTCTTCGGACGCGCCGAGTTTGTCGAAGAGATCAAACGTCTGGCTTACCACCCAGTCTGCGCGCGCGCCGGGACGATCCACTTTGTTCACCACCACGATGGGCTTCAGGCCCAGCGCCAGCGCCTTGCGCGTGACAAAACGCGTTTGCGGCATCGGGCCTTCAACGGCATCGACCAGCAGCAGCACGCTATCAACCATCGACAATACGCGCTCCACTTCGCCGCCAAAATCGGCGTGGCCCGGCGTATCGACGATATTGATATGCGTGCCGTTCCAGGTGACCGCGCAATTCTTGGCGAGGATGGTAATGCCGCGTTCTTTTTCAATGTCGTTGCTGTCCATCACGCGTTCCTCGACGTGTTGGTGCGCGGCGAACGTGCCGGACTGGCGCAGCAGTTTATCCACCAGCGTGGTCTTGCCGTGGTCAACGTGGGCGATGATGGCGATGTTTCTGATGGCGCGAGGCATGGCGATTCCGGCTCGAATAAAAAGGGCGCGATTGTAGCATAGACGTCAAAACACCATGGATGTAGGTCATTGAATTTTCTGCAAAAGCGGGATTTAAGCCGGAAATTGATGCAATGCAAAAAATATTGGCGTTTCGCGAGCCTTACGCGTATCATCCGCACACCTCGCTGACCCGGCCTTGTTTGAATTTTGGGTTGCTGAGTTGCATCTGTCCCTGACCCATTTGTTCCGGCTTTCCTCATCCGCATTCTTGAGCAGCCGCTACAGCCACGGTTAGCGACGATACCCGTGCGCTGACCGTGCTCGCCTGCCGAACAACTTTGCGGCAGCCGTTCCTTCTTTGATTGCGTGTCCGCGCTTATTTGTCCGCCAGACCTGTTACATCGCGGTCTGCGGCTTGCCGTACCTATTGAAAGAAACAAATGTCATTTGAAGCATTGAACCTGAATCCCTCCATCGCGCAGGCTGTTGCCGCCGCTGGTTACAGTGAACCTACCGCCGTGCAGTCGCAGGCGATTCCGGTGGCAATTGCCGGATTCGACCTGATGGTTTCCGCGCCCACCGGCACCGGCAAAACTGCCGCGTTTGTGCTGCCCGCATTGCAACGCATCGGCGTGGCGCCCGCCAAACACGGCCGCGGCCCGCGCGTGCTGGTATTGACGCCGACGCGCGAACTCGCATTGCAAGTCACCTCCGCCGTTTCCAAATACAGCAAGGGCATGCGCCATGTGCGCATCGGCACCGTGTTGGGCGGCATGCCGTACCCCAAGCAACGCAAATTGCTCGACAGTCCGCTGGATATTCTGGTCGCCACGCCGGGCCGTCTGATCGATTTCATGGAGCAGGGCAAGGTCGATTTTTCGCGCCTCGAATTGCTGATTCTCGACGAAGCCGACCGCATGCTCGACATGGGTTTTATCAAACCAGTGGAGACTATCGCCGCCGCCACGCCGCCGACGCGGCAAACGCTGTTGTTCTCCGCCACGCTCGATGGCGGCATCGGCCAGCTCGGCAAGCGACTGCTGCGCGATCCTAAGCTGATTGAAGTCGCGGCGCCCAAGGCGCGTCACGAAAACATCGAGCAGCGGCTGCACTACGTGGACGACGGCAGTCACAAATCAAAATTGCTCGATCATTTTTTGCGCGATGTCGATCTCGGTCAGGCCATCGTGTTCACGTCAACCAAGCGTGGCGCGGATCGTCTCGCCAGCAAGCTGTTTGAAGAAGGCCATGCCGCCGCCGCCTTGCATGGCGACATGAATCAATCGCAGCGCAATCGCACCATCGCCAAGGTGCGCAGCGGCAACGTGCGCGTGCTGGTGGCCACCGATGTCGCCGCGCGCGGTATCGACGTGCCGACGATTTCGCACGTCATCAACTACGATTTGCCGAAAGTCGCCGAAGACTACGTGCATCGCATCGGCCGCACTGGACGCGCGGGTCTGAATGGCATCGCGATCTCGTTCGCCGCGCCCGATGACGGCTGGCAGGTGCGGCAGATCGAACGTTATACGGGGCACTCCATCTCCACGCATGTGATCGCGGGGCTGGAACCCAAGGCGCCCCAACGCAGCAGCCACAAGCCGCCGGCAAGCCGTTTCAACAAGGGCGGCAAGAGCGGCGGCGGGGGTTATAAAGGCCGCGGCGGCAGTGCTGGCGCGAGCGCGAGCGCGGGCGCCGGGCGTACTGCGGGTCGCTGGAACAAGCCGGCGGCAGTGCCGGGCGCACCCGGTGCGGGGGCTGCGCGCGCCAAACCGGAACGTTCCTATTCGTCGTTTCGCGCGCGCTAAGGCGTGTTGCGGCCGCGAGAGATGCTGTGTGTAAAAAGTCATTAAAAACAAGTGCTTGCTGCCCGCTCCGGCGGGCGGCGAAGGTGTTGCGCTTGCCGCTTAAACGCGGCAAGCGTTAACTGCTTTCATCGTATCAGGCACGGCAGGCGCACAATGCGGTAGATTGACGTCGTTCAACAGAGGTAAGGTTTTGTGCTGTTAGGTTAGTAGATCAGCATTTGCCGATCTGATTCATCAAACGAAATAACTAAGGAGTTAAATCATGATGTCCAGACTTTCCCTGTGTGTCGCATCGTCGCTGCTGTTGATCACGGGCGCAATGGCTCAGGATTACCCCAGCAAGCCCATCACGCTAATCGTTCCGTTTGCCGCAGGTGGCCCAACCGATACGCTTGCGCGCAATTTGGGCGTTACTCTCACCAACTCGCTCAAACAAACGATAGTGGTCGATAACTCGGGCGGCGCGGGTGGCACCATCGGCATCAACAAGGTCGCCAAGGCCAAAAACGACGGGTATACCCTGCTGCTGATGCATATCGGGATGTCGACCTCGCCCGCGCTGTATCGCAAGCTTCCCTATAACACGCTAAACGACTTTGAATATATAGGGCAGGTAGCGGACGTGCCCATGACATTGTTGGGCAAGAAAGGGCTGGCGCCTAACAGTCTGAAGGATCTGATACCGTATTTGCGGGCGAACAAAAGCAAGCTGAATTATGCCAACGCCGGGCTGGGCGCTGCCTCGCATCTGTGCGGCTTGTTATTTATGAGCAGTGTCGGGGTCGAACTCACGACCATTGCTTATAAAGGGACGGCACCAGCCATGACTGACCTGATTGGCGGACAGGTTGATCTCATGTGTGATCAAACCACCAACACCACGGCTCAGATCAAGGCAGGCACTGTCAAGGCGTACGGCGTGACCTCGGCCCAGCGGGTTCCGTCTCTTAAAGAACTTCCCACGCTTGCCGAGCAGGGTCTCAAGAACTTCGAGGTGGTCGTGTGGCACGGTCTGTATGCACCGAAAGGCACGCCGAAACCCGTGCAGGATAAACTCGTCGCTGCGCTGCAATCGGCGGTTCAGGATGCCACCTTCAAGGCGCGGCTCGCCGAACTGGGTGCCGAGCCGGTACCGGTGAGCAAGGCAAATCCGGAATCATTGCGCAACCATCTAAAAGCCGAAGTCGAAAAATGGGGGCCGATCATCAAGAAGGCGGGGGTATACGCAGACTGAGTGTCGCCTGCTTGTATTGAATCAAAATCATCCCTCGTCGCGCAAGCCACGGGGGATTTTTTATGCGCGTTGCGGATTGCTTTTCCGTGAGCCTGCCATTAGAGTAGGCCGCCTTAGGGATAGGGAAACGCCTTGCACAACTCCATGAATTTCACTGGCGCAAGCACGATGCGCGCACCCCATGACACCGTTTGAGCTCGCCGAGCCGCGTACGCTGCGCGAAGCGGTGGCCCTGCTGGCCGCGGGCGACGCGCCGGTGCGTGCCATCGCCGGTGGCACGGCGCTGATGCTGATGATGAAGGCGGGCGTGTTCCAGCCCGCGCGCCTAGTTAGTCTGCGCCGCGTTGAGGCGCAACACGCGCAAATTGCCGCCATGCCCGACGGTGGATTGCGCATCGGAGCAATGGCGACACTGTCGTCGCTGGTGAAATCGTTGGCGGTGAAACACGCCGCGCCGGTGATCACGCAAACACTGAAGACGCTTTCCAATGTGCGTGTGCGCAACGTTGCCACCTTGGGCGGGCATCTGGCGCATGGCGATCCGCACATGGATTTGCCGCCGGTGTTGACCGCCTTGGGCGCGCAGGTGCGCACACTGTCGCCCACGGGTGAGCGCAAGCTGGCGGTGGGCGAACTTTATACGGGTTACTACGAAACCGTGCTTGCCGATAATGAGCTTATTACCGAGATCATGGTGCCGCCGCAGACGGGATGGCGTGCCGCTTATATGAAAATCACTACGCGTGCCGCCGACGACTGGCCGACGTTGGGCGTTGCCGTGTCGCTGCGCATGGCATCGAACACCGTGATGGATGCGCGCATCGTGGTGAGTGCAGCAACCAATACGCCAGTGCGTCTGACCACAGCGGAAGACACGCTGCGCGGCGCGTCGCTCGATGCGACGGTGCTCGCGCGCTGCGGGGATGCAGCGGTGTCGGGAGTTGAACTCGCTGGGGATGCGCACGGCTCGTCGGCCTACAAATGCGAACTGCTGCGCGTTTACGCGCAGCGCGCGTTGCGTCAGGCGATGGGTTAAATAAGCAATTGATTTTATTTATTTTTTTATGACCATAACGAGTGCATCCGTAGGCCGCTCGATCCCGCGTCTGGAGGCGCACGCCAAGGTGACAGGGCGCGCCGAGTACGTGCATAACCTCGGCGTACCCGGCATGCTGATAGCCAAAGTATTTCGCAGCACGGTGGCGCATGGCCGTATCCGCGCTATCGATGTCAGCGCCGCGCGCGCGCTGCCTGGTGTGTTTGCGGTCTACACCGGCGAAGACATCCGCCGTGTGATTACAGAGCCGTACTACGGTCCGGCGTTTCACGATCAGCCGATACTCGCGCTCGATAAGGTGCGTTATGCCGGCGAGCCGGTGGCGGTGGTGCTCGCGGCCGATCCGCATGTCGCCGAAGCCGCCGCGCAGTTGATCACCGCAGAGTATGAAGAATTGCCCGCGGTGTTCGACGAAATCGAGGCGATGACGTCCGAGGCGGTGGTGCACGAGGTGTTAAAGCCCGCGGGCACGTTCGCTGATCTGAAGCATCTGAAAAACAAAACCGGCACCAACATCGCGCTGGATTTCCATTTGCGCCGGGGCGATGTGGATCAGGCGTTTGCTGAAGCCGATCACGTGTTCGAGCATACCTTTCGTACGCAGCAGGTACTGCATCTGCCGCTGGAGCCGTTTGCCACGGTGGCGATACCCGCCGGTGACGAAATATCGGGCACGCTCACGCTGCATTCCTCGACGCAAAGTCCCTCGTTCGTGCGCATAGAAATCGCGCGCCTGTTTGGCTGGCCTGAGAATAAAGTTCGCGTGAAAGTGCCGTATCTCGGTGGCGGGTTCGGCGCCAAGGTCTATATCAAATCCGAGGCGCTCGCCGCCGCCTGCGCCATGCTTTCACGGCGCCCGGTGAAATTCGCACTGACCATGGAAGAGCAGTTTTATATGATCACCAAGCACGCCACGACATTGCGTATCAAGAGCGGCGTGACGAAGGAAGGTCGTATAACGGCGCGCGAGTGCGAGGTGTGGTGGAACGGCGGCGCGTATGCCGACATCGGCCCGCGTGTCACGCAAAAATCCGGATTCACCGCGGCGGGGCCATATGAAATCGACAACGTGAAAATCGATTCGTATGCGCTCTACACCAATCTGCCGGCGGCGGGCGCGCTGCGCGGTTTCGGCATACCGCAACTGGTGTGGGCGTATGAAAGCCACACCGACATGATCGCGCGCGAACTCAATATTGATCCGTTGACCATCCGCCGCAAGAATCTGTTGCGCGAAGGGCGCCCGCAGGCGACGGGCACGCTAATGCACGACGCGGAACTCGATCTGGTACTGGAACGTCTCGCGACGCGCATGCAGTGGGAGCAGTCGTTTGATCGCGGCACAGAAACCCGACGCCGAGGCCGCGGCATCGCCATCGGATTCAAGGCGAGCATTTCGCCCACTACCTCGATGGCCATCGTCAATATCAATGCGGATGGAAGCTGCAATTTGTACAGCACCACGGTGGATATGGGGCAGGGCTCCGACACCGCGATGGCTCAGATGGTGTCAGAGGTCACTGGCATACCGGTGGAGAAAATTACCGTGGTGCATCCCGACACCGACGTCACGCCCTACGACATGGCCACACTTGGGTCACGCTCGACGTTCCACATGGGGCACGCGGTCAAAAACGCCGCCGAAGACGCACGCGACAAACTGTTCGCGTTGGCACGCGAGGTCGGCCTGTCGGCGGAAACCACGCCGATCCCGGATATTTTCAAAAAGAAATACGGCATGCAGGCGGGCAATGTCGTCGGCGTCGGCAGCTTTATTCCGTCGTATCAGTCTCCCGATGCCAATGGTCAAACCGAAAACGCCACACCGTTCTGGATGATCGGCGCCACCGGCGCGGAAGTCGAAATCGATACCGAAACCGGCGAATTCACCGTAACGCGATTGGTGAATCTGGTCGATGTCGGCAAGGCCATTAATCCGGCGATCGTCGAGACGCAAATATCCGGCGCGACCATCATGCAACTCGGATTCACCTTGTCCGAGTGCATGAACTTCGACGCGGGGCAGGTCACCAACGCGTCGCTTGCCGATTACAAGATACCCGGAATCCGCGACGTGCCGTTGCAGATGGAGAACGAGGCCGTCGATGCGAACCAACGCAGCGGTCCGTTCGGCGCCAAGGGCGTGGGCGAAAGTGGAACCTTCGGTGTTTCGCCCGCGATAGCCAACGCGATTGACGATGCCGTGGGGGTGCGGTTGACCAGCTTGCCGCTGACGGCCGAGGCGATTTATCGCGGGTTGCGCGCGAAGGCGGGCAAGCCTTTGAAGAATGAATAGCCACAGATGAATACTCGAACCATCAACTTCACCCTCAACGGCGAATCCGTCACCGCGCAAATCGGCACGCACCAGCACCTGGTTGAAGTGCTGCAAGCGCGTGGCCTTAACGGCGCGCGTGAGAGTTGCGCGCAAGGCTTGTGCGGCTGCTGCACGGTGCTGGTGAATGACGTGGCGGTTTCCGGTTGCCTGTATCTGGCCGCGTTCGCCGACGGCGCGGACGTGCGTACGATCGAGCATTTACCGGAGGGCAAACTCGACGCAGTCCAAGAGGCGTTCATCGAATGCGGCGCGTTTCAGTGCGGTTATTGCACGCCGGGATTCATTCTGATGACGCGGCAGTTGCTCGACGAGCATCCCGATCCGTCCGACGATGACATCCGCCATTACCTGTCGGGTAATCTGTGCCGCTGCGCGGCGTATCCTGAAATCATCAAGGCAGTGAAGCTGGCCGCCGTTAAACGCAAGAGCGCGAGATGAGCGGCGCGGGTAATCCGCTTGATCTGCGCGCCTGGTTGGATGTCGCGCGCAAGCTCGGTGAACTAAGAGACGTTAGCGGCGCGGACTGGAATCTTGAGTTGGGCGCGATCAGCGAACTCAACGTCAAGAAAGATGCCGCACCCGCGCTGTTGTTCGACGATATCAAGGATTACCCGAACGGTTATCGCGTGCTGACGTGCAGCACGGCGAGCCCGGCGCGCTTGTCGAGTCTGCTGCGTCTGGGCGAAATCAAAACCCACGCCGCGCTGGTACATAAACTGCGGGGGCTGCCGAAGGCCTGGCAGGCGGCGGCACCAAAGTTCGAGCCAGTAATTACTGAAAAAGGCCCGGTGTTTGAAAACATCCAGTCGAGCGATGCCGTCGATATGAATACGTTTCCCGCGCCGTTGTGGCACGAGAAAGACGGCGGCCGTTATATCGGCACCGGCTGCATGGTGGTGACGCGCGACCTGGATTCGGATTGGGTCAACGTCGGCACCTATCGCGTGCAGATGCACGACCGCAACACGGTTGGTCTGGACATGATTCCCGGCAAACACGGCGCGCAGCAGTACGATAAGCATATGAAGGCGGGCAAGCCGTTTCCGGTGGCGATTGTGTGCGGCGCCGATCCGCTGGGGTATCTGATTTCGGGTATCGAGGTGCCGTACGGCATGTGCGAATACAACTACATCGGTGCGATTCTCGGCGAGCCGGTACAGGTGGTGCGTGGCGAGGTCACCGGGCTGCCGTTTCCCAGCGGCGCAGAACTCGTGCTCGAAGGCTGGGCGCATCCGGGCGATGAACGCATCGAGGGGCCGTTTGGGGAATTTCATGGCTACTATCCGGGCAAGGCGGCAACCGCGCCAGCGGTGAAAATCGAGCGCGTTTATTTCAGACACAATCCGATCATCGTCGGTAGCCCGCCCGCGAAGCCGCCCAACGATTATTCGTATTCAAAGGCGGTGATGCGCTCGGCGTTGCTGCTCGATGCGCTCGCGGCGGCGGGTGTGCCCGATGTCGCGAACGTATGGGCGCACGAAATCGGCGGCGCGCGCATGTTCAACGTGGTGGCGATCAAGCAGCGCTATGCGGGGCATGCGCGGCAGGCCGGGCACATCCTCAGCCAGTGCGGCGTGGGCGCCTATATGTCGCGCTACTCGGTGGTGGTGGACGAGGATATCGACCCGTCGAATTTGCAGGAAGTGATGTGGGCGGTGGCCACTCGCACCGATCCTGAAATCGACATCGATATCATCAAGCGTGGCATGGGTTCCAAGAACGATCCGATGTCGATCGCGTACCGGTATGATGCGCCGCTGACTTCCAAGGCCGTGATCGACGCTTGCCGTCCGTATGATTTTTTGAAATCGTTTCCGGAAGTGGCGGAAGCGAGTAAGGAATTGCAGGATCAGGTGCGGGCGAAATGGAAGGAACTTTTTTAAGGGTGAAGGCGGAAGGGCTTATTGAAGGATAAGGGGGGCTGAAGGATGAAAACAATCAAGGACATACCGCTGGTCAGGTTGTTTTCATGCTCCCACCGTCATTCTTTATTTACAGGGTGAGCAAATGAAAAAATTACTGCCATTACTGGCGGCGGTGTTACCGCTCGGTGCAACCGCCCAGGACTTTCCAAATAAATCCATCCGCGTGCTGGTGTCCTTTGCGCCGGGCGGGGTGGTGGATACATCCACGCGCATCGTCACCAGCAAAATCACCGAGGCGCTGGGCTGGCATTTTGTGGTCGATAACCGTCCGGGCGCGAATGGCTTTATTGGCGCGGCGGCGGCGGCGAAGGCAAATCCCGATGGCTATACCTTGTTATCGGCGCACACCGGTGAATTCGCGGTGAATCCGGTGATGTTCAAGTCGCTGCCGTACGATCCGGAAAAAACATTCGAGCCCGTGATCATGCTGAGCGACGCGCCGATGCTGATCGTGGTGAACATTCAGTCGCCGATCAACAGCGTTAAGGAATTGATCGCGGCGGCGCGCGCCAAGCCGGGGGCGATTACCTTCGGATCGCCCGGCACCGGGTCGGTTAACCACATGGCGAGCGAATGGCTGGCAGCGGCCGCGGGCGTGAAAATGACCCACGTGCCGTACAAGGGCGGCGCCCCGGCGGTGGTGGCGGTGGCCACGAACGACGTCACATTTACGGTAGCCGGCATGCCGGGCGTTTCACCTCATTTGCAGGGCAAGCGCGTCAAGGTGCTGGGCATCACCACCGCAAAACGTTCACCGTTGGTGCCCGATTACGCCACCGCTCAGGAGATGGGCGTGGCGGGGGTCGATGCGTCGATCTGGGTGGGATTTTTTGTGCCCAAGGGTACGCCAGCCGCCGCAATCAACAAACTCTATGCGGCATCGGCGGATGCGTTAAAACGGCCTGAAGTCAAAGAACGTCTTGCCGTGGTGGGTGGAGCCGAAGCGGTGGCGACCGCGAGCGCCGCGTTCAACGCGCGTATCGCCAGTGACATCGAGCGTTACAAGAAGGTGGCGCAGCAGGTGGGCATCAAGCCGGAGTAACGTGGCATCGCGCGGGCTACTTTAGTCGCGGATTCAAAACATCCCGCAATTGATCCCCGACCAGATTAATTGCGACGATGGTCAGCAGCAACGCCAGCCCCGGAAAAAAACTGATCCAGTATTTGCCCGACAGCAGATGGGTGAATCCGTTGGAGATCAGCAGTCCGAGCGATGGCGAGGTGATTGGCATGCCCAGCCCTAAAAACGACAACGTGGCTTCGAGCGCAATCGCGTGCGCGACCTGCACGGTGGCGACCACGATCAGCGGCGGCAGCACGTTGGGCATGATGTGGCGCAGCACGATGCGCACGGGGCTATAGCCCAGGCACACGGCGGCATCGACGTATTCCTTGCGTTTTTCCACCAGCGCCGCGCCGCGCACGGTGCGCGCGTAGTAGGCCCACTGCACGGTGATCAGCGCGACGACGATTTTATCCACGCCTTGTCCAAGTATCGCGAGCAGGATCAGCGCAATCAAAATCGCCGGGAACGACAATTGAAGGTCGACCACGCGCATGATGATCGCGTCGGTCCAGCCCCCCACGTAGGCGGCGATGAGTCCGGCGACGATGCCGATGGCGAGCGCGACCACGGTGGACAGCACCCCGACACCAAGGCTGATGCGCAGGCCGTGAAAAATCGCAGAGAGCATGTCGCGGCCCTGATCGTCGGTGCCGAGCAGGAAGGTCCAGCCCATACTGCTCTTGCTGCCGGGCGCCAACTTGCTGTCCATGATGTCGAGTTGCGCGAGGTCGTACGGATTCTGCGGCGAGATCAGCGGCGCGCAGATCGCGACGGCAAGGATCAGTAATAACACGATCAGCGCGGCGACCGCGACGCGGCTACGCGCGTAACTCGTGGCGAATTCGCGCAGCGGCGAGGCCGCAGGCAGCACGGCGGCGCTTGAGACAGTCACGCGCGCGCTCCCGATACCCGCACACGGGGATCCAGGGTGGTGTACAGGATGTCAACTGCCAAGTTGATGATTATAAAAAGAAAAACGATAATCATCAGATAGGCCACAATCACCGGCCGATCCAGCACATTGATCGAATCGATCAGCAGTTTGCCCATGCCCGGCCACGCGAAAACCGATTCGGTGATGATGGCGAATGCAATCAGCGAACCAAATTCCAAGCCGACCACGGTGACGATCGGAATCAAAATATTCTTCAGCACATGAACGGACACCACGCGCTTTTCCGGCACGCCCTTGGCACGCGCAAAACGCACGTAGTCCTGCACCATCGCTTCACGCGTGCCCGCGCGCGTGAGCCGGATCAACAACGACAGCTTGAACAGCGCAAGATTGGTGGCGGGCATCAGCAGATGTTTCAAACCGTCCCACGTGAACAGGCTCAATTGCAAACCGAAAAATTCGATGGTCTCGCCGCGTCCGGTCGATGGCAGCCATCCCAGCCATACCGAAAAAATCATGATCAGCATCAGCCCCACCCAGAACGTCGGCAGCGAAAAGCCGAGAATTGATCCGGCCATGATGCTTTTTGCAGCGAAGGAATGGGGCTTCAGACCCGCCCACAAACCCAGCGGCAGGCCGATAACGATGGCGATGATCATGGCGACCAGCGCCAGTTCCACCGTGGCGGGCATGCGCTGCAGGATCAACTGCATCGCCGGGATGTTGGAGGCGAATGATTTGCCGAGATCGCCGGTGAAGGCCGCGCTGATAAAGCTCCAGTACTGCACCCACACCGGTTTGTCTAGACCGAGTGCCGCGGTGACGCGCACAATCTCAGCCTGATCCGCCTGCGGATTGATGAGGATATCCACCGGGTTGCCAATGGCGTAGACGCCGACAAATACCAGCGCCGACATGACCAGCAGTGCGAGCAGGCTTTGGGCGAGGCGGCGGAAGATGAAAGCAGTCATTTCTTAAAGTATGAAGGTGGAAGGATGAGGTAT
>DHVE01000144.1:56178-98135 GCA_002412495.1 Betaproteobacteria bacterium UBA5216
ATACCTCATCCTTCCACCTTCATCCTTGTCCTCAGATGCGTTAGCATGGCGCAAGTCTATCGTAATGGAGCAGGGCAATGAAACCGAGGATCATTATTGCGGCGATATTCGCCGGCCTGTGCCTGAGCGCCGCCGCGCAAGCGCAGTATCCCACCAAACCCATCCGCCTCGTCGTGCCGTATCCGCCCGGTGGTCCCACGGACTTTGTCGGGCGCGCGGTGGCTGCCAAATTGACCGAGTATCTGGGGCAACAAATGGTGGTGGATAACCGTCCCGGAGCGGGCACGGTGATCGCCAGCGAGATAATTGCGCGTGCGGCGCCCGATGGCTACAACCTGCTGTTCGGCACCGGCGGCGGCACGTTTCTCGCGCCGCTGATCTTGCCCAAGGTGCCGTACGATCCGCAAAAGGATTACGCGTCAGTGGCGATGCTGGTGATGAGTCCGCAGGTGCTGGTGGTGCATCCGGCGCTGGGTGCGAATTCGGTCAAGGAGCTGATCGCGGTGGCCAAGGCCAAGCCGGGGCAATTGAATTTTTCATCGGTGGGTACCGGCACCTCGCCGCATCTGGGCGGCGAATTGTTCAAGTCGCTGGCGGGCGTCGATATCGTTCATGTGCCGTATAAAGGCACGGCGCCGGGCATGACGGACCTGATTGCCGGACGCGTGCAAATGGCGTGGAGCAGCATCCCCACGGTGCTCGCGCATGTGCAGGCGGGGCGGCTCAAGATGCTGGGTACGGGCGGCACCAAACGATCCGCCGCGCTGCCCGATATACCGCCCATCGCCGATACCTTGCCAGGTTATGAACTGGTGACCTGGTATGCGCTGTTCGCGCCAGCAGGTACGTCCGCGGCCATCGTCAACCGGCTAAACACCGAAACCGCGAAAGTGCTGAAGGACGCCGATATTCATAAGCGCTTTGGCGAGCAGGGCCTTGAGCCCACCATCATGACGCCGCAGGAATTGAAGCGTTATACCGAAGCCGATATCAGCCGCTGGTCGCGCCTGATCAAGGCGGCGAATATCAAGGGGCAGTGATCGAAGGTAGTGATTCAAAGCAGTGATGCATTTTTAGGGTTGAGTTTTGAGTTAACGCAGCAGTCGCTTGTTTGGAGCGCCTGCTGCGCTAACTTGCCAACTCAACACTCAACACTGCCGTTCCCGCTCTACGTCGAATGCGACGAGAACGCGACCGTGCCGGCGCGCGCGTTTTCATCCGTGCGGACGTTGACCAGTGCCACCATGCCTTCGTCCACTTTTTTCTGCGCGCGCACCAGCGCGGGGCCGATGTCTTCGGGGTTCTCGACGTATTCGCCGTAGCAACCCAAGCCTTCGGCCATTTTGTCGTAACGCGTATAGCCCAGGTTGCGGCCGGTTTTTTCTTTTTTCGGATCCGCGGTCCAGCCGCCGTTCAGGCTGATGACAACGAGGATTGGAATCTTGTGGCGCACGGCGGTGTCAAGTTCCATTGCGTTCAGACCGAACGAGCCGTCGCCGTGAACCACAATCACCTGCTTGTCCGGACACGCAACCTTGGCGCCCACGCCGAACGGCATGCCCACGCCCATCATGCCGAACGGGCCTGAGTTCAGACGGTGCGCCGGGGTGAACGTCGGCATGGATTGCCGGCCGTAATTGAGAATTTCCTGACCGTCCACCACCAGAATGGCGTCGCGCTTCATGAAGTTTTTCACTTCTTCGCACAAACGCAGGGGATGAATCGGCGTTTTGTTCATCGCCATGCCGCCGCCGGTTTCGCCGCGCTTCTTGGCTTCGCCCGCCGCGAGTTTCTCGCGCCAGGGCGCATAGTTTTTGGCGTCAATGCGGCCCGCCATGGCGTCCAGCATTTGCTGCAACACGGCCTTGCAATCGCCGACGATGCCGATGTCGATCTTGCGCGGCGCCGAGGCGATTTCATCGGCGTCGATGTCGATGCGGGCGATGGTGGCGCCAGCGGCAAACCGCGGCGGTGCGGCGTGACCGATGATGTAATTCATGCGCGTGCCGATGACCAAAATCAGATCGGCATCGCGAAACGCCGATGAGCGCATGGTCAGGAACGACAGCGGATGATCATCGGGCAGCACGCCGCGGCCCTGCGGCGTGGTGTAAAACGGAATGCCGGCTTTTTCGACAAACGATTTTAACTCGGGCCATGCTTTTGACCAGATCACGCCACTGCCGGTAAGTATGATCGGATTTTTCGCCTTGCCGAGCGCATCGATGAGTTGATTGACGCGCGCCGCTTCGCCCAAGGGCCGCGCGTTCAGCAGCGGGCGTCCGCTCAGGCTCCAATCGACTTCTTCTTCCGGCACTTTGCCATAGAGTATGTCCGCCGGCATATCGAGATACACCGGGCCGGGTTTGCCGCCCATGGCTTTTTGAAACGCGGTGTTCACTTGTTCCGGGATGCGCTTGATATTGATCACCCGATCCACCCACTTGCAGCAGCCGCGCATGATCGCCACCTGATCAATCTCCTGAAACGTCTGCCGGCCGAACTGATGAATGGCACTCGATCCGCCGATGGCCACTACTGGTGCGCAATCAATCAGCGCGTTGGCCATGCCGGTGGTGAGGTTGATCACGCCGGGGCCGCTGGCGGCCATGCACACGCTGGGCTTTTGCGTGAGCCGGCTATAGGCCTGCGCCGACAGTGCCGCGGCCTGCTCGTGGCGCACGTCGATCATGCGAATGCCTTCCTTGGCGCACGCGGTTTCGGCGTGCTGCATTGGCCCGCCCATGATGAAGAACAGATCCTTGACGCCTTCGTTCTTGAGTGCCCTGCCCAGAATTTCATTGCCGGTGATGTCTGCCATGATGGTTTCTCCGTGGTCGTTTGTTTATGAACTATGCCGAAGTGACTTTATCGGCGCGCAGCTTGGCGGCGTCTTCGGCGCTCATGCCCAGCCAATCCTTGAGCACTTCGTCGGTATGTTGTCCCAGCAGCGGCGCGGCCTTTACCGGTACCGGCTTACCGTCAAAACGCACCGGCCACGCCGCCATCTTGAACGTGCCATGGGTCGGGTGCGGTATCTTCTGAATGATGCCGCGCTCCTCGAAATTCGGATCGTTCATCAACTCGAGTGTATCGCGCACCGCGCCCGCGGGCACGGCGGCGCCGATGATGCGCATGGCCTCGTATTTATCGTGCTTGCGGGTCCATTCTGAAATGATGGCATCAATTTCGGCTTCGTGTTCGATGCGCGCAGCCTGCGTGGCGTAGCGTGGATCGCCAATGAGATCCTTGCGGTCTATGGCTTCGAGCAGTTTCGGCCAGTGCTGCGGATTGCCGCGGCTGGTGTAGACATACACGTAGTCGTTCGGTCCGCCCGGCGCACACGGATAAATGTTGCATGGCGGATTGCCGCCGCTGTTGGATTGCGCACCGGTGCGAGGCGCGGGCTTGCCGGTTTTGCTGGTGATGCCGAACGAGTTGCGAATGTAATGGAGCATCGCGTCCTGCATCGCCACCTGCAAATGCACACCCTTGCCGGTTTCCTTGCGTTGATACAGCGCCGACAAAATGCTCACCAGCATCAACACGCCCGTGCCGGTGTCGCCGATGGTGGGCCCCGGTTTGGCGGGCGGGCCGTTCGGATCGCCGGTGATGCTCATGGTGCCGCCACAGGCCTGCGAAATCATGTCGAACGCCAGATTGTTTTCGTAGGGACTGCCTTCGCCAAACCCCTTTACCTGCCCGTAAATAATGCCGGGGTTGATCTTGGACAGCACGTCGTAACCCAGCCCCAGGCGTTCGATAGCGCCGGGCGCGAAATTCTCCATGAAGATGTCCGCCTTCTTCGCCATCTCTTTAACGATGGCCAGACCTTGTGGATTTTTCAGGTTGACGGTGATCGAACGCTTGTTCGAGTTGTAATTCAGGAAATACGGATCGTCTTTTTTGTTGGTGGGGCTCAGACGGCGACCGGGGTCTCCGGTGGTGGTGTTCTCCACCTTCGCCACGTCCGCGCCCAGCCACGCCAGCACCTGCGTGCACGAAGTGCCTGCTTCGAACTGCGTCAAATCGAGCACTCGGACGCCTTTGAGGCAACCGGGGGCCACGGGTGTCATAGCTGTCATCGGAATCTCCACGGAAGAAAAGAAATTGGGGGAAGTGGGAAGGCGGAAACACCTGCGACACAATTCTATTTCGGTTTAAACAAATGCGCGAACGTAAATTCATCCGTGCGCGGGGTGTAGCTTATGTTGGACTTCAAGACACCACGGGCCCATGCCGCGAAGGACATAAGCGGACAAGAACCCTATCGCCCGCCATCCCCGATCAAGGCAAAGGGCGCCCAGAACATCGGATGGGCATAGGTGAATTCCGTTTTGCCCGATGCGTCCTTTTGCCCTGCATTGTCCATCAGCCACAACATCGTTTGACGCAACGCCTCGGCGCGCGAGAGCGCGGGGTCTTCCACCGAGCGCTTGAACACATCCGTGGTCAGCAGGCGCGCCGAGTTTGTTTCCACCGGCCAGTTGCTGACCAGCAGCGATCGCGCGCCGGCGTAGAAGAACGCGCGGCCCAAACCGGAAACGGCCTCGCTGCCCGCGCCGTCGGCTGAGCCCGTATTGCACGCAGAGAGCACCACCCAGTCCGCGTTCAGTTTCAGATTGAGGATTTCCTCCATCGTCAGCAGGCCGTCGCCGTCGATGCCGGCGATATCCGGCGCGGTCAACGCCAGCGCCGGTTGGTCCAGGCCATTCAGATCGCCCGGTACCAGCCCATGCGTGGCAAAGGCCACGATCTTGCGATCCGCCAGATTCGTTGTCTTGACGTTTTTCTCATTGGCGCTGACCCCGAGAAACACATCCCGGCTCATGTCGGCCTTGAGCACCTGCGCGATGTCGCGAATTTCATCCGCGGTTTCCGGCAGCCTCGACAGTTGTGCCAGCGTCGCCGAATTGGCGACGTTCGGCGAGCGCAGCGTGCCCTCGGCCGGATCGGGTGCTTCTCCGGCCATCGGCATCACCACGCCGCCAATCCTGAGGTTACGCAGATGGGCGGTCAGTTCGGCGACCTGCACCCTTTCCTGCGCGGCTTGGGCCGCCTGTTGTTTGCTGAAATACGGATCGCCAAAACCGATGAATTCGCGGCGGCCGGCAGTCGCCGCCGGCAGCGCCCGCAGCGTGGTCAGCGCGTTGACCGAGGGCAATTGGGTAATGGCGGCTTTTCGGAGAAACCACGGCACGGCGCGATAGCCGTCAAAGCGCGCGGCATCGGCGCCGGGTTCGGCGGGCGCCGTCACCAGCAGACTGAACGGCAGTTGCCCCAGCGCGCGGTGCGGCACGATGATGAGGCTATTCGCGTCCTTCCAGCCCACTTCCACGGGTTTGAGCAAATCGTTGAATAGCCGGTGGGCGGCCGCGGTATCAAAGCGCGGGAAGCGGGCGATGGCCGCGTTGCCGATATCGAGGGCCGTGCGTAATTGCGTAACGGTGGCTGTCAAATCCTTGTCTGTCCGCGCGACCACGGCGAATGCCGGCGCGCCCTGTTGCGGCACGGCCCAAACATAGGTCTTGCTCGCGCCCACGTACACGCTGATGAGCGCCTCGCCCGGACGCAGCGCGGCGCGTGCCTGTTCCAGGGTGACGGGCTTGGGATCGATCAGGTTGGCGTAGTCGGGAAATTGACGCTCTAGCTCCACTTTTTGTTTCGTGCGTTTTGCGCGCAGTGTTTCAATCTCCTGACGGATTCCTGTGATTACGTTGGGCAATTGTTGGTCGGATGGGGCCGCGAGTAGACGCGACAGTAGCGAAGTCAATACGCCCAATCTGGTTCCGGCGTCCTGCTCCGTGCGCGCGAGTTCCGCGAGCCTGGGATCTGCAATGGCAGCACGCGCGGCGGTGGCACTGAGCGCATGTTGTACAGCGCTGCCACGCGCAACATCGGCTATCAAAAATGCTTCACTTATATCGCCCGGAGTTTCGGAGCCTGGTTTTTGCTGATTCCCACTCAATAATTCGATGTAGGACTCAAGAATATGACGAACACGCGTGGCGCGCGGTAAACCACCCGCGTCAATGTCGCCATCTCCCCTTGGCTGGCTCAGCAACACTCTTATGGCTTGTTGAAATTCTCTGCGCGCTCGGTTACGTTCCCCGGTGGCGACTAGCGCCATCGCAAACACGCCGCGTGCCATCGCGGCGTCATCCGACATGTTCCCGAGTTGGCTGCTGGTGGTGCTGGACAGCTTCTCAAGCATCTGGACTGATTTTTGTGCATTGCCGATTTTGATAAGCGCCAAGCCCCAGTCAACGCTGGTCACCGCGACTCGTTGAGCCAGTTCTTCGTCGCTATTTGTTGCGGAGATAATGAGATCAAATTCGTTTACCGCTTGCGGCCATTTTTCCTGATCCACTAGAATTGACGCAAGCAGCCTGCGTGCGCGCACGACCAGCAGGGATTGGGGTAGCGCACCGCCATTCAACAGAATATCAATGACTGCCTCTAGCAGTTTCTCGGATTCATGATATCGCCCCTGCAAACGCAGGATTTCAGCAAGATCACCGAGGGCTTGCGCTGTTCCCGTTGAGTAACGGCTCATTCGATTTAACGTTCTGGTTAGCGCGGCGCGCACTAAAGCTTCACTTTCTGTAAGCTTTCCTTGTTGCTTCAGGTTGCGCGCCAACTCGAGCGCATGGTAGTCACGTTCATTTAGAACTTGTCCTTGGGTGATCGTATATAATTTTCGAGTAAGTCTTTCCTTGTTTATGGGGATGTCCATTTCACGTGCGCGTAGCGCGGCGCGGCGCGACACCTCTGCAAGGGGAAACTTGCCCTCGACTTCATATTGCTCCGCTCTCGCCCGTTCTATAAGAGCCACACGCTCTTGCTCGAAGAATGCATTGTTGGGGAAACGGGTACGCTCATTAAATACATCCTCAGCGCGGGAGACTGCGGTTCGGGCTGCTTGAATATCGCCAAGATCACGGTAAAGTTTTGCAATGCGCTCGTTGGTTGATATCCGCGTACCCACATTTACGGCGGGTGCCGTTCGCAGTATTTCCTCAAACAGCGATACGGCGCGGGTAAGTCGGCCCGATGCGGCTTCGGCAATTGCAAGTGACTGAAGGCTCCGGTTCTGCTCTGCACTGCCGGCAGGAGCGTTGTCATAGGCCAGTTGCAGGTCGCTCCGTTGTTGCTGAGATCTTCCAATGGCAGACGCTGCCCCTGCACGAGCTATGTAGAATTGTGCAAGGGCGCGTGGCTCAGTCATCGACGGCGGCGCATCAGCTATTTGTCTTCTTTTTTGCGCTATCGAAGGATCAGGTTTGTACTGATCCAGTACCGCCAGAATGTCATCGACGTTGCGAGGCGGCGCGTTAGTATTTTGCGCCACGGAGAACACGGGCACCCCAAGTGCTGCCAACACGACGAAAATTAAGATGACCGGCTTGCACGGCATGTCATTCGCTCCCAGGGGGGGCTCCGCTGAAAATATACTCGCTGCCTTACTTCGGCGTAAACAAATGCGCGAACGTAAATTCATCCGTGCGCGGGGTGTAGCTTATGTTGGATTTCATGGCCCAGCTTACGATCTGGTGGTGCAGCGGAATCAGCGTGACCTCGCTCATGGCAAGCGCGGCAGCTTCGCGCGCGACGGCTTCGCGCGCCCTGGCGTCGACGGTACCGAGCGATTGCGCGATCAGTTGATCGAGTTTCGGGTTCGATGAACGTCCCCAGTTCCACGCACCCCATGCGCGCTCGGGATTCGGTGTCGCCAGAAGCGAGCGCAATGCGAGGTCGCCCGCAAACGAGCCCCAGCCCAGCAGCGACAGGCTGGTTTCCTGCTTGCGTACTTTGCCGAGATAGGCGTTGAGAGGCAGCGCTTCGACCTTGGTCTGGATGCCCACGCGCGTCAGCATTTGCGCCACGGCCTGCAGCACCTGTTCGTCGTTGATGTAGCGGTTGTTGGGGCCGCTCAAGGTGACGGTGAAGCCGTTGGGATAGCCCGCGTCGGCGAGCAATTTTTTCGCGCCCTCCGGGTTGTAGGCTTCGGGTTTGAGTTGCGGGTTGTGGCCGAACACGCCGGGCGACACCAGGTTGGCGGCGGGCACGGCGAGTTTTTCCATCACACGCTCGGCGATGGCGGCGCGGTTGATCGCCATCGACATTACGCGGCGCACACGCACATCCATGAACGGATTTTTTGCGAGCGGCTTGCCGGCAGCGTCGGTCATCAGCGGCGGCTGGCTGCGATATTGATCAAGGTGCAGCAGGATGGTGCGCCATGATACCGTTTGCTCAATTCGTAACTGATTGTTTTTAATGAGTTTTTCTCTGTCCGCCGGCGGTACGTGTTCGATCACGTCGAGTTCGCCGGAGAGCAGCGCAGCGGTGCGCACCGGGTCGGTGGGCATGATGCGCAGCGTGACCTTGTCCCACGCTGGACGGCCGCCCCAGTAGTTGTCGTTGCGCGTGTACTCAACGCGATCGCCGCGCGCGAAGCGCACGAACTTATACGGCCCGGTGCCGACGGTGGCGCGGCCCGATTCAAAATCTTCCGGGGCAGCGTTGGCGGCCAGTTTTTTGGAAACAATCATCACCGAATTCAAATCTTCCGCCAGCGCGCCATATGGCGTGGCGGTTTTGAGCCGAATGGTTTGTTTGTCGACGATTTCCTTGCTGGTGATGACGCGTACATACGCGGCGAAACCTCCGGGGCTGCCCTTGATGTTGAGCGGACGCTCCAGCGAGAACAGCACGTCTTCGGCGGTGAGGTCGGAGCCATCGTGAAACTTGACGCCCGGCCGCAGTTTGAATTCCCACGTCGTGGCGTCGACCGCACGCCACGAGACGGCAAGACCCGGGATCAGCCGCGCTTTGTCATCGACATGCGTGAGCGCGTCGAACACGTGATAGCCCACGGTGAGATTGGGCTGCGATGCGAGGAAATGCGGGTCCATGGTCGTAACGTCGGCCGACAAGCCGATGCGCAGGTCCGCGGCATGCACGGACATGCAGCCCCATAAGAAAAGAATGAAGGATGAAGGATGAAGGATGAAAACCTTCAACAGCGTGGTAGGGCTAATGTTTGTTTTCATCCTTCCGCCTTCATCCTTACCTAAACTCGTGCGCCAGTGTGCGCTCATCCGTGCGCGGCGCATAGGTAATACCTTTACGTGCCGCCCACAGATTGTGCTGGTGATACAGCGGAATAATGCCCAGATCGCCGACGGCGATTTCGGTGGCTTGTTGCAGCATGCGTTCGCGCTTGGTGTCGTCAACGATGGCCAGCGCCTGATTCAGTGCGGCGTCCATCTTGGCATTGGCGTAGCGGCCGCGATTGGCGGTGCCCATGCCTTTGGGCGGGTCAAAGGTGGCGAGAAGTGCCTTGAGCGGCGACGAGGCTTCGGCGGTATCCGCGGCCCAGCCCAGCAGCATGAAGCTGAATTCGAGTTTGCTCGCGCGCGTGAAGTAAACGCTCGACGGCATGGCTTCAACCTTCGTGAAGATACCCGCGCGTGCCAGCATTTGCGCGATGGCTTGCGCGATTTGCTCGTCATTCACGTAACGGTCGTTCGGCGCGTGCAGCGTCATCGCAAAGCCATCGGGGTAGCCCGCTTCGGCGAGCAGTTTTTTTGCGCCCTCCACATCATACGGCTCGGGCTTGAGCGCACTGTTGTAACCGAACAGGCCTTCGGGCATGAGTTGTCCGGTGGTGACGGCGGCGCCCTCCATCACGCGTTCCACCAGCGCCTGGCGGTTGATGGCTTTGGAGATGGCGCGGCGTACGCGCAGGTCTTTGAGCGGATTTTTCTCCAGCGACTTGCCATCCTTGGCGGTGACAAACGGCGTGCGGTCGCGATTGCTGTCGAGGTGGATGTACATCAGCCGGTGCGACACCGTGCGATACAGCGTGAGATCGGCGCTCTTGCTGATGCGCGCGATATCGGCGGTGGGCACGTTTTCAATCGCGCGCACGTCACCCGCCAGCAGCGCCGCTACGCGGGTGGGATCGGCTGTGATGATGCGTAGCGTGGCCTTTTCCCATGCTGCTTTTGGTCCCCAATAGGCATCGTTGCGCACGAGTTCAATGCGATCGCCCTTGGCGTAACGCACAAACTTGAACGCACCGGTGCCGATGGCGGCCTTGCCACTGTTGAAATCCTCGGTCGTCGCTCCCTTGGCGGATCGTGCCGAGAGTATAAAAATCGTACTCATGTCGTTGGGCATCAGCGGATAGGGCGCGGCGGTCTTGAAACGGATGGTGTACGGATCAACGATGATTTTTTCGGTGATCTGCTTGCTGTAAGTGGCGAACGACGAGGGGCTGTTCGGCACGTTCGGCACGCGGTCCAGCGAGAACACTACGTCTTGCGCGGTGAAGTCGCCGCCATCGTGAAACTTCACGCCCTTGCGCAGCTTGAATTCCCAAGTGAGATCGTCCACCGCGCGCCACGAATCCGCCAGCGCGGGCTTCAACTTTGAGCGTGGATCCTTGGTGACCAGTGTCTCGAATATGTGTTCCGCGACATTATTGTTGGGCGTGAGGTTGTGGTAGTGCGGATCCATCGAAGTGACATCCGAACCGAGCGCGATGCTGATATCGGCGGCGCGCGCCAGCGGCGCGCACAACAGGATGGCTGCGGCAAGACCCGCGGCGGCGATGCGTTTGATGTTCATGGGTTCCTCCGAAACGGGAGCGGGCAGCTTACCGTACAGCGCGCGTAAATTCATCTGATTGACAGTGCGCCGGGCGCCTTCTATCCTGCTTCTTTAAGAATTGGAGCGCCCGCATGATTGCCTCGACAACCAGCACGAACAGTGTGGAGATGATCCGCAAGCTGGTCGGCTTCCCGACGGTAAGCCGCGAGTCCAATCTCGATCTGATCGACTTCGTGCGTGAATACCTCAAGCCGTACGACGCCGATGTGCGCCTCACGTTCGACGACGCCAAGCGCAAGGCTAATTTGTTTGCCACGATCGGGCCTCGCCGCGATGGGGGTGTTGTGTTAAGCGGGCACACCGACGTGGTGCCGGTGCAGGGCCAAGCGTGGGACACCGATCCGTTTACGCTTCTGGAGCGCGACGGAAAACTCTACGGCCGTGGCACCTCCGACATGAAGGGCTTTATCGCCGTGGTGCTGGCGCTGCTGCCGGATTTCACGCAGCGCGGGCTGAAGTCGCCGCTGCATCTGGCGTTTTCATACGACGAAGAAGTCGGCTGCCTTGGCGTGGGGCGCATGATCCACGATCTCACGGCGGCGGGCATACGGCCGCAGTCGTGCATCGTTGGCGAACCGACGCTGATGAAGCCGGTGATCGCCCATAAGGGCAAGAAAAGTTATCGTGCGGTGGTGCGCGGGCTGGCGGCACACTCCGGGTATGCGCCCAGTGGTGTTAATGCGGTGGAGGCCGCGGCGGAGGCGGTGGCCTACCTGAAGCGCATGGCGCGGCGCCATCGCGACAGCGGGCCATATGATCGTGGCTTCGACGTTGCGCACACCACGGTGCATACCGGCGTGCTACACGGCGGCACGGCGTTGAATATCGTGCCGCATGAATGCACGTTTGATTTTGAGTTTCGCCATCTGCCGGGTGACGATCCGGACAAACTTTTCGCGGAATTCAAGGCGTATGTCGCGCAAACGCTGGAACCCGAAATGCAGGCGGTGTTTAAAAACGCCGGTTTTGATATCCAGTTGATGTCGCAGATTCCGGCGCTGGATAACAGTGCGGAAACCGAGGTGGTCGCGCTCGCACAGGCACTGTCGGGCAACACGGAAATCGGCAAGGTGTCGTATGGCACCGAGGGATCGCAGTTTCAGCAGGCGGGCATTCCCACGGTGATTTGCGGGCCCGGTTCGATCGAGCAGGCGCACAAACCGAACGAGTTTGTGACGCTGGAGCAGATCGCACGGAGCGAAGTGTTTTTGCGCGGCTTGATGGCTCGGATGTGCCAGTAATGGGGCGGGAAGTCGCGCAAGCTGCGTCTGTATCGGGCAAGGCGCTGTCCGCAGGCGATCGACTTGCTGTTTTTGCCGAGCAGGTAAGGCTCGTTTATCGGTTGGGGGCCTCGGGCGGCGTCGCGTCGCTCGCCGTGGGCTGCCTCTATGCGATTCTGGTATCGGCCACGGCGCCTCGTCAGGCGCTGCTGGTTTGGCTGGCGTTGCTTGCGCTCGTATGTCTGATCAGGGTGCCGCTGGCTTTTCTTTCGCGACGCCCGGGGCTAATCGAGCGTCATTTAAAAGGTTCCGCCGCCGTGCTCTTGTTGCTGGCGAGCGCGACCGGCTTATTGTGGGGCTATGCCGCGACTGTAATGTTTCCGCATGAACGCCCGGAATTTTATTTGATTGCCGCATTTATTCTGGTGGGATTGCCGGCCGGCGCTATTGCAACATTCGGGCCGTGGGCCATTTCCTATGGATGTTATCTGGCCGGCACCATTCTGCCATGGAGCATTGCGATGTATATGCGCGGCGGTGAGGCCGTGGGCTGGGTGCTGGTATCCACGCTGATATTCACGGTGTTCCTGCTGCGAGTGGCTTTGTGGTCGCAGAAGACGATCACCGATAACATTGCGCAGCGTCTTGAATTGCAGCGCATGGCGGATGGTCTGGAAAAAGCGCTTGATGACGCCGAATCGGCCAATCGCGCGAAATCCAGCTTTTTGGCCAATATGAGTCATGAAGTGCGCACGCCGCTGAACGCTGTCATAGGCATGAATGAGTTGCTGCTGGATACGCCGCTGGAGCCAACGCAGCGCGGCTATTCGCAGGCGGTCGGGGAGTCCGCGAGATCGCTGCTCGAAATACTGGATTCGATCATCGACATGAGCCGAATCGAGGCCGGGCAGCTTGATCTGCACGAGCGGCAATTTGCGTTGAGAACCGTTGCGGCCGAGATTGAGCGCATGTATGCGCCGGTCGCGCTGGGCAAGGGTCTCGGGTTCCGGGTGACGGTGAAGCCCAGTGTGCCGTATGCCCTGTTCGGCGACGCCACGCGCTGGCGCCAAGTGCTGGGTGTTTTTGTTGATAATGCCTTGAAATTTACCAAGAGCGGCGGTGTGATCGTCACGATAGACGCGCAGCCGGTTGAAGGTGGCATCAGCCTGCTTCGTGCCGACGTAAAAGATACTGGAATAGGCATAGCCGCCAGCGATCTACCCCTGCTGTTCCGCTCTTTCAGTCAGGTGGATGCGTCCAGCACGCGTCGCCATGGTGGTACCGGCGCCGGGCTGGCGATTGCCGAACGGTTGTCAAGAATGATGGGTGGCGAGGTCGGCGTGGAAAGCACGGTGGGCGAGGGTTCCCGGTTCTGGTTTACCGCGCGCATGAAAATCAGCGCGCTGGACACGCCCATGACGGCCGGCGCGGGCGCGCCGCTGGAAGCGCTTGGCTTTCACGGCGCCGGCGTCTTGGTGGTGGAAGACAACGCCATCAACCAGAGTATTGCGTACGCCATGTTGCGCGCGCTCGGATGCGATGTGGAAACCGCTGACAATGGCCTTGAAGCGCTGCGTTCGCTGGATCGGCGGCGATTTGACCTGGTATTGATGGATTGCCAGATGCCCGAGATGGATGGTTATGCCGCCACCGCCGAAATACGGCGGCGCGAGGAGGCGGGCGAAATTCGGGTGCCCATCGTTGCGCTGACAGCCAATGCACTGGAGGGAGATCGCGAGCGTTGTCTGGCGGCGGGGATGGATGATTATTTGGCCAAGCCCTATGTTCGAAGTCAGATCGCGGCGCTGTTGTACCGCTGGTTGCCGCGGTTTGCGCAAAGCGGAAAAGGCCCGGCCCTGCCGCAAGACGCCGCGCCACGCGCCTAGCTGTGTGCGAGGCGGAAATTGTATGCATCGAGAAGCCGGCATGCACTGTGATCTGTTGATACGCAATGCGACCATTGTGGATGGCACGCGCGCGCCGCGTTATTGCGGCGATATCGCGGTCAGGGACGGACTTATCGCCGCGCTGGGCGACATTGATGACATGCGCGCCGAGTCCGAGATCGATGCATCGGGCCTGATCGCAGCGCCCGGCTTTATAGACGCGCATACGCACGATGACCGGCTGCTGTTTTCCGATCCTGCAATGACGCCGAAGGCGAGCCAGGGTGTGACCACCGTGATTACCGGCAACTGCGGTATCAGTCTCGCGTGTTCGCCGGTGAAAGCCGCGCAAACGCCACCGCTCGATTTGCTGGATAACGAAGGCGGCTGGTTTCGCTTTCCGTCGTTTGCCGCGTACTGCGAGGAACTTTCGGCGCGGCCTGCGGCGATCAACGCCGCGTGTCTGGTGGGGCATACCACGCTACGCTGCGCGACGATGGATCGGCTGGATCGGGCTGCGACACCCGCTGAAATTTCCCGCATGCGCGAGCTGGCGCGCGAGGCGCTGGCCTGCGGCGCGATAGGCATATCCACGGGCACAGCGTACGCGCCGGCCGCCGCCGCATCCACGGACGAATTGATCGAGGTGTGCCGCCCGCTCGGCGAATTCGGCGGTATCTACGTGACGCACATGCGCAATGAAGACGCACACATCACCGCTGCCATCGACGAAACCTGCGCCATCGGGCGCGCGCTGAACGTGCCGGTGATTATTTCGCATCACAAATGCGCGGGCGTGGCGAATCACGGGCGGTCCGGCGCCACGCTGGCGCAAATCGAACAAGCCATGCGAAGCCAAAATGTCGGGCTGGATTGCTATCCGTACGTGGCGTCATCCACCGTGCTGCGCGCCGACCGGCTGGCGCAATCCACGCGCATTATCATTACCTGGTCGAAACCCCACCCGGAGTTTTCCGGCATTGATCTCGATGAGGTCGCGCGGCGTCTCGGCGTGAGCGAAGCGGAAGCCGTGGAAAAAATCAAACCCGCCGGCGCGGTGTATTTCATGCTCGACGAAAGTGACGTGCAGCGCATACTCGCGTTCGACGAAACCATGATCGGCTCTGATGGGCTGCCGCACGACGCCAAGCCGCATCCCCGGCTGTGGGGCACGTTTCCGCGCGTGTTGGGGCATTACTGCCGCGAGTTGAAACTGTTCTCGCTGGAAACCGCGGTTTACAAAATGACTGGTCTGCCGGCGAAGAAATTCGGCTTGACGAGGCGCGGCGTGTTGCAGGTAGGCGCGCACGCGGACATTACGTTGTTTGACGAGGCGTCGGTGATCGATGTGGCGGACTTCCAGAATTCAACCAAACCGGCAAAGGGGATTGAGACCGTGATCGTCAGCGGCGTGGCGGTGTGGGCGCAGGGCAGGGCGACGGGCGCGAGGCCGGGCAGGGTGTTGCTTTATAAACAGCGGTAATTATCGCAGGATGGGTGCAACCCATCACAACGTAACTTCGTACACCACTGTTTGGATGGCAGCACCCATCCTGCGGAGGCTATTCCGGCTTCGCCCCCGATGCCTTCACCACCGGTGCCCAGCGCTCGATCTCCGCTTGCAGGAATTTTGCGAAATACTCCGGTGACTCGGCCACGGGATCGGCGCCGAGCTGCGCCAGACGCTTGTTGAACTCCGGGCTTTTGACGATGGTGTTCACCGCGTTATTCAACTTCATGACGATATCGCGGGGTGTCGCGGCGGGCGCCAACAGGCCGTACCAAGTGGAGGTTTCAAACTTTGGCACGCCCGCCTCGTCCATGGTTGGCAGGTTGGGGAGCAGCGCCGAGCGTTTGGCGCTGGTGATGGCAATGGCGCGCAGCCGGTTATTCTGCACATAGCCGAGTGCAGCCGGAATGTTAGAGAACGAGAACTCCACTTCGCCCGAGAGCAGTGCGGTCATCGATGGTGCGGTGCCGCGATACGGAATATGCACAATGCCGATGCCGGTCATCACCTTCAGCATTTCACCGGATAAGTGTTGCGTGCTGCCGCTTCCCGACGACGAATAATTAAGCTTGCCGGGGTATTGTTTGGCGAAGGCGATAAATTCCTTCACGGATTTCGGCGGTAGCGACGGGTGCGTGAGCAACAGGTTGGGGCTGATGGCGAACAACGCCGTCGGCGCGAAATCCTTGATCGGGTGGTAATTGATTTTTGGATACAGGCTGATGTTGATGCCGAGCGCCGCCGAACTCATGAACAAGGTGTAGCCGTCCGCCGGCGCGCGCGCGATCAATTCGGCGGCAACGTTTTGCGCCGCGCCCGCGCGGTTTTCCGTGATGACTTGCTGCCCCAATGTCCTGGAAAGCTCCTGTGCCATGATGCGCCCCATGATGTCGCTGCCGCCGCCCGGCGCGTAGCCGACGATGGAACGCACGGGCTTGGAGGGATAGCTTGATGCGGGCTCGGCGGCGTGGGCGGCGCTGGCTAGGATCAAGAGAATTATTGTAAGTAATTGTTTCATATATGTTTTTATTTGAATGTGGCATTCGATATCGAGGTAACACCAGCGCAGGATTGCCCCTCACTTGCCCCTTAAGCCTCACGTCTCACATGGGGTCAGTGATGCAGTATCTTCGACAAGAAGTGTTGCGCGCGTTCCGAGCGCGGCTTGCCGAAGAAATCTTCTTTCTTGGCGTCCTCGACTATTTCGCCGGCATCCATGAATACTACGCGATGCGCGACGCGGCTGGCGAATCCCATCTCGTGCGTGACCACCATCATGGTCATGCCTTCCTTCGCGAGTTCGGTCATTACGTCCAGCACTTCGTTGATCATTTCGGGGTCGAGCGCGGAGGTTGGCTCGTCGAACAACATGGCAAGCGGGTCCATCGCCAGCGCGCGCGCGATGGCCACGCGTTGCTGCTGGCCACCAGAAAGTTGTCCGGGAAATTTTTCGGCCTGCACTTCGAGTCCGACACGCTTCAATAGCGACATGGATTTTTCCCTGGCCGCCTCCGGGGTGCGCTTGAGCACCTTGATCTGCGCGAGATTGATGTTGTCGATCACCTTCATATGCGGAAACAACTCGAAGTTCTGGAACACCATGCCGATGTGCGAGCGCAAATTAGGCAGGTCCGTGCCGGGCGCGCCCACGGAGATGCCGCCGACAGTGATTTCGCCCTGCTGGAATGGTTCAAGTGCATTGACACACTTGATCAGCGTGGATTTCCCGGAGCCGGACGGGCCGCACACCACGACGACTTCCCCTTCGTCCACGCGCGTTGTGCAGTTCTTCAGCACCTGAAAGGTGCCATACCACTTGCTGACGTTTTTCATTTCGATCATAGCCAGTTTCCTTACCTGCCCACGTTGTAACGCGCCTGCAGCCGTTTCACGAAATACGATCCCGAGTAACAAATAATGAAGTACACCAACGCCGCGAACAGGTACATCTCCACCAGCCGCCCGTCACGGCGCGCGATCTTGCCCGCGGCGCCCATGAAATCCGTGAGGCCGACCACGTACACCAGCGACGTGTCCTGAAACAGAATGATGCTGGTGGTGAGCAGAATGGGAATCATGTTGCGAAAGGCCTGCGGGAGAATTACCAGCGTGGTTGCCTGCCGGTAATCCAGCCCCAACGCATACGCGGCGCTGGCCTGACCGCGCGGCACGCTTTGAATGCCAGCGCGAATGATCTCGCAGTAATACGCGGCCTCGAACATCGTGAAAGCGATCAGCGCCGAATAAAACGGGCCAATGCCGGAGGCGTACGGATTGCCGGTGAGCTTTTTCATCGCCAGCGGAATCAAAAAGTAAAACCAGAATATCACCAGGATCAGCGGAATCGAACGCACCAGATTGACATACGCGCCCGCCGGGTAACTCAATAGCTTGTATGGCGCGAGACGCATCAGCGCCAGCAACGTGCCGAGAAAAATGCCGCCGAGCATCGCCAGCAGCGTGAGTCCGAGCGAGAACTGCATGCCTTGCCACAGGTAGGGCAGCGACCGTTGGATTACCTCGAAGTCAAAGCCGGTAAACATGGCTACTTGCCCGCTCCGCCGATGGTGCCGGGTATGCGCGTTCGGTTTTCCAGCCAGCGCATCGAAAATGTCACGGTAAGCGTGATCAAGGCATACACAACGGTGGCGATGGTGAAAATTTCGAACGTGCGAAAGGTGTATTCGGAAATTTGCCGGGCCTGCGCGGTGAGTTCCAGCACGCCGATGGTGAGCGCCACCGACGAGTTTTTGAAGATGGTGAGAAACTCGGTGGTCATTGGCGGAATTATGATGCGATAGCTTATCGGCAGCAGCACGTGACGATAGGTTTGCGGCAGCGTCAATCCCATCGCCAACGCGGCACTGGTCTGCCCCTTGGGAATGGACTGGATGCCGGCGCGCACCTGCTCGGCGACGCGCGAGGCGGTGTAAAAGCCGAGGCACAGTACCGCATTCCAAAACTCCGGCATTGGCATTTTGGTTTTTAACCAGTCGCCTGCCGCTTGCGGCACGATCTCCGGCACCACGAAATACCATATGAACATCTGCACCAGCAGTGGCACATTACGAAAGGTTTCGACGTAAATCGTTGCCGGCACGCGCAGCCAGGCCAGCGGCGTGGTGCGCAAGACACCCAGAGCCGAACCTACGCTGAAGGCAATGATCCAGCCCAGCACGGAGACCAGCAACGTCCACTTGATGCCGGAGATCACCCAGTCGAGATAAACGCCGCCGCCGGAAAAGGCGGGCTGGTTTAGAAAGCTGAAATCCATGGTGGCGCGACTTTACTCCAAATTACGGTAAACATGGCCCCACCGTTTACGGTGTTGCCATGACCTATTCCGCGTCACTCCACTTTCAACCCGGTGCGCTGGATGATTTTGCCGAGAGTGGCGATTTCGGCTTTGACGAACGCCGCGAATTCGTCGGGCTGATCGCCGGCGATGAGGTAACCCAGATCGACCAGCCGTTTCCTGGTCGTGGGCTCGTTCATGGCGGTGACGGCGCCGGTGCGTATCGTCGACACGACGTCGCGCGGCGTTTTGATCGGCACGAAAATGCCATACCAGTTGCCCGCCTGATAGCCCGCGTAGCCTGATTCCGCAAGGGTGGGCAATTGCGCAAATGAATCGAGACGCTTCGACGTGGTCGCGGCCAATGCGCGCACCCGCCCTTGGCGCACATACGGCAGGATGGATGCCATGGGCGCGAAATACACCGATACTTCACCGGCAATGATGGCGGTGACAGCTTCACCGCCGCCACGGTATGGCACATGCGTGATGTTGACGCCCGCCATGTCCTTGAATAATTCAGCCGCCAGAAACGTGGCGCTGCCCGCGCCGGTCGACGCATAATTCATTTCACCCGGCCGTGCCTTGGTAAGCCTTGTCAGTTCCGCGACCGACTTTACCGGCAATGATGGATGCACCACCAGCAACGAGGGCGATGACGCAAGCTGCGTGACCGGGGCGAAATCCTTGACCAGATCGTAGGGCAATTTTCGATACAGGCTGACATTGGTGGCGTGTGTGCTACTTGCCTGAAACAGGGTGTAGCCGTCGGCCGGCGCCCTTGCGGCAAGTTCTGCACCGAGGTTACCGGCGGCGCCAGTGCGATTGTCGAGTATCACCTGCTGCCCGAATACCTGCGCCATGCCGGCGGCGACGATGCGTCCGATGGTATCGGCGCCGCTGCCGGCGGACATCGGTACGATATAGCGCACGGTCTTTGTGGGATAGTTTTGCGCCGCGGCGGTGTGTGCGCCCGTTTGGGCGATGAGCACGACCAGCACGACAAACACGATAAGCGCGATGCGCGCCGCCAGCGACTGCATCACGATGGAGGGACGGATGTTCGTCATGAATTTCTTGCCGGATGCATCCGCGATGCGCTCAGGCAAACGTGCCCGCTTCGATTTCGTCATGTATATCATTGAGAAACGGCAGCGCATAGTGCAGCACCGGAAAGCCGCCGGGCAACGAGGCGGCTTCCACGCCCTCCAGCAACTCGCGTACGCTCGCGCCTTCGCGTATCGCGCGGCGCAAGTGGCCATCGAGCGTGGGGAAAACGCGATAGGCCAAAACCACGCATGCCACCAGCTCGCGGATCTTTACCGGCAGCGCGGGCGCAGCGGGCGTCCACACCAGCGCGGTGATGTCGCGGCGGGCGCGGTCGTAGTCCGGGTCCATTTTGTCCAGCCATGCCCACTCGCGCATGCCCCGCGAAACAGGTCCGGTGGAAAGCTTTTTCGAGTGGGGCGTCACGGCAGGCGCAACGAATTTTTCGCCGAGTATGGCGTCGCCGAATTCCTGGTGCAGTGCCATCAGGAACGGCAGCGCATAATGCAACGCGGGAAATCCATCGAGCACCACCGCAGCCTGAAAGGCTTCGAGTATTTCGCGCAAATTGGAGCCCGCTGCCAGCGCGCTGCGCAAATGCGTCTCAATTGCGGGATTGGCACGGCACCCCAACACCACGGCCTGAATGATTTCGCGATACTTCACCGCGAGCGCGGGTGCCGCAGGTGCTTCGACCAGCCGCGCCAGATGGCGCCGCGCCTGATCGTAGGCGGGATCGATGCGCGCCAGCCAGTCAGATGTATCCAAGTCCATGAAATTCCAGGTTATTCAAAAAAACTTTCTATTTGGGATGCCGGATGTGAAAGCGGGGAACACCAAGGTTCCCCGCTTGCAGGTCACGTTAGACCGTAGATTAACACTTCATCCTGCCGCAGGCCCCGACGCCGGTGTCATTCGGGTTCTTGATGGCTTCTTTCAGGCCGTCGGACATCGGGAAGTTCAGGTTCACGCCCTTGGGCGGAATTTTTGACTGGAACCACTTGGTATAGAGCTTGTTGATTTCGCCGCTTTTGTAGATATTGGTGACCGTGGTATCAACCAGTTTCTTGAATTCGGCGTCGTCTTTGCGCAGCATGATCGCGTACGGATCATCGGACAGGAATTCACCGAGCACGACGTAGTCACCGGGCGTTTTTGCGCTGGCGACTAGGCTGTAGAGCAGGATGTCGTCCATCGGGAATGCCACCGCGCGGCCGGTTTCGACGGCGAGGAACGATTCGGCATGGTCTTTGGACGGTATGAAATTGATACCGAGATTTTTTGCGTCGTTATAGGCCTTCATCGCGCGCTCGTTGGTGGTACCTTGCGTGAACACGACTGTCTTGCCTTTCAGATCGTCGTAGCCCTTGATGCCGGAGCTTTTTTTGACCACGATCTTCGTACCGGTCATGAAATACGTCGGCGCGAACGCCACTTGTTTCTGGCGCTCGATGCTGTTGGTGGTCGAGCCGCATTCAAGATCGATGTTGCCGCCGGTGAGGATGGGGATGCGCGTTTGCGACGTCACCGGCACGAACTCCACCTTGAGGTTGGGCATTTTCAGATTGGCCTTGATCGCGTCGGCGATTTTCAGGCAGATGTCGACGCCATAGCCGATGGGTTTTTGATTGTCGTCGAGATACGAAAACGGAATCGACGCGTCGCGATGGCCGATCTTGATCACGCCGGTGTCGCGAATTTTTTTCAGCGTGCCACCGTCCTGCGCATGACTTGCGCCAGCCAGGGCCAGCCCCGCGATCAGCGCGGTTACCAAACGGAAGTAGCGTTTCATCGATGACTCCTTGATGGGTGAATAAAATTTTTGGCCGGGAACCGGATGCCTGCGCAACTGGAACGACGGCCTGCCGTGGATGCAAATTTAGCCGATGCGCGCAAGCTTGTCCAGCCAATGCAATTTAAATAGTTATTTATAAACAATTGCTTACGATTATTAGGCAAGAGCCACCTCTTGCCCGATGAAAATGAGCGCCAGGTTTAAGCGGCGCGCCACCACGCCGCGCAGGCGCGCGCCAGCGCGCGCGTGGCATCGATGCAGCGCGGACGAATGTCCGACGCCTGAAACTCGATCGCCAGCGGAATTTCCGTGCAGCCCATGATGATGCTTTGCGCGCCGCCATCGAGCAGTTGTTGCGCGGCTGCCAAGGCGAGCGTATGTGCCTGCGCGAGTTCGTTGCGCTTGACGCATTCGATGGCGGGCAGCACCAGCGTGCGCTGAGCTTCGGCGCTGCTTGTCAGGCAGCGCACGCCGCGAGCCGCCAGACGGGTTTGATAAAAGCCGGCAGCCACCGTGCCCTCGGTCGCCAGCAGTCCCGCCTGCCGCAGCGACGGCCCGGCGAGGGCGCTGCAGGCTGCATCAGCGATGTGCAGGATCGGCAATCCGCCTTGTTGCACCAGATCGTAGTACCAGTAGTGCGCGGTGTTGCAGGCGATGGCGATGGCGGTCGCACCCGTCGTCTTCAGTGTGTGGATGCCCCGCAGCATGTGCGGCAACGGTGATTCACCGTTACCCGCGATGGCGCTTGGCCGGTCGGGAATCTGCGGCACCGAATACGCGATCACGGGTATATGGTCCTGATCACCGGCGGCCGGTGTTTCTTCGATCAGTTTGTGCAGAAAATCCACCGTCGCCAGCGGCCCCATGCCGCCCAGTACGCCCAATAATTTGCCCATGATGTGCCGTAAAATGATTGTGCCCGTCATTCTACCCGTTGCCCATCGCGCAAAAATGATGAAAACCCGTTATGCATCGGTCGAACCGTACACAACCCTGGATGGTTCGCAGATCCGCGAACTCATGCATCCGGCGCATCACGCCGCGCACGGCAACCGCGCACAGAGCTTCGCTGAGGCCATCGTCGCGCCCGGCGCGACAACGCGATTGCACAGACACCACGTGACCGAGGAGATTTATCACATCACGCAGGGCGCGGGCCGCATGACGCTGGGCGACACGCAATTTGATGTGGCGGCGGGCGACACGATCTGCATCGCGCCAGACACGCCGCATTGCATAGCGTGCGCGGGGGAGATGGCGCTGAAAATACTCTGTGCGTGCTCACCGGCTTACTCGCACGACGATACGGAGCTGCTGTAGCCAGCTACTTACGATTTTTGCCGGGTTGCCACAGCACGTCGCCGCCGTCTTTTTCGTTGCCCCAGCGATTCAGGACGCGGCTCGCAACAAACAACAAATCCGATAGCCGGTTGAGATACGGGCAGGCAAGCGCCGGCACGGATTCGCCCTGCGTATGGGCCAGTGTTATCACGCGCCGCTCGGCGCGGCGGCACACCGTGCGCGCCACATGGGCCAGCGCGGCGGCGCGCGAGCCGCCGGGCAGAATAAAGTCTTTCAGCGGGGGCAATGCCGCGTTGAGGGCATCCAGCGCGGTTTCTAGCCGAGCTACGTGGGATGGCGACAGGATGTCGTGGCCCGGCACGCTTAACTCGCCTCCCAGATCAAACAGGTCGTTTTGCACGTTGGAGAGGCAGGCGCGCAGTTCATGCGGCATGGCTTCGGCGAGCAGGACGCCGATGCAACTGTTGAGTTCGTCTATCGTGCCGATGGCTTCGATGCGCGGGGAATCCTTGGCCACGCGCGAGCCGTCGGCCAGCCCGGTTTCGCCGCGGTCGCCAGTACGTGTATATATTTTGCTGAGGCGGTTGGCCATGGCAATCCGGCATTACGGCGAAGGCGTCAGCGTCAATACTTCCGGCGGCGGGTCTCGCGGCGCTTCGCGGGGCGTGCCGTCCGGCAGCGCGGTTTTGCACTGATTGAAGATGCGCAACTGGCAGGTCTGGCAAATCGTGGGATCCAGTTTTGGATAGATCGCGTTCATCGGGATATCGCGCACGTCAAAAATGTTCTCGCGGCCGATGGTATCGAGATAGCCGCCGCGTTCCAGAAAGTGCCGCGCGGAATCCTTCATGCGGTAAAAATACAGCGCGCCGCCCATGCGTCGCCGCCGCTGCGCCTCGTGCGTGAGCAGTTCCGCACCGGCGATATCGACAAAATTGATGCCACTAGCGACGATGAGCAAGTGTTTTTGCGTCGGCATCTGCTCATCGACTTGTTCGATGTGGGTCTGGATGTGGTCAACGGCACCGAAAAAAGCCTCGCCGTTAATGCGCAGCATTTTGACTTGCGGACAATCCGGCAATCCGGTGTCGGCGGTGAAATGGTAACTGCCGGGCTGCGGGTCGGGCTTCACATCGAGGATGCGCGGGTGCGACGTTTGCATCAGGTACAAAATCAGCGACAGCAGCACACCGGCGTAGATGGCGAATTCCAGATGCACCAGCAGCGCCGACAGAAACGTGACCAGCATGACCACGGTTTCGCGCCGGCTGGCGCGCACGATGGCGCGTATCTGCGGCATGTCGATCAAGCCGTACGCCACCATGAAGAGAATCGCGCCCATCACTGCCAGCGGCAGATGGTTCGACAGCGGCCCCACCACCAGCAGCAGGAATATCAGGATCAGCGCCGAGCCCACGGCCGCCAGCGGTGTGCGCGCGCCCGCTTCGAAGTTGGCGCCGCTGCGGTTAAACGAGCCGCTGCTGGCATAGCCGGAAAAAAACGCGCCAGCGATGTTCGACAAGCCTTGCCCGATAAATTCCTGATTACCGTCGATGCGCTGGCCGGTCTTGGCGGCGATGGCGCGCGCGATGGAAACGGCCTCGGTGAGGGCCAGGATCATCACAGCGAACGCAATCGGCAGTGTTTTTTTCAGGGTGTCGGGCGACATATCCGGGTGCGACAGTTGCGGCAGGCTGCCCGGCAGATCGCCCACCATGGCGATGCCGGTGCGCGCCGCGCCGAAAATCAGGTTAAGCACGAATGCAAACACGCTGCCAGCGAGCATGGCCGAAATCATGTAGGGAAATTTCGGAAAGCGCCGGCGCGTCAAAATGCCCGCGAGCAGCGTCACCACGCCCACCGCCGTGACATACGGATTCAGGTCGAGCAGCTTGACGCCGAAGGTGGATAACGTGTCCAGGAACGAGAGCCCGCGCTGGATATCCATGCCGAAAAAATTCTTCAGTTGCGCCGCGACAATCAGGCAGGCCGCGCCGGTGGTAAAACTGATGACCACCGTATGCGAAATAAAATTGACCAGCGCGCCCATGCGCGCGAGCCCCATCGCGAGTTGCATGATGCCGGCGAGAAAGGCGACCGTGAGCGCGAGCTTGATGTAGTCGCTGCTGGCCGGTTCGGCCAGCACACTCAGGCTGGCGAAAAGAAATATCGAGATGACGTTGGTCGGGCCGGAAACCAGATGCCAGCTCGATCCGAACAGCGCCGCAATGATCGCGGGCACCATGGCCGCGTAAAGCCCGTACTGGGGTGGCATGCCGGCCAGCGTGGCGAATGCCACGCCCTGTGGCAGCACGATGATGGCACCGGCCAGTGCCGCCATGCCGTCCGCGCGCAGGGTGTCGCGATTGACCATGGGCCACCAGCGCAGAAACGGAAACAGGCGCGGCAGCCAGGTCGGATACCGCGGCGGGCTGGACGGGTTCAAGGCATTATCTGGTGGATGGTGAAGTGCGGCATGGCATCTGTGGCGTCTGGAGCACCTGCGAATGGCGTTTGTCCATTATGGGCGATAGCGACGGGCACGGCAACGAAAGCCGATTTTCGGGTATAATGCCGCCGCAAAGAATCACCCTAAATACATCACGAATCACCGAAATCAGGGCAGAGATTACGACTATGAAACTGTGCGCAATATTGGGGATGGCGGCTTCGATGGCGACAATGAGCTTACCGGCAATGGCGCAGACGCCGGCTGGTGATGCCGCAGCGGGAGCCAAGTTGAATTCCATGTGTATCGGCTGCCATGGCATCGAAGGCTACAAAACGGCTTTCCCCGAGGTGTATAGCGTGCCCAAAATCGGTGGCCAGCACCCGGCGTATATCGTCAAGGCGTTGCAGGCGTATAAATCCGGCGACCGCAACCACCCGAGCATGAAAGGGATCGCTGCGACGCTTTCGGACAAAGACATGGCGGATCTCGCGGCGTACTATGGCGCGGGTCCCGGCAAACTGGCGGCGAAGTAAGGGACGGGGACGGCAAAAATGAAAAAAATCACAACGATGGTGTGCGGTGCGGCTTTGGTGTTGGGCTGGCAGATGTCCGTAACGTCCGTTGCACATGCGGGCAACGCAGCGGCGGGCAAGGAAAAAGCCAAGGCCTGCGCGGCCTGTCATGGCGCGGACGGCAATAGCGCTTCCGCTGATTTTCCGAAGCTGGCTGGGCAAAACGCCGACTATATCGTCAAGTCGCTGCAAGGTTACAAATCGGGCACGCGCAAAAACCCGATCATGGCGCCTATGGGCACCAACCTGTCGCAGCGCGACATGGAAGATCTGGCGGCGTACTTCTCGTCGCAGCAGGGGCTGGTGACGTTTAAATAATACAGTGTTGAGTTTGGAGTGATGAGTGTTTAGTGAACCGAAAATCGTGGCCAGCAGAGAGACCGGCTGTTAACTTGACACTAAAAATTCAACACTAAACACTGACCTTCGCCCGGTACTCGCACAAATCCGCGATCAGGCATTCTCCGCACTTCGGTGCGCGCGCGACGCACACATAGCGCCCGTGCAGTATCAGCCAGTGATGCGCGTGCAACATGAATTCCGGCGGCACGAATTTCAGCAAGCGCTCCTCGACTTCCAGTGGTGTTTTGCCCGGTGCTATGCCGGTGCGGTTGCCGATACGAAACAGATGCGTATCGACTGCAATGGTCGGTTGACCGAACGCAATATTAAGTACGACATTGGCGGTTTTGCGGCCCACGCCGGGCAGCGCTTCCAGCGCTTCGCGCGTGCTCGGAACCTCGCCGCCGTGATTTTCAAGTAACAGCTTGCAGGTGGCGAGAATGTTCTTGGTCTTGGTGCGATACAGTCCGATGGATTTGACGTAACGTTCCAGCCCTTTTTGTCCCAGTTTCAGTATGGCTGCCGGTGTGTTGGCGCGCGGGTAAAGGGCATCCGTCGCGAGGTTGACGCTTTTGTCGGTGGCCTGCGCCGATAGAATCACCGCGATAAGCAGCTCAAATGGGCTGTTAAAGTGAAGTTCGCCGCGCGGCTCGGGATTGGCTGCCTGGAAACGCTCAAAAATGGCGCGGCGCTTGGCAGGGTTCATGGCGTGGGGAATGTCAGTAGAATGTTGCGTGTGGAATGGTGGCCCATTATATAATCTTGGCGGATCAGTCCGTTAGCGGAGAGAGTTATGACTTTATTGCGCCAAATGCTGTTTTTCGCCGCAACCATCGTAAGCTCCGCTTTGATTACAGCGGGCGGTGTCGCTGCGGAACCGGTTACATTTACCAAGGATGCGCCGCTACGTTCCGAGCCGAAGTTTGACGCCAAGCCGGTGGCGCAGATCAAGCAGGGCACGACGGGCGACGCCAGCAGCAAGCAAGGGCCGTGGCTTAACATCAAGACGCCGCAGGCCAGCGGCTGGGCGTTGACGACGGATATCAGCTTCGGCAGCGGCGGCGCGTCTTCGGGCGGCGCATCGATGGGTGGGCTGTTCGGTCCTCGCCGGCAACAGACCAGTTCCACCAATACCATCGGAATCCGCGGTTTCGATAAGGAAACCATCGGCAATGCGTTGGGGGATGGCGGCGCGGTTAGCACGGAGCAACTGGCGCTACTGGATGGTTACGCGGTGGACAAGGCGGGCGGGCAGGAATACGCCAGCGGCAAAGGCTTGTCCGCAACCACGATCAGCTATTGATGGAGGCCGTCATGACACGATACAAATTACTGTTGATCGTTGCGTTGTCGCTTGTGTGCGGCGTCGCGCAGGCGCAACGCGGTTTTGACCTTGGCAGCCTGCTTAATGCGGGCAAGGATGTTGCGACCGCTACGACCGGTATCAGCGAAAAAGAGGAAATCCAGATAGGCCGTGAACTTGCCGGGCGTATTCTTGGGCAGGTTGCACTGGTGGACGACGCGAATGTGCAGGCGTACGTGAATCGCGTGGGTAGGTGGATTGCTTCGCAAAGCGAGCGACCGGATATCCCTTGGCGCTTCGGTGTTGCCAATGCACTGAATATCAACGCGATGGCGATGCCCGGCGGTACCATCCTGATTACCCGCGGACTGTACGACCTGCTCGACAACGAAGCGCAGTTGGCGGGCGTGTTGGGGCACGAAATCGGTCACGTTATCAAGAAGCATCACATCAGTGTGATGCAGAAGCAGGCACTAGTGTCGGCGGGCGCAAACCTGGCGGCAAGCCGTAGCGGGAACAACCAGATTGGAAAATTCGCGCTCGACAAGGTTAAGGAAATGTTCCTCAGCGGATTGGATAAAGATTCCGAATACGAAGCTGATGCCGTGGGGGTTATCCTTGCGGCGCGCGCGGGCTATAACGCCTTTGGTCTGGCCGAGGTGTTGCATAAACTGAATGCACGCGCAAAAGGTGATGAATCCGTGGCGTTCCTGTTTGCAACGCACCCCGCGCCGTCGGACCGGCTCACCAAGCTGGGTGATTTGTTGACCCCGCGCATGTCCAAGCTTCCCTCGGGCATCGAGCCGGAGATAACTCCGGTGGCCGAAGGCACTGCGGCGCCCACTCGCGGCACGGCGCCAACGGCGGGCGCCCGTTCGTTAACCAACGAGAAGCCGGCCGCAGCACCCGCAGCCAACGCAGCGCCTGCGCAGAAACCCGCGCTGGATGCGGGCGGTTTGCTGCAAGGCGTTAAGGGGCTGTTCGGCCGTTAGGGCGCCTCAAGTCTAAGTATTTGTTTCTGATTATTATTTATTGATTTTGAGGCGCGCGCGTTCAAGCGCCCGTGCCACTGCGGCGTGTTTCTTGCGATGGCCCGGTTCCATGACTTTTTCAGCGGGCCGGTCTAAAGACTGTGATTCGCCTAGCCGTTTGCCTCGCGCCACGTACCGCGCCTTTGCGTGTGCCGCACGTGCCGCGCGCGTTTCTCGCGAGTCTTGGTCAACGGGCCGCGACACGGCAACCATCTGTATGCAATCCACCGGACACGGTGGTATGCACAACTCGCAGCCTGTGCATTCATCCGCGATCACGGTGTGCATGCGTTTGGCCGCGCCGATAATGGCATCCACGGGACACGCCTGAATGCATAACGCGCAGCCGATGCACCACGTCTCTTCGATCAGCGCGACCGAGGGTTTTTTAGTGACGCCTCGGCTCGTGTCCAGCGCCAGGGGCTTGCACTGCATCAGCGCGGCGAGATCGGCGATCACTTCGTCGCCACCCGGCGGGCAGCGGTTGATGAGGGCCGCGCCGCTGGCGATGGCCTCCGCATAGGGCTGACAACCCGCGTAGCCGCACTGTTGGCACTGCGTTTGCGGCAGCAGCGCGTCTACGCGTTGCGCGAGCGTGCTGTGATTTTCGGACGGTTTCACTCGGGGCTTGTTTGCTGACCGGCCACGCCGCCGCGCTGATCGCGCGGTTGGAGCATCAGCCCGTACAGCACGGTAATCACGATCCAGCAAACCACTCCGGACCAAAGCACGTGCGTTGCGAAATGCGCGCCTTGCATGATGCGCACCAAGCCAAGCGCGAGACCAGCGGACAGTCCCAGCGCAAAACCCACGCGCGCCCACGCCGTGTTTTTGAACGCGAGTCCGGCAAAATAAAATGCAAACAGGCAAAAGCCGGTCGAGGCATGTCCGGCCGGAAAACACCGGCCCGGCGCCGCGTTGAACGGGTATGCTTCTAACAGCCCGGCATAGGGTACATATCCGCCAAAGCCCGCAACATCCCAAGGGCAATGCCGCATGCTGAAAAATTTCATCGCCGCCACGGCCAACGGCGCGAGCGTGAGCGCCAGCGCGATAAACAGGCACGGCGTTCGCTGGGGGCGCAGGGATTCGGACAGAAACGAAATCAGGTAGGCGGCATAGGCGGCCACCGCCACCAGTGCAACCACGTATTTAGCGCCGTGGTGCAGCGCCACTTCCACAAAGCCGTTATAGCGCAAGGGAAAGCCGTTGATGTGCGGATCGAAAAACCAGCCGCTCACCAGCGGATCGATGCCCGCATGATCCATTGCGAGTATGCTGGCCGCAACCGCGATGACGGGCAGCAGATGAATCGCGAAATAGCGCATCCGCGGCATCACGGTGTCAGCGCGAGCCCGCCAGCATGGGGGTGCGCCGGGTGTAGGCGTCGTAGGCGATCTGGAACATGGCGGCGGCGTCGAGCAACGCCTCTTCGTCCTCGGGCAGCCGCGCCATCATGCGCGTGGTCTGGTCGTACGACACCATCGAGCGGGTCTTGCGGAATCCCAGTTGCGCGAGCTTCTCGTTGTGCAGCAGCGCAATATCGCGGTTGTGGTTCAGTACGGCAACACGGCTATGCGCGTCGCCGAGCAGGGTGTCCTTGCCGAAAAACAGGCTGTCATAAGAAATGTTGAGCAGGCCCAGCACGGTGGGTGCGACATCGAGTTGACTGGTCAATCCGTCAAAACGCCGCGGCGCGATGTGTTTGGGACTGTACACCATAAACGGTATCTCATAGGTTGGCAGCGGTATGCTTGCGCGCCCGTAGGCGCGCGCGCCGTGATCGGCCACGATCACCACCATCGTATTTTCAAAGTACGGTTTTTTCTTGAGTTCGTCAATAAACCACCCGACGGCGTAATCCGAGTAACGCACCCCGGCTTCGCGCCCGCCGCCCTCGGGTTTGACACCGGGCACACCCGGCGGAAAGGTGAATGGCTTGTGATTGGATGTGGTCATCACCACGGAGAAAATGCGCTCGCCCTTCTGGTGCTGTTCGTCAAACACGCCGAAAGCATCGCGGAACAGGTCTTCATCCGAAACGCCCCAGATATTGGCGAAATTCGGCGTGGGCATGTCGGTGCGGTCTACGACCTTGTAACCGTTGTTGCCGAAGAAATGATTCATGTTGTCGAAGGTGCCGTAACCGCCGTAGATAAAGGTCGGCGTGTAGCCGTTCTGCTTCATCACCGTGGACCAGTTGAACAGCCCTTCGTTGTTCGCGCGCTTGACGATGGATTCGGGTGGCACCGGCGGGAACGAGGCGGTTACCGCCTCCATGCCGCGCACGGTGCGGGTGCCACTCGCGTAGGTGCGCGTGAACACCAGGCTTTCGTTGGCGATACGATCCATGTTGGGGGTAAGGCCGGGGCGCTGGCTGTAGGCACCCACAAATTCGGCGCCCAGTGATTCTTCCAGCAGCACGATGACGTGCAGCGGCTTGGCGGGCAGCGGGTAGCTGACGTGGCGCGCCAACGGATGTGCCGCACCAGGGATGAAGGTGGTGTTGGATTGCGCGACAATTTTCCGTGCGCGCGCGATCGCCTGATCGTTATCCATCGTGACATAGAACTGTTTATAGTCAAGATGGTTGTTGAAGGCCGCGTTAAAGAATGTGTAAAGGCCATTGGCGGCGAGCTCGTCGGCCACGCGATTGACGTTATTGCGTCCGCTGTTGATGTTGAACGCAAAATGCATCGTTACCAGCGCACCGCAAACGGCCATGCCCCACGGCAGGCGTTTGGGAAAACGCTGGACCGCTTCCAAGCCCCTGGTGACGATGCCGCGCGCCAGCCACAGCACCAACGCGGTGATGAGGGCGGTGGCAATCAATACCTGCGCCACCGGATAAGATTGCCAGATGTTGACGAAGACTTCGTGTGGATAGATCAGGTATTCGACCGCGACAAAATTAAAGCGCGAATCGAATTCATCGAAGAAAAAGTACTCCACCGCACCGAGATAGAGCAGGCCGAATACCGATACGGCGAATCCCGTCCACAAAAACACGCGGTGCCACCGTTTGTGAAACCAGCGTTCCGGCATCAGGGTCAGCCACAGCACAAACGTGGCGGCGAGGGTGAATGCCGCGATTGTGTCGTATCCTAATCCTACCAGCAGCACGCGCGGCATTTCCGGCAGCGATAGCTGCCCTGCCGATAGCGAACGGACGCTCAGCACGAGTCGCGTGGTCAACGATACAACGCCATATACGGCGATTAACAGCGCGGCCAGAACAAACCGCGAACGCAGCAATGACGCGCGCGCGCGCGGCAGGAGGGATACGGCAAATTGCATCGGTATTTCCTGGAATAGTTGCGGTCACCGGGCATGCACCGTGCACGCACCGGCAAGCGCTAATATGAACGACCCAGCCTGCGAGGTTATGCTGGATGGCGTGAAGCGCGTGTCAGCGATATGTGAGGCGCTTGTGAGGCTTGCGCGCGCTGCGTGGAATTTATGTAACTTATTGATTATTAAAGTTTTAAAGTCGCAAGGTAAATGTGCTGCCATGCCCCACCACGCTGGCGGCCTGTATACGCCAGCCAAACTGATCGCACAGGCGTTTAACGATGGCCAGACCCAGGCCCATGCCGCCGGGACTGGCGTCATCCGCCCGGTAATAGCGTTCGAAAATCTTGCCGAGCTGACTTTCCGGAATGCCGGCGCCCGTGTCGATCACCTGCAAGGCGCCATCGCGGTAACGCACCGTAACCCGGCCCTGCGTGGTGTATTGAATCGCGTTGCGCACCAGATTGGAGAGCACCAATTGCAGCGCGCGAAGATTCAGCGTGAGCACGGCATCCGGCGCAATATCGAGTTCGAGGGCGAGACCGCGTGCGTGCAATTCGGCGCGATAGGGTTCGAGGGTGTCGTTCACGATATCAGCGATAGAAACCGTCTGATTTTCGCCGGGCGTCTGCTCGCGCGCGAGCAGCAGCAGCGCCTCGATTTCCGTGTTCATGCGCCGCGCCGCCTTGGCGATGGCGGCCACGCGTTGCGCGGATTTTGCCGACAGCGTGTGGTCGGCCGCCAGCAGTTCGCAACTGGTGTGGATGGCGGTGAGCGGCGTGCGCAATTCGTGGCTGGCATTGGCCGTGAACTCTTGCTCGCGCAGCAGCAGTGCATCGAGCCGCGCCTGGTACGTGTCGAACGCGCGCGCGAGTTTCGCCACTTCGGCGTCTTGTCCAGGCTGCGCCAGCGGCGGCCGCGCGCTTCCCGGCGTAAGCGTCTCAACGGTTTTGGCGAGCGCCACGATTTGCCGTACCAGTACACCCGACAGCCAATAGGCCAGCGTTAGCGACATGCCCACGACCGCGAGGATAGCCAGCCCGAGAAAAATCACGAATTGGCGCTCGCGCTGCTGAAACAGGCTGACATCGTAAGCCACGTACAAGCGGCCGCCGTTCACGTCGCGCACCGTGACCTGAAACTGATTGCCCTGCTCAAAAATTTCGTGTTGTCCGATGCCCAGAGGGCGCAGGTACGCGGGCAGTGAATTCACATCGGACGGCGCATGCACCAAATACGAATACAGATGCGGATTGGTCGATGCGGCAAGCCGCGGATTTTCTTTCAGCCGTTCGACGATAAGGCTGACTTCATCGTTGATCAGGCGCTCGACCAGCGTGTCTTCCATGTCTTCGAACGCGTTGAACAGGGCCAAGCCCAGCGCGCACATCATCAAGGTGAATGCCACGGTGAACGCCAGCGCGACCCGCGCGCGCAATCCGAGGTGCCGGCCGGGTTTGCCGTTCAAGATGACTGACGGGCCGTCGCCGCCGTGTTGATACGATAGCCCATGCCGTGTACCGTTTCGATGGGATCCATGCCGCCAGCTTGCGTCAGCGCACGGCGCAGCACGTGCATGTGTGTGCGTAGCGTGTCGCTGGTTTGCTGCCGGTCGCCCCACGCCGCGTGTTCTAGCTCATCGCGCGTATGAATCCGGTCGGGTTGCGACAGAATGATTTCCAGCAAACGCAGGCATTTTGGAGGCAGCTTTACGTCCGCGCCGTGATAACTGACGCGCAGGGTGCGCGGATCCAGCGTGAGCGAGCCGACTGACAGCACGCGCTGCGTGCGCTTGCCGCCGTGGCGGCGATGCAGTGCCGCGAGACGGGCTTCCACTTCCTTCAGCGCGAAGGGCTTGACCAGATAGTCGTCCGCGCCGTGTTCAAAACCCTTCAGCTTGTCGTCCAGCGTGTCGCGCGCGGTGATCATCAGCACCGGCGTTTCGACATGGGCATCTTCCCGCAGGCGTCGGCAAAGTGTGTTGCCATCAAGACGCGGCAGGCCGAGATCAAGCAGGATGCAATCAAACTGCCCGCTCGACGCGAGATGCAAGCCGGTAATGCCGTCGGGCGCCGCATCCACGGTGTGTCCGGCCGCCTCCAGAAAATCGTACAGGTTCGACGCGATATCCGGATCGTCTTCAATGATCAGGATGCGCATGCCGCCGATTCCCCATCAAAAAATCCGGTCTCAAGTTACCGCCATCGGGCGCCATTGCCCATCGACCAACCCTTCCAGCGGCCGGTACTGACTCTTATAGGCCATTTTCTGGCTGCGTGCGATCCAGTAGCCGAGATAAAGATACGGGCGATCGAGCTTCTTGCACAGGGCGATCTGCCACAAGATGTTGTAGGTGCCGAAACTCGTGCCGGGCATGTCCGGCTCGTAAAAGGTATATACCGACGACAGGCCATCCGGCAGCGCGTCGATTATGCTTACCATGCGTAGCGCGCCGTCCTCGCGAAATTCAACGAGGCGTGAATCGACATTGCTTTGCAACAGAAAATGCCGGTATTGCTCGCGGCTGTCCTGATCCATGCCGCCGCCGCTGTGACGGCGTGCCTGATAGCGCAAATACAGTTCGTAATGTTCCGCCTGATATTTCAGATCGAGCATCTGCACGGAGAGATTCGCGTGTTTCTTGCCGTAGCGGCGTTGCGCGCGCGTGGGCTGAAAATCCGCAATCACCACGCGCGCCGGCACGCAGGCCCGGCATTGGTCGCAGTGCGGCCGGTAGGTAAACGCGCCGCTGCGGCGAAACCCGGCCCGCACCAGTTCACCGTATACCGCGGTGTCTATCAAGTGGCTGGGCGTGGCGACTTGCGAGCGCGCGAGCCGCTCCGGCAGATAACTGCACGGGTAGGGGGCCGTCGAATAGAACTGCAATACCGACAGCGGGAATTCAGTCAAATAAGTCATGCAAACAAGTCATCGTCGAATTGCCATGCCTGCGGCGGATCACAGTCTACCAAGACTTTGAGGCGACGTACGAAATCGTCGCGCGCGATCTCGCGCGCGCCCAGCGAGGCGAGGTGGGCGGTGTTCATCTGACAGTCGATCAGCCCGAAATTCCATCGCTGGAGCTGGCGCGTGAGATGCGCCAGGGCGATTTTCGAGGCATCGGTTGCGCGCGTGAACATGGATTCGCCATAGAACATGCGCCCGATGGCGACGCCGTAAAGTCCGCCGGCGAGTTCGCCATCGATCCAGGTTTCGACCGAGTGCGCGATACCGCGCATATGCAAATCGGAGTATGCGGCCACCATGTCATCGGTAATCCATGTTCCACCCTGTTCATCGCGCGGCGCGGCGCAGGCGCGCATCACCGCTTCAAAGCGCGTATCGACGCGCACGGAAAAATCTTTTTTGCGCAGGCGTTTGCCGAGCGAGCGCGATATCTTCAGATCAGCGGGCGCCAGCACCATGCGGGGATCAGGGCTCCACCACAGCAGCGGCTGATCCGCGCCGTACCACGGAAAAATGCCGTTTCGATACGCTTCGATCAGACGCGACGCCGAAAGTTCGCCGCCCGCGGCCAGCAGGCCGTTGGGTTCCTGCATCGCGCGCGATAGCGGCGGAAACGGGGTGTGCTTGTCGAGCCAGGGAATCATGGGTCAATTGTAGCGGCCCCGGCGCCGCGCCACGCAAAATCGTCACGGCGGCGTGGTGCCTACGGTAAAATCTTCCGGTGATCGTGCACGCGACGCCATGGCGATGGGCAATGTGTCCTACCGGCACGCGCGCGCCGAGGAGAAAGTCATGAGTGACCCAGGCAATGCGATGGCGGCCCCGGTAATCGCGGGTGCCATGTTGGCGGCTCTGCTGACGGCCAACGCGGCAGTGGCGCAGACCGCGCAAGTGTTTCCGTCGCGCGCAATGCGCATCGTCGTGCCGTTTCCGCCGGGCGGCACCTCGGACATACTCGCGCGCACGATTGGCCAGAAACTCACGGAAGAATGGGGGCAGCCGGTCATCACCGACAACCGTCCCGGCGCGGCGGGCAATATCGCATCGGATTTTGTCGCCAAATCCAAGCCGGACGGCTACACGCTTTATATCAACACAGTGGGCACGCATGCCATCAATCCGGCGATTTACGCCAAGCTCACATTTGATCCGATCAAGGATTTCACCGCCATCACCAATCTGGTGAACTTGCCGAGCGTACTGCTGGTGCATCCGTCGGTGCCAGTGAAAAACGTCAAGGAGCTGATTGCACTGGCCAAAAAGCGCCCGGGCGACTTGCAATACAGCTCGGCGGGCAGCGGCGCGCAGCCCCATCTCACCGCTGAAATGTTCAAGACCATGGCGGGCGTGAACCTGCTGCACATTCCGTACAAAGGCGCGGGGCCGCAGATGATCGCGCTGATTTCCGGCGAAGCGGCGCTGACTTTTGCCACCGCGCCGTCCGGCGTACCGCTGGTGAAAAATGGCCAGGCGCGCGCCATCGGCGTCACCAGCGCAAAGCGCATTCCCGCGCTGCCCGACGTGGCGACCATCAACGAAACACTGCCGGGCTACATCGCCATCGGCTGGAACGGCCTGATGGGGCCGGCGGCGATGCCTGCACCCGTGCTGGAAAAAATTCATGTCGCCGTGTCGAAAATCGTGCGCCTGCCGGATATACGCCAGAAGCTCATCGGCTTGGGCGCGGAACCGGCCTTGTCCACGCCGGCGGAGTTTTCTGACCTGATCAAATCCGAATTGGTGAAGTGGGCGAAGGTGGTGAAGGACTCTGGCGCGAAGCTGGATTGAGTTTCCACGATCAGGCCGTTTTTTTACCACTGACCCACGCAGAATTTACGCAGGTTAACCCTCCCGGTCGTTCTCCCCTGCGCGGAAACAACAGGGAAATTGTTCAGGCAAAAGGAATTTACCGAGTATGTCTCAACTGTCCACCACCCCTACCGCCGATCTCGCCGCGTTTATCGCCGGCCTGCAATACGAACAAATTCCCGCCGCCACGCGCGAGCGCGTGAAGAACATTATTCTCGATGCGATTGCCAGCGCGCTCGCCGGCACGCATGGCGACGAGGTCAAGCAAATACGCGGACTGGCGGCGGCCCTGGGCGCTTCCCAGGAAGCCAGCGTGTTTGGCGGCGACAAACTGTCGCTGGCGGGCACGACGTTGTTGAACGGGTATTTGATTACCGCCGTGACGGTATGTGATGTGCATCGTCCCACGCTGTATCACACCACACCGCAGGTGATTTCGCCCGCACTGGCGATTGCCGAGCGCGACGGCGCTTCCGGCCGCGCATTGTTGACGGCGGTTACGGCGGGGCTGGAGACTTCCGTGCGCGTGGCGAATGGCACGCACTACGCCGCGTTTCGCTCGCGCGGCTGGCATTCGCCGGGGGTAGTGGGGCCGTTTGGTGGCGCCGCCGCGGTCGGCAAATTGCGCGGTTTCAACGCGGACACGCAGTTGATGGCGTTTGGACTGGCGGGCAGCCAGTCGGCGGGCACGTTCGCGCACTGGGGCACGCCGACGATTAAATTTCACCAATGCCGCGGCGCCTTGTCCGGCTTGATGGCGGGCTTGCTGGCGGAGCAGGGCTTTCTCGCGTCGAAGGAAATACTCACGCACAAGGATGGCGGCATTTACAACGCGTACTCCGACGGTGGCAGACCCGATGTGGTTACCGCGGAACTCGGCAAGCAATGGACACTGGATCAGATTTCGCTGCGGCTGTGGCCGGCGGCCAGTTCGGTGCAATCGGTAATTACAGCGCTACTGGCACTGGCGGAGCAACACAATCTCAAGCCGGCGGATATTGCCGAGGTGCGCGTCGGTTTATCAAAAGGCGTTTACGACATGCATGGCACGCTGGCGTGGGACGACAAGTTCAAGGCGCTGTTGTCAATGCCCTACATCGCCTCGGTGGTACTGCATGATCGCGCCTGTTGGCTGGATCAGTTCGAACCCGCGCGCGTGCAGGACAAGGCGGTTGGCGATTTCGCGCGTGATCGCGTGAAGGTGTTTGCCGATGCCGGCATACAGGGCACGGCGGCACTGGTGGAAATCAAAACCACGGCGGGTGTCACGCACACCGACCGGCGGCTGGTGGCCAAGGGTGATGCCGCCGATCCACTCAGCCGCGCCGAAATTCAGTGCAAGCTGCGCACCGCGGCAAGCGGGGTGATTTCAAACGCCGCGGTCGATCGCATCATCACGCTGGTGGATGGGCTGGAGCAACTCGGCAACGTGCGCGAATTGCTCGACGCGGTGCGCGCCGGATAACGCTAACGCCACCGAAAGGCCCGCGCGGGCGAGCCTTATTGTTGGCGGGTGTTAACGGTGTTGCTTTCTTGCATAAACCCGGCGGCGTTACTCAATCACGCCGCATGCCACGCGTCCGCCCGCGTTGCCGGTCGGGTCGGTTTTAAGATCGTCTTCCTGCGCGTGAATGATGACGGCGCGTCCCACGATGCCATTGGGCGCGGTGTTGTTGACGACAATTCCGCTCGCCATGATGTTTACGGACGCGCGGCCATAGCTGTCAAATACCAGATTACCAAAATCGCCCGCGTGACCGGCCCCCGGTGCGCCGTGCTTGGCCTTTGCAGGATTGAAATGGCCGCCAGTGCTCATGCCGTCCGCCGAGGAGCAATCGCCTTTTTCGTGTATGTGCATGGCCTTGTAGCCGGGGCTGTGGCCCGAAATGTTGCCGGTGATGCGCACGCGGTCACCGACTTGCGTGAAATGTATCGTCCCGGCAACCGAACTGCCGCTCTTGGATTGCAGACGGGCCGTGGCCGTGGGGCCTTCCGGCGCACCGGTGGAGGCGCAAGCGGCGAGCAGCGCGGATAGCGATAGGGCAATCAGGGTTTTCATGGGTTTGCTCCGGTGACGAGTGACGGGGTGTGTAAATACTGCTGTAAATGCGCGGATCTGGCGGCGGACTGTAGAGGATACGCGCAGCCATTGTCAATCACGCATTGCGGTAACGTCGTGGTAAGCGCGTTCCACCTCGCGCCGCACTTGCGACAGAAACATCGCGCCGAACTTGCCGGCGCCAATCAACAAGACATGCAGCGGCCGGTGATCGGAGGGTCGTCGGCACGTTTGGACAAGAGGGCGCGCAGATTTACCTTTGGAATCCTGTCAACGAATTAACCTAGGGGATCACCATCCGCCGGCACGTCCACCTCGAACGCGTTGGCTATGCCGGAAACGAAAACAAAAAAATTCAGCGTGGCCGTCAATTCAACCAGCCACTGCACGCCATGGCGGTCATGCAGCACATCGAACAGGGCCTTACCGACCTTGTGGGTGCGTGTCAGTTGCAGCGTGTAATTCAGGATATCGCGCTCGTCCGCGGGCAACGCAGCCGGGTCGCGCCGTGCGCGGATATGGTCGATCAAGTCTTCGCGGATTTTGTGTTTGCGGGCCAGCGCCACCTGCGCCGCCCATACATAGGGTGCATCACACTCGCGCGCGGCGCCGAGAATCGCTACAAAACGCAGGTTCGGCTCGACGATGGTGTCGTCGCGCACGAAACCCACCATGGGCGCCAGCCGTTCGGCGAGCGACGGGCTGTGCAGCAGAACGCCGAAGGGGCCGCGGATATGGCCGAACACTTTCAGCACGGCGTCGGCGGCCGCGTGGTGCTCGGGCGCGAGATCGGATTTGGCGGTGATGGGCTTGGTGCGGGCCATGGGGATTCCTTGTTTGTAATGAATGTTTACGCGATGCAGGGTTGCAAGTGTATACCGCAACCGCGTGGGAGCGAATCCACGTTCGCCATGCGCATGAACACACCGGTGACCTGTAGGCCACCGGCGTGCTCCCGACCCGTTTGCAGGCTGATCAGCTGGGCTTGCGTTCGCGGCCTTCGCCATGCATCGGGCAGTCTTCACCCATGTTGCCGCGCCGCGCGCCCTTGCCCTGATGCTCGCCACGCGTGGCATGCATACGATGCATTCCGCCGTGTCCCATGCCGTGCTGCCGCGGTTGCCCTGCGGTTGCCGCCGGACATTTTTCGCCGGCGCAGGGCGCGTTTTTTCCGTGACGATGATCCCCGGGGTCGGCCAGCAATGGTGCGCTGGCCAAGGCTGCTACTGCAAGTGACGTACCTGCCAAGAGTTTCTTTAACATCGCAATCTCCTTAAAAGTGAACCATATGATTTGTTCGTTGCGATGCCGTCAATGGGTGATTACCCACGGACACGCACCGCGCGAACAACCGTACATTCGACTTTGGCGGCCGCGCGAGTTCAATCGGAATGAAGCAAGCTTGATGCAGATCAAACATGCGCTTTTGCCCTTGTCCAGATTATTAATCAGGGCCGCGTGTACGCTTTCAAGGCATGGCTTTGTAACGTTTGGTAACAGCGGGCCGCGTTACTTCGTCACTTCGATCGTGGTCACCACGTAAGCGTCGCCTGATTTTTCGGCAATGAATTTAATCTTGTCTCCCGCGTTTAACTTGTCGAGCATGACCGGGTCTTTCACCTGAAACACCATGGTCATCGCAGGCATGTCGAGATTCACAATGGGACCGTGACGAATGGTGAGTTTCTTTGCATCCTTGTCGACGCGGCGGACTTCGCCATTGGTCATGGGGGATTGCGCTTGCGCACTGAAGGTGCCGACCGTGCTTATTGTCAGTGCCAGCGCGAGCAGGATTTTTTTCATTGGATGTGTCCTTGAAAGATTAATAAAAACAATTGGTTATGGCATTACCGTGATTTTTCCAGTCATGCCCGCCTCGAAGTGGCCGGGAATCAGGCAGCCGAAATAGAATTCGCCTGCCTTGGTGAATTGCCAGACGATGGTTTCGGATTTGCCCGGCGCGACATGCGCCATGTACGGCTCGTCGTGTTCCATGCCGGGAAATTTCTTCATCAACTCGGCGTGTTCCTTGAGTTCCTTCATGTTGCCCAGCACCAATTCGTGCATGATCTTGCCGCTGTTTTTCACCAAGAAGCGGATGGTCTCTCCGCGCTTGAAGGTGAGGGTGTCGGGCGTATAGCGCATCTTGTCGCTCATGGTGATGGTCACGGTGCGGGCGAATTTCTTCGCGTCACCCGCCTTGCCGAAAGGTGTTTCCGCCAGTTGCGCCGAGCTGAACGGCGCTTTCTTTCTTTGCGCATCGTCGTGCGCGAACGCCACGCCAGCGCCGAGGAGGAGCGCGATACCAATAACCGGTGGTGTCATTTTCATGAAAGTTCCTCCAAGTAGTTAACGATGATCGTGGTGCGTGGGTTTACGCACCTGCACTTCGCGCTCGGCGGGCGCGCGTACCACGGATGCGGCGGGTGGCGACTCGCGTTGCGCCACCGGTGCCCCGCCTTTCCATTCGTACGCCACGGTGCCTTGCGGATGTTTGTACCAGCCGGGATCCGCGTAGTCGTTGCGCGCCAGGCCGTCGCGCACTTTCACCACGCTGAACATGCCGCCCATTTCCAGCGGACCGAATGGGCCGCTACCGGTCATCATCGGCAGCGTGTTTTCCGGCAGCGGCATTTCCATCGAGCCCATGTCGGCCATGCCGCGTTCGCCCATCACCATGTAATCGGGGATGAGCTTGATGATCTTCTCGGCGACGCCGCGATGATCGACGCCAATCATCGTCGGCACCTTGTGGCCCATCGCGTTCATGGTGTGATGCGATTTGTGGCAATGAATCGCCCAGTCGCCGGGTGCATCGGCAACGAACTCGATTGCGCGCATTTGGCCGACCCCGACATCGACGGACACTTCGGGCCATTGCGCGCTTTTCGGCACCCAGCCGCCGTCGGTACACGTCACGGAGAAATCGTAGCCGTGCATGTGGATCGGGTGGTTGGTCATGGTGAGATTGCCGAATCGGATGCGCACGCGGTCGCCGCGACGGACCACAAAGGGCGCGATGCCCGGAAACGATCGGGAGTTCCAGCACCACAGATTTTGATCGAGCATGGTGTTGACCTTCGGCACTGCCGCACCCGGTTCGATATCAAACGCGTTGATCAAAAATACAAAATCGCGATCGACGCGATGCAGCGCGGGGTTCTTGGGATGCACCACGATAAAACCCATCATGCCCATCGCCATCTGCACCATTTCGTCGGCGTGCGGGTGATACATGAAGGTGCCGGATTTTTTCATCTCGAACTCATAGACGAAGGTCTTGCCGACGCCGATGTGCGGTTGCGTGAGGCCACCCACGCCGTCCATGCCGTTGGGCAGCAGGATGCCGTGCCAGTGCATGGTGGGGTGCTCCGGCAGCTTGTTGGTGACAAAGAA